>DAMDKS010000013.1:0-11554 GCA_032085455.1 Oceanobacillus sp.
TGACAGCCCTTCTCTCGGACAATTTTCCGGATTTTTATTATTTTTGTCCGTGACAACGCTTCTCTCGGACGTTTTTTTGCATTTTTGTTATTTTTGTCCGTGACAACGCTTCTCTCGATGTCTTTTCCAAAAATTTCATTATTTTTGAACGCGAGAACGACTCTCACGAAGCTTTTTTCGCATTTTTATTATGCATTAGCATTAGAGCACTGCTCTTATCCACGTGAAAAAGACTGCCTCCTGTGGAAGACAGTCTTTTTACAGTATGCTTGATTAAATTGTTGCTTGGTCTGCAACGGCGTTCTTATCATTAAACTTATTTGCGTCATGGTTCCCGAGAAACTTGGATGTTAATGTGCCGGCAACCATGGAGCCATTAACATTAATTGCTGTACGTCCCATGTCAATCAATGCTTCAACGGAAATGAGGAGACCTGCAAGGCCGACTGGAAGTCCCATGGATGAAAGGACAATAATTGCGGCGAATGTTGCTCCGCCACCAACACCAGCCACACCAAATGAACTAATTGCCGTAATTAAAGCAAGCTGAATTAAGAAATCAAACGACAATGGATTAATATCAACAGTTGGTGCAATCATAATCGCAAGCATCGCCGGATAAATACCAGCACAGCCATTCTGTCCCATTGTTGCCCCAAATGATGCGGAAATATTTGCGGATCCATCATCTACTCCAAGCCCATTTTTCTGTGCTTGAACATTAATTGGGATTGTTCCTGCACTGGAACGGGATGTAAAGGCAAAGATAAGTGCTGGAATTGCCTTTTTCACATATGTCATTGGATTTAAACCAAAAACAGATACTAAGACTAGATGAATCACAAACATCACAAGGAGTGCAACATATGACGCAAGAACAAATTTACCCAGTTCTAGTATTCCCTGATAATTTGTTGTGGCAACCATATTGGTCATCATTGCTAGTACGCCAAATGGAGTTAAACGAAGAATTAATGTTACTATTCTCATGACAACGCTATAAACTGCATTGACCATTTTAACAAACAGTTCTGCGTGCTCTGGCTGCTTTCTCCTGACACCAAGCACGGCGACTCCGACAATAAGTGAAAATATCACAACTCCGATTACAGATGTCGGCCGTTCCCCTGTCATATCAAGGAAAACATTATTTGGAATAAAACTTAAAATGCGTTCTGGTGTTGTTTGATCTTCAATTGATGCATATCGTTCCTCTATCGAAGCTGCCTGCTCATTTTCAGCATGACCTGCCTCAATTTGTTCTGCATTTAAATCAAATATTAAAGCTGTACTGATGCCGACAACTGCCGCAATCAATGTCGTACTGATTAGAATACCGATTATCCAGGCTGCCATCTTCCCCAGCTGCTTCGTTTTTTCCAAATTAATTATTGCACGAATAATAGAAACCATCACAAGTGGTACAACGATGAGCATTAATAAGCGCACATAACCACTGCCGACAATGCCATACCAATCAAGTGTTCCTATTAAAATTTCTGAGTCAGCACCATAAATCGCCTGCAGAATCGCACCGAGTACAATTCCTATACCCATTGCCGTAAATACACGCTTAGCAAAAGAAATATGCTTTTTCTGCATATATATTAAAACACCAATAATAGCGAGTAAAACTATAATATTAATCATTATGAAAACAGCATCCATTCTTTTTTCCTCCTTTAAATTGTATTCCTATAAGATTACTGTGATATAGACTATACAGGCATTCATCCATTTGTGCAAGAAATAAATTTTGGTAAGTAAATTTATTTCTTTCTCAGATTATTTAATGAAAAAAGCGTAATTGTCATTCCTTTTCAGCAAAAAAATGCCTGCACCTCCAAACTGAACTATCTCTTTTACTATTCCTCTTTTGTCTCTTTATTAATCTTATGCAGCACATAAAAAAACTCTGCTAAAAATAGAAAAATACCTATTCTCAGCAGAATTACTTTTTCCATCTATTCAGTTAGCTTAAATTTGGCTGTAATTCCAGCTCCACATTTCCTTGGATAGCGCGGGAAATCATACAGTTCTTTTCCGCCTTTTCAACTAAGGCCATTAATTTACTAAAATCTCTTTCTGTTGCAGCTTCCGTCAGAACAACTGTGGGTTTGTGAATGATTTTTTTATATGTAAATACTCCATTTGTCACATCGACTATTCCTTCTGCTTCATGTGACATTTCCTTGAGGGGCAGCTCCGCCCTTTCTATCATTGCTGCTAGTGTGATAATATAACAGGTCGCCGCAGCCCCAAGCAGCATTTCATCTGGATTTGTTCCTACACCAGGACCGTCCATTTCTTTTGGAATAGAGATTTTTGTTTGTAAATTTCCTGCATCGATTGTGCCAGCATTATTTCTTCCACCTGGCCACGCTGCTTTTAAATGAAAATGATGTTCTGCCATTTAATCACCTCAAGATTATTGTAGCATAATTTTATTTTTAGCTATAGAAAAAGGAAAAAGCAGGGATAATGCCCTGCTCACTCTTTCATAAAATATTATTCTGTTTTCTCTTTCGATGAAAACCAGCCAATCACTGCGATTAAGACGAGCACAATGTAGAAGGTTGCTTTCCATGCTGTGGAGTGAGGGAAAGCATATGGAATCAAACCAATATCTTGATGTGCTAATACAAGAACTGCTAATTTAATACCTACCCAGCCAACGATGATGAAAGCTGCAATTTCTAGACCTGGCCGTTTTGTCAAGAGATTAACAAATATATTGGCAGCAAATCGCATAATAATCAGCCCAATCATTCCCCCTGCAAAGATGACAATAAATTGTGCCGTATCAAGGCTGCCAATTTCACCTAGGCCTGTATGTGGGAGGGCTACCGCTAATGCTACTGCGGCTAGAATGGAATCAATCGCAAAAGCTAAATCTGCAAATTCAACTTTAACGACAGTAAGCCAGAATTCCTTTGGTGAAGCCTCATAAATCTTAATTTCCTGCACCTTTTTATTTTTCGTATCTTTATTCGGTTTAAAACGCTCATACAGGTTTTTAAAGGAAATTCCTAATAAGTAAATTGCTCCTAATGCTTGAATCCACCATACATTAACAAGAAATGAAATGATGAATAAAGACACGAAGCGTAAAACAAATGCACCTGCCAGTCCATAGAATAATGCTTTTTTACGCTGTTTTTCTGGTAGATGTCTAACCATAATCGCTAATACAAGTGCGTTATCTGCCGCTAAAAGGCCCTCAAGTCCTATTAAAACAAGCAATACCCACAAATATTCTAAAATCAGTTCTGCACCCATAGTTGGCACTCACCCCTTCTCCCACTTTCATATTAACCATCCTTACTTTGGCTTTAAGAAACCGCTCCGTCACCCTGACCTTATTAGCTTGGGAATATTTTACTTCATTCATACACATTACCCTCTTTTAGCCAATAAAAAAAGGTCTTATCATTAGATAAAGACCATAGAAAAAGACCTTTACCTGCATCTGGTAAAGGTCTCGCTAACAACGGTTGTTGCCAATTAAGCCGGAGATTTCATCTCGTAATGACGACTTAGATTGTACAGCTACTCCCCTTTAGGAATCTTATATTATCTCAATTAAACATTACTTTTTATAAAAAGTCAATTTAACTGGTCAAACTGTGATGCAATTATATTGCATTTCATATACTGGAAATAACTTCATCTAATACTTTTTTGAGTGCTGCTAATTTTGTTTGACTGTCTTCCTGACTGGTGCCGCATACTCCATAATAATATTTTAACTTTGGTTCTGTTCCGGATGGACGGAAACAAATCCAGGCATTTTCATTTAAAATAAACTTCATCATATTCTCTTTCGGAAGGGAAATTTTTTCTATACTGCCATCTGTAACAAGCAATCTCTCGCTTGTTACATAGTTTTCGATTTTTTCTACGGTAAATCCGGCAATTTCTTTAAACGGATTACTGCGGATTTTCTCCATAATTTGTCCGATTTGCTTTGCGCCTTCCTTTCCTTCCAGCTTCAGAGAAGCCATACTCTCCAGATAATAGCCATACTTTTCATAGAGAGCTTCAAGAGCCTCCAGCACTGATTTACCTTGTGATTTCCAATAATTTGCCATTTCGGCAGTGAGAACTGCAGCTTGAACTGCATCCTTATCGCGGACAAATCCACTAATTAAATAGCCATAGCTTTCTTCATAACCAAAAATGAAAGTTTCCCCGGTAGCATCAAATTCCGCTATTTTTTCTGCGATATATTTAAAGCCTGTTAATGTTTCAATTGTTTCTACATGATAAGAATCAGCAATTGCCCTGCCGAGTTCAGTCGTGACTACGGTCTTAATCATACGTGCATTTCGGAAAATATTCGAATCGGTATGCATCAGAATATAGTCCAAAAGTAAAGACCCGAGCTGATTTCCTGTTAGAACAATGTAGTTACCTGCTGGGTTTTTCACCGCTACTCCAAGCCGGTCTGCATCAGGATCTGTTGCTAAGAGAATAGCCGCATCTGTCTTTTCACCATATGCCATTGCGAGCTTGAATGCTTGATGCTCCTCAGGATTAGGTGATTCCACTGTCGAAAATTCCGGGTCAGGAACAGCCTGTTCTTCCACAATTGTCACATTTGAAAAATTCATTTGTGCCAATCCCTGCTTCACTAAGTCCGTTCCTGTGCCATGAAGTGGTGTATAAACAACCTTTAAGTCTTTAGACTCTTTAAAGGCAGCTTCATCCATACGTGTAATGGTATGCAGGCGATCTAAATATGCCAAATCAACCTCATCAGCTACCCAGTTTAATAATTGCTGTTTTTCTAAATCTTGCTGGGCAAGCACTGGGATGGAAAGTCCATCATCAATATTCTGGATTTCTGCGATAATCTTTTCTGCTTCTTCCAGGGTAATTTGGCCGCCTTTTTCATTATAAACCTTGAGACCATTATATTCTGGCGGATTATGACTGGCTGTGATCATAATCCCTGCCGCTGTCCCTAAATAACGAACGGCAAAAGAGAGTAATGGCGTTGGTCTCAGCGATTGAAAGACATAGGCGCGTATCCCATGTACACCTAAGACACGTGCTGCTTCTACTGCAAAAGCTTTTGACATATATCTTGAATCGTATGCAATTACCACACCACGCTGTTTTACATTTATACCGTATTCCTTTAAATAATTTGCCAGTCCTTGAACTGCTTTTCTGACAGTATATATATTCATACGATTGGTTCCGGGACCAAGCACACCCCGAATTCCACCCGTACCAAAGGTCAGCTCCTGATAAAAAGCATCTTCAAGCTGCTCCTGATTCGTTTGCATTTCTTCTAACTCTTTTTTTAGGTCACCATCTAAATCTTGAAAATGAGTCCATTGTTCATAGACCTTTTCCCAGCTTTTAGCCATATGTATTCCCCTTTACATCGTATATAGTCTAATAGTAACACACCGGATATTGAAGATTCTATTAATCTTTTACTATTTTTGAATAAGATACTATTTTACGTTAATAATAATAATCAACACTTTCTATTATAATCATTTATGGGTAAAATAGTAGAATGAATTGGAATTTCTTTAAATAATAGAGAAGGTGGGGATACATGCTGAAAAATAAAAGATTTTTTGAAGTGTTAGCTGGGTTGATTTTAATATTTCTCTTAATTTTATTAGTATCGGCTGCAGATTTCATTTTTATGCCAATTTTTAAAGTAATTGGTGCAGTTGCATTTCCAATCATCGGTGCTGGAATTCTTTACTATTTAACGAAACCATTAATGAATTTTTTTGAACGATTTAAGATCCATCGAATCATTGCTATTATCTTGGTCTTCATTGTCATTCTGTTGGCTGCCTTTCTCTTCGTTATGTATATTTGGCCAATTGTCCGCGACCAGACGACCAACCTGATGAAAAGCATTCCAGCAATGATCAACGTGGCACAGGATTTTATTTCTTACTGGCAAGACAATTATACTAGCATTCCCGAACAGGTATTAAATGCACTAAATGATTTTACAAATAACATTCCTTCGTATATTGAAGATATTGTAAACTATACGATTGGATTTATCAGCGGCTTTATCGGTCAAGTCATCAGTATTATAGCTGGAATCGTTTTGATTCCATTTTTCTTATTTTTTATGTTGAAGGATGGGGAAAAATTAGTACCTTTTATTATCCAATTTTTCTCTAGAAAAAAAGCAGCGAATATCCGCAGTTTGCTGATGAAAATTGATAATGTTTTAACCTCTTTTATTCAAGGGCAACTAATTGTCAGTTTTTTTGTTGGGGTGCTTTTGCTTATAGGCTATTGGATTATCGATTTAGAGTACGCAGTAGCACTTGCATTATTTGGAATGGTTACGAATGTGATACCGTATTTAGGTCCTTTTCTTGCGGTGACTCCCGCATTAATAATAGGTGCGTTTCAGGATCCAATGAATCTAGTCTGGGTATCAATTATTATGATTGTTGCACAACAATTGGAGAGTAACCTCGTTTCCCCAAATGTCATGGGCCAGGTATTACATTTACATCCACTAACGATTGTCACTGTTATTTTAGCAGCCGGAAGTATTGCAGGGTTTATCGGTATTCTTTTTGCCGTCCCATTCTATGCTGTAATCCGGACAATCATCACGCATTTCTATGAAACATATGTTGATTCAAAGAGAAATAAAGAGGAAGCCCTGCTATAATGGGAAGCAGTTAGGCATAACTTCTAAAAAGGGGAGAAAAAAATGACAAAGGGAGAGCTACAAGCAAAATTAGATGAATTGAAGTCGGATTATGTTCGGATTCAAAGTGATATGGATAAATTGGAGTATGTACGAGGCAGAGTCTCTTCAGCGGAAGAACAATTAATTCGTTTGGAAGGGGAAATTGCTGAAGTCAACCGTATGCTCGATGCATTAGAAGAAGCGTGAAATGCAGAATTCACGCTTCTTCTTATTACTTATCCCCCATTTTCTGTGCGTTGTGCTTTTAATTTTGTTTGGATTTTTTCTTTCTCTTTTAAAGGAGGGGTCAAACTGACGATTTTATCTCCTGTTGCTGGGACTGTACGCATCTCCTCTGAATAAAATTTGAGCTGTCCGGAAGGTTTGATCAGATATAAGAATACTGTTGAATCATCCTTTTCCCGTTTGTATTGCTCATAGCTGTATTGCTCGGTTAATGTAGTCTGACGAAAAACATATCCTGCCTCAAGTTTATCATTTAAATCCTCGAAGCTAAATTTTCTATCGAATAAAATTCTTCCCCCAACCTTGGAAACCATTTCAGCTGAATACCCCTTCCCAATCATCTGATAAGGGCTTACCTTAAAAACATTTGTCCTGCCATACTCAGGCATAAACGTAGTGCATATGAGCGAATTATAAGCATGATCATCGGTCAGAGCTAGCAAATATTCATACGGGATTGTATTCAAATTATATTCTGTTTGCTCTGATAGTAACAGGCTATGATAGTAATCAATCCCTGCTTCTCTTGCTCTTTTCAAACTCTCCCACGAGCTGTCTACAATAAGTACGGGTCTCCCACTTTTTCTCAAGGTCTTTGCCAGCTCTACGCTAAAGCGATTGCTTCCGGCAATTAGAACACCAGGCTCTCCTTCCATGGAAAGATCCAGCTTTTTAGAAAGCCAGCCGATTGAAAAGCCGTGACACACGACCGTGAAGAACACTAGTGCAAAGGTTAATGTTGTCAGAATCTCTGCATCCTGATACCCCGCTTCCAGCAAGATAGAAGCAAAATAACTTGAAACAGTCAGTGCAACAATACCTCTGGGTGCAATCCAGCCAACAAGTGCCTTTTCATTGAATGACAGCCCCGTTCCTATTGTTGAAAGAAATATAGACAACGGGCGAACGGCAAACATCATAAGTAACACGTAGCCAATAATATTCGGGTTAAAAATACGCAGCAATGTTTCTATTTCGAGTGATGCTGTCAGCATAATAAAAATGGTTGAAATAAGCAGAACTGAAATATTTTCCTTAAAATGCCGCATATCTGATATGGAACTAATCCCCATATTCGCTAATGTAATCCCCATCGCTGTAACGGAAAGCAGACCTGTCTCATGCATAATTAAATCAGCTAGCGTAAAGCAAAAAATAACGATTACAATAACTGCAGGTGATTTCAGGAATTCTGGAATATATCCTGTTTCAAACAACCAGCCTAACCCTTTACCACAAAGCCAGCCAATAAATATCGCAAATAATGATGCGGCAAAAAACAGGAACAGCTTGGTGCCATCTGGATTATCCGCTGTAATAAATACGATAATTTCAAAGGCAAAAACAGCTAGCAGTGCACCAATTGGATCAACTACAATCCCTTCCCATTTGAGAATTTTTGCCACCCTTGATTTTAACTTCGACTGACGAAGCAAAGGCATAATTACGGTTGGTCCCGTAACAATAAATAAACCGCCGATTACAAAGGCAACCGCCCAGGAAAGTCCTGCAATATAGTGAGCTGTCAAGGACCCGAGTATCCACGCAATAAATGCGCCAATCGTGGAAATTCGAAATATTGGTCTGCCCACATCCCGGAGCTCATGAAAGTTTAAATTCAAGCTGCCTTCAAATAATATAATTGCCACTGCAACTGATATGATTGGACTATATAATGAACCAAAATGTTCTTCTGGATTAATCACGCCAAAAATTGGACCAATAAGCAAACCAGCTATCGCCATAATAACAATTGCAGGCATGCGATATCGCCATGCAAGCCATTGAGAGCCGATACCCAGCAAGCCAATGATCATAACTTCAAATAATAGTGAAGAAACCAAGCTTCTCCCTCCTTTTGCCCTAATTGATTTACGCTATATTCTAAAGGGGAAGCAATACATTGTAAATAATAAAATCAAATGAAAATAAATTCTTTTTATTTAAACTTTTATGTTTCATTTTTATAAAATGATGATACGGGCCTCATGACAATTTAAGATTGATTTTGCTAATTGATGAAATTTACTTTTTCCCTGCTATTAATGATAGATTACATTAAATTCTTTTTATGTTAGGATGTACGTATGGAAAGGAGTGGAAAGAAAATGCTTGTTAAAGAAAAAAATCTTCTGCAAACCTACTTCGGCTTTGAATCCTTCCGTCCTGGTCAGCAGGAAGCGATTTCTCATATTTTACAGCTTCAGAATACGCTTGCTGTCATGCCTACTGGCGGTGGAAAATCTTTAATCTATCAAATCCCCGGACTCTCAATGGCAGGCACTGCAATCATCATTTCCCCGCTTATTTCTCTAATGAAGGATCAGGTTGATGCTTTACAGTCCTTAGGGGTACCAGCAACATACATAAATAGCTCACTTTCCGCAAGTGAGCAGCAACAGCGATTACGTGATATTGCTGAGGAGCGTTATAAATTTGTTTATGTAGCGCCAGAGCGCTTCGAGTCATTTACTTTTACAGAGCAAATGCGCTATACAAATATTAGTCTTGTCGCCTTTGACGAGGCGCATTGTATCTCACAATGGGGGCATGATTTTAGACCAAGCTATCGTTCAATCGTGCCACGCTTGCAGGAGCTTGGCAATATTCCGGTGTTTGTTGCTTTAACAGCAACGGCAACAGAAGAGGTTATTGCTGATATCCGATCGCTTTTGGCAATATCTGATAAACATACAATTAATACGGGGTTCGAAAGAGAGAACCTCTCCTTCCATTTAGTAAAGGGGAAAAATAAAGCAACCTATATTCGTTCCTTTTTAGCTGAGCATGCCGATGAGTCTGGCATCATTTACACGGCAACGAGAAAACAGACTGACTCGCTTTATGAACAGCTCGCCAGTCGTGGTCTATCCGTTTCTAAATATCATGCTGGCCTGTCAGAATCGGAGCGAAAAACTGCCCAATCCGATTTTCTGCATGACCAGGTTTCTGTCATGATTGCAACAAACGCTTTTGGGATGGGAATCGATAAATCAAACGTTCGTTTTGTTATTCACTATGCAATGCCAATGAATATAGAGTCCTATTATCAGGAAGCTGGAAGAGCAGGACGTGATGGTGAACCGAGTGATTGTATCTTATTATTCTCCCCACAGGATATCCAGCTTCAGAAATTTTTAATTGAACAATCGATGATGGAGGATGAAGCAAAGCAAAATGAATACCGAAAGCTGCAAGCGATGGTTAACTATTGTCATACCCATAGCTGCTTAACGAATTTTATTCTTGAATATTTTGATGATACGGTGACGAAAGCGAACTGTGACCGCTGCAGTAATTGTACAGATCTTCAGGATAAAACCGATATTACGGAAGAAGCACAAATGATCTTATCCTGTGTCAAGCGAATGGATGAACGTTTTGGTGCGAGCATGACAGCTAAGGTGCTAAAGGGATCAAAGGATAAAAAGATAAAGGAATTCCGGATGAATCGTCTCTCTACCTATGGTCTGCTCTCAGCCTATACAGAAAAGGAATTAACAGAAATGATTCACTTTCTAATTGCCGAAAAACTGCTTGCAATTGAAGAAGGCCGCTTCCCTATTCTAAAGCTGAATCGCAATTCTGTACCCGTTTTAAAAGGTGAACGCCGGGTGGAAATGTATACCGCCCCAATTCCAATAACATCTGAAGCAGATTTCCATGCTGATTTATTTTCCGAATTACGTGCCTTGCGAAAGCAAATTGCTGATGAAAAGAATGTACCCCCATATATTCTCTTTTCTGATGCAACCTTGAAGGAGCTAAGCCGCTATTTCCCTACTACAGAAGAAGAAATGCTTGCTATCAAAGGGATCGGACAAATGAAATTCCAACAATATGGGGCTACTTTTATGCGTCTCATTCAGGATTGGCGGAAGAGAAATCCGGATGTGCAGCAAAAAGTTCTTATTTCTGATACACCTAAGTTTAGGAAAAGAAAGGAAAAAGAGGAAGGTCCCAGTCATCTTGTTAGTTATAAGCTTTTCCAATCTGGCAAAACATTTAAGGACATCGCAGCAATTCGCGCGTTCTCGGAGCGTACCATTGAAAATCATATTTTCAAAGCGTTTAAGGATGGCTATCCGGTAGCTTGGAATATATTTTTTAATGATGAACAAGAAGCAGAAATTATTACCGCACGTGAGCAGATTGCTGAAGAAAAGTTAAAACCATTAAAGGAACAGCTGCCTGAAGAATATAGCTATACAATGATAAAAGCCGTGCTAGTGAAGAATGGATATATGTAGATATATCCGTTCTTTTTTTGCTGGGAATCGTGGTGAGGGAGCGAGGGCTGGGGGGTGAGGAAATCATGGATGTGCAGGAAGATGGAGTGGAGCGGCGGACGAGCTGATGTCTGAGTGGAATGTTCGGTGCTTTTCTGATTTTCGTTATTTTTGGGACGTGAGGGGGGCTTCTCTCAATGTTTTTTTTGCATTTTTGTGATTTTTGCTTGTGAGGGAGCTTCTCTCGAACGTTTTTTTGGATTTTTATTATTTTTGTCCGTGACAGCCCTTCTCTCGGACAATTTTTCGCATTTTTGCTATTTTTGTCCGTGACAGCCCTTCTCTCGGACAATTTTTCGCATTTTCATTATTTTTGTCCATGACA
>DAMDKS010000013.1:11654-21164 GCA_032085455.1 Oceanobacillus sp.
GCGCTTCTCTCGGACGTTTTTTCGCATTTTTGCTATTTTTGTCCATGACAGCGCTTCTCTCGGACGTTTTTTCGCATTTTTGCTATTTTTGTCCATGACAGCGCTACTCTCAAACTTTTTTTATTATTTTTGCTCGAGAAAGTTGAAAGGGGTGCGCAGGTTCGACAAAAAGGCGCGCACCAAACATGTTTACCCGCGCATGAATGGAAATTGCCGCGCATGAAAGTGAGTTAGCCGCGCATCAGCACCATGTTCGCGCGGCCAACTCACTTTCATGCGCGGGGACGAACGTTTGATGCGCGGGTTCGGTCATTTGATGCGCGCCGGGAAACCCAGGAGGCGGCAAACAGCGAGACGCTCGCCCGGAAACCAGCCTCAGCAAAGCAAATATTTGCGCACCAGCCAGCACGCCCTCACCTAAGTACATCTGCATACAGAGCTATAATGAAGAAAATTAAAATACTCCCCTGGCAGGCAAACCAGAGGAGTATATGATTATTAATTATTCGCCTTTTACATTCAGTGCCCATGTTCCATTACGGAAAACGGGTTCTGTTGTGCCATCTTGCTGCACGCCATCGATGTCCAGCTGGTCGGAGCCAATCATGAAATCGACGTGTACTAAGCTATCGTTTACACCATGCTTATCTAACTCCTCATCACTCATGGATGAGCCACCTTCTAAATTAGTTGGGTAAGCTTTTCCTAGTGCGATGTGGCAGGACGCATTTTCATCAAACAAGGTGTTATAGAAAATTAATCCAGATTGAGATACTGGAGATTCATCTGGCACAAGGGCAACTTCTCCGAGTCGGCGAGCGCCCTCGTCCGATTCAAGCAAGTGCTTCAGTACTTGTTCACCTACTTCTGCTTCAAAATCAACAACCTGACCATCTTTAAATGTAAGATTAAAATTATCAATTAGGCTGCCACTATAGTTTAGAGGTTTTGTACTTGCCACTGTACCATTTACACCATATTTATGTGGCAAAGAGAATACTTCCTCCGTTGGCATATTTGGATTAAATGTTGCCCCTGTTTCCGCAACAGCAGAGCCGCCTTTCCAAATATGGCCATCTGGTAATTCCAACTCCAAATCAGTTCCGGGGGCTTTGAAAATAAGCTTTTTGTAATTTTTCTTATTCAGTACTTCATGTGCTTTTCTTAATGTTGCATTGTGCTCATCCCAGGCAGCAATTGGATCTGGCTGGTCAACACGAACAATTTTTAAAATTGCTTCCCAAAGGCTTTCCACTGCATCTTCAGGAGATTTATCAGGGAAAATCTTTTGTGCCCAATCCTTAGATGGAATCGAGATAATTGACCAAGGAATCCGGTCGTTCATTGTATATTGACGGAAGTTCACCAATGCTTCAGCGGATGCTTTATTTGCTTTTGCAACCCGAACAGGATCGATATCCTTTAATAAATCAGGATTTGTGGAGCGAATATTTAGAACTGCTGCTCCATCTTCGGCATACCCTTCTTGAAGCTTGACACGCCATTCTGGAAAGGATTCAATTACTTCATCTGGTGCATTTTCATATTTCAACAGAGATAATTCATCATCATTCCAGTTTATATGAACATCCTTTGCACCTAATTCATATGCCTTTCTCACAACAATCTTTGTAAAATCAACACCTTCAAGTGGTGCGTTAATCATTAAAGCCTGGCCTTTCTGAATATTAACACCCGTTTTTAAAGCTAGCTCTGCATATTTTTCTTGTAACTCTTGACTTACCATCTTTTAACCTCCAATTAAGAATTCTTACTTCCTATTATTTCACAAATCATTAAATTCACCAACTAATTACTGTTATATTGCTGCAGAATAACTGATTTACGAAAAGAAGCTTTTATGTTAAACTATTATTAAGTTACTTTTTGTAATTACTGTGTTTGCTAATCATACGTAATCTATGATAAATTTTAGGTAGAGATTAAAAAGAATGAGGTGATCAATATGGAGGAAATCTTATGTCCACGTTTTGAGAAGGCGATGAGCTTATTAAGTACTCGCTGGGTAGGCTTGATTCTATTTGATTTACTCAAAGGGACAAAGCGATTCTCAGAAATGGAAGCTGATTTACCTATTAGTGGCAGATTGCTCTCTGATCGCTTGAAAATGCTTGAAAAAGAAGGCATCGTAGAACGGAATATATATTCTGAATTTCCAGTGCGGATTGAATACTCACTTTCCGAGAAAGGCCGTGCGCTTGAACCAGTTATCCAGGAAATACAATCCTGGGCCGATCATTATATTACGCCAGAAGAAATAGCTGCAGACGGTAAATAAAGTTCAGTGTGGGGGTTCTTTTCATCCCCACTGAATGTTAGTTGAGCCAATCGGGTCGTTACTGGCTGCCCGTTCTCCCACTATTAAAAGTGTCTCCTTATTTCTTGAAGTGGGAGTCGCGCATTCCGTTACACTGCGATAAATAAAATAAAACTTCAATCCGCGGGAAAAGTGTTAGATTCCCACGGATTATTTTATACTGTCTGCCTTTCGTGAACAGTCTGCTTGCCAGTTAATATTTTAGATAATTACTAGCATAAAGCATTTCCCAACGAATTACCGCACCACTATGCACATCATTCAAGCAATCCCCGGTCTAGCGAAGACAATTTCACCATTTTTAAAAACCGTATTTGCATGATTGACGCCATGATGATATGGAATATATTGATGATTAGGCGCATCCCAAATAACAATATCTGCATTTCGTCCAACTGCCAATGAACCGGCAGTATCGCCACGATTTATTGCATGTGCTGCATTTACTGTAACGGCATGCCAGATTTCCGCTGGAGACAGCTTTAGCTTTAATGCTGCAAGCGACATAATCAGCTGAAGATTTTCTGTTACAGAGCTGCCAGGGTTAAAATCTGTGGAAATTGCGATTGCTGCTCCTGTATCAATCATTTGCCGCCCTCGCGCATAAGTATCCTTCCCAAGGTAAAAGCTAGTTCCTGGCAAAATTACACCAATTGTATTTGAAGCTGCAAGCTGTTTAATCCCCTCATCTGAGGTCACTGCCAAATGCTCTGCGCTAATTGCACCAACCTCCACCGCAAGCTCTGTTCCGCCAAGTGTATCAATTTCATCTGCATGAATTTTCACCTGAAAGCCTGCTTGTTTTGCGGCTAATAGAAATGCCCGTGATTGTTCAACAGTAAATACATCTGTTTCTGTAAAAATATCAACAAATTCAGCTAGTTCTTTTCCCTTAATCTCTGAAAATAATGCCTGCATCTCCTCCAGAAAGCCTTCGGGATTATCCTGATATGCCGGTGGTATTGCATGGGCTCCCAAGAAAGTGGATACCAGCTCAATCGGGTGGTTTTCACTTAGTGCTTTTACTACCTCGAGCTGCTTTATTTCTGTTTCCCTGTCTAATCCATAACCGCTTTTCGCCTCAACGGTTGTCATCCCATGCATCAGCATGCGATCAAGATGGAAGCGGGCTTTGTCATATAACTCCCCAAAAGAAGCCGCTCTCGTTGCGTTGACAGTGGATAAAATCCCCCCACCCTGTTTTAAAATTTCCAGATAATCCATACCCTGCTGCTTAAGCGCCATTTCCTTTTCCCTAGAACTGCCAAAAACTAGATGTGTATGTGCTTCAACAAGACCAGGGGTTACCAGATTATTTTCTGCATCTATTACTTTTATAGCATCCAGTGATGCAGCATCCTCCGTCTTGCCAATCCAAGCAACTTTTCCATCCTTGATTGCAAGTGCTGCGTCAGGGATAATTGTTAATTGATTCATTGCCGTGCCTTTCACCGGTCCGACTTGATCCATAGGTAATAACTCACCAATATTTTTGATTAATACGTCATATTTCATTCCTATTCCCCTTTCCTGTCACGCATGGGAATGACAATGTGCTTTTTTTCAGCAAAGTTTAGCGCCTGTTCATAGCCAGCATCCGCATGACGGATTACTCCCATACCAGGGTCTGTCGTTAATACCCGTTCCAGCCTTTCCTCCGCGAGCGCACTGCCATCAGCCACAGCGACCATTCCAGCATGCAGCGAGTATCCCATTCCTACACCGCCGCCATGGTGAAAGGAAATCCAAGAGCCTCCTGCTGCCGTGTTAATCAGTGCATTTAATACCGCCCAATCTGCAACAGCATCACTGCCATCCTTCATCGCTTCCGTTTCGCGATTTGGTGAAGCAACAGATCCGCTGTCTAAGTGATCACGGCCAATAACGATTGGTGCTTTTAATTCTCCCGTACGAACCAATTCATTGATAGCAAGCCCCATCTTCTTCCTTTCTCCATAGCCGAGCCAGCAAATTCTTGATGGCAAGCCTTGAAATGCTACCTGCTTCTGTGCCATATCAATCCAACGAATCAGTGCTTTATTTTCTGGAAAAAGTTCCTTAATCAATGCATCTGTCCTGTAAATATCCTCCGGGTCACCAGATAATGCCGCCCAGCGAAATGGACCTTTTCCCTCGGTGAAAAGCGGACGAATAAAAGCAGGCACAAAGCCAGGAAAATCAAAGGCATTTGTTAATCCTTCATCAAAAGCAACTTGACGAATATTGTTCCCATAATCAAAAACAATTGCTCCCTTTTGCTGAAAACGAAGCATGGCATCAACATGCATCGTCATGCTTTCCTTTGCCTTTTGCACATAGACCTGTTCATTTTGCTTACGGAGTGTGTCTGCCTCTGCTACAGAATAGCCAATTGGAATATAACCATTTAACGGATCGTGTGCGGAGGTTTGATCTGTCACAATATCGATTGGAATATCCCACTTTAAAAACTCATGATGAACCTCTGCTGCATTGCCAAGCAGAGCGATAGAAAGCGGCTCCCCTTTTTTCTTTGCATCAAGCGCCATACTTATAGCTTCTGCAATATCATCCGTCTGTACATCACAATAATTTGTCTCGATGCGTTTTGCAATCCGCTTTGGATCTGCCTCAACCGCAATAACAACACCTTCATTCATAGTGACTGCCAGCGGCTGGGCACCACCCATACCCCCAAGTCCAGCTGTTAATGTAATCGTTGACTTCAATGAACCGGAAAAATGTTTTTTTGCCAGCGCTGCGAACGTTTCATATGTTCCCTGCAGGATTCCTTGCGTCCCGATATAAATCCAGCTGCCAGCAGTCATTTGTCCGTACATCATCAGCCCTTTCCTGTCCAACTCATGAAAATGCTCCCAATTTGCCCATTTAGGCACGAGCACTGAGTTGGAAATCAATGCTCTTGGCGCTCTTTCATGTGTTTTAAAAACACCAACTGGCTTGCCGGATTGGATAAGCATGGTTTCGTCATTTTTAAGCTCACGCAATGTCGCAACGATTCGGTCAAAGGACTCCCAATTTCTCGCTGCCTTGCCAATTCCACCGTAGACGACCAGTTCCTCCGGTTTTTCCGCTACTTCAGGATCAAGATTGTTATAGAGCATGCGCAAAATTGCCTCCTGCTCCCAGCCTTTACATTCCAGTGTTAATCCCTTCTTTGCTTTCACTTTCTTCATTTTTTTCTTCCCCACCTTCATTATATTTTTGTCTTACATCCATTTCCTTTAACCAGCTTGCCGTTCTTTCGATATCCTTAGAAAAAATACGGTCCTTGGTAATACTTGAAATAATATCTCTTGCCTTTTCATAAAAGTCTCTCGTTGCTTCTGCCATGTGCTCCACTCCACGAATTTCACATGCTTGAAGTGCACAAATTAATTCCACTGCCACGACTCTTCTCGTATTTTCCAGCATTTTTAATGCATGGCGGGCAGCGATCGTTCCCATGCTTACATGGTCCTCCTGGTTTGCAGATGAGGGAATTGAGTCAACACTTGCTGGGTGTGCCAATGTTTTATTTTCTGAAACAAGCGATGCCGCACTGTATTGCATAATCATCGCTCCGGATTCAAGACCTGGATTGGGACTTAAAAATGCGGGCAGGTCATTTAACTGCGGATTTACCAATCGTTCAATTCTGCGCTCTGAAATATTGGCTGCTTCCGCAATACCAAGCTTAATAAAGTCCATCGCAAAGGCAATTGGCTCCCCATGAAAGTTGCCTCCTGAAATCACCTTTCTCTCCTCACAAAAAATCAGCGGATTATCTGTCACAGCATTCATCTCAATTTCCAGTTTTTCTTTTGCATAATGAACGGTTTGCCAGCAAGCTCCTAGCACCTGTGGAATACATCGCAAGGAATATGCATCCTGCACCCGCAGTTCTCCCTGCCTCGTCGTTAATTTGCTGCCTTTTAAGTAGGATCGTAAGCGGGAAGCGGTAGCAATTTGTTCTTGATGACCGCGAACACGATGAAGATCCGGGTCAAAAGCATCTATCACTCCCTGCAGCCCTTCGAACGTGATGGCTGCAATTAGCTCACTTTGATAAAGCAGCTGCTCCATCTCTAAATAAAGCACAACCCCTGCTGCTGTCATTGCTTGTGTACCATTAATCAGTGCCAGCCCTTCCTTTGGCTTTAACTGAAGGACCTCAATCCGCTCTTTTTCCAGGGCTGCCATTGTCTCACAGCGTTCCCCTTTATAGAACACCTCTCCTTCTCCTAAAAGAGCCAGTGCCAAATGCGATAATGGCGCGAGGTCGCCACTCGCTCCAAGTGAGCCTTGTTCAGGGACAACTGGGTGAATTTCGGCATTTAAAAAATGAATAAATTGCTGAATAAGCGCTGGCCGAACACCGGAATAGCCTTGAGCTAATGCATTCGCCCGCAGAAGCAGCATGGTTCGGCTAATTGTCTCTGAAAAAGCTTCCCCAACCCCGCATGCATGGGAATGGATTAAATTAATTTGCAGATCTTCTAAGTCATCCTCCTGGATAATAATATTGCTGAATTTCCCAAAACCGGTATTAATGCCGTACATTGTGTGCTTTTCTTTAATCAGCTCCTCCACAAGCATGCGATTCTTAGAGACTTTTGCTCTTGCTTCCTTTCCCAGCTGTACTTTTTCCCGATCGAAAACAACCCGCTTTACTTCCTCCATCGATAATGATTTTCCTGTTAAAATAATCATGATGCACCTCCGCAGTATCACTTTACTAAAGTAAAGTGAGCAAATAAAAAGAGGCAGTTATAAAAACTGCCTCTTTGCTATCCTTTTTATTTAATTTCAATACATAACTTTTCATAGGAACACCTCTAGTATTTCCCCAGATAAGTACAAATTATTTTGAATCCTCATTTCTATTGTAAACGCTTTCGATTTAAACATCAAGAATAAAATGTTTAGATGGCTCTGCATTCTCTAATAATAGGAATGACAGAGCCAAGACTTGTTTATTTATCCCAAATATAATCTGAACCAATTTCTTGTGCGAAGGATTTGGATTTTCTTCTGCGGTTCCCACGATCCTCCGCACGTTCTGCTGCTGTTTCATGAAGGGACTTTTCATATTCTGTTTCTGGATAAACTGGCGGCACTGAAGATGGTCTGCCATTCTCATCAATTGCCACGAATGTTAGAAAAGCTGTATTACAAACTTTCCGTTCTTCTGTAACAAGGTTTTCTGTAATTACTTTTACAAAAACCTCCATTGACGTTTTCCTTGTCCACGTGACAAAGGCCTCAATCAAAATAGCATCTCCCGCTTTTACAGGGGTTAAAAAATCAACAGAATCAATGGATGCTGTTACGACAGGCTTCCGGCAATGCTTAACAGCAGCAATCGCTGCCAAGTCATCAATATGTGCTAAAAGTTTCCCGCCAAATAAAGTTCCATGAACATTTGTATCTGGTGGGTGAACATGTGTTGTTTTAATAGATAGTGAATTTGAACAGGGTTTTGCTTTCATTGTGTCCTCCTAGTTGCTCTTGTTTTGTCTGAAATATTTCTCCCGATTAGAGTACTGGTGACAATAATCGGGAAATCGATTCTTTAAAACGAATCCCCAATGAACGTTTATCATACAGCTTTTTCGTCATTTGTGTGGAAAGATTGATATCATGATGAAATGCTTGTTCCAGCTCTTTTGTAATTTTTTTATCATAGATAAAGGCATTTACTTCAAAGTTCAACCGGAAACTGCGCACATCAATATTCGCCGTTCCAACCGTGGAAATTTTTCCATCCACAATAATTGTTTTAGCATGCAGGAAGCCGTTTTGAAAAATATAGACCTCTCCGCCCGCTTGTAAAAGATCGCCACTATATGAGAGTGTCGCCCAATATACAAATGGATGATCTGGCTTATTCGGGATCATCACCTTCACATCTACACCGGAAAGTGCTGCTGTTTTTAATGCATCACGTACACTCTCATCAGGTATAAAATATGGTGTTTGAATATAAATATACTCCTTTGCTTCCAAAATCATCTTAATATAAGCCTTTTTAATCTGCTCCAGCTCCTGATCTGGTCCGCTTGAGACAATCTGCATGCCAGCATCACCAGCAGGTTCCGCCTGATAATAACGATCTTCGTAAAGAATATCATTCTTTGACGCCTGATTCCAATCAAGAATAAATCTGGTTTGCATATTTTCAATAATTGACCCCTTGACTCGCAAATGTGTGTCACGCCAATATCCGAATTTTTTACTTTTGCCGAGATATTCATCGCCGATATTAAAACCACCAATATAACCAATTTTACTATCAATGATTGCCAATTTACGGTGATTGCGATAATTAATTTTAAAGTTAAACAGCTTCGAAGGGAAGAATGCTTCAACTTCGACACCTGCAGCACTTAATCGCTTAATATACTTTTTGCTTAAGCCACGCGAGCCCATTGCATCATATAAAAAACGTACGGTAACACCTTCATTTGCCTTTTTTATCAGCACATCTGAAAGCTCGGTGCCCAAATCATCGTCTCGGACAATATAATAAATTAAATGAACGTGATCCTTTGCACGGCGAATGTCCCGCATCAGGCTATCGAACTTCTCCTTGCCATCAAAAAAAACATCAATCTCGTTGTCCTGGGAGAAAAGCGATGCATCTGTTCGTAAGTTTAAATAAATTAAGCTGCTGTATCGGGATATATCGGCATCCTTGTATTCCAGCTCATCTGTTTCAATGGCTCTCAGCTGTGCCTGCACTGCCGCCTTTAAACCGAGACGGCTTTTCGTATCCCAAACGAAAATTCTTCCTTTGCTAATTGGTTTTCCAAAAATTAAATACAAAATGAAGCCGAGAATTGGAATGAATAATAATACCATTAACCACGCCCAAGTGGAAGGTGCGTTTTTTCGCTCCAAAAAGATAATAGAGATACCCAAAATGATATTTAATATCATAATCAAGCTTACGAAAATTGAAGTTATATCCATTTGCCTCGCCCTCTTCATCCATCATTTCATTCATACTAATTAATATAGCACAAACAAAACATAAGTTGAATTTACTGGGAGCTAAACTGGTATTTTTTTGATTTTTTATGGTTGAACCGGCAGTAAAAAGTTTAACGTTTGGCGGGTAGGGATGGGATTCGTGAGCGGAGCAGCCGGGCGCGGATTCGTGTATGAGAAATTAGTGAAGTGCGGAGTGA
>DAMDKS010000013.1:21264-68125 GCA_032085455.1 Oceanobacillus sp.
GCGCGCAGATTCGTGTACAGAGATTACTGAGAGGCGGAGCGGGCGCGCGGATTCGTGTACAGAGATTACTGAGAGGCGGAGTGAGCGCGCAGATTCGTGTACAGAGATTACTGAGAGGCGGAGCGGGCGCGCGGATTCGACAAAATACCGCGCATGAAATGGGATTAGCCGCGCATGAAATCGACTTACCCGCGCGTGAAACGGGATTAGCCGCGCATACATGTGGGTCATGCGCGGCAAAACTTGTTTCATGCGCGGCGATCTCGCTTTGATGCGTGGATTTTTGTCGAACCTGCGCGGGCTCCCATGCGCAGGTGCATGTTCATACGGCAGATTCGTGCGCACATAAACGCAGGCTACCGTTTCAGCCCGCGCTACTATAAACTCACTTTATAATGTATTAAGAGCCTGTTCCAGATCTTGCCAAATATCTTCCCATGCCTCAAGACCAACAGATAGACGAATAAGCTGATCAGTGATTCCCATTTGGAGGCGTGATGCTTCTGGAACTACAGCATGGGTCATTGTTGCTGGATGCTCAATTAATGTTTCCGCATCGCCTAAACTGACTGCAACTTTAATAAACTGCAGCTTATTCATCAATGCTTGGGCATCCTGCTTATTTCCCTTCACTTCAAAGGAAATCATACCACCTGCAGCCTTCATTTGTTTTTTGGCAATCTTATAATTTGGATTATCTGCATCATCCGGAAAATAAATTTTGTCCACTTTTGGATGTGCTTCAAGTTTACTGTAAATCTTACTGGCATTATCACAGTGGCGATCCATGCGAAGGGGCAGCGTTTTTAAGCCGCGCAGCAATAGCCAGGCATCAAAAGGAGACTGGATGCCCCCAATATCTTTTTGCGTTGTCATCGCTACCGAATCAAGAAACTCCTTTGTCCCTGCAACAAGACCAGCGACGACATCTCCATGTCCACCGATATATTTTGTTGCGCTATGAATGACAACGTCACAGCCTAGATCAAGCGGCCGCTGTAAATATGGTGTACAAAATGTATTATCTACAACTACTGGAATATCATATTCTTTTGCCACCTCGGCCACTAATTTTAAATCAATGAGCTGCATTGTTGGATTAATGGGTGTTTCTACATAAATCGCCTTTGTTTCTGGTTTTATTTTTGAACGAATCTCTTCTTTAGAATCTAGCATCGAAAAATCGGAAGTAATATTATATTTTTCCTTCATCATCATGAGCAGTCCAAAGGTACAGCCATATAAACCAGAGGAACACAGAATATGGTCATTTGCTTTTGTTAGGGCAATGAGTACAGCTGATACCGCCGCCATCCCTGAACCAAAGGCAAGCCCCCTCTCAGCATTTTCTAATGCCGCAATTCTTTCTTCTAGTACATTTACAGTTGGATTTCCTAAACGTGAATAAATATAGCCTGCTTCTTCCCCACTAAAACGTTTCTCCCCTTGTTCGGCAGAGTCAAAAACATACGTAGAAGTTTGAAATAACGGTACAGACAAACTGCCAAGCATTTCTTTTTCATCATAGCCCTCATGTATGACAGCCGTTTCGAATTTATTATATTTTTTAGTCATGCTCATCCTCCCCTTTGTCTCATCATTTCTTTAAAAATATGACAATCAATTTGTGCATCGTTCATTCCAAATCTATCCATGTCCACTTACTTGTGATGCTTTTTTCATAATTCTAGCATACTTGAAATCCTATTATTTCGAAAGTATTTTCTGTATTTTAACGATTTACTCTATAATGAAATTTATTTGCATTTTCGAAAAATAACGTCTACTATTATTTTAATACACACGGAAGGGGTCTTGGATGATGAGGGAAGTAGATGTAAAACTTGGGAGTCTATATACATCTGGTGCCTATTTGCTTTGGGGGTTTCTAACCATTTATTGGAAGGCGCTTGGACATGTTTCTGCGATGGAAATTCTTGCACATCGTATTGTCTGGTCCTTCATTTTCATGGTCATTTTACTTATCTGCATGAGGCAGTTCGCTTCCTTTATTCAAGTATTGCGAAAACTGATGCGCAGTCCCAAGAATTTGCTCGCCGTTTCTACTGCGACACTAGTCATTTCTGCCAATTGGTTTATTTTTATTTGGGCAGTATCAAATAATCATGTATTGCAAGCAAGTCTTGGTTATTATATTAATCCATTAGTCAGTATTTTACTGGGTATCATCGTACTCCGTGAGAAAGTAACATTTAGGCAATATATCGCTTTTGGGCTTGCCACAATTGGCGTATTATATCTTACCTTCAGCAGTGGCATTTTTCCATGGATATCCATCTTACTTGCGGTTACCTTTGCTTCTTATGGATTATTAAAGAAAAAGATTAACCTTTCTGCAGCACATAGTTTAACGATTGAAACGATGCTGGTTGCACCTTTTGCCAGTATCTATCTCTTTGCACTGCCAGAGTCTGCCTTTGTTCTCCATCCCGTATTAGCATCAACGAATCTCTTACTGATTGGTGCTGGTGTTGCAACGGCAATTCCATTATTGCTGTTTGCTATGGGTGCGAAGGTAATTCCTTTATCGATGGTTGGAATCCTGCAGTTTATTACACCAACAATCATGCTGATTTTAGGAGTATTTGTTTACCAGGAAGCTTTTTCAATTACGAATTTAATTGCATTCATTTTTATCTGGTCTGCTTTACTATTATATTTAAGCAGCGTTTCTTACCGTCCGCTGCGAAAAGAAACGCGGATAAGTCATTAACTTTCCAAGAATACTGGAATTTTTTAAAAAAAAACGAAAAAACAGTTGACTTTATATCCACTAAAGGGATATAATCGTCAGTAATTTATAAAGGATTTCATATCGCACACAAATCCTTTGTATAGTATTTTATCGCAGTGTAACTTCAGTGGGATGGAAAAAGCTCCCCACTGAATAAAATTTCATTTTTATCTCTTATCAAGAGCGGCGGAGGGAATAGGCCCGATGAAGCCCGGCAACCTTGAAGCATGCATGTCCTGCTTTTAATGGTGCTAAATCCTACAGGTCTTTTTAAGATCTGGAAGATAAGAGGAGGACACGTATATACATACACCCTCTTCTTAGGAAGAGGGTTTTTTATATTATCAAAAACACAAGGAGGAATTTTTCATGTCAGAATTTCAGTTTTCCAGTCCAGAAACCGTATCACTTCACGGAGGTCAGCAGCCAGATCCAACTACAGGAGCAAGAGCTTTACCAATCTATGAAACAACCGCTTATGTTTTCCCTGACACGGAGCATGCACAAAATGTCTTTGGTCTAAAAATTCCGGGAAATATTTACACACGTATTACCAATCCAACTGTGGACGCTTTTGAACAACGCATTGCCGCCCTTGAAGATGGAGTTGCTGCAGTAGCTGCTTCCTCAGGCATGGCAGCAGTTACCTATTCCATTCTAAATATCGCTCAAGCTGGAGATGAGGTTATCGCTGATAGTAATTTATACGGCGGCACATATAACCTTTTCCTAAATACACTTCCTAAATATGGCATCACTTTTAAACTTGTTGATGGTACCAATCCAGAAAATTTCCGGGCGGCTATTACGGATAAAACAAAGGCTATTTATGGCGAAACCATTACCAATCCAAGTCTGAATGTCTTTGATATCGAGGCAGTAGCAGAAATTGCGCATGAGAACGAGATTCCTTTAATTATCGACAATACATTTGCCACACCGCTCGTTACCAAACCAATCAGCTGGGGGGCAGATATTGTCGTACATTCTGCTACGAAATGGATAGGCGGACACGGAACAGCAATTGGCGGAGTTGTCATCGATGGCGGGCGTTTTAACTGGGATAACCCACGTTTCCCTGAGTTCTCCACACCAGATGAAAGCTACAATGGTCTGCGCTATGTGGAAGCCGGTCCAGCAGCTTATGCAACAAAATTGCGTGTGCAGCTATTACGTGATATTGGTGCTTCCTTAAGTCCAAAGAGTGCTTTTACTTTTATTCAAGGTCTAGAAACACTGCCTGTAAGAATTGAACGCCATCTGCAAAATACAAAAGAAGTAGTCACATACCTGAAGAACCATCCGGCGGTTGCATGGGTAAACTACCCTGGCTCAGAAGATCATCCATCCCATGCACTAGCTAAAAAATACTTAAAGCATGGCGCTGGTTCAGTTGTTACATTTGGTATAAAAGGTGGACGTGAAGCGGGCAGAAAGGTGATTGATCATATTAAACTTTGGTCGCATGTCGCAAACGTTGGTGATGCAAAATCATTAATTATTCACCCTGCTTCAACAACACACCAACAGCTCAGTGCGGAAGATTTGGAAAAAAGCGGTACATCTGAAGAATTGATTCGACTTTCTATTGGACTGGAAGCACCAAAGGATATTATTAGGGATCTTGATCATGCAATTACAGAAGCTACAGGTGAAGCGTCACAACTTAAAGTTACAGAAGCAGATGTAACAGAATGGCTACTCCAATCACCGTTTGATCGCAGTGAAGGATTAAGACAAAAAGTAATCGCAAGCGATGGTCTTCCGGAAGAAAAAAGGAAAAAACTTGAAAGCTATGGTTTCCAGGTCATTCCAATTGACGAGAAAGAAAACGTAAAAAAACTAACAGACATCGCCGGGGCAATTGATGCATTGATTCTTGACGGTAAGCGCCTCGCTCCAGAAGCAATTGAAGAACTGATCAATAAAGAAAGCAAAATCCTCTGGCTAACAGGCGATAGTAATGATGAAGCAACCCGCCATGCCGCAGCTGCAGGAATTTACGTAATAAAAAATAAAGATATTATTGAAGCGTTAAATCGTGTGAGAGGCAATGAAGAAGAAAAAGCTGCAGTAGAAATTTAAATTACTACCACATCCAAAAGGTTGGGACAAAGTGTTCATACTTAATTAAAGTGCACTTATGTTCCAGCCTCCTTTTATCTTCCACTTTTTATTTCCATCCAATCCCCTGCCTCATCGAAGTTTAAGTTTTACTTTTTATGATTACAATATTAGGGTAAACATTTTATGATGACAAAACTGCTATACATTTCTATACTAGAACTAGACTTAATTTAGGTGGGATATGATGAGGAGAAAAGTTTTTATTTCTATTTCCTTACTAGTGGTTATAGCAGTAGGAATTACTTTTATGATGTACAAACAAAATAAAACGCTGGATCAGCCGTTAATCCCTCCTGAGGATGAACACGAAGTGATGATTGAAGAATATGATGGTACAGATGACGGTACAACAATAGAATCAGAAGAAGAAACAGAAGAAAGTAAAGACGAAAACAACTTTACTGAAAAAATTTCATCTGCAATTCAGGAAACAATCGGCAAAATCTTTAAACAGGAAGTCAAAATAGTTGCAATCGGTGACTCTTTAACACGTGGTGTGGGAGATGCCAGCAGTGGTGGCGGATATGTTGGTATTCTTGAACGGTCAATGAATCGGGAAGAGCATGTCGCAACCTTTGAAAACCTTGGTAAACCTGGAAATCGCAGCGATCAGTTATTAAAAAGACTGGAGCAAGAGGATGTTCAGGAAACGATTAAAGAAGCAGATCTTGTACTGATTACAATCGGTGCAAATGATATTATGGAAGTTGCTAAAAAAAATATTACTAACCTTGAATTAGAGTATTTTGTTAAAGAAAGAAAATCTTTTGAAAAGCGACTGAACCAAATCCTGGAAACCATCCAATCATACAATAGAAACGCGGAAATTTATCTGCTCGGGATTTATAATCCGTTTGAGAAATACTTTGGTGATATCGTAGAACTCAATATGATCGTTGATTCCTGGAACGACACAAGCAGCTCGATTACGCAGGAAATGGATAACATCACTTTTATTCCAGTAGAAGATTTATTTCATAAAAGTGAAGAAAATATCTTTGCCGACGATAATTTTCATCCAAACTATCAGGGATATTATTTAATTGCAGAACGCGTTTTACAATACATTTCAAATGACGAAGGATGACGAAATATGTCGAGAGCAGAAAAAAATAAAGCCGCTTTAAAACCGTGGCGCAAACGTTTTTTTATTCTTTTAATCATCAATATTGTAATTATCTTAGTAATCTCCAGTTTAATTTTCTGGCCAGTAGAAGACAAAAGCACAAAGCGGAACGCAGCTGACTTAGAGCAAACAAGTTCGGATTTCATCGTCCGGACATCCAAACAAAACCTAAACAGCCTTATCAATGCTTATATTAAGCAATTTACTTCTGGAACGGAGCACCAGTATCGCATTGATTTAGATGAGGATGTACATCTGATTGGTGAGCTCCCCGTCTTTTCAACGACCGTACCCCTATCTGTTCACTTTGAACCACTTGTGGTCGAAAACGGAGATATCGTTTTACAGGTCCGTTCTATTTCTCTTGGGCTTCTAGAACTGCCTAATAAAAAAATCATGGAATATCTCGGCAAATACCTGCCAATGCCTGAGTGGGTGACTGTTAACCCAAAAGAAGAGGAAATTTATATTGCAGTTACGGAAATGGATATAAAAAGTAACTTCAGGGTAGCAATTCAAACCATTGATCTCGAAGCAAATAATCTGGCTTTAAAACTAAGTGTTCCATATCAGACACTCGGAATTGATAACTTCGAACCCGTTCAGCAATAAGAAGTAGTCTGAGCATAACTAGCCATAAATAGTAAAAGAAGTGATAGGGAACTGGGGGGATTCGATTAAAAAGTCTTGGTTGGCGGGCGGGCTGGTAGGCTCGGCAACGGAGGCGGGCGCGCGTGAAACGACATTACCCGCGCATCAAACAAGGGAGACCGAGCGTGAAATGGCATTGCCCGCGCATCAAACAGGGCTACCCGCGCATGACCACTATGTATGCGCGGCTAACCTACATTCACGCGCGGCCAATCATGATTCATGCGCGGCAAACCCGCTTTCACGCGCGCCTTTTTGTCGAATCCGCGCGCCCCACTGCTCCTCCCCCCACTCACCACCCTCTAATAAATAAAAAAGGCGGGGGTGCTTACACTATTTGAGTGCCGTCCCAACGCCTTTTTTCTTATTTACTGGAGATTTTCCCCCAGCTGCTTTAAGACTATCTTGTCAAGCCTTCATATATCTTTTCAATATTATACTGCAGAAATGCTTCATACGTATCTCCTTCTTCGCCTGGGCTGCCGATTTCATCGGAAAAGAGGGGATCTTCGAATATCGCAATGCCCGTTTCACTGGATATAGTTTCCATTGGTCGTGTATCTACATTGGATTCGACGAAAAGAACTGGCGGATCATTTTCTTCAATAAAATTAATGAGCGATTTAATTTGTTCTGGAGTGCCGCCTTCTTCCGTATCAATAGCCCATACATAGCCTTCTTCAAAGCCATAGCGATTTGCCAGATATTGATAAGCTCTTTCACTCGTTACTAAAATACGATCCTCTTCAGGAATCTCTGCAAGTTTATCTTGATATTCCTGTTCAATTTCTTTTAACGTCTCTAAATATGTTTCTGCATTTTCCTCGTAAACTTCTTTGTTATCAGGATCTACACTGATTAGCGCATCACGCGTATTCTCAGCCATTATTATCCCAACAGCAGGATCCAGGAAGGCATGCGGATTTATTTCCTTTTCACCTTCTGATGATGTAAGATATAAAGGTTCTACACCATCTGTAAGTTCAAAGATAACATCATCCTCTTGGCCAATCGATTGAATTAATTTAGCGAACCAGCCTGTATCTCCACCTTCTAAGTTCAAACCATTAGAAAATAAAACATCTGCATCTTCTGCTGCAGCCATATCCTCAGGAAGTGGATCATATTCATGCGGATCCGTTCCGATTGGTACCAAGTTATGAACTTCTACGTTGTCACCACCGATTTGTTTAACCATATCCTCAAGCAGGGTAAATGTCGTCACTACCTGCAATGCATCATCAGATATTTCCGCTCCCTCTTCCTTCTTTTCTTCTTCGTCATTTCCACCACATGCCACTAGTAACGTTATTGCCAGCAATGCAGTGACCGCTAATTTTGCGATTTTCTTCATTCTTTTTTCCTCTCCTCTCTCCCATTTGAATCATCTGTACTTATTGCAACGCTGCTCTATTCTTTCTTGAGCGAATAAAACGCCATAAGACACCCTGTTTTGGTGCAAAAATAAATGTAATAAAGAATATTACAGTTGCCGCTAAAACAATAACCGCTCCAGATGATAAATTATAAACAAAACTAAAATATAAACCAATTACTGAAGAAATTGCTCCAAAAAATGCTGCTAATAAAATCATCACCCATAAACGATTTGTCAGTAAATAAGCCGTGGATGCTGGAGTAATTAATAAAGCCACAACAAGCACAACACCAACCGTTTGCAACGAAGCAATTGTTACCATCGTAAGTAATGCCATAATCCCATAATGAATCAATTTCGTAGGTAACCCGTACGCTGCAGCCATCGTTGGATCAAAACTCGTAATGAGCAGCTCTTTATAAAATAAAACAACAACTAGTAATACGATTGCTCCAATGATGAGCGTCATCCACATATCAGAAGGTTTAACCGCCAGCACATTACCAAATAATATTTGCGTTAAATCTGTCGCTGTTTGTGCTTTCGCAATTAAAATGATTCCAAGTGCAAAAAATGCTGAGAAAATAATGCCAATCGAAGAATCATTCTTGATGCGGCTGTTTTGACTTACTAAACCTATCCCAACAGCTGTTAACATCCCAGTAACAATCGCACCATAAAAGAAATTAATGCCTAACATATAGGAAATAGCGACACCAGGAAGGATAGCGTGTGATATCGCATCTCCCATCAACGCCAATCCCCTAAGAACAATAAAACTGCCAATTACACCACAAATAACTCCAACCATTACAGAGGTGAATAAGGCTTTTTGTAAAAAACCATATTGCATGATATCTATAATAAAATCCATGAAATTCATCATATTCCCGCTCCCATTTTATTTAACATTGAAAAATCTGTCCGATATGCTTGTTTCATAATCTCAGGCCTAAAAACAGTTTGAACTGGACCTGCTCCAATTAATTCATGATTCATGATGACAAGCTCATCGAAATAATCTTGAACGGTGGTTAGATCATGGTGTACAATAAAGACTGTTTTCCCTGCATCACGCAAATCCTTTAATATACGAATCATTGTTTTCTCACTCGTTGCATCAATTCCAACAAAAGGTTCATCAAGAAAGAAATACTCTGCTTCTTGAGCAAGGGCACGTGCCAAAAAAACACGTTGCTGCTGTCCGCCAGATAGTTCACCAATTTGCTTTTTACTTGCCGCTTCCATACCAACCTGCTTTAAACAATCATAAGCACGTGCTTTCTCAGCTTTTCCCGGTCTCCGAAATACTTTCAAATTTGGATACGTACCTAGTAAAACTGTATCGCGAACAATGATTGGAAAATCCCAATCAATATTACTTCTTTGCGGCACATAAGCAATCTTTTTCCTTACCTCTTTAACCGTCTTTCCATTAAAACTGATATCTCCTTTATCTTTATGAATCAATCCGATAATTGCTTTCATTAAAGTCGACTTACCCGCACCGTTTGGTCCAACGATTCCAATAAGATGCCCTCCATCAAACGAAAAGCTTACATCGCGAACTACTTCATTCCCATAATAAGATACGTGTAAATTATTCACATCTATCATATTTTTCATTTCCTCACCCCATCTTCTACCTTGCATATTTAATCATATTTTCTGTATATTTACTAAAACAGTCTTCTTGTCCTTGCACCTCTATTTTGCCTTAGGTAAACTTTAACTTTATTATAATTTATCGCTTTTCTTCTCCACTGTCAAGTGTTTTTAACTAAGACTAATATTTTTCCTGAGGGAAACTTTCTGCATCAATAATAAGATAGCCTTCTCATAGACTGATGAGCAGCGGATTTTCTTTAGAAATGAATTCTGTTATAGTATATTTAAAATCATTAATTTTACTCTTTTATTTGTGATGACTGAAAATAACCAAACACCGTAGGATGAAACAATTATGATAAAAGTTTCGTCTAATATAATACTTGTTTTTAGAAGAAGGTGTGATATGTTGAAGAAATTAATCATATGGGCAGGAATAGTGGCCATCCTCCTCATTGCTGTGTTCCTTGTATTCGGGAAAAGCTTGTTTCCATTTTCAAAGACTGAACCAAGAAATGAGGCGGGAAAAATAAATCATACTCCTAATGAGAAATCAGATGTCATTGAATGGAATAATCCAGATGAACTGGTAAATGCAATTTTTGACAATGCATCGAAGGGGAAATTACCAGATGTATCCGCAGTAGCTGGAAAGACTGAACTGGATGCCGTAATTCAGGAATGGGGAGAGCCTGATCATACGACTGCAGCTGGCGATGGAGAGTATATTGATTATCAAGATGTGGACTTAAGCTTTGGATATAAAACGAAAACAGTGTTTGATGTTCGTTCTTCTTCAGATAATATTCAGAAAATCCATTACCAGGATATTAAGAAGTTAAAAGGTAATCCAGATGATGAAAGATACTACAAAGATGACCAGGAAGATCAAATTATTTTAGTTTATCAGTTAAATGATACGTACCAATTAAAATGGGTTTTGCCAAAACCAACAGACGATGAACCTAACCCTGCTGTCCATCATATTTCGGTATATATGGATCCAGCTAATCTGACAATAGAACAAACAGGGTTATTGGAGTCTTTGACAATGGATGAAAAAATTGGACAGATGATTATGGCTGGTATTGAAGGCACGACCGCAACATCAGAAACTAGTAGCTTAATTCAGGATTATCGGGTTGGAGGCATTATTTTTTATGGCAAAAACCTGTCGAGCTATAGCCAATCCTTGAATTTAGTGAATGAAATTAAAGAGAGTAATGCTGACAATAAAGTTCCTCTGCTGCTGTCAACAGACCAGGAAGGTGGCCGTGTAACCAGGCTGCCTGAATTAGACGAACTTCCAACAAATAAAGCGATTGGATTACGGAACGACCAAAATTTTTCCTATAAAATGGGTGCTCTTTTGGCTAGAGAACTCAAAGCCTTTGGGATGAACTTTAACTTCGCGCCTGTAGTAGACGTGAATAGTAATCCAAATAACCCTATAATTGGGGACCGTTCCTTTAGTGAAAATCCCGATACAGTCAGCAATCTTGGAATTCAAACCATGAAGGGAATGGCAGATGAAGGCGTCGTACCGGTGTTAAAACATTTTCCAGGTCATGGGGATACAGCGGAAGACTCCCATTTGGCCTTGCCAAAAATTAATAAAAGTCTTGAGGAGTTACATGAATTAGAATTGATTCCGTTTAAAAATGCCATTGAAGAAGGTGCGGATGTCATATTGGCAGCTCATATTCTATTCTCACAACTGGATCAGGAATACCCTTCCTCCATGTCGAAACCGATTATGACCGGTCTGCTTCGTGATAAGCTTCATTTTAATGGGGTAATCATCACGGATGATATGGTCATGGATGCAATTAAGGATAATTATGAAATTGCAGCTGCAGCGGTGCAGTCTGTGAAGGCTGGCAGCGATATTATCTTAATAAGTGGAGATTATACAGACATCGTGCAGACATCTGATGCGTTAAAACAAGCAGTAGCAAATGGGGAAATTAGTGAAGAACGTATCGATGAAAGTGCAGCGAGAATTTTAACCTTAAAGCAAAAATATCGTATTCATGATAAACAAGTTACAGAACAGGATATACAAGCGATTAATACCGAAATAGGAGAATTATTGGAATAAGACATGTCATTCATGGGAAAGCAATATCTTGAAGAGAATAGAGTAAGTATCCGTGTTCTTTCATGCTGAATTAAACTATACTAAAGTTAAATGGATTCTGATTGGAAGGAGAGGCTGCTTGTGGAGCGAATTATTCTTTTTGATGGAGAATGTAATTTTTGTAATGCGAGTATACAATTTATCATGAAGCGAGATCCGCTGGCTTATTTTAAATTTGGCTCCTTACAAGGGCAGTATGGAAAAGCATTGCTAAAAGAAAGGAAGCTTCTTAAGGTTCTAGACAGTTTAGTCTATATAGAAGGTGAAGTAATCTATACGAAATCGTCCGCTGCTTTAAGGATTTGCAGACGCTTAAAGGGATTCTGGAAGATCTTCTTCGTATTTCTTGTTGTTCCACTGCCATTTCGTGATGCGGTATATGACTTTATTGCACGAAATCGCTACAAGTGGTTTGGAAAAAGAGATGCATGCATGGTCCCATCTCCTGAACAGAATAAACGATTCTTACCATGAAATTATCGAACACATTGAAAATTATATATCCTAATTGGCGAATTCAAATCAAATAATGACCGATTAGTATGCCGGATTTTTTGAATCTCAAATAAGATCATAAATAATTTTATCGAATATGTTGTGAAAACTGTCGAATTTTATTTATCATGATCACATGCGGAACGTGGGTTTCAGTTATATTTAATCATTTTTTGCAGCACAAAAAAACAGCTTCCCCTCTCCATCAGGTTAAAGCTGCTTTATAAAATCCAATCTATTCACTTCCAAGTCCTTACTCATAAACCTCCAGCATCATCTTAATTTTATGATGTACACTTTCGACCAAATGCTCGGGGGCTAGGACTTTTGCTTTATTGCCCCATGTCAAAATCCAATTAATCAAGCCATCTGATAATTTTGCTTTCGTTGTTAAAAGAAATGAATCATCATCGACTGCCCGGATATCGACATCATGTCCGAAACGATCAAGAACAACATTCACAAGATCGATATGAAATTGAATCTTAATGCGGATTTCTTCACCGGCAAACATATGAAAGCTTTGATTTATATAGCTGTGTAAATCAAAGGGCTGCTTTATAAACGTCTCTTCACCGATTGAAATATTACGGATACGATCTAAACGATAGTGACGAAGCTCGCCGTTATCTAAGTATCTTGCTATTAAATAATAAAAGTCATTTTGCCAAATCAGCCCATATGGCTCCACATGGTAGATTGCACCATCCCGATTAAATTCGAACTGCTTATTCACATTATATTTTCCATATTGGTAGGTTAAAAGTTTTTGTTCAAAAATTGCTCGATGAATATAATCAATATTCAGCTTAACAAGTTCGTAATCCATATTTGCGGATTGACTAAAAACAACTGGGTTCGGCAATGACTTTGCAATATATTTGCTCGTCAGCCTTTTTAATTTTTCTATCAGATTATTTTTCTCGTTATCCGTAATAAACCTAGCTGAGAGAATGGCATCGATAATCAGCCGCAGCTGATATGTTTCAAAAATTCTGTTCTGATGACTATAAAGAATTTTCCCATGTCTTCCTTTATCGCGAATAATCTCAAAGTCCATTGCATCAAGAAGATCAATATCACCTTTGATTGTTCGTTTATCAAAGGTTGCTTCAGGAAAGATGCTTTTCAGTCTTTCAATTAAGTCAAACAAACTTAGATAATGATTATTCTCATCCGTTTCTTCAAAAAGAATCCTACGAACCGTCATTAATCGTGCATTATTCTCAACTGCCATGCGGACCTCTCCTTAAAATCAAATAAAAAGGGATTCTGTATCTTCGTATATAACTCTTATTATTTAATAACAAATCGTTTGAATTTATCGGATATATAAAAGATAAATGATTGTTTTTGCACTGTTTTGTCACCGAGCACCAGCTTCTGGGCCGGGTCCGGAAGATAGTTTTCCAGTTTCCCCCTATAGACAAGCTCGATATTTGCATGATTCCGAATATCCGCAGGGGTTATAAAATAATCTGGTTTATCGAAAATAAATTTATCAGATTCCTGAATGATTGTTGCTACAAATTGAGAGCAAAATAAAGCTGCTCTCCGCTCAATTTTAACATTAAACAGTACACCAAATAATCCGATAAAGTTATAGCGATACTCATGCTTTCTTGCTTCAAATGCCTTTATTTTTGTCATCATTCGCTGATAATCTGCTTCACTAATAGTCTGGCGATATACTGCACACTCCGCTCGAGACATGCACTCATTTCTTATATCCTCATGGACAAACCCGCCAATAAATGGATTCTTCGGGCGCTTTCTGCCAAAACTGTACAATATATGGAAATCATTACTGAATGAGATGGATACATGATTTAATTCCTGCTTTGTAAAGTAATTAATCAGCTTCGATAGATAGGTTCCTGTATCAGTAAAAAGGAAGTATATCTCTTTTTCACTCACTTCTTTTTCCCCCTTTCACTACTTGAAAAAAGATAAGCTTATCTAAATATTACACAAAAAGTAAGTTTAGCCAAGCACTTTTTTACTATTTTTTTAATTTCTTTCTTTTTGTTATCTTATAAAGCAGCATTAGGTTCTGTGTTAAAGCATGTTTTTACATTGACGAAATAGGCTAAATAACGTAAGCTTACCTTGATTACTTTATTATTGGAGGATGCAATAAGCATGATTAATGTTACAAATGTGAGCTTACGATATGGTGATAAAAAGCTATTCGAAGACGTTAACTTAAAATTCACTCCTGGAAACTGTTATGGAGTTATTGGCGCAAATGGCGCTGGGAAATCTACTTTCCTAAAAATACTATCCGGCGAAATCGAACCGCAATCAGGAACAGTTGCATTATCACCTGGTGAGCGTATTGCAGTACTCGAACAGGATCACTTCGCGTATGAAGTATCTCCTGTGCTGGAAACAGTTTTAATGGGTCATAGTAAATTATACGAAGTAAAACAAGAAAAAGATTCAATTTATATGAAGGAAGATTTTTCCGAAGAAGATGGCATTCGTGCAGCTGAGCTTGAAGGAGAATTCGCAGAAATGAATGGCTGGGAAGCTGAGTCCGATGCAGCAATCCTATTAAAAGGTCTCGGAATTGATGAATCCCTTCACGATAAAAAGATGTCTGAATTGACAGAGGATCAGAAAGTAAAAGTGCTCTTAGCACAAAGTCTATTTGGCAATCCGGATATTCTTCTGCTGGACGAGCCTACAAATGGATTAGATATCCAAGCCATTCAATGGTTAGAAGAATTTCTGATTAACTTTGAAAATACCGTGATTGTTGTTTCACATGACCGTCACTTCTTAAATAAGGTTTGTACGCATATTGCAGACGTTGACTTTGGCAAAATTAAAATCTTCATTGGAAACTACGACTTCTGGTATGAATCCAGTCAGCTTGCTGCGCAAATGGCTGCAGATGCAAATAAGAAGAAGGAAGAAAAAATGAAGGAGCTCCAAGCATTTATCGCCCGTTTCAGTGCAAATGCTTCGAAGTCAAAACAAGCAACTTCCCGAAAGAAAATGCTCGATAATATTACATTGGAAGATATTCAACCATCTTCAAGGAAATATCCGTATATCGCCTTTACACCAGAACGGGAAATCGGTAATGATCTCCTGCGTGTAGAAGGATTAACGAAAAAAATTGGGGATACGGTTGTCTTAAATAATATCAGCTTTACCATGAATAAGGATGATAAAATCGCCCTCGTTGGCAGGGACGACATTGCTAAAACGACTTTACTGAAAATCCTAATGGGAGAAATGGAACCTGATGCAGGCTCACTTAAATGGGGTGTGACGACTTCACAATCTTATTTTCCTAAGGATAACTCTAAATTCTTTGAGGGTAATGATTTAACTTTAGTGGACTGGCTTCGTCAATATTCACCTGAAGATGAAACAGAAACCTTCCTGCGCGGTTTCCTTGGAAGAATGCTCTTCTCTGGCGAAGAGGCTTTGAAAAAGGCAAGTGTTCTCTCCGGTGGCGAAAAAGTACGCTGCATGCTGTCAAAGATGATGCTATCCAACGCAAATGTGCTTTTGCTTGATGAACCAACAAACCACCTGGATCTCGAGTCTATTACATCATTGAATAATGGCCTAATTAAATTTAAAGGCTCCATTCTATTCACTTCCCATGATCATCAGTTTGTGAATAGTATCTCGAATCGCCTAATTGAAATTACTCCACAGGGTCTTATTGATAAAGAGATGAGCTATGATGATTATGTAAGTGACCAGAAGCTGCAAAAAGAAATAAATAAAATGTATGCTTAAAGATTAATTAAGAGATTATTTAGAAGGAAGGCGCTGGCGCTGCACTGCAAAAGTGTAAGCACCACGCCTTTTTTGTTGTGCAGCGAGGTACGGTAGACTTTTTCCCTCCTCTTGCTCAGCGAGTGCGGCAAACGGCTTTACTCCCTGCGCGTGAAGTTCGATTCTGCGCGCATGGATAAGGTTTAGCCGTGCATGATTGCGGGTTTCTGCTTTTCATGGGCGGGATAACTCGTTTCTCGCGCGGGGGAGGCCGCGCACGTTCGACAAAATAACGCGCATGAATGTGAGTTACCCGCGCATGACCACCATGTATGCGCGGGTAACTCGTTTTCATGCGCGGCTAATCTTGATTCATGCGCGGGTTTGTCCATTTCACGCGCGGCTAACACGCTTCGACGCGCGCTCTTTTGTCGAATCCGCGCTCCCCCAGCCCAGCACTAGTTCTCGCACGAAATCAACTAGGTGATACCGTATAAACTAGCATTCACCCGCAGCTAACCGCTTACTGCTTACTAAACTTCGCATGCAGATTCTTCAGCATATCTGCAGTCATTTTATCTAAATCATATTTAAATGTATAGCCCCATTCTTTTACTGCAGCGGAGGAATCTAAATGATTTGGCCAGCTGTCGGCAATCTTTTGCAAAGTTGGGTCGACGTCATAATCGATCGTAAACGCTGGTATATGTTTTTTAATTGCTTTTGCAAAATCCTCTGGTGCTGCGGAAATTGCTGAAATATTAAATGCATTACGATGCACAAGAATTGCCGGATCTGCTTCCATCAAATCAACAATTGCATTTAATGCATCGGGTAAATACATCATATCCATATAAGTGCCTTCCGCAATATAAGACGTATATGCTTTATTTTTTATGGCTTCGTAATATATATCCACAGCATAATCTGTCGTTCCTCCGCCTGGCAATGTTTTATATGAAATCAGCCCTGGAAAACGAACGCCTCTCGTATCTACGCCAAACCGCTGAAAATAATAATCACATAAAAGCTCGCCAGCTACTTTATTCACACCATACATGGTGGTTGGGCGTTGTAATGTATCCTGTGGTGTATTGTCCTTTGGTGTAGACGGCCCAAAAGCGCCAATCGAGCTCGGCGTGAAAAATTGCAGTTCCAATTCACGAGCAACTTCAAGGGCATTCATTAAGCCTCCCAAATTTATATCCCAGGCTAGTTTTGGTGCAGCTTCTGCTTTAGCTGAGAGTAATGCAGCTAAATGCATGATTGTATCCACTTGATGCTGTTTTGCTAGTTGATAGACATTTTCTGCTTTAGTAACATCACAAATTTCAAATAAAGGATCGCCTGAGTCTGTTGTTTCTCTAATATCTGTAGCAATGACATTGTCTTCTCCATACGTATCTCGCAATTTGGTTACAAGCTCCGAACCAATTTGCCCGCATGCTCCTGTCACAAGAATTCTTTTCATTGTTAACCCCTTCTCTCATTTCAAAAGCTATCTCTATATTTTTTCAGCACAGAACATCCTTATCATGAAAAACTAAAATCAGATAAGGATGCTGTCACTTTTCTATCGAATTGTTTAAATCAATCCCATTTCTTTACCGATTTTCTTATAAACAGCAATTGCTTCATCAAGCATTTCTTTTGTATGTGCTGCAGTTGGCATATTACGTACACGACCAGTGCCTCTTGGAACAGTTGGGAATACGATGGATTTCGCATACACGCCTTCCTCAAACAGCCGCTTACTGAATTCCTGTGCTTTTTTCTCTTCTCCAATGATGACCGGTGTGATTGGTGTTTCACTATTCCCAATATCAAAGCCCGCTTCTCTCAGTCCAGCTTTTAAATAATTGCCATTTTCCCAAAGCTTTTCATTAAGCTCTGAGCTTTCCATAAGCATTTCAATTGCTTTGGTACTTGCAGCTGCATCAGCTGGCGACACTGCGGTAGAGAATAAAAATGGACGTGAACGCACCTTCAGCCAGTCGATCAGATTTTGTTTCCCAGCTACATAGCCGCCAATCACACCTATCGCTTTCGATAAGGTACCCATCTGAAAGTCAACCTTATCCTGCAAACCAAAATGCTTCACTGTTCCAGCGCCTTTCCCAAGCACTCCTGAACCATGAGCATCATCAACATAAGTGATTAAGTCAAATTCCTCAGCGATTTCTACAATTTCTGGAAGCTTCGCAATATCTCCATCCATGGAGAAAACACCATCCGTAATAACCATTACTTTATTATATTGACCCGATTCAACAGCAGCTTTCGCTTGTTTACGCAAATCATCCATATCCGAATGCTCAAAGCGAATAATTTTCGCCTTCGATAAACGGCAGCCATCAATAATGGAAGCATGATTTAATGCGTCCGAAAGAATTGCATCATTTTTATCCATTACTGCGGAAATTGCTGCCATATTACAATTAAAGCCGGACTGATAGGAAATCGCTGCTTCCGTTCCTTTAAAGGCCGCAATTTTCCTTTCCAGCTCGATATGTAAATCAAGCGTTCCATTAATTGTCCGGACTGCTCCGGCGCCAGCACCATGCGTGTCAACAGCTCCCTTTGCAGCTTGTTTCAAGCTCTCATGAGTTGCGAGACCAAGATAGTTATTTGAAGAAAGGTTAATTAACTTTTTATTGTCAATCTGAATAACAGGTCCATTTGCGCCTTCAACAGTATCAATTTCGTTATATAATCCACGTTCTTTTAAATCTGCGATATTTTCATTTAAAAATTGATTCAAAATAGTACTCGACATGCTGTTTTCCTCCTTATTATTAGAAAATGATTGGCATCGCTTACACCATTTTAAGTTTACCATATAAGGATGGAAATGTTAAAATCAAGCGGCTGGATGAATGGATTTAAAATAAAGAATAAAAAAAAGAAAAGCAATCGATTGATTTGATTATCGATGCTTTTCTTCTCTATGTGCAGTTATATTTTCGCTTGATTCCTATATTAGCCTGTTCTGCAAAATATGCGATGCACTTATTTAACGATTGTTACATTAACCGTGCGTACACCCCAAGATAATGCTTCTTTTTTATTTGGGACATGAACATCAATCTTGTTGCCTTTAATAGAACCACCGATATCCGCTGCAGTTGCATAACCATAACCTTCTACATATACTTCACTGCCTAATGGGATGACTTTTGGATCGACTGCGATTACTTTAGCATTTGGATTTTTATTGAGATCCACCCCTGTAGATGTTACGCCTGAACAACCATCACAGCCCGCTGTATATGCTGTTGCTTGCATAGAAATTGTTTTTCCTTCAGGCTTCTCTTGATTTGCAGCTGTTTTAGATGCCTTTTTCTCTGCTGTTTTTGTTTCAGCTGGTGCTTTGGCTGTTTCCTTCTTCACGTCTGCGGTTTCCTTTTCCTTAGTAGACACCGCATCTTCCTTATCTACATTTACTCCATATATTTGGAGCTCTTGACCAGTGACGATTACACTTGAATTTAAATTATTCCATTCCTTCAAGTCTTTTACAGAAACGTCATATTCCTTACCAATATCGGTTAATGTATCACCATGCTGTACGATATAGGTTTGATTTATATATATTATTTGCTTTGGTTGAATAACAGTTGTTTTTAAATCATTGTTATCTACCAGTTCATCAACGGTGGTGTTATATTCATTTGCAATGTCCCATAGGTTTTCGCCTTTTTGAACTTCATGCTCTTCAGCAGAAGCAGTAGTTACAGCTGCACCAGCAAGAAGAACACCAGTGGCAATAGCCGTTACTAATTTTTTCAATTGCTTTCCTCCTCAATTTGTGACAGTCACTATACTATCACAAGCAATTGAGGAATACAGTTACAGTAGAATTAAGAGTTCATAACATGAATTACATTTTGCACCCGTTTCATAACAAATGTAACTGCCTCGTAATAAAAAGTGTGAAATAATATGCTTTTATTACAAAATTACAGGTTTACTGGACATTTTAATCGGGTATTCTACCAATAAAACCAGATTTTACTAGATTAGTTAAACAGATTTTTAAAGAAATTCCCTAGTGCATGAAAAACATCACTGAAAAATGCAGCTACTTTTTCCCAGAAGCCTTGGTCTAGCCCCAATTCTTCTGCCTTATCAGCAATATTGTCGGCAATATTCTGAAGCTGATCTTTTACTTTCCCAAAATCAATATCGAGTTCACGCATTTTGTCAAAGAGATCAATTAGTTTCTGCCTATCTTGTTCACTTAAATTTATTTCCAGTTTATTCAATTGTTCACTGACAATCTGTTCTACTTCTTCTCTCGTAACTGGATTTTGATCAGCAATCATTTGTTTAATCTCTGTTAGAAGCTTACCTACTTCTTCCTCTGAAACATCTTCATTTTCAGCTAAATCTGTTGCAACCTCAAGTTCATCATTGGCGATCTCCATTCGCTCTTTGTCAAGTTCTACACCTTCAACATCATATGCTTTATAAATTCCCGTTAAAGCAGAATGTCCGGTAACCTTAATTGGGGAAACAATATCCACTGTTACGTCCTCCGCCCCTGCTGTAAGCAGTGCGTTCTCATACATCTCTCTGGTTACTTGTGTAATATTATTTGGAGACAATATATTAACAACTAAGCCTTTTCCGTTATTCTCCATTTTTATAAGTGCCGAGGAATACATGTTTGCATTTGGATTTCCATTAATAAAATTAGCATAATCCTCCCCAGTTACATCAAATTCCTGCTGTGTTCCATCTTCGGAAAGTCCTAAAGTGTTCCTCACTTCCTGACGCTGTGCATCATTAAGCTGTCCTCCGAAAATAAGAATACTATCTGAAACAGCAAATGCAGGTGTTGCTGCTCCAATCAACATTCCGATTATTAATAGCAGAGAAAATGCAAGTTTACGTATCTTTTTCATCATAAACACTCCTTTGGTATCACTAAATTTCCTTGTTTTACGATTCATTATAACAGGATAAAGCCTTTCATTACTCTACCCTATTTCTCCTTTAGAAAAGACATTTCAGAAAGGACTCCTCATTATTATACCTTTATACGAAAAAATGAACAATCTTATTTACAAAAGTGCTCAGGGCACTCGTAAAAGTATAGCAAAGCTAAAAAACTTATCATTCTCGGAGAACTCATTCTTGACAGATTTCAGTGCGTATGAGTATATCTCTTTAAAAATACTTCGTAATACGGTATATTTAGAGAGACGAAACATTTCTCGGAAAGAAGGGTTTTACAAATCGATTCAAATGAAGCATTAAATCGGAACTTAGCAATCATGTGGTTTGCTAACTTTTTTGTTAGCGGAAGTATGACAATGGTGGTTCCATTCATCTCCCTGTATATTTCAGAAATGGGGAATTTTTCGGATTCATATGTTCAAACATGGTCCGGATTAACTTTTTCAGTAACATTTATTGCTGCTTTTGTCTTCTCGCCAATTTGGGGAAGAATTGGGGACAAATATGGTAGAAAAAATATTTTAGTAATGTCTGCAGCTGGTATTGGCTTATCTGTATTTTTGATGGGATTCGCCACTTCCGTATGGCAGCTTTTCTTATTACGGCTATTAATGGGTATTGTTACAGGATTTATACCAATGTCACAAGCATTAATCGCTGTACAGACGCCTAAGGAGGTAGCAGGCAAAGTACTGGGCACATTGCAAACTGGCAGTATTACTGGTTCATTAATGGGGCCAATGCTCGGTGGAGTACTTGCTGACACCTTTGGCTTTTCCAGTTCATTTAAATGGGTATCGATTACCATCTTCATTTCAGCATTTCTCGTGTTTTTCGGAGTGAAGGAAGTACAAATGAAAATTTCCTCCAGTTCAGAAAAAAGGTCATATACAAGCAAAGAAGTACTGCAGCATATTATAAGCAAACCTGTATTGCTTGTTGTTATGCTGCTATCTGCCTTAATACAGGTCGCACACTTTAGTATACAGCCCATTTTATCCTTATTCGTTGAAGAGATACATGGTCCGGTAAATATTGCGTTCTTCGCTGGCATGGCATTCTCTGCAGCTGGACTCGGAAACCTGCTGATGTCAAGAAAGTGGGGTAAACTTGGAGATCGTGTAGGTTATATAAAAATTCTTACCATCCTTTTATTTGCTGCCGGAATTGTATATTTACCTGGAGCATTCGTGACAAACATTTGGCAGCTTGTTGTTTTAAGATTCTTGCTCGGTGTATCCATTGGGGGTATTGTGCCGCTGCGCATTGCTTATATCAGACAAGAGGCACCGCTATCGATGCAAGGGGAAGTGCTCGGATATAACACAAGTCTCCGTTTTCTGGGTAATATCTTAGGACCTGCACTCGGTGGCCTGCTCGCAGCAGCATTCGGATTCTCAGCTGTATTCTTTGTAACAAGCGGTCTGCTTATCGTTTGTGGATTTATTATGCTCATTACATGGTATACAACCGAATACGAAGGAAAAAAATCAAAATATGTTTCCTCATATAAGCACTAACACTACTGAGAAGGCCAAAACCTTCTCAGTTTTATTTTTCATCATTTGTTATAAGCAGAGAATTAGCAGATACTGCTATATATGATTTATACTAACGTTATACGACAATAAGAAAGTGTGATTTTCATGGGAATTGTTGTGGTTGAAATTTGCGACGGCAATACAATTAAAACCATTGATATAGAAGAAATCCTCGAAACTGAATTCCCCGAGGTTGCGGTTATTATGAGTGAATGCCTCAACTTTTGCGGCTTATGCGCAGTTAGACCCTATGCATTTGTCAATAACAAACGCGTTTTCGGGAAAACACCGGAAGAATGTTTAGATAAAATCAGAATAGCAATAAAGGAAGAACTGCAAGCTTTTTATAATTAAGCAGCAGTTCTTCCTTTTTCGTCATTTCCCGGGAAATTTTTTAATTATAAACTTGCTCGCAATATCTCCAGAGAATCAGCCTTATCCAGCTTTTTAAACACACCATACTCCGGTCTGACTGATACAGCTTTCTCCGCAATTAACTCTAAACTGTCCTCTGTAATGTCATAATCCGATAATTTACTTGGGGCATCTATACTATTCCAAAAGGACCGAAGTGCTTCAATTCCTTCTAATGCTGCTTCTTTATCTGTTTTGCCCGCTGCATCGACATGGAATACGCGAACTGCCAGCTGCTTAAAGCGCGCAACATGCTCATCGTCTAATACATGCTTCATCCAATTCGGAAAAAGAATTGCCAGACCACCGCCATGTGGAATATCATGAACTGCGGAAACAGCATGCTCTAAATCATGTGTTGCCCAATCGCCTCGCATACCAACATTTATTACCCCATTTAAAGCATACGTGCCATTGAGCATAACAACTTCCCGATATTCATAATTTTCCAGATCGTTTATAAGCTTTGGTCCTGTCTCTATCATCGTCTGCAAAATCGACTCACATAAACGATCCTGCATTGGTGTATTGGGCGTTAAATGGAAGTAATGTTCAAATACATGTGACATGATATCAACAATACCATAGACCGTTTGATCTTTCGGAACAGTACTGGTAATTGTCGGATCTAAAATAGAGAACCTGGGGAACGAATACTTAGAGCCCCAGCTATATTTTTCTTTCTTTTCCCAATTTGTAATAACCGATCCACTATTCATTTCTGAACCGGTAGCAGCTAAGGTTAGAATGGTACCGAACGGCAAAGCCCCCTGTGGACGTTCCTTCCTCGTGATAATATCCCACATATCTGCTTCCGATTTTGCGCCAACGGCAATCGCCTTTGTACAATCAATCGTACTACCGCCACCAACTGCAAGCAAGAAATCGATACCTTCTTGCTTACAAATCGCAACCCCTTCTCTAACTGTAGAAATTCTTGGATTGGGCTCAACTCCACCAAGCTCATAAATATGAGCCTCTATCTCTTGCAGCTTTTCAATCACCTGCTGATAAACACCATTTCGTTTAATACTTCCTCCACCATATACCATTAATACTTTTTTGCCATAGGGCGCTGTTTCTTTAGGAAGCATGTCCATTTGCCCCTTGCCAAAGATTAGCTTTGTCGGATTATGGTATACAAAATTATCCAATCTGCATCCTCCTTATTTTTGAACATACGCAATAGCATCAATTTCAATCAAAACATCCTTTGGCAAACGCCCCACTTCAACGGTTGCCCGTGCTGGGAATGGTTCAATTAAATATTTTCCATAAATTTCATTTACCGTTGTAAAATGTTCCATTGAGCTTAAGTAAATAGTAAATTTTACCGCTTGCGAAAAGTCTGTACCAGCTTCCTTTAATACGGCATGAAGATTTTCCATCACCTGCTCCGTTTGTTTCTTAATTCCTTCCACTACTATTCCCGATTCAGGGTCTACAGGAATCTGACCAGAAACAAATACGAAATCTCCTGCTTGGATTGCCTGTGAATATGGACCAATTGCTGCTGGTGCTTTTTCTGTATGAATTGCTTTAACCATTTGAATTCCTCCCTTTGTTCTTCGGTTTATTTTTAATATACCACTTAAAGTGTATTCAAGCTATTTGAATAAGTCTTTTTCTCTGAATTTTCCATATCTGTAATAAAGAAAGGCAAACATACTGCTGATCATAAAACTGCTTCCCATACCAACTGCAATCCCTACGGAGCCAAGCTGACTGGAAAATAACCATGTAAGCGGGTAGCGCAATACCCAAAAAGAAAGGATATTTAATATGAGTACTTGATACATCGCGCCAGATGCACGAACAATTCCATTTAATATAAAATTAATTCCCAGAAAAGGGTAACAAAGAGCAACAATTGTTAAATATTGCTTTCCAAATGCCACAGCAGCTTCATCCCGAATAAATAATTGAATCGCAAATTCTGCAAATAAAATGATAAAAATACCAATTACAAGCATAATAGCAAAATTATAAAGCACACCGTATTTGGCAATCTTTTCGACACGCTGCCAATTTTTTATCCCGATATTTTGTCCTGCCATACTTGTAACAGTTGTACTTAAGGCATGGGCAGGCAGCATAATGATATTATCCAGCCGCTGCGCAGCGCTGAAACCAGCAACTACACCGCCGCCAAACATGGTTACAACACTCATAATTGCTGCAGAACCAGCAGAGATTACCGCCATCTGCAGGCCAGAAGGAATTCCCAAATTCAGGATAAGTCGAATTTCCTTCCAGGAAGGTGGTGCAGGAAAAGTAAAAGGTGCTAATTTTTTACGCTGTAAATAGACAAACCCATAAACAAATGCTATGCCCTGAGAAACGACTGTTGCATAGCCTGCTCCGGCAATTCCCCAATTAAATACGGAAATAAAAACTGGATCAAGAACGATATTGGCAAGTACCGCCACCGTAACAAATCGAAGTGGTGTCTTGCTGTCCCCTAAAGCACGCATTACCGTGCTAATAAAGTTATAGCCAAATAAAAATAATATACCAAGGAAATTAATCTGCAGATAGATTTTTGCATCCTGTAACATACTTTGAGGTGTACCAAGCAGATTCAAAAGCTGTTCCGAAAAGATATAGCCTATAATTCCGAGGGCAAGGGCAATTGAAGTCATTAGAACAACGAAAGCATTTAAATAGTTTTTTAATCCTTCTTCGCCGCCAATTCCCTTTTGCTGTGACAAAATAGTCAATGCAGCATTGTTTAAACCTATAATAAAGGAAAGAATGGTAAATATGATTGTCCCTGATACCCCAATAGCACCTAATGCATTAGCGCCGAGTAAATTACCAACCCAAAGACTATCAATGAATTGATAGGAGGTTTGCAATAAATTTGCCAGTAAAATCGGCCCTGAGAAGAAAATAATCTGCTTTAATATATTTCCCTGCGTAAAATCATACTGCTTTTCCATGCTTATAACCAGCCTTTTCGTATCTTTATTTCTAATCTATATCATACAGGAATAGTCCGTTTAAGCACAAAAAAGAAGACCAAGTATGTAGTACCATACCCGGTCATCTTTAACATGCATTATTTATGCTTGCGCACTTGCTTGCGGCTGGCTTTCGCCTTTGCCCTTTGATTTATTTTTGCCAATCAATTGGATAATTAGCATCACTAAGAAAATTACAGCTCCAATAAAATCTGTGTTGCCTTCTGGATACATCAATAATAGACCGGCCGTAATTGCAATCAGCCTTTCAATCCAATTAATCTTACGATACCAGAATCCGATTAGTCCTGCTCCGATAGCAATCATCCCTGTAAGCGCAGTAATAAGAATCCATGTAATTCCAAAAAAGGTTACATCAATCATTAAAAGCTGCGGCTCAAAAATAAACATATACGGAATGATAAAAGCAACAATTGCAAGTTTCGTTGCGTTTACTCCCGTTCGTATCGGCTCTCCGCCAGAAATACCTGTAGCTGCAAAAGCTGCGAGTGCAACAGGCGGGGTAATATCCGCTACAATTCCAAAGAAGAACACAAACATATGGGCAGCGAGTACTGGAATTGCCAACTCATATTGATCATTCAATGCCATAATTGCAGGTAATGCAATCGTCGACGTAATAATATAGTTCGCAGTTGTTGGTGACCCCATCCCTAAAATAATTGAGGTAATCATTGTAAAGAATAAGGTAAGTAAAATTAATGCGGTTGGATTGCTTGCAATTGAAGCAGCCATTCCAACTAGTCCATTTCCCAGCTTCAATCCAAGTCCTGTTTTCGTTACCACCCCAACAATGATACCCGCACAGGCAGTTGCAGCAGCCACACCAAGTGCTGTTCGTGCACCATCCGTTAAAGCGGTAATGAACTTTGAAAATGTAAATTTACCATTCTGAAGGAACATATTCGTTTCTTTACTAAACATGCTGACAAGAATACAAGCAAGAATTCCGTAAATAGCTGTTCTTTCAATACTATATCCTTCAAATAAAAAGTATACAATAGCTAGAATGGGAAGCAGCAAATATAATTTTTTCAGAACGGCTATTTTACTAGGCATTTCCTCTTTCGGAAGACCAACTAAACCGAGACGTTTCGCTTCTAAGTGTGTCATTACCCAAATCCCTGTAAAGTATAAAAGTGCTGGTATGACTGCGGCTTTAGCAATCTCCCAATAAGGCACACCCGCAAATTCAATCATTAAGAATGCTGCTGCACCCATAATCGGTGGCATAATTTGTCCACCTGTGGAAGCAGCTGCTTCAACTGCTCCAGCGAAATTTGGTTTATATCCAAGACGTTTCATCATTGGAATTGTGTAAGATCCTGTTGTTACAGTGTTTGCAACCGAACTTCCTGAAATTGTACCATTTAAAGCACTTGAAAAAATGGCAACCTTTGCAGGACCACCAACTCGGCGGCCAGCAATAGCAAGCGCTAAATCATTAAAGTACAAGCCCACGCCAGTTTGTACAAGAAATGCGCCAAATAACAGGAATAAGAAAATATATGTGGAAGAAACCTGCAGTGGCGTTCCTAGAATCCCCTCTGTTGTAAAAAACATTGTATTAATTAATTGATCGATACTTAAGCCGCGGTGAATGAGCATGCCTGGCATGTACGGACCAAACAAAGCATATAATAGGAATACACCTGCAATAATAACAATTGGAAGCCCTACTGCACGCCTCGCTGCTTCCAGCACTAATAATATTGCCACTCCACCAATCATTACTTGTGCTAAATCTATTCCACCGATCTGTTGTACTAATGCTTCGTAGAACAGTGGCCAATACGTACAGACAACAATAGAAAGCCCCACTAATATCCAATCATACCAAGGAACTCCCTTGCGCTTCGTCCCACGTTTTGCAGGAAACAGCAGAAAAATAAGCGACAAAGCAAATCCTAAGTGAATGGTCCGCTGAATATAGGCAGTAAATGCACCAAATACACCTGTATAAAGGTGGAATAAGGAAAATGCAATCAAGGTGAAAAATACAATCCATCCTAATATTCCGCCTATCTTACGTGTATTAGACTCTACGTCATATTTTTCCATTAGTTCCTGCTGTTCTTCTATTGATAATTGTTTTGTATCTTTATCACTCACTAATTTTCACTCCTTTCAAGTATTGCAAAAGGGTTAGCTTTTCTGCTTGTACCTTAAACCATGCCCCTGGTTCAAAATAATCATTAAACCAAATCATTTTTTCATCTGTCCCCCATACGAGACGGTGTTCAGAAACAGTTTTCCCATTTCGGATATTCATCGATTCAAAAACTTGATTTAAATTAGAAATACGATATTTCCCATCCTTCATCTCAAACTTCGCTTCCCCTTCCGCATTTGAAGGCATTCCAATCCCAAACTGTTCAAATATAATTTCATCCTGTATAATCTCCAAATCTGCTGTTATATGATACTTTTCGACAACATCGGTTAGATGGATGGAATGCTTGAAAATAATTTGAAATGAATCCTCTGCTTTAAGCGGAAGAAATGCCTCAATTCTATTTGTATTTTCATGATAGAAAACTACTGCAGTTTTAACGGGAATAAAAAACAAACAGATAATGATCAGTAGAATAATTAAGGCAGGTATCACTTTACTAGCTTTCATTTGCCGCACACCATTTCATTGTTAAAACTTCAATATCAGACTATAAGGTTTGTAATTCATAGCGTATCTTTATGTACATCGTATTCATGAATGAAACAGCCGGCTGTCCGATTCGACTAAAAGCCGGCTGATCCATTTTAAATTTTACTCCAGTACACCTGCTTCTTTAAAGAATTTCTCTGCACCTGGATGAAAGTCAATGCCAATCCCTTCTACGCCACCCTCAGGTGTAATAAATTCACCCTTTGAATGTGTAATTGATCCAGCATTTTCATAGATTGCTTTCGTAATCTCGTAAACTGCATCTTCTGAGAGTTCATCGGTTACAGCTAGCATTGCTAAAACCGCTACTGTATCAACATCTTCGTCAATTCCACTGTATTCTCCAGCAGGAATCGTATCTTCCGCATAATATGGATATTTCTCTACAATTGCATCAATTTTATCTTGCTCAATTGGAACAATGCTGACATCTGTTGTAGCACCTAAGCCCTCAACTGCACCTGTTGGCCAGCCAGCAGTTATAAAAGCGGCATCAATATTGCCATCTTGGATTCCACCAGTAGATTCATCAAAGTCAAGATGTTGTGCCTTAATATCATCCATTGTCAAATCATACGCTTCAAGAATTTGCTCGGCATTAATATAAGTACCAGATCCTGGAGCACCAACAGAAACAGTTTTACCGGCTAAGTCATCAACCGAGGTAATACCAGAATCTTTCGTCGTCACAATTTGTACTGTCTCTGGATAGAGTGAGCCAATGGCGAGCACATTATCTACAGGATTGCCATCAAAAGCATTAATGCCTTCCTTAGCAAAGGCGACAACATCTGTTTGTGCAAAGGCAATCTCGGCTTCTCCCTCTTGTAAAGCGATTACATTATCAGCCGAAGCGTTGGATGATTGTGCATCAGTCTGAATGCCTGTTTCTTCTTTAATAATTGTTGCCATCTCTCCACCTAGCGGATAATACGTACCACTTGTACCACCTGTTAGCATACTGATTAGTTTTGGCGTTTCTCCACTATCCCCGCCATCTCCGCCATCTGCATCATCCGCTCCATTATCCCCACCACAAGCAGCTAGAAACAGAGCAATTGCTACCATAACTACTGACAATAAATATATTTTTCCCTTTTTCAAGAGAATTCCCCCTTCCATTTATGTAAATTAGAGTTTACCAAAGAACTAATTTTTGTCAATATTATTTCCAAATTAGTGTTAATTCACTAAATCTTATAAAAGAATTGGATAAATTGATAAAAAAATTACTTTTAAAAGGTTATATTCTCTGTTGAAAGCGCTTCCCCACTACTTTATCTTTTTTTTTGATAAAAAGCAAGAATTTTTTGGTTTTAAGTATATTCAGAATGGAAGTTACAAAAAGAAGAAATAATAGTATGTATAAGTTTCTTGACAATATTAAGAAAATTCAATATGATAGAATCACTTATAATTTTTTCAATACATAGTAATAGGAGTGAGTCTAATGCAAGTAAAAATTGCTGCTTTTGGCAGACAGCATACAATAGACCGTATAAAACAACTTGTAGCAGATAGGGAAGAGATTGAAATACTTCCAATGATCTATTCTAAAATTGAAGAATTGCCAGCGTTATTTGAGCAGGTTTTCCATTGTGATGTTTATCTATTTACTGAAGCAGTAGCTTATTTATATATAAAAGAAAAGGTTGAAAAAAAACGTCTGCCTGCTATTCAGGCTGACTTCGATTCCTATATGATCCTCACTGCTCTCTATCAGTTAAATATGGATTTAAATGAGTCTGCTCGACGACTGGCAATAGACGTTTTAGAAGAAAAACATATGAATGGGGTGGTTGAGGAACTAAACCTTGAACAAGATTCCATCCATACCTTTATTCATAATAAGTATCAGCCGCCGGAATTGAATAAATTACTCTCTTATTATGAAAAGCTATGGAAAGAGGAGAAAATTGATCGTGTGCTAACGACTGTTGAAGAAATAAAACGGCTGCTCAGCGAGAAAAATATTCCAGCCAGTACGATTCATCTTCCCGACTTGAATCTGACAAATGCAATCGAAAAAGCTGTTTCTCTAGCTCAATTAACGCAATCACAAAATAATCAAGTTGTTGTAGGTTATGTAAAAACGAAGGGTCTCGATAAAATCGTTGATCCTGACAATCATTACTCAAAGGATATTCTAGCAAAGTTACACCGCATTCTTACACGCTTCAGCACACGTACAAATACTACTTTTATTCAATCAGCTGATCATACATTCACTATTGTAGGTACAGATAAAATATTAAAGCATCTCAAAGATCACTATCGGGAATTCCCTTTATTACAGGAGATGAAATCAGCGATAAAACTGCCGATTCATCTGGGATTTGGTCTTGGTTTGAATGCTAAAGATGCAGCGAATAATGCAGAAATTGCATTAGATAGCTGTTGCCAAAGCGATCATAGTATTTGCTATATCGTAAACGAGAGGCAAGGAATGATTGGACCAATTGGTATTCGAAGAGAAATAAATACTTCCAGCCTTTATCAGTCCCTTATTCATCATGCAAAGCTAAATAATGAGCTTTCCTATAATTTCATTGATTTTATAACAGAACGGAATAATGAACCCTTTTCTACAAATGATGTGGCGACTTTCTATCAAGTAACGAAACGCAGTGCAGAAAGAACCGTGAATAAACTGTTAAAGGGAGAGGTAATCAAGGTATCCGGCGAAGAACGACCTTATACGAAAGGACGGCCGCGCAAGCTCTTTACTTTAAATCAAAAATAGACACGGTGCTGCTTTTGTTAAAAATATATCACTTATTTTCATCGAGGAGCGTGCTTCTCTCTCGATGACTTTTTCTTGTTTTCAATCACAATTGCGCGGCAAGGGTGGATTTGCACGCATGAACGCGGGGACCCAGCGCTTGAAAGTCTGTTTCGCGCGCATGAATGATGGTTACCCGCGCATGAATCAAGTTTTGACGCGCGTGAATGATGGTTAGCCTCGCATTGATGGTGGTCATGCGCGGGTAATCCCATTTCACGCGCGCCCTTCTCTGTTTCATGCGCGGCAAAACTCCTTTGACGCGCGCGTTTTTGTCGAATATGCGCGACCAGGCCCTAGTTTCCACATTTCCAAGGCGAATGCCCAGCTAGCCCCAGCCTTTTAAAAGCGAATCCCACCCGCACGCACCGCCTTATCATAGATTCAACAGCTCGCGAATATCATCTTCACTTAAGCTGTTAAGCATCGTTTCTCCTGGTTGGATAATTTGATTGATTAGCTCGCGTTTTTTCTGCTGAAGTCCATATATTTTTTCTTCAATGGTCCCTTCAGCAATCAAACGGATTACCTGAACAATATTTTTCTGACCAAAACGGTGGGCACGGCCCGTTGCCTGATCCTCTACTGCTGGATTCCACCATAAATCATACAGAATAACCGTATCTGCACCGGTCAGATTTAATCCTGTACCGCCAGCTTTAAGTGAGATAAGGAAAACACGCTTCTCCCCCTGATTAAAGCGGTCACTCATTTTCAAACGATCCTCTGATGACGTTTTACCACTCAAATAAAAATAATCAATCGCCTCTTTCTCCAATTCCTTTATAATAATTTCATGCATACTCGTGAATTGTGAGAAAATCAGCATCCGCTTTCCATTTTCCAAAGCAGTTTTTACGGTATCCATTAACTGCTTCAGCTTTCCAGATTCACCCTGGTAATTTTCGATAAACAACCCTGGATGACAGCAAATTTGCCGTAATCTCGTCAGTCCAGCAAGAATCTTTATCCGGTTCTGATTGAAGCTTTTTTCTTGCATCGATTGGGCGGCTTCTTTTTGTACCTGCTGTAAATATCCTACATAGAGCTGCTTTTGCTCCTGAGTTAATTCTGAAACGCTGACAGACTCAATTTTATCTGGCAGCTCTTTCAACACATCCTGCTTTAAACGACGTAAAATAAAGGGACGCGTAATGGCGGAAATTTTTTCATTTGAAAGCTGTTTAAAATTACGCTGATTCGGCATCAGCCCTGGCAAAATTACCTGAAAAATCGCCCACAGCTCATCAATTGAATTTTCAATAGGTGTACCACTCAAGGCAAAACGGCGGGAAGCTTGAATCTGCCTGATTGCCTGTGATGTTTTCGTTGCATAATTTTTTATATATTGCGCTTCATCAAGCACCATTGTCTGGAAATCCATATCCCGGTAAAATTCAATATCCTGTCTGAGTGTTGCATAGGAAGTGATCCACACATCCATATTTTGCAGCTCTTTTATCTTTTGCTGCCGTTCTGCTGGTGTGCCAGTTAAAATAGCAGTATTTAATTGTGGCGAAAATTTATCGAATTCATTTTTCCAGTTATACACTACTGATGAAGGAACAACGATTAAATGTAATTTTTCACTTGGTTCAGAGGCAAGATAGGCAATCGTTTGGATTGTTTTCCCCAGCCCCATATCATCAGCCAAAATGCCACCAAGATGATAATGACTTAACGATTTAAACCATTGATAACCGGTAATCTGGTAATTCCGCAATGTTGCTTGTAAATTATCCGGCAGTTCATACACCTGTTCCTCTGGAGAACGGAGATGATGCATCAACGAGCGGAAAGCAGGATCATAGCTTTTCTGCGTATCGATTAGCTCATCAATCTGTGTCCCGCGGTATAAAGGCATGTGGACATTACCATCCTGCAAATCCTTCTCTTTTATATTCATATCATCGAAAAACTGATTAATCGATGCGAATGAGTTATTTTCCAAAGAAAGTACTGCTCCGCTTTGCAGTCGATAGAAGCGTTTCTTCTCAATCACTGCTTGCAAAATTTTGTCCACCTCTGCTTCATCAACCCCAGCAATATCAAAGCTGATTTCAAGTAAATTGGATGTAGAGTCAAGACGGACATTTGTCGTTGCTGTCGGTTCATGCTCAACAATCATATACTTTAATTCAGAGGTAAGGAACAGTTCGACATGGTCCGCTAAAAGCGGCAAAATTTGATATAAAAACTCATACAGCTGTTCTTCCTCTACCGTTTCCAGATAAAGCTCTTTTCCGTTATAGTGGAAATTCGCATCCTCAATCAATTGCATGATTTCCACTTCTTTTTCAATATCACGGATAATAATGACATCATTTTGCTTACGCCCGTTAAACGGATCAATAAAATGCTTACCGTAATAATATTCCAGCCTGCCGGTAATCAAGTCTTCATTCAGTTCAAGATAAAACTTTGCCTGTAACGGAACCTGAATAATCTCTTCCATAATCCCTTGTGCAACCTGAACATCTCCAACTGCTTTTAATGAAGGAATGACCTCGGAAAAGAATTGATCTGCTTGTGTTTTTGAGATGGCAAGCTCGAGCTGACTTAATTTAAACTGATTCAGTCCCTCGATAATGTCCATCTGTTCAGATGTCGGAAAGTAAAAGGTTCCTTGGCTGAAGACCATTTGATAATCTGCTAAAATCTTCACCCCTTGGCCTTCTGTAAGCTTCAGCATCACATCTTCTTTTTCATTCTTTTCCAATAAAAATTGAAAAGGCAACGTATCTTCTTCTATTGCGATTGCGCGAAACTCCTGATTTGCAACGAATACAGATAAATTTCTTTCCACTAATTTTTCCATTAGCTCCTTTATAAGCAATGGTGGAATTAAGACATAGCGTTTATCTTGCGGACCTGATTGCAGATAAAAAGATGATTGGTAAATTTTTTCGTTATTCTTAATGGAATATAGTAATTTAAAAATCTCCATATCCTGCTGTAATATATCATGTTCATCAGGTCGATATGTGAATTTTTTGGTGAAAAAGTACTCCCTGCTGTGTAATACAGCTTCCAGCAAATCAAAGATGTCTCTCACAACATAGCAGTGATTTTCACCGACCTTTAATTCAATCAAAAGACGATTGGAATAATCCCATTTCAGATGATATTCAACCTGCAGTGGGACTTTATTCTTTGCAGGTTCTGATTTTTGCTCCATTTTCTGCAAAGAACTCATTGCTTGAATAAAGCGATTTGTCATATTGTAATCATAAGCTGAAGATACATTTCCTTTTAGTGACTCTCTTGCCTGAACGCTTAATAGCACAGCAACAATGTGCTTACATGACCCATAGGTATCAAAGGCTGGACAATCACAATACGTATCAATCGTATTACTTTTAAGCTCCTTCATGTTAATTTCAACAAAGTAATCTTCAGAGCCATGTACTGTTGCTGTCCAGAGCTGAAAATTCATATCATAAAGCAATTCACTCACTTTATTATTTTTATAATATTCTAAGCCGCGGCGGTAGATAATCGGTGGAAATAATTTACTTAAGTTAATACCCTTCAAAGTTTTCAAAGTAATGGAACCCTTCCTTTAGCATGTGCTCCCTCTATTTTACAGAATAAAGCTGTAAATGTGAACCAGCAACCCAGCTCATTTCTTATATATTTAAGATGCGTTCATCCTCCGCTCTCGTACAATAAAATAAATATAAATTAAAATAGAGCAAAAGATCGATAATGCGGATGTAATATAAATCGATGCATAATTAATTGTTGAAGCAAGCAATCCAAAGATGATTGCTGCCATTCCAATTCCTAAATCAAAGAACGAAAAGAAAGTAGCATTCGCCAGCCCTTTGCGATTTGCCTCTGCCTTGTCAATCGCCCAAGCTTGTAATGCTGGCTGGACAGATCCAAAGCCAAGCCCGTAAAATCCGGCAGCAATCATCAATACGGTTGTATTTGGCAGCCAAGCAAGTAATAGCATTGCTGTTAGTATCATCAATGTACCAGGCAGGAAGACATATAGATGACCTTTTCTATCATAGATTTTGCCTGCAAAGATGCGTGAAATCATAAGGAAAGCTGCATAAACCAGAAAGTATATCTCTATCCCTTCTACATTCTTTTCGATTGCATGCAGTGGAAGAAATGTTGCAATTCCACCAAAAGTAGCCGTAATAAAGAACATCAGGATGGATGGCTGCAGTGCTGTTTTTTCAATAACGTCAAATCTTGCCGTTTGTGACTTTTCTTCAACTGCTTCTACCTTTTTATAACCAATTCCGAGTGAAAACAGCAGCGCAATTAAGCCTAATGCTGCACAGATAAGGAAAAAGCTTTTAAATGAAATTACTCCCATTAGTGATAAACCAAGTGAAGGACCAAGTGCAAGAGCAATATTTCCAGAAAGTCCGAAATAACCCATCCCTTCTCCACGTTTATGTGCTGGGATAATATCTGTGGCAATTGTTCCACCTGCCGTTGTAGAAAATCCCCAGCCTGCCCCTTGAATAATTCTTATAAAAACCAGTAAAAGTATACTCCCTACAAATCCATAAATACTCATTGATAGTACAAAGGTGATTAATCCAATAATATAAACAAAGCCACGACCCTTATTCTCTAAAGCATGTCCGGCATATGGGCGCAGCAGCAATGCTGAAAATGTAAAAATTCCAACAATTATTCCAACCATCTGGTCATTTCCACCAAGTTCTTTTACATATAAAGGAATCGTTGGTAATGTCATTTGAAATCCCAGAAAAACAAAAAAGTTAGCAAGCCAAATAAAAACAAAATCCTTCGTCCAGATTTTTTGTTCCATGTTCTGTACTTTTTCCCTTGCTTCCATCAATATTTCAAACTCCCTCTCCAATATCTTTAAATATAAATTATACCGTATTATTTCGAGTAGGGAAATATATTGAACTATAATGAAAACTCCACCATGAAATTACAGGAACCAGTTATTTATTGAAAACTGAAACTTTAAAGCTTAAAAAACGTATTACATTTTATACATATTTTTTATAAGGAGGCTCCATGCTTTAATGGATACAATTTTAAAAGTAAAAGATCTGAATAAATCCTTTAAAGGAAAGCAAGTACTGAATAATATTTCCTTCGAGGTAAAAAAGGGTGAAATTATGGCCATTCTTGGTCCAAATGGCGCAGGCAAATCCACAACAATCAGAAGTATTATGGGAATTCTCCATCCGGATGAAGGTTCTATCACTTTCCGCCATCAAGATGGAAAGCAGATTCCTAAAAAAAGTATTGGCTATCTTCCAGAAGAGCGCGGACTTTATAAAAATGTAAAAGTGATGGATATTCTGCTGTATCTTGCAGATTTAAAAGACTATCCACTTGATAAAGCGAGGCAGCGTATTCTTCATTATCTAAAAAGGTTTGATTTAGAAGGAAAAGAAAAAGTAACAATCGAAGAGCTGTCTAAAGGAATGGGACAAAAAGTGCAATTCATTGGCTCTGTTCTTCATGAGCCAGACCTGCTTATTCTTGATGAACCTTTTTCAGGGTTGGATCCTGTCAGCCAGGAATTATTCAAGCAAGAGATTCGCAGTTTGCGTGATCAAGGTACAGCAATTCTTCTTTCCTCTCACCAAATGAATCTGGTAGAAGAAATGTGTGACCGTCTATTTATGATTCAACGCGGACAAAAGGTAATTTATGGCTCATTAAATGAAGTAAAAAGGGAATATGCCAATTTTAAATGTACGATTCATGGTGAAAATGCACTTGCTAACCTTGAAAAGATTAACAATGTGGAGCATATTGAACAGGATCATGATATTTCTATTCTGTATTTGACAAAGGATGTCGACCCAAATACATGGTTAAGGCAGCTTCCAGAAGGAATCCATATAAATGAGCTTGCGATTAATAGAGTATCACTTCATGAAATATTTATAGATATTGCAACGGATAAACGATTAATCACGAAAGAAGGTGAAATAAATGCGTCACTCGATGAAGGTAGCAAAATGGGAAATTAAACGAAATCTTAAAAATAAATCCTATCTGATTGGACTATTTTTAACACCTATTATCATTCTAGCTTTCGGATTTATCGGGAATCTAATAGGCGGTGATACAAATGATACCGGGGAATCCAGTGAAGAGATTACCGTATTCGTTAATGATCAGCTGGGCGTGTTCAGCTCTATGGAGGAAGCTGTCAGTGACAGTGGAATGCCCTGGACATTATTGAAAACCGATTTAGCTGAGAATGAGATTGCCGATGAGTTAATAGAAAGTGAAAATACTGCCTATTTATTTCTTAATGAGCAAGCGTTTGATGAAGGTGTCTTCCCAATTTACACAAGTGATGACATGGGTCCTCATTTTATTAACCAAGCAGGAATGATGCAGGGACCTATTGTCGCTTATCAGATGGAGCAGCTCGGCTTGACAGAGGAACAATCACAAGTAATCAGCCAAGGTGTTCACTTTGAAGAAAAAGATGCTGAAGCTTTAATAAATGAAGAAACCGGTGAAATTGAGAGTGAAGATGACTTTCTAGCAAAGCTTGTCCCTGCAGCGTTCGCAGGTATTATCTTCATTTCCATTATTTTTACCGGAATGGCAATTTTCCAAAGTGCATCACAAGAAAAGAAGGAAAAAATAGCAGAAATTATTCTTTCTTCCTTAACTCCTAGTGAGCTTATGCAAGGGAAAATCATCGGCTATTTTGTGCTTGGATTGATTCAGGCCGCGATTCTGCTTCTATTCATCGTACCATTTATTTTGTACCTAACCGATATCCCGTTATTAGAGTACTTATTTGTACCTGAGACTGTTCTGTATATCGTGATTGCCGTCTTAAATTATTTACTGTTCGCGGCGATATTTGTTGGGATTGGAGCAACAATGGAAGATATTTCAACAGCGGGAAATTTCCAAGGGCTTGTCATGATGCTCCCATTCCTGCCATTCCTATTTATTGGTCCAATAATTAGTGATCCCACGGGAATTATCGCCCAAATCGGCAGCTATATTCCTTTCACTGCTCCTGGGGTTCTATTATTGCGGCTGGCTATCCTTGATGTTTGGCCGTGGATTGAGATTATTATTTCCCTCGTTGTTATCTTGGTCAGCACAGGATTATTTATTAAACTTGCTGGTAAGATATTCCAGGTTGGAATCTTAATGTATGGTAAAAACGCAACGCCAGGTGAAATCTGGAAATGGATGAAAGCATAATCTCTTATTTTTGTTGTCTATGTAATGAGAAGATTTAACCAAACAGCGGCTAAAAAAGTAAATTCCCTTTTTCAGCTAAAATCATATATACTATATTTATAGTATAAAGTATTTATAGGAGGTTATATCAAATGTTATTATATGTAATCGCATTATGTATTGGCCTTAGCATCACGCTTGTTATTGCAAGCGAGGTATGGAGTTAATCCATAATTAGCAGTGGATTCAAATTGAATTCACTGCTATTTTTTTAATAAAGCTGACTCCGTCTCCTCCCAGTAATCATACGGGTTTTCACTATAGCGGATTCAAAAAAGTGAAACAATTCTATTAAATTATCACCATTATTACTTGTTTCATAATCCATTTCATATTATGATGGTTATTATACTTTAAATCTATCATCTTTGAGGAGGTTTATATGAAACATTTAAGGTATTTACTTGCCCCTATTTTACTGCTCATACTCTTCCTGTCAGCAGAACCGGCAAAGGCCGCAAACGGGGACACGTTTGAAGTTAACTCCATGCTGCTTCATGTCCGAGAAGAACCGGCAAATGATGCACTAGTAATGGGTGTGCTCCACAAAGGGGACAAAGTCACAGTTTTCCAAGAAAAATATGGCTGGGTACAAACATATTATGCAGGAAAAACTGGCTGGGTTGCAAAACATCATTTAATTGCAGCCGCAACGGATAATACAGATATCCCTGCAGATTCAGGCGTACAGAGTAATACACCATCTGGAGAGAAGCTTACCGTTAATGCCAGCAGTGTCAACGTTCGCTCTGGTCCGGGATTGGATTATGCACCCATAGCAGGTACAAGCTCTGGTGAAACTTTTACCATCGCAGAACGCTCTGGTGACTGGGTAAAAATCATCTTAGCTGATGGAAACACTGGCTGGATTGCAGCTTGGCTAACATCCGAGGGTTCGCAGAGCCATGAAGAAACAAACACAAACACGGAAACTGTTTCTCAAGAAAAGAAAGAAGAGACTACCACAAATCAAGGAACTGTTTCTGGCCAATCTTTAAAGGGCTATAATATCGTACTTGATGCAGGTCATGGTGGAAAAGATCCAGGAGCGATGGGACTTGGTGGTGTTAATGAAAAAGATCTTATCACTTCAACTGCCAATCAAATCGCAAGCACGTTGCGCGCACACGGAGCAACTGTAATTGAGACGAGAGCTGGGGACTATTTCTTATCCTTAGATGATCGTGTTAATATTAGCAACGCATACAATACGCACGCTTTTATCAGTATACATTTTAATGCTTTTCCTGTTGTAACAGCTCAAGGTGTAAGTACTTTTTATGCTAGTGACACTAGTCGTGCATTAGCATCAAGTGTCCAAAATTCCCTTACAGCTTCTGTTCCTTTAAATAATCGGGGAATTATGCATGCATCATATAGGGTACTGCGAAATACAGATGCACCTGCAATTTTAATGGAGCTTGGTTTTATTACGAACACATATGATTTATCCGTTATTCGCACCGCAGAATACCAACAGCAAGTTGGAGAAGCGATAGCTAGTGGATTAATGAATTATTTTCATAATTAATATTGTATTGCTGCTGAACCCTCACTTTTTAATGAAGTGGGGGTTTTTTATATGAATCCTGCAGCTCGTCTCACAGAAAGCGCAGTGCTAAACAGAATGCGGGAATAGCGTTCATCCTATTGTTTCTTCTAAAGATAAGGGATGATATACTGTTCATTGTATGATGTTGAAACGGAGGGAGCACCATGCACGAACAACTACAGGAGCTCATCGAGAGTAACTCTCTCGGACGTTTTTTCGGATTTCCGCAAAATTTGTCCGTGACAGCGTCTCTCTCGATGCTTTTTTCTGATTTCGCCTATTTTAACTCATGATAGCCTTCCTCACTCGTAGCTTCTCCTCTTTTTCTTCGAGCGATTCTCCTCTCTCCCAAAAACCTGCGAAATAATCAATCTGCGGCATTTCCTTTATAATAACAATCATTTATTCGAATTTTCAACCTGGTCCCCAGTACTTAATATTGAAAGCGTTCAATTCTACTGAAAAAGTTAATTACAAAGTCATAAAAAATCTGCTCGGTTGGTAAAAGTTCCCGCCCTTTTGGTATGATAAGTCCAACTGTTCGGGTGACAATTGGCTCTGTAACTGGGATCTGAACAGTTCCTCGAGGCAAATTCTCTACTAAGGTGCTTTCTGGCACGAGACTAATCCCTAACCCAGCTGCCACCAATCCTTTTATTGCATCGATATCTGCCCCTTCGAAAGAAATATTCGGACGAAAGCCAAACTGTTTACAAGCCTGAATAATCATCTCTCGTAAAACATAGTTTTCGGGAAACATAATAAAACTTTCTGTGCGTAATTGATGAAGCTTTAACGTCTTTTGTTTTGCTTTTGGGTGATTTATTGGAAGCAGTGCAACAATATGTTCCGTTGATAATACCTTGCCCTTTAATTGCTTGTCTCGTGTAGGTACTGGTGCCAGCAAGGCCATATTTGCCTTCCCCCTGTTTACCAGCTCTTTCAATTCATAATAGGTGCCCTGAACTAAATTGAATTTTACATTCGGATATTCCCGGCGAAACGCAGAAATGATGGTAGGAAGTATATATAGGGCGAGACTGCTCGCAAACCCGATATTAATCGTTCCTTTTTCTGGATCTGTGTGTTCATGAATAACTTGTTTCGCATCTTCAATAACCTGCAGCGCATATTCCATTCGTTTCAAAAATACCTCACCAATCGGAGTTAGCCTAACGCTTCTACCCTCACGAATAAACAAATTAACCCCAAGCTCTTCCTCCAACTTTGTGATTTGCCTGCTGACAGCGGACTGGGCTACATGCAGGTTATTCGCAGCATCTGTTACATGTTCACGTTTTGCGACCTCAATAAAGTATTTTATTTGTCTAAGCTCCATCTTTCACCCTCCTATCGCCTATTATCTCATAACGGCATTGATTTTATCTATTATTAATATTGTTTAGATGAATGAAAAGTATTAAAATGGAAATATATTGTATATATACGAAATGAATAAGGAGGGATAACGATTACCATGCAAACTACATTAGTTAATAATCATGTTTCAGCTTATTTAGACGAAATCTATCAGTCAGTCGTCCAGCGCGATCCAAATGAAGCGGAATTCCATCAAGCAGTTGCCGTTTTTCTTCAGTCGATTTTACCTCTCCTAGAGAAAGAACCCCACTATATTGAAAAGGGAATCCTCAAACAAATCGTTGAACCAGAGCGTGTGATTACGTTCCGCGTTACCTGGGTGGACGATAAGGGAGAAACTCAAGTAAACCGTGGATATCGCGTTCAATTCAATAGTGCGATTGGACCATTTAAGGGCGGTCTGCGTTTTCACCCGACTGTCAATCAGAGCGTCGTAAAGTTTCTCGGGTTTGAACAAACCTTTAAAAATGCTTTAACTGGACAACCAATTGGTGGTGGTAAAGGCGGCTCGGACTTTGATCCAAAGGGTAAATCAGACATGGAAATTATGCGTTTCTGCCAGAGCTTTATGACAGAGCTTGCAAAGCATATTGGTCCAGATATTGATATCCCAGCCGGTGATATTGGAGTGGGAGCAAGAGAAATCGGCTATATGTTTGGACAATACAAGCGTATACGCGGTGCATATGAAGCTGGGGTGCTCACAGGAAAAGCACAGGAATATGGCGGAAGCCTGGCGCGCAAAGAAGCAACCGGCTATGGAACAATTTATTTCCTAAACGAAATGCTAAAGGATAATAAAATTTCACTTAACAGGAGTACTGTCGTTGTCTCCGGTTCAGGAAATGTATCCATCTACGCAATGGAAAAAGCAATCGAATTTGGCGCTAAAGTAGTTGCCTGCAGTGATTCTTCCGGCTATATCTACAATGAAAAGGGTATTGATATTGATGCGATCAAGCAAATTAAGGAAAATGAAAAAGGCCGCATTTATGATTATGTAAAAAAATACCCAGAAACAATCTATAAGGAAAACTGCTCTGGTATCTGGAGCGTCCCATGTGATGTTGCGCTCCCTTGCGCCACAGAAAATGAGCTTGATGAGCAAAGTGCAAAGCAGCTTGTTAAAAATGGGGTGAAAGCTGTTGCTGAAGGAGCAAATATGCCAAGCACACCTAAAGCAATTCAAGTTTTCCTTGATAATAAGGTGCTTTTCGGTCCAGCAAAAGCAACAAACGCTGGCGGAGTTGCAGTTTCCCAATTGGAAATGGCACAAAACAGCATGCGGCTAAAATGGTCATTTGAAGAAGTCGATCAAAAATTACAGGAAATTATGAAGAATATTTACAGGAATTGTATAAATTCCGTAGATGAATTTTACAATGCAACCAATTTAATACAAGGAGCAAATATAGCCAGCTTCAAAAAAGTTGCTGATGCGATGATTGCGCAAGGTGTTGTTTAAACCATATGAAAAATCCCTCTCTATTTATAAGAGAGGGATTTTTTTATATTTCTTCCAGCTGCATCGTCGTAATACAAGTCTGGTCTCCATCATACGTTGAAAGCGCTGCTTCTGCAGTTTTTCCATCATGCGTGATTTTAACGTGATAATCATCTTCTTTTGGCAGCCATAAATCAATAAAGCCATTCTCCATTGTCTCCAATGTTTCATTTATAACCGTATTTCCTTCACTATCTGTAATTTCTACTGTAAACGCTTCTTGCACCATCTCACCTTGACAGCCGGTTAAACTGTGAATTTCACATGGATGGGTCTCTCCAATATAGGGAGCAATCGACAGGAAAAATTTTTCATCTGGCAGCGAATAGACCGTCTCTTTATTATCACTATCGGTAACAATCAGTTCACTGGAAGTAATCGATGCAGAAACATCTTCAAAACTGCCAACACTGTATTCATGTACAAGCTGTTCTATATTTTCGGCTTCATCTGCACCTGCTGGTTCCACAACTTCACCCGCTTCATTACAAGCTGCCAACAGTCCTAAACTTATTATTATAAGAAAAATATACTTCATTTTCTTCACTTTTTTCTCTCCTTAAATCAAATTCTATGAAGGTAATAATCTCATTTTAACATGATAAGAAAACGAGAAAAAAGGAGAAAATGACAACTTTCATACATTTCACAGATTCCTTTAAAAGAAAATGAAACTAGCCTAATACAACTCGATCATCTTCAAATTGTTCACCACGAATGCGCTGGAATTCATTCAGCAGATCTTTGACTGTCAGTTTTTGTTTCTCCTTAGCCCTTGCTTCAAAAATAATTTGTCCTTTATCCATCATAATCAGACGATTTCCCAAATCAAGCGCTTGCTGCATATTATGGGTAACCATTAAAGTTGTAAGTCCTGACTTTTCAACGACTTCCTTGGTAAGCTGGGTAATCAGTTCGGCACGTGATGGGTCAAGTGCTGCAGTATGCTCATCTAAGAGTAGAATATCGGGTTGCGTAAAAGTAGTCATCAGTAAAGAAAGCGCCTGTCTCTCCCCCCCTGATAACAGTCCAACTTTTGCCGTCAAACGATCTTCCAGACCTAAATTTAATGTCGCTAAATGCTTCCGGAACGCGTCACGGCGATTTTTATTTACACCAAAGTTTAGTCCGCGTTTTTTATTTCTAGAATATGCTATAGCAAGATTCTCTTCAATTGTCATCGATGGCGCAGTCCCTGCCATTGGGTCTTGAAACACACGCCCAACAAGTCTGGAGCGTTTATATTCCGGCAGGTGCACAACCTGTTTGCCGTTAATGATTACGTCACCTACATCAGGAAATAAATGACCAGCAATGACATTCATCAAGGTTGATTTCCCGGCTCCATTACTGCCAATTACCGTGACAAAGTCCCCTTGCTCCAAGTGTAAATAAATATCATTCAAGGCTTTCTTCTCATCTACTGTCCCTTCATTAAAAACGAGTGATATATCTTTTATTTCAAGCATCTACATCCCTCCTGCCTGACGATGACTTAATGCTTCCCGTTTTTCCAGACGGCGTTTCTTTTCCCGACGCGCCTGTAAGAGTTTCGGTGAAATCAGTGCAATAATAACAATAATTGCTGTAATCAGCTTCATATCACCTGTCTCTAGAAAATCAACACGTAAAGCTAATGTAACGATGATTCGATAAATTATCGCCCCGCCTATAACAGCAAGCGTTGCTCTTGCAATTGTTTTCGTACCAAATAAAGCTTCTCCGATAATGACAGAGGCGAGTCCAATCACAATCATTCCAATACCCATGCCAACATCGGCAAAACCGCCTAATTGCGCAACTAGACCACCAGATAAAGCAACAAGCCCATTTGAAAGACCAACACCAAGAATTGTCAAATTATCGGTATTTGCTGATAAGCTTCGAATCATGCGCTTGTTATCTCCTATCGCTCTTATAGCGAGACCCACCTCTGTTTTCAAAAAGTAATCAGTAGCGAGCTTAATAATAATGGTGACAATAAGCATGATAATTAAGATGCCCCATGTACTAGGCAAGCGTTCAAGACCTGTCATACTTAACGCTTTGTCGATGAACTGGTCAATTCCAGTCGCATTCCATATCGTCCCTAATTGATCGAAAATCGTCGTTTCGGTGTGCATGGAAAGCGTTGGCTGTCCAAGAACTCTTAAATTAATAGAATACAGTGCGGTCATCATTAGAATACCAGATAAAAGTGCATTGATTTTCCCCTTTGTATGCAATAATCCAGTTATTGTACCCGCTATAAAACCTGCAATACCTGCAAAGATTGTCGCAAAAATCGGCGGAACTCCATTAATAATGGAAAGTGCAGCAACAGCCGCACCAGTCACGAAGCTTCCATCTACCGTCAGATCAGGAAAGTCTAAAACACGAAACGTTAAGTAGACTCCAAGTGCCATAATTGCATAGATCACACCTGACTCTACAGCACCAAACATTGATATAAACATGATACGTAATCCTCCTGCTGTTCTCTTCTAAAACAGTGAAGATAAGCCGCTTAAAAAGCGACTTATCTAACGTTTCTTTATTCTATAAATTGGGCTGACTCATCCCAGTCTGTATTCCACTCTACACCTTGCTCTTCTGCTGCTTGCTTATTAATGAAAAGCTGAATTTCCGGCGGATACTCTACAGGGAACTCGTTCGGAGATTTCCCTTCAGTCAGAATTTCCACTGCAATTTCACCTGTACGATAGCCTATCGTCTGATAATCAATACCAAACGTAGCGAATCCGCCTTTAGCAAGTGAATCCGGCTCCCCAACAATCAGTGGGATCTCCTGATCATTTGCTACGCCAACGATACTATCTAATGCTGAAACAACTGTATTATCTGTAATAATATAAAATAGGTCGATATCGCCTGCTAATGTTGTTGCAGCTTGCTGCACCTCCGAAGTATTTGCCACAGTACGTTCTTCAATAGTAAGCCCGGTGCCTTCTGCCGCTTCTTTCACCGTTTCTACTTGCCGTACCGCGTTTTGTTCACCTGCGTTATATACCGTTCCAACACTTGCATTTGGAAAATACTCTGCAATAAATTCAACCGTAGATTGAATTGCATCCGGGTGAAGGTCAACGACACCAGTAATATTTCCATCTGGCTCTTCCATCGAAGACACAAGCTTAGCGTCTACCGCATCTGTCACCGATGTAAAGACAATCGGAATTTCACTCGTTGCCTGCAAAGCTCCTAGTGCACTAGGCGTTGAATTAGCAAAGATTAAATCAACATCATCCGCAACAAAACCATCTGAAATAGGCTTTACATTATTTTGATCATTTTGTGCACTTTTAAAATCAAATTCTACATTTAAACCAGCATCCTCTATTGCTTCTTTAAATCCTTCATAAGCTGCATCGAGTGATGGATGTTCTACAATTTGCGTTGCCCCTATTTTATAAACTTCATCATCGTCATCCGCACCATCTGCACTTGAACCACAAGCTGCCAATGCAAGCATACCAACAGTAATAATTGATAATAATAGCTTTTTCATATTATTCCTCCATTTTTATCGCATTAAAGCGTTTAAGCGTTTATGTATAAAAGAAATTGTAACATAATATGTAAAGTAAAGATAGCATTTTTTCAGATAATATAGACCGAGACTGGAACCTAAAGATTGACCTGACGCGCAAGGTCTGGCGGGGTTGAAGAAAAATAAGTGAAATCAGAAATAGGCTTTGAGAGAAGCAGTCTCTCGGAGAAAAATTATGAAAATCAGAAAATCGTCCGTGAGAGGCGCTATCACGGACGATTATTGCGAAATACTTAAAAATACTCCGTGAGAGGCGTTATCACGGACAATTAT
>DAMDKS010000013.1:68225-94698 GCA_032085455.1 Oceanobacillus sp.
GAGAGGCGTTATCACGGACAATTATTGCGAAATACTTAAAAATACTCCGTGAGAGACGCTATCACGGACAATTATTACGAAATACTTAAAAATCGTCCGTGAGAGGCGCTATCACGGACAATTATTGCGAAATACTTAAAAATACTCCGTGAGAGGCGTTATCACGGACAATTATTACGAAATACTTAAAAATACTCCGTGAGAGGCGCTATCACGGACGATTATTGCGAAATACTTAAAAATACTCCGTGAGAGATGCTATCACGGACAAATATAGTGAAATTCTCAAAAAATACATCGGAAGAACTCAATCACGTGCAAAAATTTCAATTTCCTTAAAAAAACATCGAGAGAAGCGCTCTCTCGATGAAATAAAATATCTTAGCTCGTTTTATCCCAGCCCCTTACAAAAGAATATTTCTTTCTCTTGCTTCTTTTGTTAATTCTTCTCTGAATTTTGGATGGGCGATGCCAATTAATGCTTTTGCTCGTTCACCGAGTGTTTTCCCGCGAAGTTTGGCAACGCCATATTCTGTCACGATATAATCCACGTCATTTTTGCTTGTTGTGACAATTGCGCCTAAGGTCAATGTTGACTTGATTCTGCTTACAGTACCGCCTTTTGCTGTAGAAGGAAATGCCAGAAAACTCTTTCCTCCCTCAGACAGGACTGCTCCACGAACAAAATCGACCTGGCCTCCTGTACCGGAAAAGTGCATGGTGCCGATTGATTCAGCACAAACCTGACCGAAGAGGTCAATCTCAATTGCCGAATTAATGGACATGAAATTTGGGATGCTTCGAATAATATTTGGATCGTTAATATGCTGAACTGGCAGCATCTTTACATCAGGATTATTATGAATATAATCATAAACCCGCTTGGAACCGAACGCAAAGGATGCGACTGTTTTACCGATATGCTGCGGCTTCCTTTTATTTGTTACTGCACCACTCTCGATTAAATCAATCATACTTTCTGTAAACATTTCCGTATGGATACCAAGGTCCCGCTTCTCTTGCAGCGCCAGTCCAACAGCATCGGGAATCGCGCCAATTCCAAATTGAATAACAGCACCATTTGGAATTTCTTCTGCAATATACGCTGCAATTTGTTTACTTATATTATCTATTTTAGGACGAGGCAAGTCAGGAAGCGCGATATGATTCTCACAAAATCCATCAATTTCCGAAAGATGTACTGCGGGCCCTGTTAACGAGTGGGGCATATTTTCATTCACTTCTAAATAAATTCGCTTAGCCTTTTTTATCAGCGCTTCACTTAACGATGCGGAAACTCCAGTACTAAAATAACCCGCTTCATCCACTGGTGCAACACAAATAAAGAGGGCATCAATTTCAGCATGTCCTTCTATCATTGCTGGGATATCATGGAAGTAGGCAGGCATGACATCTGCAAATCCCTGATTTACAGCCTTTCGGGCAAAGTCGCTGGAGAACCAGGAAATTCCTCTGTAATGCATTTTATATTCTGTATTGTATACTCCTGTGGGAAACCACTCTAGCATAGTATGGTATTTAATACCATGCAGATTATTTTCTATCACATGCCTATCCAGTGCTTGTAAAATTGCTGGAGGGAGGGAAAGGCCTATATCTGAAGCGCAAACCCAATTTGACTGGACATTTCCGGCTATTTGTTCAGCGCTCATTTTCTTACTTTCATATAATGCTGCAAACTGTTCCATCACTTTACCCTTTCTGCACTGCTATTCCTAAAGTTCTTCATCGGTGTTAGCTAAAACACCCAAGCTGCTGAAAGATCTATTTCAGACCTCTTCTCTCACGGCTTCTGGACATCCTTCAATTAAATCGCTTTTCTTCTTTTCACCTTTGCAATCTGCTTACTCCTTAATTGTCCACATGCTGCATCAATATCTGCACCATTTTCCCAACGTACACCACAGTTGATGCCATTTTCCTTTAACGTTTGGAAAAACGCTTGAATGGCGTCCGATTCACTACGTTTATATTGAATATGCTCATCTACAGAATTATAAGGAATGAGATTTACATAGGCTAAGTGGCGATGATTATAAAGTAATTTAGCAAGCTCAAGAGCTTCTTTCTTATGATCATTCACATCCCTTAGCATGATATACTCATAAGTAATGCGTCGATTCGTTTTTTCTAAATAATAATCGACAGCTTTCATTAGCTTCTCTAGTGGGAAGGCTTTATTAATCTTCATGATTTGCGTCCTGAGTTCATTATTTGGAGCATGGATTGAAATAGCTAAATTTACTTGGATGCCAGTATCTGCAAATTCATATATTTTATGTGCTAATCCGCTTGTCGAAACGGTAATATGACGTGCACCAATATTTAAGCCCTCTTCATCATTCATCACAGACAGGAAGCTCATCAGGTTTTTAAAATTATCAAATGGCTCGCCAATGCCCATCACTACAATATGACTTACACGCTCGCCATTGTCTTTTTCATCTAAATGCTTTTGCACATTCATGATTTGCTCAACAATCTCACCACTTGTTAAATCACGATTTTTACTGAGCAGCCCGCTTGCGCAGAAGGAACAGCCAATATTACAGCCTACTTGTGTTGTAACACAAACAGACAAACCATAGTTGAAACGCATTAATACCGTTTCTATCAAGTTGCCATCTGTAAGCTTGAATAAATACTTTATCGTGCCGTCCTTTGATTCCTGCTTAATTTCTTCTTCCAGTGTATGAATGACAAAGTGCTCTTCAAGCAGCTTGATTGTGGTTTGGTTTACGTTCCGCATTTCAGAAAAATGGTTAATACGTTTTTTATAAAGCCAATCCCATACTTGATTGGCACGGAAACGTTTTTCACCCTTCTCCGTTAACCAATCCTCTAATTCCTTATACGTTAATCCATAAATGGATACTTTTGACATTTGAAACCCTCATTTCTTCAACCTCTATTTTTCATCTTACTTGATTCCAAGCAATGTGGCAAACTGATTTTATATTAAGCATTCCATTGGACGGCTCGCTCTAAAAGCTCTATCCTTTACTGTAAAGATAATGAAGGAGTGAGGTTAATTGAGCAGTTATCAAATAAATAAATTTAACGGTATTCCGTTATCCGTTTTAGACTTAGCACCCATCCAAGAGGGGGCAACAGCAGAACAATCCTTTAAGGAAAGTGCAGCGCTTGCCCAGCATGTGGAAAAATGGGGATTCAATCGTTATTGGCTGGCGGAGCATCATAATATGCCTGGAATTGCCAGTTCAGCAACCTCCGTCTTAATTGGACATATCGCTGGAAAAACAAATCATATGCGTGTAGGTTCCGGCGGAGTTATGCTGCCAAATCATGCAACACTTGTGATTGCCGAACAGTTCGGTACACTTGAATCGCTTTTTCCTGGAAGAATTGATCTCGGTTTAGGTCGTGCTCCTGGAACCGACCAAGCAACGGCATTTGCACTTAGACGTACGCTTCATGCAGGGCCAGAGGAATTCCCTATGCAAGTAAATGAATTACAGGATTATTTCTCAAAGGAACCCATTTCACAAGTGCATGCAGTACCAGGTAAAGGATTGGATATCCCGATTTGGCTGCTGGGCTCGAGTGATTTTAGTGCTAGACTTGCAGCTGAAAAAGGATTATATTTCTCTTTTGCCAGCCATTTCGCACCTGCCTATACGGTTCCTGCATTAAATTTATATCGAGAGAATTTCAAGCCCTCTGAAACTTTAGAAAAACCATATGCAATGGTCGGCGTAAATGTCATTGCTGCTGATACGATGGAACAGGCAGAAAAGCTTGCCACATCACACTACATGCAGATGCTTTACCTCCGGCGTGGCAAAGCAAGAAAATTACAGCCGCCAATTGACAGCATGGATGCCCTCTGGTCACCAATGGAAAAGGCAGCTATTTTAGAGGCACTGGATCCAAGAACAACCATTGTTGGCGATCCTGAAACTGTTAAAAAAGCTTTAATTGCCTTTCAGGAAAGAACAAAAGCTGATGAGATGATTATTAGCTCACAAATTTATCATCTTGAGGATCGACTGCGCTCCTATGAAATTGTCTCTAGGCTATTTGACTAAATAAATAGAGGTGACAGTGACGAACCCACTGCCCCCTCTATCTTTTCCTATCATTCATTCGATCTTTCGCTCTCTTTCCCATGGATAACTTCCCTTAAATCATCTTGAACAGAGATATCTGCAAGCTTTACATTACGCCGATAGGCAGCTCTTGTAATCAGATGACCTGATATGGGCGCGGTAAGGAAAACAAAAACAATCCCCAATACTAGACGAACACTAAAATACCCATCAGTAGCTAATATATAAACAAGTGCTCCCGTTAACGTCAACAAGACGCCAAGTGTAGAGCTTTTTGTGGCTGCATGGGAACGCGTATAAACATCCTGAAAGCGAATCAACCCTATTGCACTAACGAGAGCCATCAGTGATCCAATAAAGATTAGAAATACACCAATGTACTCAGCTATCACGCTTACGTTCAATGATAACACCTCTCTCAATATATTTTGAGAACGCAATCGTACCAATAAACGCCAGAATTGCCAAAACGAGAATCACTTCAAAAAACGCATGCGTATGAAGGATAATAGAAAGAATCGCCAGTGAAGAAACAATCTGAACTCCGATCATATCCAGTGAAATAATACGGTCTGGCAAACTCGGACCGATAATGACACGAATTAAAGTAATCGCAATGGCAATTCCAAAGATGATTAAAGACAGCATAAGCATCGACTCAATCATAGACGTGTCACCTCCATGATCGCCTTTTCAAAGCTGTGCAGTGACTTCAACAACATTTCCTTCGAGTCTTCCACATCCATCGCATGAATGTACAAATAATCCTCTTCAGGCGTCACCTCCATCACTACCGAACCAGGCGTCAATGTGAGCAATAACGAAATTGTCGTTATTTCCCACTCCCCACGCATCTGTGTCTCATATTTAAATATGCCTGGCTGATAGTTTATTTTTGGACTTAAGATTTGTTTTAACACTAAAATACTGGAGGAAAATAACTCTCGAATAAAAATCAGAATTAGTTTTAAAAAAGCATAGGGACGTGCCAAATAAAAACGTTCTCCAAAAAAACGATGCATTAGGAAAATAATCCCGATCCCTACAATATATCCAGCTACGAACGTCATAAAGCTGGGTTCTGGCTCATCACTGAAAAATGTCCAAAGTAAAGCAATAAATATATTCATAACAAATTGTGCTGGCATTGCGAAGTCACTTCCTTTTGCTAATGTACAAGGTGAATAAGACTTTTCCCTTATTTATTTAAAATAGCATCAATATAAATATCCGGATTCAATAAAGTATTCGCTGCGTCCATAACATATGGTGCAAAGAATTCTGTACCAAAGCCTAAGACAAGCATCGCAACGGTCATGATAATAAAAGAAGTCATCCAGCCTTTTTTCATTGGCATTTCATCTTCAAAGCTAATCATGGTTTCACCCCAAAAGCTATTCAGAAAGATGCGTAAGAGTGAATAAAGAACAAAAATACTTGAAATAAAGGCAAGTGCTAAAAGAACATAAGAACCCGTGGCAACTGCTGCTTGTCCGATTAATACTTTACCAATAAAACCACTCAATGGCGGTACACCTGCAAGTGACAGCATCACGATAAAGAAAATCCAGCCAAATACAGGATAATTTCGAATTAATCCACTCATAAAATCAAATCGTTTCTCACCAGTTACGGTAAGCATTGTACCAGCTAGTAAGAAGAGCAGGGTCTTGGCAACCATATCGTGCATTAAATAATAAATAGAGCCTTCTACAGATGCTGGTGTCATTACAGCTAGACCAATTAGGATGAAACCCACTGCAATAATAACATTATACGAAACAATCTGCTGGATATTTTTATAAGCAATGGCACCGATACTGCCGCCAATTAACGTAAGCCCGGCTAAAATGCCAATCGCCGTATGGGTAATCTGCGGTTCATGGTAAAAAATGAGCGTGAAAATCCGAAACATCGCATAAATACCAACCTTTGTCAGCAATCCCCCAAATAAGGCTGCAACTGCAGTAGGCGGTACACTGTATGATCCAGGAAGCCAAAAGTAAAGTAATAGACCAGATTTGAGTGCAAACACTGTCAGAAATACTAGGCTGGTTACCGTTAAAAGAGGTGTCTGTCCTGACTCACTAATTAATTGTGAAAGATGTGCCATATTCAATGTTCCAATCTGTCCATATAGATATGCAATCCCTACCAGGAAAAACCATGATGATATCACATTGATCACGACATATTTTATCGATTCACGTAATTGCACTTTTTTTCCGCCAAGAACAACCAGCACATAAGAAGCCAATAACATGATTTCAAAGTTAACATACAGGTTAAATAAATCCCCTGTTAAAAACGAACCATTCACACCAGCAATTAAAAAATTCACAAAGGAATAGAAAAACATATTCTCCATTTTCTTGCTAATCGAAGAAAAGGCATAAATCAGACATACAAGTGTAACAAGACTTGAAGTTAATACGAGAATAACGGAAAAGGAATCCGCAACAAATAAAATGCCAAATGGAGGTTCCCAACCGCCAAAATCTATGCGGAGAATACCATCTGTTTGAATTTTTTTTAGAAGATAAGCTGCAATCCCGATATTAGCAAGCATTCCCAGCAAACTGATTACACGCTGCGTTTTAATATACGGTCTTAAAAAGATTAACAAGATGCCAATCATAAGTGGTAAAACCATAGGCAGGACAATCAAATTATTCATGACGCTTGCCTCCTAATTGTTCGAGACTATCTGTTCCTAAGGTCTGATACGTTCGATAGGCAAGCACTAAAAGCAGTGCTGTAACAGCAAAGCCAATTACAATCGAAGTTAAGATTAAAGCTTGCGGCACCGGATCAACATAAACTGCGGCGCTATCGTCACCAAGTATAGGAACTTGACCATTCTTCAAACCGCCCATTGTCATAATCATTAAATGAGCAGCGTGCGAAATAATGGCAGTCCCCAGAATAATACGAAGTACATTTTTCGATAAAATTAAATACGTTGCAACGGTGACTAACACACCTGTTAGGATGGTTATTAACGTTTCCATCTATTACACATCCTCACTAATACTTAATAAAATAGTAATTACGACACCAACGACAACTAGAGCCACACCTGCTTCAAAAATCGTTACCGTTGTCAATTCTACTTCCCCCAAAAAAGGAAAGTGAAATTCACTAAAAGTATGACTTAAAAATGGCGCACCAAAGATCAGCGAACCAAAGCCTGTCCCCACAGCTAAAAAGGCGCCCAGGGCAGCTACTCTTTTAAAATCAAAAGGAATGGCCTTCCGAATCGTCTCCATATCATAAACAATAAATAACAGGACAAATGCAGATGCAAGCACAAGCCCAGCGATAAAACCACCACCTGGGCTATTATGACCGGCAAAGAACAGATAGACAGCTAAGGTTAAAATAATGAATACAACCAATTTCGTTACAGTTCGTAAAATTATATTATTGATCTTCAAGTTTTTCTCCTCGCTTTCCTGCCCTTAGCTTGATAATGGAATACACACCGATTCCAGCAATGAGAAGTACAATGACTTCAAGCATTGTATCAAAGCCACGAAAATCACTTAAAATCGCGTTAACAATATTTTTCCCGCCAACGAGCTCATAAGAATTTTCATAAAAGGTAGAGATGCGTTCGAATAAACGATTATTTTGAACCGCTAATGCCATCATTGTAAAAATTGCACCGACACCTATTGAAATAAACAATTTCGTCAGATTTATTCTCCTTGTTCCTGACTCTTTCTTCCATTCCGGCAAGAAATAATAGGCGACAAGGAAGAGAACAGTTGTTACCGTCTCAATAATCATCTGTGTAAGTGCTAAATCAGGCGCTCGAAAAATAACGAATAATAATGCAACACCATAACCTATGGCACTATTTAACAATATTGCTGTTAATCGTGACTTAGCAAATAAAATGGAAATCGCAGCCACAATCAAGGTGAGGACGATAATCCACTCAAAGGCTGTAACCGGAGCATTCCCGGAAATCTCAAAGTCAAATGCACCTGTTAGAAAAAATCCCCCACCTACAAGTAAAATAAAGAAGGTATAGATATACACCATATAATTTTGTAAAAATCCCGTCATATATTTATTCGTTATCCGCTTAGAAACCAGTTCACCTTTTTCCAGTACAAAATTATAAACGTTATTAAACGACCAATTTACTGGGAATAAGACATAAATCCACTTCCAAAATCGCGGGAAGAAATAAAGTAAGAGTCCAATCACTACGACACCAATCGTCATGAGTAATGCTGTATCCGTAAAGCCGTGCCAATGGCTAATCTTGACGCCTAAGTCTGCTTTTGCAGCAAGGTCTGGAAAGACACTGGCCATAGCAGGTTTAACAATATAATCTCCAAGCAAATTAGGAAAGAAGAAAATTAAAATAACTAAACTTCCTAAAATGGCAGGAGAAATAAGCATACCGATTGGTGGTTCATTTGCTGGATGTTCCAAACGTTCTTCCTTATATGGACCTAAAAAGGTCTGGAAAACGATGGTCATGCTATAGATAAAAGTAAAGATACTAGCAACCCAAGCGATAATTGGGATTAAATTACCTAGCGTATCTGTGTGGAATAATCCTAAATTGGTTATATCCACTGCTGCGTTAAAAAACATTTCTTTACTTAAAAAGCCATTGAATGGCGGAAGTCCAGCCATGGAGAAGCTGCCGATTACAGAGATCGTAAAGGTAATTGGCATAAAGGCGGCAAGTCCCCCAAGTTTTCTTAAGTCACGCGTACCAACCCCGTGGTCAACAATTCCAACAATCATAAACAATGCACCTTTAAAGGTAGAGTGATTAATCAGGTGGAATATCGCTGCAAAGGTTGCTTGTGTGTAAAATACCGATTCTGTAGAATATCCAAAGTATAGTGCAGCTGACCCCATCCCAAACATACTCATAATCATTCCAAGCTGACTAACCGTAGAATAGGCTAGAAGCGCTTTTAAATCTGTTTGCCGGACGGCCTGGAAAGAACCCCAGAATAAGGTAAACACACCTACCCCAGTTACCATCCAAAACCACACACCCTCACCACCAAAAACTGGCGTAAAGCGAGCAACTAAATAGATCCCTGCTTTAACCATGGTTGCAGAGTGTAGGTAGGCACTAACAGGAGTCGGCGCTTCCATTGCATCCGGCAGCCAAATATGAAAAGGAAATTGTGCAGATTTAGTAAAGGCACCAAGTAAGACCAAAATCATTGCCGGAATAAACAATTTGTGATCCGTAAAATCTGGAATCAAGGCTATCACTTCACGCACACTCATGGTTCCCGTCATAACATATAACATAAGGAAGCCAATGAGCATGGCAAAGCCACCACACACTGTAATCAGTAACGCCTTTTGTGCACCTTCCCTTGAACGTTTACGTTGATACCAGAAAGCAATCAACAGGAAGGAAGAAATACTGGTCAATTCCCAAAATACGTATAGAACCATCATATTATCTGATAATACGACACCAAGCATTGCTCCCATAAATAACATTAAGTATGTATAGAAGTTTCCTAACTGTTCATTATCTGATAAATAATAAATAGAATACAATATAACAAGCGTACCAATTCCAGTAATCAGCAACGCTAAAATAAGACTTAGTCCATCCAAGTAAGTAGTAAAACCAATGTTATACGTTGGAATCCATGATAAGGTATATAAAAATGTCTCACCATTTGCAATCTGAGGAATAAAGCTTAAAAGAAATAGAAATAACCCCGCTGCTATGATCATTGGCAGCACGCCAATATGAAGCTTGGATCCTTTTCTATATAGAAGAGCAATAAATATCGCAGCTATAAAGGGTATGAATACCGCTATGTTCAACGCTATCAAAATCAAACCTCCATTCGAAAATTTTCCTGTATATATTTTACGAAGGGATATCAGGAATAGATAATACTTGTATAGAAAGAATCACATTATTTACCATATATTCTTTACTTTTTATGATTCCTTGACTTAAAAAGTTGCGCGTATGATAATAAGAGGCAACATATAACATTGTAATGTGTAGGATGATTAGGATGCTGAATATACGCTTTGCATAATGAGATATCATCAAAGTAGCGTAATGCCATGTGGACAATACTTTTACATTAATTAAGTATACAATAAATTAAGGAAACATGCATTTTTCGCCACTTACTTTTAAAAAAGCTATTTGTCATTCATTATATTTTACCCTAATAAATCAAAATCAAAGATGATTGCTTTTTCAAAAGATAGGAAAGTATAAAAATTTGCATGATTTTGCTTATGTTACAGCATTAGCCACGTCCAGCTCCAGCGCCCAGCAACTAGCAAGCTTCACACTTCTTCACTACGATAAGTCAACATCGGCTCGTCCCTCGCCGTGTTTCCTTTATCTCATTGCGAAGTGCTCCAGCTTGTACGTTGCTGAACGGGCGCTTGCGCTTTTGTTCTTTACAAATAACATGTTAAAGGCTGATATAATACTTTTTTATAGACAAATCATGAAGTTGCCATTGAATTTCCAAAAGGGGGTTCACGAAACATGAAATACATGTTAAAATGATACAGTTTCATCTTAGCAAATGGAGAAATATGACGAGATAATATGGTTAAGAGGTGAATTTGCCATCATGAAAAATATTAAAGGTCGAATGGATGAGAAAATATTAGTCTGTGTATACTATGGTCCAAATGGCGAGCGCTTAATCAGACGAGGCCATAAACTATCTCAGATTATGGATTGTCCAATGTTTGTATTAACAATCGATCCGCTTCCTTACGATGAATTTGATGCGGATAAATCAGGTTATGTTGATCGTTGGAGTGAATTGTGTGACGAGTTGGATGTTGACGAATTTATCCTTCGCGATAATGAAAAACGTCCAACAGTAAAAGCAATTGCTGAAATCGCCCACAATCATAATATTACCCAGATTATCATTGGGCAAAGCCCGCAAAATCGCTGGGAAGAGATTACAAAGGGATCTTTTGTAAACTCTTTATTAAAAGAATTAACTTTTGTAGATATTCACATTGTATCCGTTGACCGTTCTTTGAAAAGTGATACAGATACTTCATTTGAAAAAGGAGTTCGTGCTTTTCTGAAAAAAGATGGTGAAAAATATCGCCTGGGATTCACAAGATCAAAGGAAAATCTTTATGAAGGTATCTTCTATAAAGAAATTGGCACAGATTTTAATAATGGGATTTTCAAATTTATCACGACTAAAGGGAAAACCTGTCAAATACACATCACGGATGACCTTGCAGTTGGTGTAATTGAGGAAAAACCAAATGTAAGAGCAGAGAAACAAGAACATTGATAAGAAAAACCGGGCAAACACCGCCCGGTCCTTTTTATCCACCATAGTTAGAGAAAATCCGATAATTTATATTCCTGTCCATGTATTCCTTTGTAATACTCTGGATACATTTCTCCTCCACATTGTTCATAGCTGAATCTGGGTGGAGTGGTTGGATCTTCCTCATCCATATCGTTGGTAATCCGTACCACCATCAATAAAAATCGCACCGCATTTACAGCTATTAAAATCATGTCTATGCTTCGATTCAATAACATCATTACATTTTTTACAACGAACCTTATTTATTAAAGGCTTACTCATATTTTTATTATTTTCCTTGATTTAAAAAGTAATATAAATATATTAAGTCTGATTGTAATTACCGAAATGATAAGTCTCGCAATTAGCATGCTGATTCTCCTCCCTCAACAACTTTCGATTTTTTTAAAATATCATTGTTTTTCTCCAATTTACTCTATTAGTCATGAAGCCGTTAGATAAAAGTCAAAAGATATATCCATAAATTCAAGTAAATGGATATACTTAATAAACCTAGTGTCAGTGTCATTATCTGAATGCTTTCTGAATCACTAATTTCTTTAAACTAATATAGCCTATTTTAATCAGTTTTCGTTTCTCACCTGTCAATTTCCTTTATTCTTGTAAAACATAATAATCATTTTGCCCATCAGTTATCTTATTTTAAGATAAATTCGGAAAATTATATGTTAGAATTTTGGGAAGTATGATATAATAGTGAAAATTATAAAGAATTTTTTAATAGCCATAATTGCACTTGGTATCGGATTATCAATTCCTTTTATTAATGCGAAGGCTGGTTCTATTATTGATGCTTATGCTTAGTTGCTCATTCCGGTAGTGGAAAAACTTGTACAAACACAACATATGGATATGCATTTGAAGGTGGAGGAACGTTCATAAATACTTTTAGGATAACTTATACAGGGGCAAAAAGTTCAATTAAAATAAATAAACTAGAGTATTTTGCATCGAAAGTATCCAAAGGAAAACCTTATTCTTTCAAACCAAATAAAAGTATAGGTTTAAAGGGAGACAATGCAATGTTAAGAATACATAGTAATTTATCTGGTGGAAAAGGATCAGTTAATTACGATGTAACAATAATCCCAGAATAATAAAGGGGGCATAAAAATGAAAAAAAGAAAATTGATTTTTGCTATAATAATAATTTTATTAATAAGTGTAGGGATTCTTTCATCTACAAAGGTTATTAAAGCATATAAGGAACCAGAAGGAGAGCGGCAAGTGTCTAGCCATATGGTAAGAACTCCTAGTCCAAAAAATGTAGATACAGCCTTAAATGAAACTCCATCAAAATTAGTAGATTTATTGAAAATGCCAACAGAAATTCCTTTTAAAGTGAATGATACTGAAGCATCAGTAGATGATTTATTAAATAGAGAGGAAATGGCAAAACTAGAAAATGGCGATGGGAAATCAGATATAAATGAAGAAAAAGTTTTAGGTGATACAAAAAGTTTCCCTTTCAATGAAGTAACATACGAACAGGTTTTTGTCGGAGACGATATCAATTTATCAGTTTTGGCTAATGCACAAGAAGTCGAAATGGTATATGAGGATCCATCTATGGTAAATAAAATCCAATTAGAAGACGGAAGTTCTGCTGAGTATATAGATTATGGTTTTAACCAACAAATTGTTTGGAAAGATAGTGAGACTGAAGTAACTTATATTATCAATGTTAATATGCCAGATGAAGAAGGAACTGGTAAATTAACAGAAGAAGAAATGTCTGATATGATAGGTTCATTTGAATCTATAAAAGAATAATTTGAAAAAAATTTATAACAATATGGGGATGACTATGAAGAATTTAATTACAATTGGAATATTATTATTTTCTATATTAGGATTAACTGGGTGTAATGATTATCAAAGAGATGGTATGGTATCAGAACAAAAAGGAATGTATTCTTTATACGTAGTAGGCGATGACGAAATAGATATAAAATTGGAGAAGGAATCAGATATCGATTCTATTTTCAGAACAATAATCGAATCCGATTATAATAACGCCAAAAATGATACACCATATTTAGAAATAGACAAAAATAAACCTAACTATTATTTATTTAATACAAAGGATTTAGTTTTTCAAACAACATCCTATGATAAATTAGTGAAATATTTAAAAGATAACCCTGAACCTAAGTAATTTAATTCATACAAAAAATTTTAACTTTAATTCCCAAATCAATCAACTTTATTTTCATCAATAAGCTGTTGATTAATTTCTTTTCGCTCTTCATCTGTCAGCAATCTTTTTTCCTGTTCCACATATCCTTACATTCCTAATTCACAATCTATTCATACATTATAACCTGGATTCCCGAAAACACATAACGATGAGCGCGTAAACCCGCATAAACACTGGAAAACAGGCTCGTTATGAGTTTAAATACATAACGATGAAATTCTTAGAGGATTGAACCCCAAATCCCTTGATATTACTGTTTTATTGCCTATTCCTCGTTATGTAATGCCGGGAATCCAGGTTATAACTTAGCACTACAAAATAAAAACATCATGTGTTTATCCGCGGACAAAAATAGCATCTTGGGATAGAAGCAAACTATTTTTGTCTATGAATTAAATTTAATTATTTTCATTTAAAATTTAATACAATAGAAATCATATTTCTTACCATCAACGTTATATAGAGATTTATTTAAGTGATTGTATAACTCGCTGTTGTTTTTAACTTTTTTCCTGTAGCTACGTCTGTCCTTACATGAGTGCCTTGCCCAGTCGGAAATCCATTATCGGCTATTATTAACTTAAGTAATATGCATAAATATACCGAAAGAAGCAGAAAAATTGAGACCTAAAAACTTCATAGTAAAATATGTATAGGTATAGACAACAAGAAAAAGCGGAAGCATCAAAAAAGATGGATTTCCGCCTTTCTTTATTTCTCTATTACTGTATTTTCCATACGTCCGATATGTTCTATTTCAAGGGCGACAACATCACCTGGCTGTAGATATTGCGGCGGGTTCATTGCAGTCCCAACTCCCTCAGGTGTACCTGTCATAATCATATCCCCTGGCTCCAGCGTCATGATATTGGAAATGAACGATACAAGAAAAGGTATACTGAATATAAATTTATCTGTTGTAGATGCCTGTCTCTTTTCACCATTAACATAGGATTTAACAGATAGACGTGCAGGGTCACCAATTTGCTCTGCTGGAATAACCCATGGACCAATCGGTGTTGATTTGTCTAATGTTTTTCCTTGCAGCCATTGGAGTGTGCGTTTTTGTAAGTCTCTAGCAGAGGTATCATTGCCAATTGTATATCCCGCTATATATTCAAGGGCATCTCCCTGCCGCACGCGAGAAGCTTCTTTCCCGATGACTGCTACAAGCTCGACCTCATAATCCAGTTTTTCCGTAAACGTTGTTTTTTCAATTGCATCCTCTGGCCCGATTAATGCATTTGCGAATTTAGCAAATAATACCGGATATTCCGGGACATTCCCCTTCATTTCTTCCGCATGCTCTTTGTAATTTCTTCCAACGCAAATAATTTTACCCGGATTCGGAACAGGCGTGCCCAGCTTCACCTCAGAGCGTTCAAAAGTCTTCACTTTTTGTATATGCTGTAACGCAAAAGTATAGGCTGCTTTTGCTTCAGCAAGCAGCGGGTTACCAGCTTTAAAAAATTGTGTTGGATCGGCGGGGAAAATGGAGTCAATGTCCAAAACACTACTTTTCTCTGGCTTCCAGCTCAATAACTTTTGATAAGCATCCTGTAAATCAAAAATCGTTTCTTCATGTAAACAACCAATTCTCCATGCTTTTTCATTATTCTTTTCCGTGTAACTAACTATTTTCATTTCCCCACCCCATTTTAAATACTTATTCGGCTGTCATCATTTTTTCAAGTGTTAGCGGTTCAATATATTTACCTGCTTTATAGGCACGCATGTTACCACCAGAAATTTCATCAATCAGCATGATGTTTCCAGATTTGTCACGGCCAAATTCCAATTTAATATCATAAAGCTCAATATCTTTTTTAGCTAACTCCGTTTTTACTACATGGGAAATATCTTTTGTAAGCTGCTTTAATGTATCATATTCCTCAGCAGTTAAAATACCCAGCATATAAAGTGCATCCTTGCTGATTGGCGGATCATTGCGTTCATCATCCTTTAGCGTTACCTCAACAAAAGAATCCAGCTTCTGTCCTTCCTTTGCATATTTTCCATAGCGCCGTAAAAAGCTGCCGACTGCACGAAAACGGCAAATGACTTCTAGCCCCTCACCAAATACAGTTGCCGGAAGTACGGTCATCGTTATTTCCTCTAAATTAGAAGAGATATAATGTGTTGGTATGTTTTGTTCCTTTAGTTTTTCAAAGAAAAGTGTTGTCAGCTTTAAACCTGCTTTTCCGGCACCTTCTATTGATAAACCAACTGTATTTGCACCAGGATCAAAGACACCATCTTCACCCGTTACATCATCCTTAAACTTCAATAAAACATTCCCATTCTCCAGTTCAAAAACATCCTTTGTCTTCCCCTCATATACCTTCTTCATCAAATCCCTCAAATCTCTCATCAACTTTACCATCATTTTATCATACAATTGGGAAAGAGGGACAAACCTTGACTGTCCCCCTATAAAGAAATTACTGTATAATAAAAGATATGGAGGTGATTGAATGGATGTTTCAAGAATTCTTGCTAAGCTGGAAGGCCGGATACCCTCCATCATGGGGCAGCATCAATACAAACAATCTGCAGTACTTCTTCCGCTGCTAACTATCCGCGAGGAAACTCATGTTTTATTTGAAGTACGATCCATGCAGATGCGCAGCCAGCCAGGAGATATATGCTTTCCTGGAGGAAGAATAGAGAAAACAGATAAGAGCCCAAAGGAGACAGCAATTCGTGAAACAAAAGAAGAATTAGGTGTCCATTCAAGTGATATCGAAGCAATTACACCACTTGATTACATTGTTAATGATTCAGGAAGGATTATTTACCCTTTTGTTGGCAAGCTATTAAACTATGAGCAAATAAAACCGAATGAAGCAGAGGTTGGTGAAGTTTTCACTGTTCCTCTCAGCTATTTCCTCAACACACATCCCGAGGAATATAAGGTTCATTTTCAGGTAAATCCCGAGAAAAATTTCCCTTTTGATCTGATTGTTGGCGGTGAGAACTATAAATGGAATACGGGTTATGTCAATGAATTATTTTATCAGCATAATGGAAAGGTTATTTGGGGATTAACGGCAAAAATCCTTACACACTTTGTCCAGCTATTAAAGAAATGAGGCGCTTAACTAAAAGCTGCCTCATTTTCCCTATTTTATATATGAAACGGGAAAAATTTTCACAAGATCATTTTCGTATTTATCCCATTCTTCTTGCTTCACCCATAACTGAATGCGCCCTTCATCCTCCGTCGTGCGAATCAGACGTCCCATCCCTTGACGCAAACGAAGCAGCATGTATGGTAAATCCACTTCTGCCTCGGGATTTCTCGCATGATTCCTTTTTGCACGGAAAACCGGATCCTTTGGGGGAAATGGCAAGGAACTGATGATTACTTGTGTTAAAGCTTCCCCTGGGATATCTAGTCCCTCCCAAAGATGATGTGAACAAAATACTGCTTCTTTATGAAGCTGGAATTCCCGTATCATTTGACTGATCTCTTCATCACCCTCAAACAAAAGCGGAAAGGAAAATTCTCTTTGATTTACCCAATATCGAAATTGCTTCATTTCATCTTTTGAGGAGAAAAGGAGTAAAGAACTGCCATGATTTTCTGTAAGCTGTTCAGCTATTTTCTGCCATTTCTTTTCTTGTTCCGTCTCAACATGCAGATAAAGCTGCATGTTTTCTTCATAGTTAAATGGAGAAGCAACGGAGAAAGCATCATACTTTTCAATTCCTAAGCTTTTAGCAATATAATTAAAATTATTCCCCTCGGCCAACGTTGCAGAAGAGAAAACGAAAGGTATAGGCTGAGAAAAAACCTCCTGCTCCAGTACATCTTCAACAAGCCGCGGCATAACAACCAAGCTCGTTGTTGTTTCATCTTCCTCAAGCCAAGTAATTCCCCCATCTTCTTTTAATAAAGTCGACAGACCATAAGAGAAAAATTCGAGATATTCTTCAATGATTTTTGTATAATATTCCTCCATCGTATACATTTCCACATCAAAGACTAATTGCTCCAGGAGCTGCTCAACAAGCTGACTCAGTTTTTCCGCAGCACCGAGTAAGTCGGCAGACCATTCTATATCCTGTCGATAAGATCCTTCTACAGAAACTGCTGCAAGCTCCAGCTCACGAAACCATGCATCATGCAGTTCTATCATATCCTCAACAAGAAGGAGAGATTCCTCACGCACGTCCTGTCCCATATATCCAGTCAGAATATTAGTCAGACTATTCTCATTAAAACGATAGGTTAGCCCCTTTTGCGCGGCAAATTCCAATAAGTGCCCTTCATCAAAAATTACTGCACTTGCTTCAGGGAGCAGCGTGCGCTGTCCTTCTCGCATACGCGATTCTTTTGTCCAGATATGCTCCATATAAAAATCATGGGAACAGATAATCAGATCTTTAGATTGCCGATAATAATCACGATTTAATGTTTGTCCGCTACGATGTCTGAAGTCACAGGTTGCACATTGCTGCATGGGGTCCCATGCAATCTGACTCCACGCTTTATCTGGGACCCACGGATATTCCCGGCGGTCTCCGTATCGATAGAACGACTGCATACTTGCTCCACCAGCGTCAAAAACAAAATCAGGAATTGTATCATGCACTTTAAGAATTGCTTCATTATTCGTTTGGCTGGCAAGCGGGTCTAGTTTTTTCATACAAACATAATTTTCCCTTGCTTTTGCTAAACGGACATCAATCTCCAAATCGAGCATATTTTCCAGCTTTTCAATATCGCCGCCTTCTTTGACCAGCTGTTCAATTAACGTTTCATCTGCACAAGAAATAATTGCTGGCTTGCCAGTATATCGCGCATAGCAGATTGCATACACTAGATAGACAAGGGTCTTCCCTGTGCCTACACCAGCCTCTGCAAATATTGTGTGCTTATTTTTAAAAGCTTGTTCCAGCTGAAAAGCCATATATATTTGTTCGTCTCTCTCTTCTAAACCATGGGCAGGCAAAATATCATAGAATACATCACCAACATAATCCCCTAAACGGTCAAAAAAATTATCTGTTTTTCCTACTTCAAATGGAAGCTTTGCAGAATGATTCATTTTTTACTCCTTTATTACATGAAATTTAACCTAACCCATTGTATCCAACTCATGAAAAAATAGCTACTGCTTAATGGAATTCTACAAAACCGCGAAATCAAAATCTATGACTGCCTCTAACTTCTATTCATCAGTGCTGATTAGTTTAACGCGGAGTAATTTTAGTTTTGCTGTCTAACGCACTTACTGGAAGTCCGCAATCCCAGGTTAATTATTATTTATTCCATTGAATGCTGGAAGTATATATACACGTTAATATTAAAAAAGCATAATATGGACTACTCGCTTACACATTGCCTTGAGATAAGTAAATAATTTTATCTCTGATATTATAAAATTGGTATACCAAACATAAAACTAAAGTTATTCGCAGTTTCTATTTTGATGTTAAAACACAAAAAGACATATACGCTTATCTGCATAAGCATACATGTCTTTCATCTATTTAATACCCCTTTTATTCTGAAGCCTTCTATCTTTGCTCTATTAATTGTTTCATCGAACCATTTTTAATGAAATCCGTATGCCATGAAAATGCTTTTTCCAACACATGCGGGGTCTGCCCACCTTGTTCTAGTGCTTCATTGTAGTATCCCCATAATTGCTCACGATACATTGGATGTGCACAGTTTTCGATAATTAATGGTACACGTTCTCTTGGCGCAAGTCCTCTGAGATCCGCATAACCCTGCTCCGTTACAACTACATCAACATCATGCTCTGTATGATCAACATGTGACACGAACGGAACAATACTCGAGATATCCCCGCCCTTGGCAATGGACTTCGTAACGAAGATACCGAGACGAGCATTACGTGCGAAGTCTCCAGAACCGCCAATGCCATTCATCATCTTTGTACCAGAAACATGGGTAGAGTTAACGTTTCCATAAATATCAAACTCTAGTGCGGTATTTATAGAAATTAATCCTAAACGGCGAATAAGCTCTGGCTGATTGGAAATCTCCTGCGGGCGCAAAATTAACTTGTCGCGATACTTTTCAAAATTACTAAAGACTTCGTGCATTTTCTCATCAGATAATGTCAGGGAACAGGCTGAAGCAAAATCAACTTTTCCCGCATCCATAAGGTCAAAGACAGCATCCTGCAGTACTTCCGAATAAACGACCAGGTTTTCAAATTCAGAATCTATCATGCCATGAAGTACAGCGTTTGCTACAGACCCAATACCGGACTGCAGCGGCATTAATTTCTCCGTTAATCGGCCGTCTTTTATTTCTTCCCTTAAAAAAACAAGTAAATGTTCTGCCATCATTTTTGTTTCTTCATCAGGTGCAACGATGGGTGATGGTGAATCCAGCTGATCTGTAAAGACAATTCCTTTAACCTTGTCCAAATCCAAAGGAATACCAATATCACCAATACGCTCGTCTACCTTCGTCAAAGAAATTGGCTCTCGCTCCCCTTGTGCTTTTGGACTAAATAAATCATGTATTCCCGCGAGACTCTGTGGCTGAGCCATATTCAATTCAATAATGATATTGTCCGCAGTTTCCGCAAACGATAAGGAATTACCAACAGAAGTACTCGGTATCATCAGTCCATCTTCTGTAATCGATATCGCTTCCAGAATCGCATAATCAATTTTATCAATTACATTTGCTCTAAGCAGCTCTGATGTATGTGATAAATGCTGATCAACAAAGAAATGTTCCCCTGTATTGATTGCCTTTCGCATTGCCGGTTCTGCCTGGAATGGCAGGCGCTTATTCACAATTCCTGCTTCGGCAAACATCCTGTCAATATTTGATCCTAAAGAAGCACCAGTGTACACATTTACTTTAAACGCTTCTCCATTATTTGCTCTTTCCACTAGCGCTGTTGGTACTGCTTTCGCATCGCCTGCCCGCGTAAAACCACTTAAGCCCAGTGTCATTCCATCTTGAATCCATGCTGCAGCTTCCTTCGCTGTAACCACACGATCCTGAAGTTCAGGAATATGTATGCGCTTTAATTTTTCCTTCATAAAACTTTCCCCTTTCCGAAAATTCCATTACTAAATATTTTAACGTAAAAATAGGGAAATTGAATGCATGCAGACAGATTCAAGTTTTATGCGTTTAAAGCCATAGAAAATGAGAATAAACTAAGGAAAAGCTACTAAAAACCAAGTAATTTTCGAAAATAACTGGAATAAGATTGACTCACATGTATTTTGGATCCATCTTTCATTACCAGCAACAATGTCGAATGCGCATCAGGAATTATTTCTTCAATGTGATGAACATTCACGATAAATGAGCGGTGACAGCGTACAAAGATATCACGTGGCAGGAGATATTCAAATTCCTGCAGTGTATTTTTATGTGTACCGTAATGATTCGTGGAAATGACATGTGTTTTCCGATCCTTTGCCTCCAAATATTGTACTTCATGAAATGGCACAGGCTTCCAGCCGTCGTCTGTTTTCACCGTTACCACTGATTTACCCTCGGTAAAAGCTGGATAAATTGCCAAAACACAGCCAGCAACTTCTTCATTTTCAAAGTACGGGACTGCCATTCCATGATAAGGCACACCGAACATAGAACGATTTATAAATTCGGATATTTTCTGCTTTTCCTTAATTGCTTTATAAGCAGCGGTCCCTTCTTTAATTGGATCACCCGGATTAATTTTTAAATCAATTCGTTTACTGCTCCGATAATATATATATTCCTTCGTATTTGCTACCGCAATCGATACTTCATCGGAAAATAGTTCTCCCATCACATCTAATAACGAATCAAGATTCAATTTTTCCATTTAAACACCCCACCAAACATATCAAATACTTTATTCCTTAGCCTGTTCCATGAAACTCTTTGGCATTACTGCCGCGACTACTGTTCCTTTTACAACACAAGACTCATTTGCGAATACCTCGGTATGCACTTTCCACTTTTTAGGATGAACCTCCTCCACTGTACCAATCGCTCTTAAAGTTACATTTTGCGGTGTTGGCTTCATAAAGTCAATTTGTAATGATGCTGTTACGAATCGGGGAGCTTCTGCGCCATCACCTGGCTCATGACCATTTTTGCGATGCAAAGCTAATGATGCTGAACCTGTACCATGACAGTCAACCAATGATGCAAGCAGACCTCCATAGACAAAACCAGGTATTGCCGTATGCTCTGGCTTGGGTATGTACTCTGTTACGGTGTTTTCCCCTTCCCATACCGTGCGAAAATGATGCCCTTCCTCATTCAAACGGCCACAGCCAAAACACCAGGCATAATCCTCTGGATACACATCCTGAATTGCAATTTTTTTCTGTTCCATTGTCGTAACCTCCCTTATTTTCTTAACAAGTATAGCATAATCCCCCACTTTATTTCCTTTTATAGAAATCCTATAATTATTCCTGCCTTTTATCCGTTGAAATGATGACAGTTCCCGGTAACTTTGGTACTCTATTAAATGGGTAATTGATTGTGATTCAACATATAGGGGGTAATTTAATGAAAAGGCTAGTAATATTGGGTGGAGGGTATGGTGGCATTAAGGTTCTCACCGGTTTGCTAGAAAAAAACCTTTCAGATGATATAGAAATTACTTTAATCGATAGAAATCCATTTCGCTCATTAAAAACAGAATTCTACACCATTGCAGCTGGTACAGTGGCAGATTCAGAGGTACGAGTAGATTTTCCAAAGGATGACCGTGTAAATTATCTATTTAAGGAAGTAACAAAAATTGATACTGAAAATAATAAAATAATCTTTGAAGAGCCAGAAGATGCTGTACCTTATGATTACTTGGTAATCGGACTTGGCTGTGAGGATAATTATCATGGCGTCAATGGTACGAAAGAATTTACTGAAAGTGTACAAACCTTTGCGAAAGCAAGGCACACAGGTGTTGCAGTTGGCAATTTAAATGCGTATGGTAAAGTGACGGTTGTCGGAGCTGGTCTCAGTGGAATTGAAGTCGCTTCAGAAATTCGTGAAAGCCGCCCAGACTTAAACATCCGCTTACTTGACAGAGGACCAACTGTTTTAAAAGCTTTTGATGAAAAAATTCAAAGCTATGTAGAGCAATGGTTTATTGCTAATGATGTCGACGTCATTCACCATTCAAGTGTGGAATATGTGGAAAAAGACGGGGTTTGCAATAATGGACTTTGCTATTTAAATGATGTAACGATCTGGACAGCGGGTGTGCGCCCAAATTTTCTTGTTCGTGAGCTGCCATTTGAAAAAGATCGCCATGAAAAAATGATAGTTAATGCATTTTACCAAGTTCCTGAACAGACAAATGTATATGTCGCAGGCGATTGCGCAGCGTCAGAGCATTCTCCAAGCGGCCAGCTTGCTGGTATGCAGGGTGAGCAAATTGCTGATATCCTGCTTGCTGTTTTAAATGATAAAAAACCTAATAAACCACGTCCAATCAAGCTAAGAGGAACATTAGGCTCTCTCGGAAAATCCGACGGGTTCGGCAACATGATGACAATGCCGATGACAGGACTTCTCCCGCGCCTCGCAAAATCAGGCGTACTTTGGCTGAATAAGCGACATTAAATAGATGACTGTTTCTTTTACTGCTACTGCAAGGCTTTGTATATATGTACAAAAGCTTGCATAAGGCACATAATGGCCTGCAGAATGAGTGGGACGGCCGCGCGGATTCGACAAAAAGCCGCGCATGAAATGGCTAAACCCGCGCGTGAATGTTGGTTTGCCGCGCATCAATGATGGATACCCGCGCATGAAACGTAGTGACGCGCGGGGAAACTAGTTTGATGCGTGGGTAATTGCGATTCATGCGCGCCATTTCAAGATTGACGCGCGAGTAACAGCGTTTGATGCGCGGCTGCCCTGCTTGATACGCGCGCATGTACAGGGGCAAACTAGATTGTTGCGTGGATTGTCAATTATAAGAACAAAAAAGGCGTTGGTGCTTACACTTTTCTGTGTGGCACCAACGCCTTTTTTATTTATGTGTTTTGTCCCAGCCCTATTTAAGTTTATTTAATGCATCTTTAATTGACTGCTCTCCAGCAATCAAATCAAAACCCCGATGATAGGTGTTTTCATTTGGCAAACTTTCAAGAACCGTTTGAGCAACATCTTCTCTCGGAATAGCGCCTCTTTCTAGAAGCTCTCCCGCCTGTACTTTGCCGGTTCCTGGTTCATTTTGTAAACCACCAGGTCGAATAATCGTATAATTAAGCTTGCTTGCCGCTAGGATTCGGTCCGCATAATGTTTTGCTGCCATATATGGCTTAATTGGACTATCCAACCACGTTTCCCTGTTATGCGCCTGCATTGCACTAATCATAATAAAGCGTTTGACGTTTGCTTTTTCAGCCGCTTCAACCGCCTTAGCGGCTCCATCCAAATCAACAAGAATAGTTTTATCTGCACCCGTGTGTCCGCCAGAACCAGCCGTAAAGATAACCGCATCTGCATCTTCCATTGCTTCAGTCAGCTCCTCAACAGATCCCTCTAGATCAGCTAGCACTGCTTCTGTACCATCTGCTTGCAACTTTTCAGCCTGCACCTCTTTACGCACCATCGCTTTTAAAGAAATGTCATGCTTCTCTTTCGCAAGGCGGACAATATGCTGACCAATCTGACCATTTGCGCCAATAAGTAATACGTTCATTGTCAGTCTCCTCTCCAAATGATATATTTCTTATTGTGTCAAATGGTGCATGTAAACGCAAGAAATCAAATTACATGAATAATATGCAGTAAAAAACCCTTGCTCCAACAAAGAGCAAGGGCTGCTGAAAATAGCAGTACTTTATTCTCGAGGTATATTATTGCGATTATCTATATTGTCTTCTGGTCCGAATTCATCCGCAAATTCAGTTCCAAAGCTTGGAGAATTTGTAACTTCACGATTATTATCTAAACGTGCATCAGTTTCAGAATCTGGATCATAATAAAAGCTTAAACAAATAAGACCACTCAAACCAACCACAGCATAAATAATTCTCGAGATAATTGAATTTTGACCCCCAAAGATACTTGCTACAAGATCAAACTGAAAAAGCCCAATCAGCCCCCAGTTGACTGCTCCAATGATAGCTATAGCCAAAGCTACTTTTCGTAATGTATGCATGAATGTTCACCTCCTGTAGTATCTATAGCTTTAGCTTCTCTAACCTAGGTTATTTTATTCAGAAAAAGTTAATTTCTGTTTGACTTGACTTCTAAAATAAAAAAACAGATAGCACCTTGTCGGAGTATCTGCTTTATATCGTTTCGTTTTCCCTAAGTATCCTTATTTGAATGACACTTAAGCTGGTTTATAATAATAAAAGGACAAGATAAGGGGCAATAATAGAGACAATGACGGCACTTAATACCATTGCAATTGTGCTCAACGAGGCTTCCAAGTCACTTCTCCCCATTGCAGAAGCTGTACCAATCGCGTGGGATGCACTTCCAATTCCGACACCCCTGCCAATTTCAGTATCTAAATGGAAAACCTTAAAAATAAATGAGCTGATTAATACGCCCCCTACACCTGCAATAGCAACAAATACTGCCGCAAGTGATACCGGTCCTTCCAATGTGTCAACAATCGAAATAGCTACTGGAGTTGTAACCGATTTTGGTGCTAAGGCAAGAATGAGTTCCCTTTCAAATCCCAGCCATTTTGCAAGAAGCACACCTGAAGAAACCCCCACTAAAGCACCCGTTATCGTTCCAATTAAAATTGGCCCTGCTAACTTTTTTAGCATGTCAAAATGATTATATAAAGGAATAGCTAAGGCGACAACAGCTGGTCCCATGAGGAATTCAATCCATTTCCCTCCGAGCATATACGTCTCATAGGGAATATTAAAAATAAGTAAAAAAACAATAATAATTCCTGATACAATCAGTATTGGCTGAGCAAGCGGAGAATTGCGCCCGCTCTGTACTTTCTTGCTTAATAAGTAAAGGAAGATGGTTACAATAACTACAATTATTGCAATTAAAAAATCAATCATGCTGGATTTCCTTCTTTCTGGCAAGCTGTTGACTGATTGCTCCTGATATTCCCATTACAAGAGCTGTACTCAAGAGTGCAGTGAAAAGCAACAATATCCCTCGCCCATTAAACAGTTCTAAATAATCCATAAATCCAATAGTTACTGGTATAAAGAATAATGTCAAATGCTTCAAAATAAACTGTGTACCTTCTTTTATCCATTCTATTTTAATGATTCCTAGCTTTAATAGAAAAAAAAGAACCAGCATGCCAATCACACTGCCTGGAATCGCTATATCCAGCGCAGCTTGTATCCAATTCCCTATGAAAAGTAATCCAAATAAAAATGCAATATGTACAATAACTTTTACAACCCTCACGTTCCAAAGCACCTCTTTACACATGTTTCAAAAAATTCAATAGCAATATAAAGAGTATAGCAGAATTTTATGATAGGAAGAAGAAGAGCGGCTTGGCGGAGATTTGGGAGTAGAGGAGTGAAGGAGAGCTGAGAGATGCTGGATGGAGATACCGGCTAAAAATAGTTAAAGTAAAAGCAGCCTAAGTTACAAATAACAATTTTTTTAGGGAAGGGACTAGTTAATTCTTTTATTTCGAACGTGAGAAGCGCTTCTCTCGAGGCCACTTTTACTGATTTTAGTCTTTTTAACTTCGTGAGAGCCTCTCTCTCGGACGTTTTTTCGCATTTTTGTTATTTTTGTCCGTGACAGCGCTTCTCTCGGACATTTTTTCACATTTTCGCTATTTTTGTCCGTGACAGCGCTTCTCTCGGACAATTTTTCACATTTTCGCTATTTTTGTCCGTGACAGCGCTTCTCTCGGACAATTTTT
>DAMDKS010000013.1:94798-94905 GCA_032085455.1 Oceanobacillus sp.
CACATTTTCGCTATTTTTGTCCGTGACAGCGCTTCTCTCGGACGTTTTTTCGCATTTTCGCTATTTTTGTCCGTGACAGCGCTTCTCTCGGACGTTTTTTCGCATTT
>DAMDKS010000013.1:95005-99654 GCA_032085455.1 Oceanobacillus sp.
TCGCTATTTTTGTCCGTGACAGCGCCCCTCTCGTAGCTTTTTTTCGCATTTCTTCTTATTTTTACCATGAGAGTACTCCCGAATGAAAAACCAGCAATAACTTCCTGTTCTTCTAAAATAGCTTTAAGTCCTGGTTTCCAGGAAATTCCATCTCATCACCACCGACCGCTTACCTTAACCGAAGCGTCCCTGAATATAGTCTTCTGTACGGCTGTCGCGTGGATGCGTAAAGATTTTATCGGTCTCGTCGAATTCGACTACTTCGCCATTTAAAAAGAAAGCTGTTTTATCGGAAATCCGTGCGGCTTGTTGCATATTATGTGTGACGATGATAATGGAATATTCCTTGCGCAGTTCTTGCACAAGTTCTTCAATTCGTAATGTTGACTTGGGATCAAGCGCAGATGTTGGTTCGTCCATCAGGATTACTTCAGGCTCAATCGCTAAGCAGCGAGCAATACAAAGCCGCTGCTGCTGACCACCGGAAAGGCCATATGCATTTTCATTTAGGCGGTCTTTTACTTCATCCCAAATAGAAGCGCCTCGAAGACTCCTTTCAACAACCTCATCAAGAATCTTTTTATTTTTAATCCCATGAATCTTTGGTCCATAGGCGATATTTTCATAAATTGATTTTGGAAAAGGATTTGGCTTCTGAAAAACCATGCCTACTTGTGTTCTTAATTCCTCTACGCGAAAATTTTTATCAAGAATATTTCTGCCTTTATATTTAATCTCCCCATTTGTACGTACTCCTGGCACAAGTTCTACCATTCTATTTAACGTTTTAAGATACGTAGATTTTCCACAGCCAGATGGCCCGATAATTGCTGTCACTTCTTTTTCATTAATAGATAGATTAATATCCTTTAAAGCATGTGTATCTGTATACCAAAGGTTAAGATTTTTTGTATCGAATACAGCATGCTTGTCTGCTGCGATATTTGTTTTATCATTATGAACCAGCTTTATTGTAACTTTACTTTTTTCTGCTGATACAGCGTTCATCATTTTCTCTCTCCTTTATTTTTAATATCTTTGCTGAAACTTGTTACGAATAAAAATTGCTACGGCGTTTAGTAAGAATAGTAATACTAACAGGACAATGATTGTTGCGGCTGCAAGATAAGCGTATTCTGCAACTAAAGAGGAATCCAGTGTCCAGTAATATATTTGCATTGGCAATGCAGTAAATGTATCAAAAATGTTTCCAGGGAATGGAATCAATAACGCTGGAATCCCTAACACAGTCAACGGCGCTGTTTCGCCAATCGCACGAGACAGGGCTAAAATAGAACCCGTCAATATGCCAGGCAATGCGTGCGGCAGGATAATCTTCTTCACTGTCTGCCATTTCGTAGCACCCATTCCATAGCTTGCTTCACTTAAAAAATGGGGAACTGCTCGAATCGCTTCCTGCGATGCTACAATGACGATTGGCAATACAAGTAAAGATAATGTTAATCCACCAGCTAAAACAACGTTCCCAAAATGCATTGCCCGAACAAACATTGTCAATCCCAGTAATCCATAAACAATTGACGGGACGCCAGCCAGATTCGAAATATTTGCAGCAATAAAACGCTGCAGCTTTCCGCGTTTAGCATAAAGTTCGAGATAAATTGCCGTAGCTGTGCCAACAAATAAAGTTACGGGAATGACAACAACCATTAACCACATCGTACCTAGAATCGCACCCATGATACCTGCTCTTTCTGGACGGGTTGATTGTCGCCCAGTTAGAAAATCCCAATTAATCCACGCAAGTCCCTGGTCAAGCACACGATAAATCAGGACAGCTAGTACAGCCAAACCAAATAAAGTAGCGAAAAGAAAAACGACCTTCAAAAGTTGATTATTACGAATCCGAGATTTCATTCTTTTGTGTACAGTAGCTTCATCTATATATTTCATCATCAATACTCCTCTCTAAATTTACGAGAGACATAGCTTGCGAGCATATTCATAATGAATGTGAATACAAATAATGTTGCTGCTACAGCGTATAAACTGTAATATATCGTCGAACCGGCTGGAGCATCTCCACTGGAAACTTCAACAATATATGCTGTCATTGTCTGCATCGATTGTGTAATATCAAAGGTAAAATTCTTTGAGCTTCCACTTGCTATCGTTACAATCATCGTCTCGCCAATTGCTCGAGAGATTCCTAATACAAATGAAGAAATAATCCCAGATAAAGCAGCAGGGATAACAACTTTGAATGTTGTCTCCAGTTTTGTTGATCCCAGACCAAGGGCGCCCTCCCTCATCGATTGCGGTACTGCTGTCATTGCATCTTCAGATAAAGAGGCAATCATTGGGATAATCATCACACCCATAACGATTCCTGGGCTTAGAATATTTGTTGCTGCCACTTCTGGAAAGATAGAACGAATCAATGGCGTAACAAAAGTAAATGCAAAAAATCCATACACAATGGTTGGAATACCTGCGAGAATTTCAAGCAAAGGTTTCAATACCCGTCTCACACGATCAGACGCATACTCACTTAAAAAGACAGCAGACATTAATCCAATCGGACCCGCCACCAGCATCGCAATAAGGGATGAAATAATCGTGCCATTAATAAGCGGCAGCACACCGAATTCCGGATTTTGACTCATTGGTTTCAATACCGTGCTCGAAAAAAAATCCCAAATTGGCACCCGCTTAAAAAACTCATATGATTCTGTGAATAAAATAATGATGATACCAATCGTTGTAATAACAGAAATGAAAGCGATAAGAAATAAGATAGTCGGAATACACTTTTCCATGATATTGGAAAAATTCCTCTTTTTCTGCTTTAGAGCAATCATTTCTCTGATATTTACAGCTGAATCTTTTACCTCGCTATTTGCTGCCATTACATTTGTCCCCCCCTTTGGAACGAATCCTTTACAGTATATAAATACTAGACTTAATTATATTTATGTTATTTTAATAGAAAGTAGAAACCTTTCACTTGAAAGTTTTTCATCGTTGCAGGTAACAATAAGATGAAGGCGCATCTGCCCCCACCTTATATATTTTTTACTTATTTATTTGATAATCCCTTTAATTCCTCCACAAGATTATTTACTTCTTCCTCTGGTATTGGAGCGAATCCAGACTCACCAGCAAATTTACTTGCATTTTGCATGACATAGAGAGCATAGTCTAATACTTGAGGTTTTTCCTGAGCATGGTTCACATTTAAGTAAGTAAATACAGGACGTGTGAAGTCTGCATAGGCACCGTCTTCAGCAATGGTGTCGAGAGATGGTTCCACTGGACCATTTCCAAAGTCAATATTTACCGCTTGAACTTGATCCTGATTATTTACATAGTAACCAAATCCGAAAAATCCAATGGAGTTTGTATCCTCTGCAATTAGAGTAACTAGTGTCGAGTACTCTTGTTGTAAGTTAATATCGCTAACTAGGTCCTGCTCTTCTAAAATATTTTCATAGAAGAACTCATACGTTCCATGACTTTCATTTGGACCATACGTATTGACTTTCTCATCGGGCCAATCTGGATTTACATCAGACCACTTCGTATACTCACCAAGGAAAACTCCTGTAATTTGTTCTGGAGTCATTTCTTTCGCCCAGTCATTTTCCGGATGCGTAACAATTGTTAATCCATCAAGCGCCAATTTTAATTCTTTTACTTCGAATCCGAGTTCTTCCGCTTTTACAGCTTCTTCATCCTTGATGAAACGAGATGCATCATTAAAGTCCGTTCCGTTTTCTGTCAGGAATTTCTCAAAACCGGCACTCGTACCAGCACGGCTTACTTCAACGGAGACATTAGGCTGCTCATTAATCATATATTCTTCTGCAAGCACGGACATTAAGGGATAAACTGTTCCAGAGCCGTCAATTACGACACTGCCTTGAAGTTCTTCTGGTTCGCTTTCAGCTGTTTCCGCATTTGCACTTTCCGATTCCTCTGTATTAGAACCATTTTCTTCTGTATCATCTTGTGGGTCGCCACATGCTGCTAGTGCTGCTGCGATTATTCCTGCGAAAAGGAATAATAGAAAGTTCTTGAGTTTCATTCACATTTGTCCTCCCCGATAAAATAGATTAATTTCTTGGGCGGCCTTTCCCGCTCTCAATTCTTAGTATAGTAGTTGAATGTAAAGCAAGTGTTGTCTGTAAGTAAAGCTTTTGTAAATTCTTGTCCTTTTTACGTGACAACCAGGATTACTAAGTGTATTGTTTGTGGATTGTTTATAAATATACATTTAAGTGCTATGTAATAATAACTAGGCAATTTCTAGATTGAATACTTTTTGAAAGATTCTACCGGTTAAAATATGAAAATAAGTGAAACTTCATGCAGTGGGGCAGTAGGGATTTTTTCATCCTCACTGCATGTTAGTTGAACCAATCGGGGATTTACTGGCAGTTGTCCCTTACTTACCATTCTCGTCTTCACCTCGAAATCTTGAGTGGGGTCTTACTGCCAGTTAATTCGGGCTAAAATTATTGAAAAAAATATTCAAAGAATTGGTTTATTAGGTATGAAAACTACAATGACACATGATTTTTTTAAAAATTGACTGCTTGAGAGAGGCATTGAGGTGTAATTCAGTGGATCTGGGTTCTAAGAGGCTTGATTAGCGACCATATTATTCGTAATTCAGTGGATTCGGG
>DAMDKS010000014.1:0-66993 GCA_032085455.1 Oceanobacillus sp.
TTCAGATTTAAGTGCCTAACCTTTTCAGTTAGAAACGTGTCGCACCATAAAACATATTGCCATAGCCATATCTCCAACCACCGTTTTTCTCCACTGCAATAGGATTAGAATAGGTGACTTTTTCTCCTCCTGACTGCTCTTTCGCAAAACTCTCTGCCAGTTCAAAAGAGTATGAGCTTCCTCGTTCTGCTACATAATCAATAAAAGCACCGCCATAATTATAAGATTGAAGGACGGATGGGCTATCTACACCTCTTGTTTCTGCTGACTGTAATAACTGAGAAAAGTATCTAGTCCCTTGTTCAATAGAAGCTTCTGTATCTAATGTGTTAGGCGGTAATCCTAACGATTCACTACTTTGCATAACATCTTCGGCAGTACCGCCACTTTCAACGGCAATAATCGCTAGTAATATCGGCACAAAGTCGCTGATTCCATACTCGCTTGCGTATTTTTCTACCATTGATTGATGAGCTAGCACATCTTCGGATAGTGATACATTTTGCCAATCATCGGATGAGCCTATATCTATGGAAGAATCAAAATCTCCTGCTTCATCCGAAATAATGATAGATACAAAGGCAAGCAACCCTAAAAATGCTAAGAAGCCTATCCCACCAATAATCAACATGATTTTAAGACGTAAGAATGTCATGGTCGTTCCCTCCTGATAGTCTGTCTTTGGCGTGGAGGTTTCGTTTTTTGACGTGTCCGCTTTCTAGGAAGGGCAGGGCGTTGGATGGCTTGTTGTTCCTTTGCTTTTGGTGTTTGCTTTGAAAGTCGAACAGGGTTTGTCTTTCGATAGGGCTTCTTTCTGGTGATCGATTCTTTATAAGGTTGATTTGCTTTTTCCTTTGGATTACGTAATGCTTGTATCCTTTCTTTTTGTACTAGCTTTTGTTTTCTTTGATTATTTTCGGGAACTAACTTTTCTTTCGAATTGATATGCTGTTTCTCTTTGGTGAAAGGGGAACGAGACTTCATTTGTGTTGTTGGCTTATTGGTGTAAGCAGTGCTTGTCTTTTGTTTTTGATCCAATGCTTGACGCTTTTCTGCAATTGTTTGTCGGTGTTCACTGATACGTTCCTTATTTTCACGTTGACGTTGTTCTTTGGCTTGTGCCATACCTCGTTTAAAATTCTTGCTTGGTTGTTGGAGTTTCTCCTTTCCTTGTGTCAGAGCATACTTTGCTGTAGTTGGTAAATCTTTGACTTGCTGTTTTCTGTGCTGGATATTGGAACGTACTTGATTTTTCGTATCGAACATTTTTCCAGTAGTTTGTCCGATCTTTTGACTAAGTGATTTTCGCTCCTGATTAGGTTTCTCTGTTTTGTTTGACCGCATAGAATGTAGACTTTGTATAGGTCGACGAAGGGAGAAGGAACTTTGTGTTTTTCCTGATTTACTCATCATCTTGCCGACGGTTGCCCCAGCCGTTACACCTGTCAATGTTCGACCAATGGAACGTTGTAATCGACGGCCACTGCGGTAAGCCATCTGTTTCGGGCGACGCATAACATTCCGTCCGACTTGTTGGCTGTCGTTACTTTGCAAACGAAACATACCCATGATGTCGCCAAGCTTCATGTAGATGCCAGCGAAAGTCACAATCTGCAAAAAAGCAATTAAGAAAAACGGATAGGTGCTGGTTAAGCTGTACAACATGGACGAAATACTGAAAGCAATTGTGATTACAAGCGTAATACCAGCACGCAACATAATCACATTAAACAGTTTTAAAATCGCTTGCTTTCCCATGTTCTCAAAGCTAGGAATCATGGACAGTAAAAAGCTAATCGGTAGAAACGTCGCAAACACAATAAATAGAAGTTGTGAGAAAATCATCATCCCTGACAACAAAAACACGAATATGGAAATTCCGATGTTAAATAAAAATAAGAAAAAGACCATCCCTAAACGAGTGGTGGTCTTGGTAATGGTCAGATTTTTGTTATCGTAATCTTCAATTTCTGCTTGCACGGCTGCTTCTCGATCTTCTCCATTATTCGTATCAGGGCTGATTGAAACCAAAGCGTCTACACGTTCTTCTCCAATCGCTTCTTTGTCCGAGTTATCAAACTGTAATAAAAGCCACGGTTGCTCTACTTGAATCGAAAAGAGATTATTACGAATCATATCGACACTATCACTGCCTTGACTATCAGAACTTGGCATAAGGATGTTACTTCCTAAATCTAATGCAGCTTCGCTAATATCGGCAGAAAAGTCATTAATTTTCGTAATATAAGTTGGGGCAAAAGCGATAAAGGCAGCCGATACGATAAACACCACCAGAAAATTGATAATAGCTCGTATCGCCTTTGTGGTTTCTCGTTTCATTAAGCCAGTGTAAGTCACATAAATACCCAATACCAATACAAAGAGAAGGAGGAAACCAACATAAAAGCCCTCTACACCAAACCCATCTGCGGTAATCCCTGCTAGTGTTTGCATGTTTTGTCCAATGGCAGTTGCCGTTTCGGAAATAAAGTCTAAGGAATATGCTTGTTGCACCAAATAACCTGTCGCATTGGAAAGGTATAAGTTGATAATCCAAATAAAATTCGTGATAGTGTACAAGCCGTACATGACTTGTTTACCTATCCCATCATCCCAATTCCAAGGTAACCAATCCCAACCTGAATCAACATAAAAATCAAGCTGGTAATGGTCAAGTGGATAGAGGGAATAAAGATTATCTTCGGAAACCGTATCATCCACTAATCCAGCAGCCTGTGTAACGGTAAGCAGAGAAAGAAACAATAAAAAAATGACCGCACTAATAAGTACAGTCATCCAACCAATCTTTTTCAGTTTTGATTTGTTCATCTTATCACTGCCTTTCTAGGACAGGTGGGCGAGTGTCGAAAGCGTCAAATAAATCTTCAAAGACAGGGTGGACTTGAATCGTTCCCACTCGTCCATATAAATCTTGCATAAGACATTGTCCATTTTCCAACTCTCTAAGTCTCCGCTGATTGGCTTCATCTTCGGAATCGACACCGAAAAATTGAAGGGTTTTCTTAATTTCTGTACGGTCTCTGGAACGAAAGGCGAATTTGACACCAATATTATTTTTGAGCTTTTCATCGGTTAAATCCGCAGCGTTTTGTGTGACAAAGTATACCCCTGCGTTCATCGCACGACCAGCTCGTACCAGTTTATTAGAAAGTGTTTTTCCTTGTGCTACTTGCAAAAAGCTCCAAGCTTCATCCAAATCTACAATTTTAAAAATACTGCGGTCAGAGTGAATAAAATCTAAGGCAAACGTGGATATAATAATCAACATGGCGACACTTAACAATTCCATTGTGGTATATTCCTCAAAGTTTGTTTCAGCGTCTGGCAGCACTAAATCTGCCACTTGAATAATGTTTAACTGTTTTTCTAAACTGATTGAGTTTTGTACCGTTCCATCAGAAAAGAGCAGGTGGGCAAAGTCATAATCGGTAAAGCTTTCGATATGGTCAGCAATGGTAGCTGCAAGTGGATTTGGATCACTTCTTAGTTCTTGAATAACGAGAAGTAAGCCACGTTCTTCTTGTTGACCAACTGCCCGAATCGCTTTTCTTAAGACAGGAAACTTATCACCATCCCGACTGGAAATACCCGTTAAGAAGGTCAGAATATCAATTGCTAGACTTTCCGAATCCTTCTTATTTTTCATAATGACAAATGGGTCAAGTAGCCCTTGATTGCCTTCTTCACTGGTTAAATTAACGATATTAATTTCATCAGCAATATCAGGTAACGCTTTCTTCCAATCGCCACGTTCCCCTTTAGGATCGACAACCAATGCTTGACCACCAAAAAGCACTGCATAATAGACGAGTAGATTATTAGAGAACGATTTCCCACCGCCAAGCGATCCAAGAAAAGCAGAAGCAAGGGCATTGGTCACTGAACCTTTTATCCCTTGACTAGCAAGGCTAGGGTTTAAATACACATTTCTTCCTGTGTCCAAATTGTACCCAAAATAAATTCCTTCTGTTTCTCCTAGCATTTGCGTTGCCCCAAAGCCTAATCCAGCTAAAAAATCAGAGGTCACATATTGCACGTAGTCATTGATATAACGTTTACTAGCAGGAATAAATTCACCATGTAATCCCAACATATCACCAAACGGACGGATGAGCTTTACATTTAAGTCATCATAAAAATCTTTGACTTCATTGCACCGCTGTTTAAGTTCTTCCAAGTCAGAAGCAGATACCCGAATGACATAGCTTAATTTATACATCGATTCTTTGGTTTGATCGAGGACATCTTCTAATTCATTGACTTGTTCTAAGGCTTCTAAGACATTATTACCTGTTTCATTATCGGATTCCATTGCATGGTTATCCAAGTCTTTTAATTCCTTTTTCTTATTGCGTACGGTGGACAATGCTTTTTTATTAGTGACAATCTCGACATGCATGGAGGTGTCGATGGGAAAATCAAATTGTTGTTGCTGGTAGTAAAAGATTTCGTCACTAGGAAATTCTAAATCACCAACAATCGAATTTATCGTAAAGTAAGCCGCATAGGTCGTTTGATCTTCTTGTTCGAGTTTAAGATAACGCTGTTTTTCGGTAATTAAGCAGCGAGTCGGTTTAATTAAATCATACTGTTTAATATAGGTTTCTTTTTCGTCTTTTTCGTAATTGAGTTCATAGTGATAATCATCAAAGGCAATACCTGATTGCCCGTGAAGGTGTTCCATTAAATAGCCCATGTCATCCTTGCTTAGCGGTCGTACCTTAAAACGTCTTTTTATTTTATTCTGTAAGAGTTGTTCCATCTTTAAAAAACGAGCAACTTCACTGTGTGGCATAGAAACAAAATCACCCATCAAATGATGATTTACATCACGAACAAAGGCAGAGAGGGAGGTAGTCATTGATTTTCCCATCGATTTCATAGTCACTTCTTCTTCATTCAAAAGAAGCTTAAAACCAATGAAAAAACGATAATCGACTTGGTGTTCGCCGATCATAGAAGTAAGAGCTTCCGTTTGTTCATCAATACGTTCATAAGCTACTTCTGCGAGCCTTCCTGTGACAAGTTTTTTGCTTCGCTCTTGTACGGAACGAATACTACTTTCCGTACTGATTTGCAAGGCATGAATTTTGCCATCTTGATTTTGAGCTATTAACTGCCTAAAGTGTTCGTGTACCTGCATCTTTTCATCTTTGGACAGAAAGGAATAGTTGTATGGCAATAATTCATAATAAGCGAAGGTTTCTCCATCATGATTAAAGACCAAATTATTTTCAATATACTTAATCGGATAACTCATACAATTCACCCCTTACCGCTGTAATGGTTTCATTGACCATTTGTTTTTGAAGTTTCACTGCTTTCCCTGCATAGGTCACTTTCGGTCGGAACCAGTACGTTAATACAGATTTAAGAAATCCATAAGGCTTTTTCCCATCAAAGCTCTTTTTACTCATAAACCAAGTCAACGCCACAGGAACCCCAACATATTTTAATAGCACCCCGTCAATCAAAGAGAGGGGAGGGAGATTCCCTAGCAACATGACTGCAAGAAGCGAGAGAACAAACCACGTCATTTGGTTAAACGTGACGGGGAAAGGCAGGCGAAAGTCGTTAATGGCATAAATGACTTTTTCCACTGACCAAATGCAAGTGTAGCTTTTTAATTTTTTCAATTCGATTCATCCTTTCCAGAAAAAAGAGCAGCCTGTTATAAAACAAGCTGCCTTTCAATTTATCCGACATATTCAAATACCCCATGATTCGTCACAAGAAAATTTGCTCCTATTTCAAGGTCACGTCCATAGGCTTGGTAATCAATATAATTTTGTAAATGAACAGGGATTTCGCCAAGTGAACCTGATTCCTCTATTAAATACCTTGCGACATCTTCCATGTTGTCACAATCAGGATAACAAATAATATCATCTTGATTTTCCAGTAATTCTTCGACACTATTAAACCAATAACTCTGTATTTCGGAAAGAGCGTCATACAAGGGAGAGCCTTCAATTTCTTGTACCATGTCACATAACCGATTGATTTCGGAAATAGGCGTATATTCATAAATCTCAAACGGCAATTCATAATCATGCACGGCATATTCTTCATATTCACCATTCAAGCCAATTTTTTCTTTGACATCTTCCATGTCAATAGGTGGCGTAAACCAAGCACCGACCAATTCACCTTCATTGTACTTTCCAAGATTTGCAATATAAACTTGCATTTCCATACTTTTACCTCCCTTCAAAAGGAAAAAACAGCTCATTAGAACAAGCTGCTTTTTGATTTATTGTTTATACTCAAAGATTCCCCGTGATGTCATCATGAAGTTTCCAGTAGAATCTAAATCACGTCCATACGCTTCATAATCCATATATTTTTGTAGATGAGAAGGAATGTCTATGTTTTCTTCTATAAATACCCTTGCGACATCGGTCATACTTTCGCTATCTGGATAATACATAATGTCATCTATATTTTCTAGTAACTCTTCGATACTACCAAACCAATGACGCTGGACTTCGGAAAGAGCGTCATATAAAGGAGAACCTTCGATTTCACCTATTGCCCCACATATTCGATTGATTTCAGAAACAGATGTAGATTCTTCAATTTCAAAAGGCAAATCGTAGTCAAAAATAGCATATTCTTTGTATTCCTCGTCTAAGCCTATACGCTCTTTCATTTCCTCCAAATCAATAGGTGGCTCAAACCAAGACCCTCTGATTTGATCCTCTTTATATCTATCAAGGTTCACAATAAAGACTTGCATTCTCATCAAAAGTTCACCACTTCCCTAAAGATATTCATAAAAAAAGCACCAGCGTTATATCTGCTGACACACTAAATGGACTTGTTCATCCCTTCCGCACTATCGTTTGGATCAACATTTGTTTGCAGAACATAAGCAGATCACTTATCTTCCACAAACAATCGTTACAATTAAGCCCCTATTATCCTGTTAAATAGGTTTAATAACACATCTTTTACACCAGCCGCATTAAAGACTAACCCTACCGCCACTAAAGCAATAATCAGAAAGCCAATCAACTTGGAAAATTCTCTTTTAAATCCTAAATATATCCCAATCACCACAATTGCCATTAATACTAAGGATTGTGCGTTATCCAAAAACCAGTTATATAGATTCTGACCAAAGTTCATTTGATTGTCTCCTTTCTATCTTTCATCATTTTTATTGGATGATGGTTGAATGATTTTATCCACAGAAATGGTTTGTTGCAGGAGTATTTTTTGATGACGTTTCGTTAATTCGGTTTGTGCTAACATATCTTCCATTACACTGGTTTGATTCATTTCATCTATCTCTGTCGCTAGTTTCCAAGTAGGGGCAACTTGATGAGCTAACCATCTCAAAGTTTTATCAAACGTATAGGGTTCAGGTTTTGTCGTTAAAGATATTTTTCGGTTTTCTCCTAAATCTAAGAAACGCTGCCATGCTGCATTGACTTTCCAACTGCTGCGTCGTTTTTTCTCATCTTTATCGACAAAACGAATGTAACGGTTAATGATAGAGAAGGCGGTTCGTCCAGCGTCCTCATAGGTCATTAAATCGACAATCGCATGATAAGCACGATCATTTTTTAAACGAATTTCAAAGCGATTTTTCACTTCGGTATCTTCTAGTGACGTACCATGTTTGACATATTGCTCGTAATCCTTCTGATAAATACAAAAATATACGTCACTTTTTAACGAGCCAATATATAAGGTGTTCCCCATGTCCAACTTTTCTTCGCCTTGTACCAATTCACCAGAGCGATAATTTTTAAAACTGCGAAACACCGAGATACATTCCTCGTTATGACATTTAGCTGCAAGAAACGGAATATCCAGTACCCCTGTTTTATCATTCATCGCAAGGTCAATTCGTTTAAATACGCCGCCAACACGAAATACTTCGATAAAAAAATCAAACCATGTACGCTTTTGAGCTAACAAGAAGTTTTCAAATTGACGACATCCTTTTCCTTTCAGTTCAAGTAAGCAACCCTTGTCCTCGTCAGGAGAAACCATCACCACAATATCCCCATAGACATATTGTTCAAGGTAAGAATAAAACGCAAATTCTTCATGTAACATATAGTCCATTTTCAGTTGTAAAATATCTTCAATGACCAGCTTTGGGTTTGTTGTCAAAAAGCGAATCCGCACATAATCAAATAGGATTTCTAAGGGAGCTTCTGGATTGAATTGTTCCAAGATATCAAATAAAACAGTCTTTAAGTTTTCGGTAGGCGTTACTTTTCCTGTCTCTATTTCACTTACATACTGTCTTGCAATGCCAGCATAAGTGGCTAATTTATTCTGCGATACACCATATGCCATTCGTTTTTCTTTTAATTGTTGGTACCAAGGTACTTGATTCATTTACAAACCTCCAAACTAAAAAAGATGTCAACTTTGGCTTAAAAGCTGACACCTCCTTGATTTGTCCTAAACCGTTGTGCCAACAGGCGTTACTTGGTTTTTGGAACAGTTTCTTTTTGCTTTTCTACCCCCTGTTAGAAATGGGGGGTTAAGGCGTGGCTGTCGCCACGCAGGCTTAGCCCAGCACAGCGACTTTCGCTTCGCACGTCGCCGCACTGGGCAGCCTTTAGTTTGCTAGTTTACCTATTTCTTGTAGGAAATCATGTCCTTTAGGGACAAAGGGTGTGTAAAATTCAGAGATCAAATTATCGCCTTTATCGACATATCCACGTCCCTTGATTTGTTTAAGGAAAAACTGTTTTTGTACGTCGCTGCCAAAAAGCATGCCATATCCTAGTTCACTAATTCTGCCTAAACCAACTCGAAAATTAAACTGATCTCGAATCCCGTCTCCTAAATATTTTGCGTCTGGACGTTGACAGGCAAGAATAAGGAAAAAACCAGACTGTCTTCCCAGCATAACAATTTGTTTTAGTTTACTCATGACTTTAACGCTTTCTTTGCCGATCATTTCCATGAACGAGGTGTACTCGTCAAAAATTAAAAAGCGAGCAGGTAAGCCTAAATAGGCATAGTTTTCACCAGTCTTATAATTTGGCAGTTGCTTCATTTCCTCGTTCCTTTCCATCATGTCCTCATAGAATCGATCGATACATGCTGTCATATCTTCCTTTTTATAGTACACGTCAGGCATAACCGTAGCTAAGTCTGCTAAATCTGCATTTTTAGGATCAAGTATATACAGCTTTGCGTCTGTCTTTAATAAGGCTTCAATGAGCGTAAGAATGAAATATGATTTTCCCCCACCTGTGCCACCAGCAATCAGCATATGCGGTAGCTTATCATATTCCCAATAAAAAGACTCCATAAGTTTTAAACTACCATGTTGTGCCACAACTTCATCAATGGAAATACGGTTGGCGATCATATCATAGAAAAGCACATATTCCACATAGGAATCGTGTAATTCTTTCGATACCAATTCGCAATACAAACCGCTTTCTAACTTTGTTTCCAAGTTTAGTAATAGTTCTTGAAATTTTCCAAGTGTAATTTCCACTTGAATATACAACAATCCCTTTTCAAACCGATAATACATCTTCGGAAAATGACTGATTTTTTCTTTTGTTTTATTAGACGTAATGTCCTTAAAAAAACTTTCTTGTGTAACTTGTGTTGTTTCATACCAGCCATTTTCTAAAATCATTTTGGCAAGTTTTTGGCGGTGGATAACCTGTTTTATATGGTCATAACGATAACGGTAGTAGGCAAAAGCACAACTGCCTGTCAATACGAGACTGATAAGCAGCGTCACTAATCCATACATGCTGATAAAATGGGTTTGAAATATAGCAAGCTGCCATTCATTAGATACTAAAAAGGATAGATGAAAGGGTGTAAAAAAGAGAAGCCACATTCCAAATAACCGAGTAAATACAAATTGAAGAACGAGAGAAGCATCTTTTTCTCGAATGCGTTTCCCTCGTCTTTTAAAACCTTTCATTATTTATCCTTTGTTGGTGTAGCTTTTGGAGTATTCGCTCTTGAATGATCTGCTTTTCCTTTTAAAACTAAGTCATCTGCCTTTATAAACCAGTCGACATCTGCCCCACGAAAAGTAGCATTTGCTACAGTATCAGCTACAGGATTAATAATCTCTACCTCGGCATTATAGTCAAATTCTTTTAATGGGACAGAAGCTGGAATACTTACTTGAATCATCCGTCCTTGTTCTCTGGACTTTAAATCATAGGTACGTTCTTTGACTTCCGTTGACACGGTACCATCTTCATTTTGAAGAAATACTTCCCGACGTAATGCGGAAAACTTTAATAAACCAAATGTCTTTTCTTTATCAATCACAATACCTTGTGCTAATCTCATGTGTGATTCCTCCTTATGCTTTGACGATATCGTCAGCATGTAATTTGTAGTTGGTAAAACCACGATCCCCAATTTTATAGCCTTCTGCGGTAATACGTGCATTGACTAATTTTACGTTGTCCTCATGTTCAAAGAATTTTTCTCCTGCTTCTTGTGGGAGAACAACTTCAATATCATCTGCACGTTGAACATCTGAATAGAGATTATAACTGCGAGATAGGGTTGTCATCCGTCCATTTATCCGTCGCTGTTCGACTTTGCCTTCTCCTGCATATTCTAGGTTTCCAAATGTTTTTTCCATATTGGGAATTACATATTTTAGTTCCATGATATAGACCTCATTTCTTTTTATTATTTTTGTTTCCTATTTATATAGAAGAAAAAGGATAGAAGGGAGGGGAGCGAGCACGAAATGTCCGCATAGTCATATCACTCCCTTTGTAAACCTTCTAAAGAAAGGCTATCTTCTACCTCATTTCCCCAAACGTCCCACCCATCCGCCTGTTGTCTAGCGAATAGTTCAATACGAGGGACATTACCTATTAGCTCTACAATTTTTTCTCTCGCCATATCTGGTTTTTTACTGTGTCCTTCAATGGGACTAACAATCAGTTGATGTACCTTCTTTGAGACTCTTTTTGGACGACCTTTCACAGCAAGTAAACAAATTTCAGCATTAGAACGTGTCCAGTAACCTAAGCCAAAAAAGAATCCATTTCCTGATTTATTTTGTTTGACCCAAACAAAAGCCACCGTTTTAAAGGTAAACCCCCATGCATGGATGACTTGCAAAGCTTCTTGTAGCATAGGGAAAGTTGCCCATAAAAAAAGGACACTATCTTTATTTGAGATAGTACCCACGGGTAAGTTACATATGTCATTGATATTCATGGTTCGATAATGATTTTCTGCGACTCCTTGTCCTTTGCTTTGGCGATACTGCCAAGGTGGATCGGCATAAATAATAGAATAATTCATTTTATCACTCCAAATGATTAAACATTTTGAAAAAGATAAACTACAAGCACACCAAAATACAATCATTATTTCTCCTTTTTTAAAGCATGGAAAACTTGTTCTCTGGAATTTATCATTTTAAGAAATTCTATATGAGCGATTTCTGACAGTGCACCGATATCCATAAATATTGTGAACACAAAAAAGAGATATTACTTTTGCAATATCTCTTCAACTCAAAAATATTATATTTTGTATAACTTCAACTTGAACACTGCCTAAAAACGTTGATTTTATAAGGTTTTTTCATGTTTTTTATGTTAAGCAGGCTCTTGTTCTGCAAATTGTTTAATTTGTTCTCCTATTTCATCACGAACACGTTGAAATACTTCCCATATTTCTTCTTTTGTACCTTTTATTTTAGCAGGATCGTCAAAACCCCAATGAGCACGTTTTACCTGTGGCGGTGTCATTGGACATTTATCCGCAGCATCCCCGCATAACGTTACGACAAAATCCGCATTATTTAAGATTTCCCGATTAATAATATCGGATGTCTGATTAGATATATCAATATCGACTTCCTGCATTGCCTTTATGGCATTTGGATTTAAGCCATGTGCTTCAATACCTGCACTTTTCACTTCCCACGAGTCACCAAGATATTTTTTCGCCCAGCCTTCAGCCATCTGGCTTCTGCAAGAATTTCCAGTACATAAGAAATAGATTGTTTTTTTAGACATCATCATGCTCCTTGTTAAAATAGAATTAATGTTAGATATAGACCTACTAATGTAATCAATAAGATGGGAAGGGTTAAAATAATCCCTGTTTTAAAATAAGTGCCCCATGAAATTTTAACGCCTTTTTGAGATAATACATACAACCACACTAGAGTTGCTAAAGAACCGATAGGCGTAATTTTGGGACCTAAATCTGAACCAACTACATTTGCATAAATAAGAGCTTCCCGTAATACACCAGATGTATTTGTTTCGGCAATGGCTAATGCGTCAATCATTACTGTAGGCATATTATTCATAATGGATGATAGGAAAGCTGCAATAAACCCCATGCCAACCGTCCCAACAAATAAACCTTGATCAGCTACGGTTTGAATGATACTTGCAAGTGCAGAAGTAAGCCCAGCATTACCTAAACCGTAGACCACCACATACATTCCAATAGAGAAGAACACAATATTCCATGGTGCTCCTTTAATCACTTCTTTTGTATTAACTGCGGTACTGCGTCTTGCCATGATAATAAAGAAAATCGCAATAGTTCCAGCAATAATGGAAACAGGCACGTTGATAAACTCACTCGTAAAATACCCAATCACTAATAGGCCAAGTACAAACCATGATAGACGAAAAATTTTTAAGTCTTTAATCGCTTCGCTCGGTATTCTTAATTTCGATACATTATAATTTTTAGGTATGCTTTTTCTAAAGTAAATTAATAATACCGAAATCGTTGCTACTAGGGAAAATAAGTTCGGAATAATCATTCTTGAAGCATATTCCACGAATCCAATACCAAAGAAATCGGCTGAAACGATATTAACTAGGTTACTAACAATAAACGGCAGGGAGGTTGTATCAGCGATAAACCCACTTGCCATGATAAATGGAAAAATCATTTTTTCTTTAAAATTCAAATGACGTACCATCGCAAGCACAATCGGTGTTAGAATGAGTGCTGCACCATCATTCGCAAATAAAGCTGCGACAATCGCTCCCAAAATGCTGATATAGACAAACATCTTGATTCCATGCCCTTTTGCTATCCGTGCCATGTGTAATGCTGCCCACTCAAATAATCCAATTTCATCTAATACTAATGAAATAAGGATGATGGCAACGAATGATAATGTTGCATTCCAAGTAATATTAATTACTTCGAGTACGTCACTAAATCCCACTACTCCTACGATTAGAGCAATAACAGCTCCTCCCATGGCAGACCAGCCGATATTTAAATTCTTTGGCTGCCAAATGACTAGGACTAGGGTTAATACAAATATTAAAATGGCGAGTATGAGCGTTGTTGACAAAATAAGACCTCCATAATTAACAGCAAGAAATGCGTGTACCTTTCTCTTCCAGTTCTTTTAATTTATCATCTTGATTTGGTAACTTATTCAAAATTGGTTTGATAAATGAATAATACTCACTCTCATTATTGACGGAATAAAATATCCATTGACCTTTTCTTTCTTCCTTAACTAACCCTAAATCTTTCAATTTACGTAAATGTTGGCTAATAGATGGTTGGCTGAATTGAAATATTTCAACGAACTCACAAACACAACAAGCCTGTTCATCAATTAATTTCAGCATGGTTAGCCTTGTTTTATCACCAAGCAGTTTTAAAATACCAGCTGCCTTTTCTATATCAATTGTTGTTTGCGGCATTTTATTCCCTCTCTTTTATAAAGTATTAATATAAGTATATAGTTATTTACTTATATATGCAATATTTATTTAGGGAGAGTGACTAACATTTTAAATTACCTCTTAAAAAACCACTGAATTTTTTACTAGAAATTCGCTTTGTAATTCTTCTAGTCTTTGTTGTTTTCTCCACTTTCTGTACTATAGAAATGTCGTCAAATTAACGCCTCTACTTCAAATACTCTTAGTGAATTACTTACACTCAATTGATCTTTAATTAACTTTATCTTTCCTTCCTATTCATATAGAAAAAATAGGACGGAAGGGGGGAGAACGGGATAAAACACCTCCATTATAAATTGCCCCTTATGCTTCTTGAAAACGGTAATCTACACGTCCATAAATAACACACCAAAATACAATCATGGTTTCCTCATTTTTATCACGTATCAACTTCCCATAAGGAAAAAACGGATAATCTTCAATTTCTATCTCACTTAGAACGAAATGATCATCAATCCATTCCATTACTTTGTTTTCATATTCTTTATGTCCTTCCAAAGCAATCACAATCCTTTTTATTTCATTAGATATAAATATCTATTGCTGAAAAGCTTTATTGAAGAGAGAATTGTTCCATGACATAAAAAAAGTCTTACTAAGTTAATAGTGAGACCTTTACTTTGAATGTATGCAACTGTTCTTCATTTTGTAGTTTGCAGTGACGAAACAGTGACGAGTTCATCACTTCATATGCTTTTTATGTTTAATAAATTTTATAGAAGTATTGATTTTACGGGTTTTTAACCACAAATATCGCTTATATTTCTTACGGTTTAGCATGGTAAGGAAGAGGTCGTCGGTTCGACTCCGACTGGAAGCTCTTGATACATAAGACTTTTATTCGTATTAGGATGAAAGTCTTTTTGTTTTAGTGACGAGATAGTGACGACTTTTTTTATATAGTCTCTATACCCCGAAAAAGTCAGAAAAACGTTATGCAGAATCTTGGTGAACCTGCGGGCGAACGTGTGAATAAATATCAATAGTTGTTTCTGCTTTAACATGTCCTAAGCTTTGCTGAACAATCTTCACGTGTTCATTCATTTCTAGCATAAGAGTAGCGTGTGTATGTCTTAATTCGTGAAATGTAATTTGTTTAACTCCAGCACGTTCACAAATGCGATTCATAGCTCGCCGAACATTACGTTTCATCATGAAATCTCCGTGTGAATTTGCAGCAACAATATTGCTTTTTGGACTTTGCCTTTCTTTATACTGCCTTAAAAATTCTATTTGATGGTCTGAAACTGGAATAGACCGTCGAGATGATTTTGTTTTTAATCGACCTAATTCTTTTTCTAGTTCATGATACGCTTGTTGGACATGTAAGACTTTACTTTTAAAGTCTATATTTTTCCATTCCAAGCCAAGAACTTCAGAGAAACGTAAACCGAACTGTAGAGCAAGCCAAAATGCAATATAGCCTTGATATTCTTCTGCAACAGATAAAAACTTATGAGATTCTTCTTTTGTCCAAGTTTCCTTTTCTTTATAATTTGGAGGTGGCTTTTGGACCCCCTCCAAAGGGTTAGACTTTAGTTCACCCCATTGTATCATCACTTTATATATTTAGTTCATTAGTGTATATAATTTGATGATTGTTGAATTGGATAACCCCTTTTCTTTTTTTACAAGAAACTTTTGAATTTCAATACTTTTAATGCTAGTCATTTCTCGAAAGCCGAACTCAGGTTGTATATGATTCTTATAGTAAGACTCAGCCGCCTTTAAAGCAGTATTACCTAACCGTTTAGGTGCAACCAACGTCATATAGTCATCATATCCGTGATCTAGAGTCTTAAGAGTTTCCTCTACGTGATTGCCAGTAAGTAAATTTCTTTTCTGTTCTAATTCATCTAACTCTGCTTCTTTCTTTGTTATTCTCCTTTTCCCAACGTTTGAAATCATAATAAAATGCGAATACGTTATAATTAAATTTACTAGAATGAGGAGCAATAATTATTATTTATATGAAAAAATGGGCTATAACAAAACAGGAGTTAGTAAGATGTTAAACGGAAATACAACCCTCTTATTTTTTATAGAAAGGTTTGTTAATGAGAATATTTTGTTAAGCTAAGTTAAGTTAACGGATTGTTGAATAGGGATTATACTTTAGCGGTAGTATGTTACAGAAAAGTATGGCTTAAGTGAAGGAGATTTGTAAATTGAATTAATCTAACACAAGAAGTAAAAAAAGGCTAATCTCAAACCTGTTAAAAAGAGACTGTCCCTTTTGATATAATCATTGCCTTTAGATTGTCATGGTGAACCGTATCACAAGTGATGGTAAACAAGAAAAAGAGTTTACGGTACGCAAGTGTCTCTATCTTGGAGACATTCCTTTTTTAAAGTTGTTAAATTCTAAACTTAAACTAAAGAGATTGATTGTAGCTTTAGAATACAGTTGAAAAAAATTCACTTCAATTTTGTTAGAAAAATAAATATTAAGTAAATATATAAATGATATCTTAAATAATTTGAATGAAACTATAAAAAAAATTGAAATGACATATTGTACAAGTACATCAAATAAAAATACTAGGATTTAAAGTGGCAACAATCGCAAGTCAATTTTTTCTTTTATTTTTTTAAGCTCTTCAATCAACTTAATATATTGATTTTATGTTGAAATGGTAATAGGAAAATACATAGATTGTGAAACTACCCAATTAAACTAACGGGGCAGGTTAGTGGATTTTGCTTTCAAACCTTTGGATTTGTTATTCATCTAAAATTGGCTTCGCTTCTCGATAATAATCTAATTCATTCTGATTTGTCGAGGTGAAAAGGTTCAAATTTTATTAATGATTCCATTTTGAATATAATGTAATATTATATTTAAATGAAATGTTTGAATGCTTGAGGAGATAAATTATTTTACCAGTAGATGATATTGAATACGATAAGTTTCATTTTTAAACAAAGGGCAATAGAAATAGGTGATTTAATTAATTCACACCCATCACATTTACCATATTCTATAAGTTTAAATGGTTCATGGGGTTCAGCCATAGCCTTATCTAATAGTGCTGGAGAATCAGTAAAAGGTATTGGAGATATTTTATTTGATAAACCTCTTTCAAAAAGAAAAAAAGACTTACACAGGATAATGTACGAAACTTACCATGGTACTTCAAAAAAAAAGTTATTTTAATCGACGAACTTGATAGATTGTTTCCTGATGAAATTATCACGGTATTTCAAACGATTAAGTCTACATTAGATTCTCCTGGTTTAATCTTCGTTGTTGCTATGGATGATAACGTGGTTAAAGGTGCAATAAAACAAAAGGGATTTAATGATCCAACATATTATTCAGAAAAAATATTCCAAAGAAGTTTTCATATATTAACCAAATTTCAAATTCGTACCATGACCGTTCATTTCCTACTTCCTTATTTAATTGATGATGAATCTGATAGAAAATTACGGTATTGTTTAGAGGCTTATGTATATCTAAACAAGGAAAAAAGTTTACTAATGAAAATTATAAACACTTGGTTTCTTTAGAGCCTGAGTGGATTTATAAAATAAATGATGATATGGAAATTAATAATTCGTACTCTAAAATATACATGGAATTATCAACTCACTTAAACCTTTATAACCCTAGAACATTTATAAAGTTTTCTGTTCAAATTTAAGAACAACGGACAAATTACTACTATGATGTAATAAGTGGAGAAACAAATGAAATTCATGACTTACATGCTGCTTTTTTAATTTTGATTTCATATTTATATTACCCCGACAACATTTGATGCTGGAAAATTTTCACCTAATAGTGTAGATAAAGAAAGACCAACTTTTATTAAGACAATAGCAGAACACCTAAAGTTAATAATACCTCGTTAGGAAATGGAAGATGCTACTGATGCAAGAAAAACTTATAATAAGAGAAGAGACGAAATAGTGAATATAGCTACTTCATATTTATATCTACATCCTTACCAAAAAAGATATAAAAAAATAAAAAAAGAGCAAGATAAAAAAGAAGAAGCACAAACAAAATAATACTAAAAGAAATACATAGATCGTACAATATAAAAATATAAGACCCCTCCAATAAAGGAAGGGCTTTTCTTATTCCACAAAACCGGGTAATAGTTAGTTTGTGAATAAATGTTTTTAAACTCTCGGGTGCTTTAGTTCAAAAGAATAGTAGAAAATTTCGCCAAAAAGCGCTCGGAAAGTTGAAGTGAACCCAAAAAGTTAGACACAAATAATAATTAGGGTGCAGATTTTTATTGCTAAATATTATTCTTCTTTTTTAACATTATTAGGATAGTAAACTCTAGAAGAATTATACTATCAATGATTTTTCAGTGTCTGGGAGAGAAAACCTTTTCTATAGCTAAAATTACAGGCTACGATAAGTTTATGATTCTATCATCTCTATTTCCTTATTGTAAACTTCTTTAATAAGGTTCTCTAAATCCGGTTCTTTTATGCCAAAATCTCGTATAGGTAAATGGGATAGATCTGCTAATAGTTTTTGGGCAGTAATTTCTCTCCTATTAAATTTATAATGTATCTTTAAACCTTCCTCTTTAGTTATCTCTGCTAAACTTTTGAGGTGCCACTATTTTAATAGCCTTTCTACAAGTAAATAGATATTTCAAGTGACTCTTAAACATTGTGACAATTTTTTAGGTTTTACTAGTAGGGCCTTTTTATGTTTTTACTCGAAAATCTTAGACTAATAATGTTTTTTAATTTAATCCCAATTAAATTACTCTATATTATTAAATGTGATATAGTTGAAATAATGAGAAAAAACATTATAGAACGAAAATTTAAATGTTAAAGGATGTGAGATATTGTTAGAGGTTAATGGGCCAAAGAAGAAAGTTATATCAAATTCTTATACTACTGTATGGTCTGTACTCGTTTCAAAAAATGGTGTTGAAATCGTTGAGCCATTTATTGTCGTTGAAAAAATGATGCTGTAACAATCGTACTTAAAAATATTCAAAATAAACTTTTATTAGTCAAGCAACATCGCTTTGTATCTGATAAGACTGGCTGGGAATTTCCTCAAGGATCTATTGAAGAGAAGGAAACGGTGTTACAAGCTGCAAAGAGAGAATTATTAGAAGAGACTGGGATTAAGGCAATTGATGATGGAGAAGTAATCGGACACATCTACGAAGCTGCTGATTGGTGTACGATTAGTAATAATATTGTGAAATTTGATGAACTATCCGACGATTATTGTACTGATGCTGAGTTTCAATCCGAGTGGATGTCTATTGAGGAAATTAATGCATTAAGTCGAAACGGTCAATTTAATGACTCACCATCATTAGCGGCATTATATTTTTTACATCTTTTTGAATAAGTAAAAAGGAGAGAAAAATGATTATTTCAGTAAAAAAAATTTATGAAAAGTTAATGGATAAAAAAGAATTAAATAAAACAACTCTAATTGGGATTGATGGTTGCGGTGGTGCGGGAAAAAGCACTTTAGCTGAAGCTTTTAAATCAGTAAATCCAGAAAGAGTAACCATAATCCATATGGATGATTTTTACAAACCTTCTAAACAAAGAAACTATGTAAAAGAAAATGAAATTGGTGGAAACTGGGATTATAAACGAGTGAAAGAACAACTAATAATTCCATTAAGCCAAAATCAAAACACTAATTATCAGAGGTATGACTGGGACGAAGACTCTATGGCGGAGTGGTATAAAGTACCTTCAGGAGGAATGGTTGTTATTGAAGGTTGTTATTCCTTAATAAAGGAACTAGAGGGTTATTATGATTTTAAAATCTGGGTTGAAAGTCCGCGAAAAGTGAGATTATCAAGAGGAATTAAACGTGATAGTGAAGAGAAGAGACATTTATGGGAAGATTTATGGATGCCCGCAGAAGAATACTATATATCGAAACAAAATCCTATGAGAAAAGCAGATTTAATCATTGATGGTACTGGAAAAAGGTCTGACATAGCTAATTTAGAAATTGATATATTGGAGTTTAATAAACCACTATTCTAGGATAACGGAGTGATATTAGAAATGAAGGCGGTTATATTAGCAGCAGGGGTTGGTAAAAGAATGGGTCCAATTACAAACTTCCTACCAAAACCGATGTTACCGGTGTTAAATAGACCTATATTAGAACACAATATATTAAGGCTAAGAGAGATCGGGATAACAGAGATTCTTATTAACCTACATCATTTAAACACATAAGTCTCGGCTCCCCAATTTTAGGATGATATGTTCCTGCAATAAAGCATATATTCATGTTTCAACCTCACATTTTTCACTCCTGAAAGTCAACATGAAGTGTATTTTAAATTGCCAATGGGTAAGAAATTGCTGTAGGTCACCACAAGAGGGGCAAGAAGCTTGCACAGGCATTATATTGAACAGGAATAAATAATAAACTAGTATAGGAATAGCAATTAGACGATTATTTTTTTGTGGGTTTTAATGAAGAATTTGGTACTATAAAAGTATAGAATCTACATAATTCAAAATAGAATTATCTAGCACAATAAGATGGATAAGAACCAGTTCTCAAAATCCTTAAGAACTGATGTTTAAGTTCGCATTGTGTCTAGATAGCGGACATAAAAGGATTAACAAGTTATTACACTAGGTGAAAGGGTATGAAATTCATGTTCAAAAACAATAAGGAATACAAAAAACCGAAGATGTGTTAAATGGATTTTCACAAAATCGTATGAAGAATACTTCAGGATATGTATAATTCACAAAAAGGGAATTAGAAAAATTAAATGAATTAGCAAAAGATAAAATACCAATTAAGATCAAAGATGGAAAAGCCATAATAGATTCTAGTCATCCAGACTATTGTTATTGGATAAAGGATGACTTTAAGTAGCTTTATATAAGAAACCGGGAATGTGACTCCCAACTTTCTTTCTACTTTTTCTATTGTTTTGCCATCAAGTGGTTCCAACTCATAATCATCTAATACGTGGTTTGCCCAAATATCAGCCATAGATTATACACCTCTCACTTCGGTTTTATATATTGAAATATCATAGTTCTTGGAAATTGTTTAAATATTTAGCTCTTTTACAATACCTCCTTTTAATAGGAAGTTGTATAGGTCTTTTCAGCCGTTCCATCGACAGATTTCGACTAATTATTTGTCTAATAAAAACAACGAACTAAAGTAGACCTTGATTTAGTTATGATTCCTTCTGGATTTTTAGCAATACTGCCAAGGGAGCTAAGTCCAGCGCAATCATTTATAGTCTTGTGGAAACTGCGAAGGAAAACGGTTTGAATCCATTTCATTACCTTAAATATTTATTTGAAGAGCTACCAAATATAGAGCTGGCTGATAAAGAGAAAGTAGAACAATTCCTTCCTTGGTCGCAAATAATCCCAGAGGAATATCGCGTTCCTAATAAATCTAAATAAATCATAACAATAGTCCACATTTAAAAGTAAGTGTGGACTTTTTTACGCTTACGCTTGCCGAACAGGCTTAGCATACCCACTTCTCCATATCAAGCCGTGCAACGCATTTTATGCAGTTTATGCATCTGAAATAATATGAAAATCACAATCTGAAATACAGTGAAAGTTTACAGTAATGATCATAAAGAGAAGTGATTTGTTGCCCAATTGTTGTCCAGTTTGAACTTAGTTTAATGATGTACGCATATAATATAAGGATTATGGTATTATAATTATATAATAAATGAATGATGAATGGAGGTACTTACTTTGATTATAAAATCATCCACTTCTTTAAGAAATGATTATAACTCCGTTTCCAAATTAGCCCATGAGAAAGAGAAACCTGTTTATATTACAAAGAATGGAGAAGGTGATCTTGTTCTTATGAGTATTGATGCATTTGAAAGAAGAGAAGCACTCCTTGATCTCAAAGAAAAATTATTATATGCTGAAGAACAGCGATTAAGTGGTGAAAAGACCACCTCACTTGATTCTGCTTATGAAAGAATTAAGGAGAGAATTAATGGAAAGTTATAAAGTGGAATTACTTCCAGCAGCCGATAGTGATCTTGATGATATTTTCGATTATATTTTATTGGATAATACTGAAGCTGCTGGTGAAGTATTAGAACGCATTATTTCATCATTAAAGCACCTTGAAAATTTCCCTTTTGCAGGTACGAAGTTGATAGATAAATCTCTAAATCATTATGAGTTTCGAATGATTATTTCTGAACCTTATATTGCTTTTTACCGAGTTATTGAAAAAACAGTATTTATTTATCGAATATTGCACGGAGCAAGGGACTATATTCAAATATTAAAAAATGACAGGTAAAGATGTTTATTTTCTCAGGAAGCCCCCATAATATGTAAATAAAAGTGACTATGAACTTGTTAAAAATTCGATAGTCCCTTTTTTATGAAATTCCCGTAAATATTTAAACTATATATAATCCTCATCCAATAACTTAGCAATCTTTTGAACAGCCTCTTCCAAATCTTTCTTCAAGAGATATTAGTATTCCTGTACTAAGTCCCGACACGAAAGGGCTGTTTATGTGTTTATGTGCTTCAATAGTTCCTTTTGAATGATGCGAAAAACCATATATAAAGGCGTTTTTATCTAGGTACAGGAATTCCTATTTTTAACGAAGTACCAAAGGTAGAACTATATTGGATAACAATATATTGCATGACGACCACCTCCTGTGAGCCGTCACATCCTTAAACGTTGAAATTCACACACCATTCGTTGTTTCTTGAATAAAAGGAAAATGACGGCCATATAAACCGTCGTCTGGAAAATAGAAAACCATTTCAATGCATGAAAAGAAGTACTCAGATAACGGTTTTTTATTACCGTCTGGCAGTATCTTTTGTTGTATGAAACATATGATGGGAATTATAAAACCAAATCATGCGTTTTTCTATACCTGTTTCTATTTTAATAGGAACAGTAGAATGTGTAGAGGTGGTTTATTTTGCGTAAAAAAGAAGATAAATATGATTTCAAAAAGTTTGACTTGCGATAAAAGAAGCCCGTATAACAAAATTTAACTAACAGGTGGGATCATTGATAGAGATTGACTCGCGTTATTTGACGAATATTGAGAATAAGGGATAGCGCCCTAGTTTACAGGTGCTTTATGATCTTGTCTCACTACTCAATATATCTGTTTATGAATTTTTCTTACTAGATATGAATACAGTTAAAAGTTCCAGACGTAGATGGATAGAAAAAACAGATGGACAATTTTACAGAAAAGGAGTTAATATTAATGGAATCTTTAGCAAATGGTATTAAGAAATCTAAGGAAATGAATAAGTAGTTGTTTCTTCATTTCCTTAGATTTCTTTTTTGTCTGTATGAACAGAAACAATAATGAATCGTACCATACAGTGCTTGATAAACTAATTTGTAAAAGTAAAATCATCATGCTTTGAGAAATTTGATAATTTCATTGAAAGCTAAATCCATTCTTCCAACTTGGCAATGTTGTTCTCCGCCTGTTTCCTTTGTAAATAGTTTCGTTTCAATTTTCTTGGAATTTACCAAACCTTTCTGTATAGTGGATAGACGCTTATATGGTACGTACTGATCTTCTTTACCAGCCAAAAGCAAACAGTCCTGATTAATGAATCTTAAGATTGATTTGGCATTGTGTCTTTTCAAATTGTTTATCAGATCATACGGATTATTTTCTCCAGTAAGTTGATAGCCATTATTCAATTTCCAAATCATGTCAACATCTTTCTTTGCTATGTTGTTAATCACTTTATTAATTAAATTTGTAGCTTTCATTTTTAGCAGAATTGAAAGAGACATATATTTAAAAAAGCCTAAATTTATCCTCACCGTATCCATTGGAGAATAGAAAATATCCATGGCGATAACCTTTTTTATTCTCTTTTCAAATGCTGCTGCCCGTAATACTAGATAACCTCCCCATGAAAGACCAATCGCATCTACTTCATTTAAAGAAAAGTAATCTAATATTTTAGATACAGGTTCCTCAAAATTTGGAATAAATGTAAGTCCTTTTGATGAAGTATTTCCTTGACCAGGACCATCAAATATAAGAATATTGTAGTCCGTATTTTTCATGTGTTTAAAGAAAGAAGCGATTTCCTCCAAATATCCATCAAATCCTCCTAGAACCAGCAATGTCTTTTGGGCATTAGGATTCTTTAAAAATAGTGTTGGTAAACTTGACCCTTCGTAAGGTACTTTGTTCCGTTGAAATTCAAAATCATTATAACTTTTATAAAAAGTACGAATGAAGCCGTCATACATTATTTGTTTTTCAAGGCCATCCCGTTTTAAATAAAACATTGCTGCTTTGTAGTAGCTTGCAGCTATTTTAAATTCTTCTGCTTGCTCGTATTCGATTGCTTTCCTTGACCACCAGTCAAACCAAGTTTGAAAATCTTTTATAAATGAACCCATTTTTTCTCTGTCTTGACGTACACTGGTATTATCTAAAAAAGAAGAAGTGAAACGATCAATTTGAAAATCAAATTGTTTATTACCAGTAATTATAGCCATTATGAACACATCCTTTATCTTTATCTCAGTATTAATGATACCCAAAGGCTATAAAATGTTAAGAATATATTTGACAATATGTTCGAAAACGTACAGAATTATTATAAATGTACAGAAAGAAGGTAGGATCATGGTTGATATTCGTGTAGTAAAATCTAAAGAAAATATTGTAAAATCTCTTTTTATACTCTTAGATATAGAAAAGTATCAACATATTACAGTGGAACAAATTTGCCAATATGCTCGATGTAGTCGATCCACTTTCTATTCACATTACGATAGTAAAGAAGGCGTTCTTAAAGAGATTATCGATGATTATATGAGTCAATTTAATGATTATGCTAAAAAACGGTTTAATGAAAATACAGATTTTAAAAATTTATTGGTTACGTTAATTAACGAATTAATTCTTCCAGAAAAGAAAGCTATTAAAAGGATTCTTCAGATAGAATTAGATGGTCTGGGATTATCTAACAGATTCGAAAACTTTTGCAAAGAAGTATTCATAACGCATTATTCAGATATACCATCAAGGAATATAATTGGTGAATTATATGGAGCTTGTGCTGTTAAAGTATTGAAAGCTATCATTGAAGAACGCTTAGAAAAAATGGATATAAGAGTAATTAATGAAATGCAAAAAAACCTTTTTAGTTCATCAATTTTTAAAAGATAATAATACACAGACATAGAAAGTTAAGCAGATATCTACCATTTAAAAAATAATAATAATACTGAAGCTGCTGGTGAAGTATTAGAACGCATTATTTCATCATTAAAGCACCTTGAAAATTTCCCTTTTGCAGGTACGAAGTTGATAGATAAAGTCTCTAAATCATTATGAATTTCAAATCAACTGTTCCTGGATTTATCTATACTATTTACCGTTTTGCAGTAGAAAAGCAACTCAATATTATGGGGTTATTCATTATTAGCTCGTTATTCATTACTACTGCAGTTAATCTCTGCTTCAGCAGAAAGTATGCTTTGGAATCAGGTCTATTTGGGATTAAGTTTCGCTGCAATCTTTCTGTTATCAAAAGCCCTTGGCACTTTACTTTGCTCTTGATTGGTCTTCCTTACAAGGGTATGAGCGAAAAAGTAGTAGAACTTTATTTATGACAAAGGGAATTTTTATGGGTTTCCAATTGCTTACATTATTATTTGTTGTCCGAAGTACTTTTCAAAATGCTTTAAAAATGTGGCTTTTAATTTGATATGGTGCGGAATCCTATGGCCAATTGATTATTTATATGAATATTAGTGGTTGGATATTTAATGGTTTAATTATGTTAGGTTTCATTCTTATTTCTATAAAAATAAATAATTACATTTCAAGCAGAACAAGTGAAGAACAAGAAGTACACAGTACGTAGGAGAAAAGTAGATAAGTTATTTTCAGATAAAAGATAAATGAATTTCATAGACTTTATTTTAATAGTAAACGGTTTTGTTTTAACGTAATTAGGCAGAAGTCGCCCATCTTCTATAAGTTGGTGATGCATGCCGTTCGGTACGAGGGTTACCTGATGGTAACTCGAAAGACCGATGATGTATCGCTTTTTATTTTGTATACGTTACAAATATTGAATCTTTTTGGAGGGGTAGAAATAAAAGGATCTAACCAACTGATAAGGTTCTTTTTTTGATGGAAAAAAGATTAAGAAAACAGTGAAGATATAATAGTGATTATAATGTTATGCTTCGATCTAACCAAGTAGGAGAGGGGTGTGTAAAAAAGCAATTAACGCTTTAAACGCACCATAATTCATTGGAATTCCTTAAACGACTACCTGTGTGAAGCAGGTGGATTTGGAAATGAATGCTGACGACTAAAGCCGTTTTTAGGCTGGAGTCCTGCTTAAAATCCTTATGTTTAAGCACTCTAATTTTGACTCAATCATCAATCCATGTCGTTTTTATCTTTCACTGAACGAAGATAAAGAAAGTCTTGAAAAATATTCGATTTGACAATTGAAGTGGAAAATCATAAATTGAATATACTCTGCAAGTTGGAGGGATAATATGGAATATAGGTTGAATCAGGATCAAATTCATACCATTTTAACACTTTTTTCAACATTTCTAATGGGATTTATTGATGCATATACTTTCGTTACATATGATGGTTTATTTGCAAGTGCACAGACAGGAAATATGGTCGTATTGGGTGCCAAGCTATTGGATGGAAATATCTCAGAAGTTTTAATCCACCTAACATCATTTATTGGTTTTGCCATTGGTGCTTTTATCGCCCAAGGAATAGTGGAACGCTACAAAAATCATGACTGGAAGAAATATAGAGTCTATCTTTTACTTCAGACAATATTGCTGCTGGTATTGGCAGTGAGCCAACAAAGTATCGGCGTCTCTTTAATTGCTTTTCTGTTAGGGTTATTGGCGGGTTATGAATTAACGGTCTTTCGCAAAATTAAAACGACGAGTATAAATAATGGCATTATGACAGGGAACACCAAGAATTTGATGAATAACCTTTACTTAGCATTATTTTATAAGAATCGGCAAGCGTTGCACACTTTTCTAACATTATTGTTAGGAGTGTCTGTATTTTTATTGGGAGTCTTGTCAGGTAGTGTTGTGTTAATTTGGGATGAACTTTTGATTTTATGGGCAGCTTTTATTATGACGGGAGGATTCTATATTTGGCTGCAAATAAAAAAAACTTAAGATAACAGTAATACTAAAATATTCTAAGGAATTCAATTTATCCAAGTCCTTCAGGGATAAGATGATAGTTTTTTTACAATCTCCAATACTTATATATAATTGTTGCTAAAAGCTTCGTAATAAACCTTCATGAATTAAGTACATTAATTTAAGAGCTAAATATTTACCTCTGAATAACGTTGACTTTTGTCAACGTTATTTTATGATCCTTTTTATTAAATGGACTCTTCATTTGCCTCCTAGTACATGGGAGAGACACTTTGAGGAAGATGTATAAATTTATACTTGGACAGTGTTGACATTTTGTCAACACTGTTTTATAGTATTTGAGTATAGGATGATAGAGATGATAAAAGTAGGTTAAGAGTATGACTGCAATAAACTTTAGAAATAAATTAAAAGAATTGCTAAATCAGCGCGGACATTCAATACGAGAATGCAGTAAAGAAACAGGAATCGATAAGTCAACCATTTCTCGTATTATTAATGGAAAACGTAAAGCAAATATCCAGCACTTAAACAAGTTGGCTCCTTACTTGGAAACTCCGCTAATAGACCTTTTGGCTATTGCGGGTTATTCTCAGGATTCTATAGCAAATTCAGACCTATATACATCTATAGAGACTATTCAACAAACATTAACAGAAGATAATTTCTATGAAGATAATTTCAGTTCTGAAAATATCCCCAAAAAAACTAAAGCAGTATGAACAATATGTTGGAACAGAGGAAGGGAACACAATAATTTATCAGTAGTTTAATCAGAAAATTGATAAAGTGGATAGTGTGGGGCCATTTATTAATCATTTGAAGGGTTTTTATCATAAATTTGAACGAAAAACAGGTACACGCTATCAGCTAGCCATTATGGGAAGCGCTTTATTATATTTTATTATCCCTATGGATGTGATTCCGTGATTACATCTTCCCTATTGGATTTGTGGATGATGCACTTGCAGTGAAACTTGCTTTAAAAACAGTTACAAGTTAAGAAAGGAAACGTCATAAATGAAAAAACAGCAACAAAGAAAGAATACGAAATGGAAGTGGCCGTTTCGGAGTCTGTTATTTATTTTAATATGTATGGTATCAGCAGGAGTATATATCATTACACAATATAACCAAGGACTTTCAGAAGCTAAAGATGGGCAATATAAAGAAGATGAAACCACTTTCGACCCATTTCATGGTGTTGAGCCTGAATTTGGTGAAATTAATATTTTAATGGTAGGCAGTGATGCAAGAGGTGATGAACTCGGCCTCTCTGATACTATAATGATTGCCCAATATAATCAGGACACAAATGATTTAAGACTTGTATCAATTATGAGGGATACTTATGTAGAGATACCTGACTATGGAATGCAGAAAATTAATGCTGCATTTTCTTTTGGAGGACCGGAATTACTTCGGAAAACCATTAAACAAACCTTTGACATAGATCTTTACTATTATGCAGTTGTGGATTTTGAAGGTTTTTCGAAATTAGCAGATATTATCGCACCTGATGGGATTGAAGTCGATATTCCTCATGAAATGTCAGAGGGGATAGGAATGACACTTGAACCAGGTCGTCAAAGACTGCACGGAGAAGAACTATTGGGGTATGTTCGGTTTCGTAAAGATATATACAGCGATTATGGAAGAGTTGAGCGGCAGCAGGAAATAATCGCTAAATTAAAGGATGAAGCTGTAAGTGTACATAGTTTTATAAATTTACCAAAAATATTAGGGATGGCAGATCCGTATATAGACACTAACTTAGACTACAAAACAATACTTTCGATTGGAAAAGGATTAATTGCAGAAGGTAACCATCCCATTGAAACTTTAAGAATTCCAGTAGATGATTCATATCAAAACATATACAAAGATGTTGGTGATGTCTTAGACATTGATTTAATACAAAATAAACAAGAGTTGCAAAATTTCTTATCAATAGATAATGAAATGCATTGAGCAACAGATGTTATAATATCTTACTATACTTGTGGGATATTATACCATCTGTTGTATCTATGATGGTTGGGATTCTCTGCAAGTCACAGCGTAATAACTCTGAGCCGACTGCAAGGTCAGTGACTAAAAAAGGTGTTCAATTTTAATTTAATGTGTTTGAAAAAAGAGAAGCAATCATAGATTTAATAGAAAAACTACCAAAGAACAGCGATTAGTGAAAAAACAACACCTCTTGATTCCATTTATTCCCTAAAGAACCACCCCTAAGCTTCACTAATTCTTCACAGATCCTTGTACCAGACCCTGCGTCATTTTCTTTTGGAAAAAAATAAAGAAGACGAGTACTGGAATCGTAGCAATTGTAGAAGCGGCCATTAGACCACCGTAATCTGCAGTAAACCTGCTGAAAAACTGTTGCAGGGCAAGGGGAAGTGTTCGTATTCGGTCATCCTGGATAAAGGTAACAGCAAACACAAATTCATTCCACGCAGTGATAAATGCAAAAATACTTGTCGCAGAAATTCCTGGCCATGCTAATGGAAAAATCACCTTTCGGAAGGCTTGCATCCTTGTACAGCCATCAATTAGTGCTGCTTCTTCAATTTCAGTTGGAATCGATTGGAAATAACTGCGCAGCATCCAGATGCAAAATGGCAAGGAAAATGTTAAGTACGTTATCACCAAACCAACTAAAGAATTTGTCAGCCCGATATTACTTAATACAATAAATAGCGGGATAATCAGCACAACGAGTGGAAACATTTGAACGAATAATATCGTTAATAAAATAAGACCCTTTCCCTTGATTGGAAATCTTCCTAATGCATAACCAGCTAAAGCTGCTATTGCCGTACCAATTAAGGTTACAGTACCAGCAACATAGATACTGTTTTTAAAATAAATCCAAAAGTTAGCACGTACAAAGATATCCTGATAGTGTTCAAATGTAAAGGTTCTTGGCCATAATGTAGGTACTTTACTAAATATTTCTCCTGATGGCTTCAATGAGCTTACAAGCATCCACCAAAATGGAAAGATGGAAACGACAAATACAATCAGTGCCAGAATATAAATCATAGCCTTCTGAAAAGGAGTCTTATTTCTCATGTTTCTACCTCCTTATCTTCACGCAAAAAGTATATATAAATGACAACAAAAATCATTAATAATACAAACATGAGCATTGCAATTGCTGATGCCATGCCAAAGTTTAAAGCATTGATTGCCTCATCCCAGGAGTACAAGGCCAGTACATACGTACTTCTTGCTGGTCCACCTTCTGTCATCACGTATATTTGGTCGAAGATTTTAAAATCCCAAATGGTTGATAAAATGAATAGGATGAGAAGCAGCGGTTTTAGCATCGGCAACGTAATTTTAGTAAGCTTTTGCCATGCGTTTGCACCATCAATTTCCGCGGCTTCATACAATGAATTTGGTATCGTTTGAAAGCCTGCAAGTAAAGAAACCGCAATGAAAGGAAAGCTTTGCCACACAATCATTAAAAAAATAACAAAAAATGCAATGTAATTTGTATTGAACCATGCAAAGCCATCAAACATTGTCAGTCCGATACTTGTTAAAAAGTAGTTAACAATTCCGTATTGATCATTAAACATCCATTTCCAGACGATACCACCAGCAACAGCAGGAAAAACCCACGGAATTAAAATAACGATACTTAAAATTTTACTCCCTCTAAACTTTGTATTTAATAATAATGCGACAATTAAACCAACGAACATCGTCCCAACAACACATGCTAAACCAAATACCACTGTATTCTTGGTAACTGTCCAAAAGAATGGGTCCATTAAGGTCTCTTTATAATTACTAAACCCTAACCATTCCGCATCCCCACTTAGGAGGGAACGCATATCATAATGCTGGAAACTCAGGGTAAATGTATATAATAGTGGGTATATTGTTAGCCCAATGATTAGAATGACTGCAGGAGAGAGCAAGATCCACGGAAGCCATCGATTTTTCATGTTTTCAACTCCAATCGAACTGAACTTTTGCTGCTGGGACAGTCTCTTTGATTACTTATTCCGTGGCAAATATCTTATTCATTGTTTCTGCCATTTCATCTAATGCTTCTTGGGCTGTCTTTTCTCCCTTCATGATTTCCTGAATTGGTGCGACAAATAGGTTCTCCCCTTCAAAGCGCCCCCAAGAAGGACTAGCTGGATAGGATCGGCCTTCTTCCATTCCTTCAGCAAACACTGCCAGCAGTGAATTTTCATGAAAAATTGGATTCTCCAACCCATCTAGTGTACCAGGGAAGAATCCTGTTAATTGCGCCCATTCACTAATATTTTTTTCCGAAATCATTATTTTTACATATTCCGTTGCGAGTTCTTTATTTGGTGATTGTTCAAAGATTGCTAGATTGGATCCACCTACAAAACTTGCATTATTGTCTCCTGCAGGAAGTGGTGCAACACCAATCTTATCTGTAAGATTTGGATTTTCATTGAGCATGGCATTCAGACCTGGTGCGACATCAATGGTCATAGCCAAATCTTCTTGAGCAAATGCTTGACGTACATCGGTGACGGACCAATTTAGAGCACCTTCTGGAACAAATCTATTCTTATACATATCTGTATAAAATTCTACTGCTTCGACCGCATTTGCTTCATTCACCTTTGAAACCCACTGCATATCACCGTCATTATTTTCTTCCAGTTCGGCGAGTTCTCCGCCAAAATGCCAAATCGCAGGTAAAACAACGTGCTGATTAATACCAGCTGCGGGGAAAGCAAATGCATCCGTATTATTTAAAATTGCTTCACCCGCCTCTAATAGTTCGTCATACGTTGCTGGTACATTTACACCAGCTTCATCTAGTATTTCTTGGTTATAAATAAGCTGCCGCAATCCAGCGTACCAAGGTACACCATATAGACTTTCATCATATGTGCCGACTTCTTCTAATGCGGGCACCCAGCCTTCAGATAAACCCCAATCAATCTCATCTAAATTCATTAATGCACCCATTGCTGCAAATTCTGGATTCCAAGTTGTTCCCAATTCGGAAATATCAGGTGCACTGCCACCAGCCATTGCGGTAATTAAATTTTGATGTGCGTTTAACCACGGTATAAATTGAACATTCACATTGACATTCGGGTAGGTTTCATTAAACTGTTCAGTAATTCCATCGAAATAGCTCTGCGCTTCATCAGGAGACCCTGTCTCCATTATCCATACAGTTAACTCAGCATCCTCATCGTTTATCGTTTCATTAGCACCATCATCTGATGCATCGTCTGTATCTGGAACTTCATTATCTGCTTCCTCCGGGTCATTCGCTGAACAGCCAGCAAGAAACAAAAAGAACAGAAGTATAAGCGACAAGCCAAGCTTTAGCCAACGTTGGTTCATTATAAAACCTCCATTTTTCTGAAATACATACGCAGTACTTGTTCAATATATATGTACAACTATTTCAGAGAATACCTATTTCGTAATAAGGAGTCTTATTTTAAACTGGATATTTTCAGATGACGGCAGTCAATATGTAATTAAGTTAAGCAAGAGGGGGTGAAAAATAAAAGATATATAGAAGCAATATTGATTTAAAAGAAAAACTATTTGTAGTCGAAGAACAGCGATTAAATGTTTTTTATTATTGAAAGTCACTTTTTACATGGAAATGGTTACCCAGTTGTATAAATAGATGCATTATCGATTATGTAAAAGGGGTTTCGTTCTTCGGATGTTAGGAGTCTTCAAGTAGGAAAAGGATGCGTAAAAAGTAATTAATACTTTTAACGCACCCTTCCATAAAATAAAGGGGTGAGTGTCCCGCTGCTGGACCTGCCTTCTATTTATAACGTTAGTCTGCCAACATTTCGTTATTTAAGAACGAAAAAGTTATTTGCCTTAAATACAAGCAAGCCTCAAGTCCATAATTCCATATCCCACACTTGTGTCACCCAGTCTTGATAAAACGCTGCTTCATGGGAGACAAGAATGATGGTACCTTGATATTCCTGTAATGCTTTTGCGAGTGCCTCTTTTGTGATTGGATCAAGATGGTTTGTCGGCTCATCCAATACGAGTAAATTGCTCGCAGCCAGCTGTAACTCACATAAACGCACCTTTGTTTGTTCGCCGCCACTTAAGGAGATAAGTGGCTGAAAGATATGTTCGGCTGTTAAGCCGCAGCGTGCCAATTTTGTGCGCACCTCTTTTTGTGTTAACTCCGGGAAAAGTGACCAGATGTATTGCAATGCTGTTTGTTTTCCCGTAAATTGCGCTTCTTGAGAAAAATAGGCTGGTTTGACACGTTCACCCATTGAAATCGTACCACCTAATGTAGTTAATTCTCCAAGCAGCGTTTTTAAAGTTGTCGTTTTTCCAATGCCATTATGGCCAATCAGGGCTACTTTTTCTCCACGATTTAATTTCAAATTTACAGCAGAAAACAGCGCATGGTTATACCCAATATCAAGATCACTGGCTTCAAGTATACGATTGACAGGTTGTGCACACACGGAAAAGGAAAATGACGGCTGTGGAAGTGTGTTTGGTTTTTCAATCCGTGTCATTCTTTTTAATTTCTTTTCCCTGCTTTTAGCTTGTTTAGCTGTGGACGCTCTTGCTTTATTTTTCTGTACATAGCTTTCTAATTTTTGAATTTCCTGTTGCTGTCGTTCGTATTGCTCATGAATTTGGTGTTTTCGCAGTTCGTATGCCGCTAAAAAACTTTGGTAATTTCCCTTATAGCGCGTCAGTGTTCGATGCTCTAAGTGATAAATGATGCTGACGACCCCATTCATAAACATTGTATCATGGGAAATCAGTATAAATGCATGCGGATACGTTTTTAAATAGTTCTCCAGCCAATTAATATGAGCGGTATCCAAATAATTCGTAGGCTCATCAAGTAAAAGCACATCAGGTTCCGTTAATAGCAACCTTGCTAATAATAATTTGGTACGTTGACCACCACTCAGCTCCGTAACATCGGTTTCCATTCCTAAAGAGGTGAGTCCTAGACCAGCCGCAACTTCTTCTATTTTTGCGTCTAGACTGTAAAAACCATGCTGTTCGAGTTTATTTTGTAATTGACTATATTGCTTCAATAAATAATCAAGCTGGTCGTTTGATGCGCTTGACATTTGTTCAGTGAGTGTCACCATTTCCTGTTCTGCGGTAAATAGCTCCTGGAAAGCGCTTTGTAAATAAGTACGTATCTTTTCACCAGCATGAAGTTGAATATGTTGTTCCAGACTTTCTTTTTTGGCAGCAGGATGCCAAGTGATTTTCCCGGAGTCTGGCAACAGCTGCTCGGTAATGATTCTGAATAAAGTGGATTTTCCAGCTCCATTCGCACCAACTAAACCGATATGTTCTCCTTTCAGCATACGAAAAGAGACATTATCTAAAATTAATTTATCCCCATAATGATGGGTTAATTGCTCGACTGCTAAAATACTCATAGTTATTCTCTCCTTATATGGCCAAACACAAGAGAGAAGCAGGCAGATGCTGCTTATTATATAAAAAAAAGACAGAGCGAGAAATCGCCCTGTCAACATCTATCAAAGTCATTTTAAAAAATGTCTCATTAAGGGAGCTCAGGTATGTTTCTCTGCTGCTTGCAACTTGTGTTTGGCTTCGTTAAAAAAGGGCATACGTATCCCGTCCTTAAGCACGAACAAGTTGACAAACGACAGATAATAACATAAATAGAGCACCCTCCTTCGGTTTCAAAATAGTAATGTTGTTATTATAGCATTGAATGTTTTCTTTTGCAAAAACATTTTAATAAATGGTTTAAAGAGACAGTCTGATGTACTTTACCTCCATAATCTCATAAACAAAAGACTTGCCACTATATCCGAATTAAATCCATCCTTTAATGTGCTCTCATACACGAGAAGTTAAAGTACTTAGTATAAAGCGGGATAAAAATCATAGATTTCAACAAAAAGTCATAGTTAATTAGTACTAATTGTAAAATATCCTGTTATAATAATATCATCATTATTATTTAGTTAAATAGCTGAGTAGAATTATTCATATAGAATACGATTATGTGATTAGTCTACAGGAGCTCGTCAACTATGGGAAAGAGGAAAGAAGAATGAAAGAAAAAGTAAAGAAACAGCGGCCCCAAGGATTGAAAGGGTTTCGAAAAAGTATCTCCACCAAGGTAGCAGCCGCACTTTTTATTGTTATCTTGCTTGTTTTTTCTGTCACTGGTTTGTTTATCCATACTTACACAAAGTCTCAATTAATAGACAGTACAGAAGCAGACTTAACAACTAAGAGTGACGCAATCGCAGCACAGGTTGATAATATGTTTAAAGAAAAGGCTACGATTGTACGGCAAATGGTAACAAATCAAGAGGTTGTAAAATTTTTAAATTCAGCTAAATCACGAGATGAAGCTTTGAAAGACGATTATTACGATGGCGTTTCCCAAGCACTGGATGAAATTGTTGAAACAGATGAATCCATTGCAATGGCTTGGGTTGCAAGTGACCGCGCAAACTTTTTGATTGGCAGTAATGATGTATTGTCTGAACCGGACTTTGACATAGAAAGCAGACCATGGTATGAAGCAGTTATAGCGGAGGATGATATCCTTTTTACCGAGCCATATATGGATGAAATATTCGGGGAAATTATCTTGAGTGCAATGACACCAATAAAGGAAAATGGGAATACAGTTGGTATTGTTGCGATTGATATCTTCCTCGATGATCTTCCTGCACTGATGGAAACCCACAAAATGGGAGAAACAGGCTATTCATTTTTAATTGCAGACGATGGAACGATTTTATATCATCCAAACGAAGCTTTTATTCTGGAAGAGCAATTGCAGTCCTTCGAAGGTAAAATGGGGGAAATCGGTAATAAAATGATTACTGGTGAAAAAGGGCTGGAATTAATAAAAATGGACAATGATTCTGAGTATATTGGGTACTCACCAGTAACATCCACTGGCTGGTCTATCGGTACAGCCTTGCCTAAAAAGGAGGCACTTGGTGGGCTGAGTGCATTCACTTATAAGATGCTGCTATTTTTCGGAATTGCTTGTCTGCTTCTGATTGTTGCTGTAGTTTTCTTATTAAAATACATGTTAAAAGAGATTCCCCGAATTACAGAAGTAATGAAGAGGTTAGAGCAAGGTGATTTAACCGAGAAAGATTTGCAAACAAAATCTGAAGATGAGATTGGTCAATTAGTACATTCTACTGGTGAAATGAGCGAAGCACTGCGGGAATTAGTAAGTAAAATTAAATTTGTTTCCGAAACAGTCAGCAGTAAAAGTGAAGAGCTGACACAATCAGCTGGTGACGTAAAAGCAGGATCTGAACAAGTTGCAACAACAATGCAGGAGATGGCTTATGGTTCAGAATCGCAAGCGAATACGACAAGTGATCTTTCGGCGTTAATGGTCAGCTTTAAAGAAGATACGGATGAAGCACATTTGAACAGTAATCAAGTTTATGATTCTTCTAATCAAGTGTTAGAACATACGAGTCAAGGTAGAAACCTAATGGAGTCTTCTACCAAGCAGATGGAGAAAATTGATCAGATTGTTCACGAATCAGTTAGAAAGGTAGAGCACCTTGATATGCATTCGCAAAAAATATCTGAGTTAGTTTCCGTTATTAAAGATATTGCGGATCAAACAAATTTATTAGCCTTAAATGCTGCGATTGAGGCAGCAAGAGCAGGGGAGAGCGGAAAAGGCTTTGCCGTTGTTGCGGATGAGGTAAGAAAGCTTGCAGAACAAGTAGCATCCTCGGTAACTGGTATCACAGATATGGTAGATAATATTCAAGAAGAAACGAATTTGGTAACTGCGTCACTGCAAGAAGGCTATAAAGAGGTACAAGCAGGAACAAGTCAAATAAAAGAAACCAGAGACACATTCCAAACTATCAGTGCCTCGGTAACGGAAATGGTGGCGGATATAAAAACAGTTTCTGATAATCTCTCCACTATTTCAGCAAATAGTGAAAAAATGACTGCATCCGTTCAGGAAATTGCTGCAGTTTCTGAAGAATCAGCTGCAGGCGTCGAGCAAACATCTGCCTCCGCACAGCAGATTAACAGTTCAATGGAAGAAATTGCACGAAGCTCTGATGAACTCGCTGGCCTAGCGGAAGAATTAAATCAATTAATTCAGCATTTTAAGATTTAAGTTTGAGAGACACAGGGGCAAACCCTCAATAAATAAAGAAACAGGCGTTGGTGCTATATTGAAAAATGTAAGCACCACGTCTTTTTTAATTCAACAGGAAATTATAAAGTTTGAGGGCATTTAGAGAGAGGCGTTTCTCCCGTTGCTTTCTATTTTTAACTAGTCATGTCCAAGTTTTTTCTCATGTGCTGGAACAGAACGACAGAAATCCAACTGTCTTGTGTTTTTTTACCAAGAGAACTCGAGCTGGCAATGAAGGTGAAGGAACGGGAGCGAACGTACTCCTCGTAATATATTAAGCAGGTAAAAAGGAAGGAAGAAAAGCTATCCGCCCATTATGCAAAATTAGCATAATGGCAGATAGCTTTTACCTTTAAAATTAAAAAATTAACATAATAATGAAGTAACCAACCATTGCAACTAAACCAACTGGGAAGGCAAATTTTGCATATTCAAGACTCGTGATTTTTAACTTACCAGCGGCAATGATATTTGGAATGTTACCAGGGATGAGCATACCACCACTAATCATGAGTCCCATTAAAATCGCACGGATTGTCGATTCATCCATCGCAGGGCTAATTTCAGCAGCTGCAAGTGTTGCGTTATCCAGAATTGCCGACAAAATATTAATCCAGTATAAGATGAGTGGGCTCAGGCCGAGCAAGTATTTTTCAATAAATGGTTCAAACCCAGCACCAAGGAATGTCAAAGCCATTACAAAAAGGTAAATTTTTAAGCTGCGAATGATAATTTCTGAATAGGATTCAACATCAGATTCTCCAGATGACTTCGATAATGCTTGCTCACCTGGAACTTTAATTGCAAAAGCAGCTGCAACACCGAAAATAACTACAAAAGGAATAACAGATGAACCAACCAGTTTTAGCAGATAGAAGAAATCTTCATTAAGCTTTCCAACTACAATAGTAGAAAGCGGTTCACCAATTGGTGTTAACACTGCACCAAGCCCAATCGCGAAACAGGCTAGAATGACGAGGCGAATCTCTGATTTGCGGTCCAGCCGTAAAATGGCAACTACAGAAGCGAGAATAATTGCTGCCACAATTGCTGTAACAATACTTGAAATAAGACCTAAGATAATAACAAAAAGTGCTATAAATAGACGATAAGGTATTGCCCTGCTAATTCCAAGAATTCCTTTCTCAATTGGATCTTTAAACCATCGGAAAAGCAATCCAGCGATCAAAACGGCAATTGTGATGTTGATTGGATGAACCAAAGCTTCCTTGATTAATGGCCACTCAAGGACTTGGCTGACAAGCACTGAAGCAACACCCATTATAAATAAAAATACTTCCAAGTTTTTTTCTACCAGCTTAGTAAATGGCAAAAATAACACTAAAAGCAAAATAATTACTAATCCTATAATCATTATGTACTCCCCTTCTCTTCCCAAAATTCCAAAATCTTTATCTGTATTTTTTTGTAAGTCTAATATATCTATACTACCATTTTCAAATAAATTAGGAAATAAAAATATCGAATTTCTAAGTGGAATATTAGGGGAATGCCCCAAATATCCCATTTTTCAATAATATCGGAAAATGCTATAATACATATACGAATACGATTATTTAGAATGGAGGAGATGAAATGCTTGAACTCTTAGTCACAATGCTTGAACGAATTGGGATCATTGTTACGATTGCGTTTATCTTAACGAGGTTTCGTTTTTTGCGAAATATGCTAAATAAAGAGCAGCTGGATAAGCGGCAACAGTGGACAGCTATCATTTTCTTTGGATTCTTTGGGATTATTGGGACATACACTGGTCTTAGTGTGGGTACAGAAAGCTTAAACTTTGGCCGTTGGGTAACTGATTTGGGAGCAGAAGAAGCTATTGCCAATTCTCGTGTCATCGGTGTCGTTATTGCTAGTTTGCTAGGTGGTCCAAAGGTTGGAATCGGTGCTGGATTAATTGCAGGTATCCATCGTTTTACTCTAGGGGGTTTTACTGCAATTGCTTGTGGCTCAGCGACGATTATTGCCGGTATTTTATCAAGCTTATTTTATAAAAAAAATATACCTGTCAAGTTGAGAACTGCGTTTCTGATTGGTGCCTTGGCAGAAACATTACAAATGCTGATTATTATTTTAGTTGCCCGTCCATTTGAGCAGGCATGGGCACTTGTTAATATTATTGGGATTCCGATGATTGTTGCTAATGGTTTGGGTACCATGCTCGTACTTCTTATTATAAAAAGCGTAATTTCTGAAGAGGAAAAGGCTAGTGCTGTACAGGCACAGAAGACATTGCGAATTGCAGATAAAACCTCAGCACATTTGCGGAGCGGATTACATACAGATTCAGCTAAAGCAGTTTGTAAAATTATTCATCGGGAGATTCGCACGAGTGCAGTGTCCATAACAAATACTACAGATATTTTGGCGCATATTGGATTAGGGGATGATCATCACCTCGATGCTTCCCCCATAAAAACGAAAGTAACACGAGCGGCAATCAATAAAGGAGAGCTGATGATTGCGGAAACGGATTCTATTCAATGCGATGTAAAAACCTGTCCTCTTAAGGCTGCTTTGATTGCTCCACTTAAGCAGCAAGGAGAAGTTGTTGGTACACTTAAATTTTACTTTAGCTCCGAAAGTGAAATTTCTGATGTAAATATTGAACTGATCACTGGTTTGAGCTCTATGATGAGTCATCAGCTTGAATTGGCAGCAGCGGATCAAGCATTTCAATTAGCGAAGGAAGCTGAAATAAAAGCACTGCAAGCACAGATCAGCCCACACTTCCTTTTTAATACACTAAATACGATTATTTCATTGACAAGAATTAATCCGTTATCAGCGAGAAAGCTGTTAATTTCCTTGTCGCGTTTTTTAAGAGGAAATTTAACGTCCACGACAGCATCACAAATTACTTTAGAAAATGAAATGAAGCATGTAAAAGCCTATCTCGAAATTAAAGAAACCAGATTCAGAAATAAGCTGAATGTGAATTATGCGATTGATGAAACCTTGTTATCTCATTATGTGCCGCCACTAACGCTGCAGCCAATTGTTGAAAATGCGATTCAGCATGGCTTCAGAGATATGGATAAAAATTGTGAGCTTGACATTATCATTCAGAAAAAGGACGGAAAAATTATAATTCAAATTGCAGACAATGGCAGTGGGATGAGTGCGGAGGCAGCAGAGCAAATTAATCAATCTCCCGTCAATTCCGAAAAGGGGAGCGGGCTGGCGCTTTATAATGTCAATCGCAGACTGAAAATGATGTTTGGAGAGCTCGCTATGCTTCACATTGAAAGTAAGAAAGAGCAAGGGACGAAGATACAGTTTTCGATACCGATAGAGGAGGCAACCGAAAGATGGACGGGATAATACGTACGTTAGTGGTAGATGATGAGCCTTATAATCGGGAGGAATTAAAACATTTGCTTGGTCATATGTCCCGGATACAGATTGTGGGGGAAGCTGAATCTGGGGAGGAGGCATTGATGAAGGCGATTCAGCTGCAGCCGGACGTTGTTTTTCTGGATGTGGAAATGCCAAAAATGAATGGGATGCAAGTGGCAAAGGGCATGCATGAGCTAAAAAAGGTCCCGCTTATTGTGTTTGCGACAGCATATCCTGAGTTTGCGGTTGAGGCTTTTCGTTATCATGCAATTAATTATTTATTGAAGCCATATGAAGAGGAACAAATAGAAGAAACTGTACAACGAATTGAAACAGTATTAGCACCCAAACAGGAGCCTGTACTGGATAGGTTAAAAGGAAAGCTGGCTGTACAAGCAGAAGGGGAAATATTATATTTGGAGCCTGAGGACATTTTATATATCTCACGGGAGGATAATCATTCTACCGTTATAACGAAATACGGTGAATATGAAACGAAGTTACCATTAAAAGAATTGGAAATAAAACTGGAAAGCTTTGGTTTTTTTCGTATACATAAGAGCTTTTTAGTAAATCTGCATTATATTAAGCGTTTAATACCATGGTTTAATGGTGCTTATCATCTGGAATTAAACGGAATCGATGATAAACTTTCAGTAAGCAGAAATTATGTGAAAGCTTTACGGACAAAACTTGAGCTGTAATGATGGATGGATTCTGCACAAACTTATCAGGGAGCCACATGTTATTTGAAGAAAACAACATGTTGGATCCTGTTTTCTGCTTTTTAAATGAAAATGACCTTCTTTTATTTGATTTGTTCTATAATAATAGAAATGTCAGAAAAAAGGGGGATGAAAATTTGTATACGTTTCTAGGAGGAATCGCACTTTTAATTATTGGTTATTTTACGTACGGAAAGTTTATCGAGAAGATGTTTGGGGTGAAGGAGGAACGTCCGACACCAGCTTATGTAAATAGTGATGGTGTAGATTATATTCCAATGAGTACACCAAAGAATTCTCTCATCCAGCTATTAAACATTGCTGGTACCGGACCAGTTTTTGGACCGATTATGGGGGCGCTTTATGGTCCTGCAGCATTTATCTGGATTGTGGTGGGCTGTATATTTGCAGGAGCAGTGCATGATTACTTAACAGGAATGATTTCCATTCGCAACCGTGGTGCGCATTTACCAGAGCTTGCCAGTAAATTTCTTGGTAAATTTATGAAGCATGTTGTAAACGGTTTCGCAATTTTGCTGCTTCTGCTAGTTGGAACGGTATTTGTTACGACACCAGCAGATTTATTAAGTCTGCTTACGAATGGAAAGGTAGCAGCATGGATCTTCGTTATTTTTATTTTTGCATATTATGTTATCGCTACCGTCCTTCCAGTGGATAAAGTTATTGGAAGACTATACCCCTATTTTGGTGCATTATTATTAATCAGTGCATTAGGGGTAGGGATTGGTTTAGTTGTTACAGGAGCACCAATTCCAGAGCTTACTTTTGAAAACTTCCACCCTGAAGGGGCTGCTATTTTCCCGTTATTATTCTTTACAATCTCATGTGGTGCATTATCAGGATTTCATGCAACACAAACACCTATTATTTCCAGAACGACGAAGAAGGAAAAAGAAGGCCGGAAGATTTTTTACGGCATGATGATTGCGGAAGGGATTATTGCAATGATCTGGGCGGCGGCAGCTATGAGTATGTTTGATGGTTATAATGGTCTGAATGACATTCTTGCTGCAGGTGGACCTGGTGCGATTGTACAAGAGTCTTCTACAGCACTCTTAGGTGCGATTGGCGGAACAATTGGGGTACTTGGAGTAGTTGTCCTGCCGATTACATCTGGAGATACGGCTTTTCGAAGTGCTCGTATGATTATTGCAGACTATCTGAATATTGCTCAGCGAAAGCTTTCCAATCGTTTCTGGATCGCAGGACCATTATTTGTAACTTCGATTATATTAACACAAATTGATTTTAATATACTGTGGCGTTATTTTAACTGGGCAAACCAATCTACGGCAGTGATTGCATTGTTTGTAGGTGCAATGTATCTGTTCATCGCCAGGAAGAATTATTGGGTGGCGCTTATCCCGGGTACATTTATGCTTGTAATGGTAATCACTTATATTCTGTCACAGCCAATTGGCTTTAATTTACCGATGAATTACGCATGGGCAGGTGGCTTTATCGGAGCGACAGCAATCGTCATTTTATTCTTTAATGCAGCTAAGAAAGCAAGAGCAAATAATATACCACTCGAGGTCGACGTATCCGATTACAAAGGCGCAGCATAACACTATATAAAAGCGGGACATTTGGAGACAAATTCAAGTGTCCTGCTTTTTTGTGTGGATGGAATTAAGAATATTCTTTTATTTGGATGAAAGGTGAAAAGGGTGATAAAATAGAACTAGGCATAAATACCGTAAAGGAAGTGTTTTATTTTTCAAAACCTAATTTAATGAGGTATGTAAATTGTCGATTTTGTTAATAATAGGAATTAATTACTAAAAAGGCAATAAAAATAACGTTTGTCATAGGAGTGGCGAAATATGGGAGTTATTTCATTTGTAATGGGAACTGAGGTTCATAAAGCCTCCATTGTTGATATGGTAAGTGAAATGTTGCCAGAACATAAAATGAACAGTTATAAAGCAGCTTTTATCGATGATTTATTTCGAGCAAGTGAAACAAGTGATTTAATTATTCTTGATTTGGAAGCGCATATTTCTTTGAGGGAAGTCATCAGGCATTACAGATATTCAGATACAAAAGTTGCTGTTATACTCCCTAATTCTGAAATAGAAGAGATTGATGACTATCTGCGTTTTACACTTGCGGGCTTTTTTAGTGTAGATATGAGTGTTCATGAAATTGCCGACGGTATTAAATATATGCTGGAACATACTACTTACGTGCATCCACGTGTAGCTGACAAGATATACAAAAACTATAAGCAGCTTTTATATAAAGAAGTTAGCCGCCCATTAGATTTATTAACAAGAAGAGAGTGGGAAGTATTAGGTGAACTCGTAAAAGGTTACCAGAATGAAGAAATTGCAGAAAATCTGAGTATTTCAGATAAAACTGTAAAAAATCATATTACTTCCATTTTAGGGAAACTCGGAGTAAGAGATCGTACAAAAGCAGTTCTCCTGGCATTACAAGAGAGATGGTTCTATCTCTAGCTGCCGAAAGCAGGCAGCAACTATTTTAAAGACGCTTTTTATACAGGTTTGTTGTATAAAAAAGCGTCTTTGTCATTGTTAATAGGATAAAAATGAGAACGCAGATTGGTCTGGGAGAAGCACTGTCACGGACAAAAAAAGTGAAAGTGAGAAAAAACGTCCGAGAGAAGCGCTGTCACGGACAAAAATAACAAAAAACGAGAAAATAGTCCGAGAGAGGCTCCCTGTTGGATTCCCGCGAGGCGTCCCCGAATCCCATTCATGTGCGACAATCCCCATTTACATAAGCGGTCTGAGATTGTCGCAGAAAAAACTGGTGCCAACCAAGTTTTCTAATCGAACCCGCGCTCTAGACTCCATTTGTTTTAACGATATCCGTCTTCTAATTTTAATGGCCGATAATATGGTAGCCTGAATCTACATGAAGAACTTCGCCAGTAACGCCTCTAGAAAGTTCGCTTAAGAAAAATAAAGTTGCGTCACCAACCTGGTCCTGATCTACATTGCGGCGAAGTGGGGCTTTTTCAACAATTACATTCGCTTTTTCGTTGAAGCCAGAAACGCCTTTAGCAGATAAGGTGCGAATCGGTCCTGCGGATACGGCATTAACACGAATATTATATTTACCGACGTCTTCTGCTAAGTAACGGACACTTGCTTCGAGTGATGCTTTAGCAACTCCCATAACATTATAGTTTGGAATCACACGTTCAGATCCAAGGTATGTCTGGGTAACAATACTGCCACCCTCTGTCATTAATTCTTTGGCTGCCTTTGTAACAGCAACAAGTGAATATGCACTGATTTCTTGTGCAAGGAGGAAGCCATCTCGTGAAGTATCAGCATATTCTCCTTTTAACTCTTCACGTTTTGCGAATGCAACAGAGTGTACAAGACCATGAATGACGCCAACCTTCTCTTTGATTTCGTCAAACGCTCCTTTTATACTTTCATCATCCGAAACATCAAGAGATACGATTAATTTCGCAGAGATATCGTTTTTTTCTAAAAGCTTTACTAATTTGTTGTAAGATCTTTCTTGTCTATTTGTGAAAATTAGATTTGCTCCAGCCTGATGTAAAGATTTTGTAATTCCCCAAGCGATACTTCTTTCATTAGCAACTCCCATAATTACTATATTTTTCCCATCTAATAAACCTGACATGGTATACCTCCAATAAAACAGTTTTAACTATTATAACCCATGTTTTCAGATTAGAGAACCTTTGAACTGCTTATAACAAAAGAACAAAATTCAGGTGTGTATACGGTTTGAAGGTAAATATAGAAGAATGTTTTAATGAAAAATGAAGAAAAACAATTCTGGAAATACTTCTATAACGTTAATGTAATAAGGATTAATAATAGATTTTTAGAAGGGCGCAAAGAATTTTAAAATAAAAATGTATTTTCTCTTTACAAAGTGAAAATAACTCGATATAATGAAAATCGTCAGTTTTTGATTCACAATGTCGTATTGTGTAAAGAGCTTTCTAATGGCCCGTTGGTCAAGTGGTTAAGACACCGCCCTTTCACGGCGGTAACACGGGTTCGAGTCCCGTACGGGTCACCATTTATAAACAAAAACAATTTCCTTCTGTAGGAAAGCTTTTTTATTTTTAACAGGTGAATTGGATACATATTATCGTGCTTTTTAATGAAGGAGGATTAGCTCAGCTGGGAGAGCACCTGCCTTACAAGCAGGGGGTCGCAGGTTCGAGCCCTGCATCCTCCACCATTTTAAACAAATAAGAACAATCCTGCCGAATATCCAAGCAACACGACAAGCTAACAATCATTCAGCTCAGATAAAATAATCAGAACTAAATAATCACAAGCCGGCCTAGCTCAATTGGTAGAGCAACTGACTTGTAATCAGTAGGTTGGGGGTTCAAGTCCTCTGGCCGGCACCATTTTTAAATTTCTTTGTATATTACGAAGTGATTTGTAAATAATACGGAGGGGTAGCGAAGTGGCTAAACGCGGCGGACTGTAAATCCGCTCCCTCAGGGTTCGGCAGTTCGAATCTGCCCCCCTCCACCATTTTTTGTTGGGCTATAGCCAAGCGGTAAGGCAACGGGTTTTGGTCCCGTCATTCCCCAGGTTCGAATCCTGGTAGCCCAGCCATTTTTTACTTTCAAAAATATGAGAATGGTTTTATATATTTTCTCTAAGTGAATGATTGTGAAAATATGAACAAGATACAGTTTTAATATCAAGAGCCATTAGCTCAGTAGGTAGAGCATCTGACTTTTAATCAGAGGGTCACAGGTTCGAATCCTGTATGGCTCATTCTAAAAAAGGAATTTAAATGAATCAAATTTCATAAGTTGCAAAAAAATAAACAAGGCTGTTCATTTATAGCCTTGTTTATTTGCAATTTACCATGATTTTTAACATAATAGATAAAGAATTTTAAACAAAAACACATTTATATATAAAAAATAGTAGCTGTTCCTATAAAAAACATAGCATAACATGTTATAATCTAGGTTGAGAAAGTTTATTAAAGGACAGACCGTATTACCTGCTAATAAACAGCGCTTACTTAATTATTGTGTAAAAGGATGATCTGCGATGAAATCGTCCAGAATTTCAGGATTTTATAAAAAGACAGTTGATGAAAGAAGAAAATTAATAAATAAAATGCATCCATCTGCAAAGGAGGAATTTGCAACGGTAAATTCCAGTGCACCTTTAACAGTAGATACTGCTGACAAGATGATTGAAAATGTGATTAGTACTTTTCAGTTACCACTAGGTTTAGGGTTGAATTTCCTTATTAATGGGGAAGAATATATTGTTCCGATGGTGATTGAAGAGGCATCTGTTGTAGCGTCTGCAAGCCATATAGCGAAGATCGTTCGTGATGCTGGGGGCTTTACTGCAGATGCATCAGAACGAGTGATGATTGGACAAATTCAAGTTGTTGGCTGTCAAGATTTTGAGAAAGCAAAGGCGGCTATTTTAGAACAAAAACAAGTTCTGATTCAAGCGGCAAATGATGCATTTCCAAGTATTGTTTCCCGCGGAGGCGGTGCTGAAGATTTAGATGTTCGAGTTTTGAACGAAGAAGCAGATTCGAAATACAGTAAGATGCTCGTTGTTCATCTGTATGTAAATACGGTAGACGCAATGGGAGCGAATTTAATAAATACAATGGCTGAGTCGATTGCCCCGTTAGTAGAAGAAATTGCTGATGGTAAAGTTTATTTGCGAATTTTATCGAATCTTGCCGACCGGAGTTTAGCGCGTGCACGTTGTGTGATTCCGCCGCATTTATTAAAAACAGGTGATTTTACAGGTGAAGAAGTACGTGATGGCGTGATCCATGCTTATGAATTCGCCGCATCGGATCCCTACCGGGCAGTTACGCATAATAAGGGAATCATGAATGGGATTGATCCAGTAGTAATTGCTACTGGGAATGATTGGCGTGCAGTAGAAGCAGGCGCCCATGCATATGCTGTTAAAGATGGCAAATATGGTTCCATGACGACCTGGTCAAAGGATGCTGCAGGAAATCTTGTTGGAGAAATCGAACTCCCAATGTCAATTGGAACAGTCGGGGGCGCAACGCGGGTGCATCCAATGGCAAAGTACGCTTTACAGCTCTTAGATGTCAAATCTGCTAAGGAATTAGCTCAAGTAATTGTGTCTGTTGGACTCGCCCAGAATTTAGGCGCATTAAAGGCTCTGGCAACAGATGGGATTCAAAAAGGACATATGAGCTTACATTCTCGCTCTGTTGCGGTAGCAGCAGGTGCTACAGGGGAGATGATTGATATCATTGCAAATGAATTAATAAAACTAAACGATATCCGTGTCGGAAAAGCTAAAGAATTGGTGGACAAAATAAAAAAATGAGTGCAGAAAAAGTATCAACTTCAGAGAAAACAGCTATCGGTATAGCTCATAGTAAAGTAATTTTAATTGGGGAGCATGCGGTTGTACACGGACAACCAGCTATTGCAATCCCACTCCCGTTGATTGGTGTGGAAACCATCATTGATTACGTCCCAGGAACGGCAAAGCTGGATAGTTCATTTTACTATGGACCGCTCTATCTAGCTCCAAAACATTTACATGGTATTGTGAATTGTATTAAAGACACATTGGACTATCTGGATATACCTATTCAGGATTTAGTTATTCGTATCAACTCATCAATCCCGCCTGGAAAGGGTCTCGGATCAAGTGCATCGGTAGCAGTATCTGTTATTCGCTCGTTGTTTAATTATGCTAATCGTGCGTGCACAGAGCAAGAATTGCTGCAATTGGCAAATATAGCTGAAACGTTTGCCCATGGCTCACCAAGTGGTATTGATACATTAACTATTACTGCTGATACACCAATTTGGTTTGAAAAGGATCAAGCCATCTCTAAAATAAAAGTGAAAGAAGATTTCCATTTTATTGTGGCAGATTCAGGTCAAGATGCAGATACAAAATCAGCCGTAGCTTCAGTGACGAATTTATTGCGGGAAGCTCCAAGAAAAATTCAACGGAAAATTGATCGTATCGGTCAATTAACCCACGATGCGAAGGATGCTTTAGAAAAAGCGAGTAAGCATTTTCTTGGGCAAATGTTAAATGAAGCACAGAAGGAACTGGAGTTTTTGGGAGTGAGTGATGCGGTTTTAAATCGCCTTATTCAATTTGCCAGAAAGGAAGGGGCACTAGGTGCTAAGCTTACTGGTGGAGGTAATGGCGGTTGTATCATTGCTTTAGCACAAAATGAAGTGCATTCCAAGCAACTGGCAGAGAAACTAAAACAGTTTGGTGCACAATCTGTTTGGCCGTTTGTTTTAAAAAAACAAGACTAATATGAATAAAAAGTAACCAGATACCAAGCTCAATCATTGATATTTGGTTACTTTATTATGGACTTATACATATTACTATTATTTAAAAAGGGGATTATTATGAAAGCTGCAGCAAGAGCACACACGAATATTGCCTTAATAAAATATTGGGGAAAGCGGGATGAACAGCTTATTTTACCAACAAACAGCAGTCTTTCCCTTACATTGGACGGTTTTTCAACAACAACAACTGTAGACTTTCAAGAAAACCTTACGAAAGATACGTTTACATTAAATGGTATGCCCGAAACAGGAGAAGCTTTCAAAAGGGTGACGACATTTCTTGACTTTATTCGCAGACTTGCCGGGAGAGAGAATTTATATGCAAATGTGGACTCTCTTAATCAAGTCCCAACTGCGGCTGGTTTAGCTTCTTCAGCTTCCGGATTTGCAGCACTTGCTGCGGCAGGTACAAAGGCAATTGGCTTGGAAATGACAGATATCGAATTATCTCGACTCACTCGTCGGGGCTCTGGGTCTGCGAGCCGTTCCATTTATGGAGGATTTGCACAATGGGAAATGGGGCAAAAGGAAGATGGATCAGATTCCTATGCAATTCCAATTGCACCACAAGATTATTGGGATGTTCGGATGGCGGCTGTTGTTTTATCCTCTAAGATGAAGAAAATATCCAGCAGAGATGGCATGAGAAGGACTGTGGAAACATCACCATTTTATGATGGGTGGCTAAAAAGTATACCAGCTGATTTGTATGATATGAAAGAAGCGATTCAAACAAAAGATTTTACACAATTAGGTGAAATTGCTGAGGCAAATTGCTTAAAAATGCATGCGACATCCTTAGGAGCAAAACCACCGTTTACATATTGGCTAGATGCAACCGTTCGAGTAATGCATCAGGTTCAGGAGCTGCGCGATCAAGGTATACCTGTCTATTTTACAATTGATGCAGGACCGAATGTGAAGGTACTCTATTTACCAGAGCATGAAGCAGCGATTGAGAAAATCTTACTGGAATTACCTGGTGTAACAGATGTCATTTTAAGTAAGCCAGGTCCAGGAGTAACCTATCTATAGGGGATGAAAATATTGTCGATAAATAAAATGACGATAAAAGTACCGGGTAAATTAATGGTAGCAGGAGAGTTTGCGGTATTAGTGCCAAATCAGCATCTTGCTGTTACAGCGGTTGATCGTTTTGTTTATGCTGCCATTGCCGATGCTGAAAGCGGAAAGCTTACATTGGAGGATTTTGGGCTGCGTGAGCTTGAATGGGATTATCGTCAAAAGAAAATAATGATTGCCTCAGACGACAGCCGACTTTCTTTTGTGCAAAAGGCAATGGAAATAACATGTACTTATTTAGAGGAACAAGGAATAGACATCCATGCGTTCGATCTTTCCATCCATAGTGAGCTCGATGATGAATCAGGTGTTAAATATGGACTAGGATCCAGTGCAGCAGTTGTATCTGCGGTTGTGTCAGCAATTATGGCTCACTTTTCAAATGGAAACCTTGATAAAGATGTGATTTTTAAACTGGCAGCACTTGCTCATGTTACTACACAGGGAAGTGGCTCAGGAGCAGATGTTGCTGCATCTGTGTATGGTGGCTTCCTTAAATATTCTTCTTTTCAAGCAGAGTGGCTCAAAGAAGCGTATAGAAAGGCTGATTCAATGAGTGAATTAATAGCGAAAAAGTGGACTTACTTGGAGTTAAAGCCAATTAAGCTTCCGGATTCTGTACTTTTTTGTGTAGGCTGGACTGGAAAACCAGCTTCCACATCGAAACTTGTTGATGTTATATTAAAGCAAAAGGATAAGAATCCACTTGGTTTCCATGCTTTTCTTAAAAGTAGTGAGAAAGCAGTACATAAATTTTTAACTGGAATGGACGAGGAAAACCCTTCCTCAATCTTGACTGGAATAAAAGAAAATCGTTTGGCATTGGCTGAAATTGGAAAACAAGCTGACGTCCTTATAGAAACACCGCTTCTTACTACATTAAGCGATTTGGCAGAAAAGCTGGGAGGGGCAGGCAAACCGTCAGGAGCAGGCGGGGGCGATTGCGGCATTGCGTTTATGCCGACAAAGAGGCAAAGAGAGGAACTCTTTCATGCGTGGGAGCGTGCTGGCATCAAACCACTTGCAATCAAATCACACCCAGCAGGGGCAATACGGATATAAAATTGCTGCAATGCTGTGATTCAGCCTATAAAAAAAGACATAAATTACGTGAATTTATGTCTTTTTGGTTATCTAGATTAAAGAAGTTATAAATTATGTAAGCTATGTACAAATAATCTTATTGATAACTTAACCCGAGGCTATTTAGAATTGAAATGCTTATGATTATGCTCAAAAAGGAAAAATATTAATTTTTCCAGTTATGTTGAACGGCATCTTGCAGGTGAAAAAATATTCAGCTGGATGCAAGTTCGTAATTTTCATTATCATAGTTTTGATAGATGTTAATCAGCTTGTCCAATTCCATGCTAGATTCAATAACAGCCTCAGAAGTGAGCTCGTGGCTCCCACTCAGAGAAATCATTTCTTGACGGCAGATTTCAATTTTTTCTAATAAAATTAATTTACTCACAAAAGCTTCCTCCTATCTAGTATACTATAGTAAGAAAATACTTAGATAAATGCAAGAGTAAACTTGTGCCGACTTTGTGAAGTTATATTATGATGAGTGATAGAAGAATTAAATTGATGTAAAAAAGTGAAACCTTTTGAAGTGTAAACACGTAACTTAAGTACCGCATCGTAAAGCGGAGGTAAATGTATGGATCAGATGATTAGAGAGAAAATAAAATTAGTTAAAAAAGGGGATCAGTCAGCCTTTGAAGAATTGGTCTCATTTTATCAGAATAAGATTTACCAGCATTGTTACCGGATGCTTGGTAATGCACATGAAGCAGAAGATATGGCTCAAGAAGCTTTTATAAGAGCATATGTAAATATTCATTCCTTTGATGAAAATCGTAAATTCTCAACCTGGCTCTATCGCATCGCGACAAATCTTTCAATTGATCGATTGCGTAAACGAAAACCAGATTACTTTTTAGACGCAGAAGTCAGAGGAACAGAAGGTTTGGATATGTATTCACAGCTGCAAAGTGAAGATCGCTCTCCTGTTGAGGAAGTGGAGAGCAATGAATTACAACGATACATCCATCAGGAGATATCGCAGCTTCCGCCAAAATACCGAAGTATTATTATGCTGCGGTATTTAGAAGAATTTTCCCTTCAAGAAATCAGTGATATCCTAGATATCCCGCTTGGTACGGTGAAAACCAGAATTCATCGAGGAAGGGAAGCTTTACGTAAAAAGCTTCGTCATGTGTAAAGGAGTGTGGTACTTTTGAAATGCAATTCAGAAGCAGTTAAATTGATGCATAAATATTTAGATGGTGACATGATAAAAGAAGAAGAGACACAGCTGCAAAGGCATTTAGAAGATTGTGAAGCATGCCAGCAGCATTTTCATGAGCTAAAAAGAACGATTACGTTAATTCAGAGCGCAGAGCGATTTGAAGCACCAGCGGATTTTACTGCTAATGTAATGAAAAGTCTTCCAACAGAGAAAAAAAGGGTGAGATATTTTCGCTGGTTCAAGATGCATCCAATGCTTACGGCTGCAGCTATTTTTTTCATTCTGATGTTTTCAGGAGTTTTTACTACATGGAATCAGGATAACCAGCTTGTTGTTTCGAAGCAGGAGAATTTGCTTATTGAAGGAGATACAGTAATTGTTCCAGAGGGCGAGGTAGTTAAAGGAGACCTGCTTGTAAAAAATGGAAACCTTATTATATACGGAACCGTTGATGGAAATGTTACATTGGTGAATGGAAAATTAATTGAAGACGATCCATTGGACAGCGGGGGACTGATGGCCTCTGTTGGTGAGGTGAATGGAGAGTTTGAAAATGTGGATAGGATATTTGAATGGATTTGGTATAAGCTTAAAGACTTTACTAAAACAATATTTTCCTTTGAGTAGTAGATACAGCCTGGATGTGTGATTGATGAGCATCCGGGTTTTTTATGGTAGAGTAACTAGATGCGTGTCCCACTTTAAGAAATAAGGAAACTCGTCCATACATTTTATAATCGGACTCACTCATCCAGCAGGATTACGCTTATAAACTGCACATGAATACCTGCAATTATGTTATAATAAATATTATTGTTTGTGATTGTTTTTACTTTATTGTTAAAGGAAGTGTAATCATGCTCGATGGGGGATTCGACCTGCTTAATATACTTAGAATAACTGTGGACATAGCTCTCATCTGGTATGTTCTATATAAGTTAATGATGCTCGTACGGGGGACGAAGGCAGTTCAATTGCTTAAAGGAATTGCTGTTATTTTGGTGATTTGGCTTGTGAGTATTGCTTTTAATCTGCAGACCGTTCGTTTTTTTACGAATCAATTTATTGAATGGGGCGTCATTGTCGTCATTATTTTATTTCAGCCAGAGCTTAGAAGGGCACTGGAGCAGCTTGGAAGAGGAAGTCTGTTTTCCAGAAGTGCAAAATCACGAGAAAAGGTGGAACACCATATTGAAGCAATCATCAATTCTTGTAATTATATGGCAAAGCGCCGAATCGGTGCTTTAATCACCATTGAAAAGGAAACGGGAATAGGAGATTATGCGGAAACGGGGATTCCAATTAACGGGAAGCTTACGCATCAGCTTTTGACAAATATTTTCACACCAAACACACCACTTCATGATGGAGCTGTTATTCTTAAAAGAGGTGAGATTATTGCAGCCGCCTGTTATTTGCCATTGTCGGAAAGTCCCTTCATCTCCAAAGAGCTGGGAACAAGGCATAGGGCTGCAATGGGGATTAGTGAAGTAACGGATGCATTAACAATTGTCGTCTCTGAGGAGACAGGTGCAATTTCCTGCACGTTAAATGGTGAATTATATCGTGACATAGAAGAAGAAGCATTAACAGAGTTATTGAGAGAACATCTATCCTTTAACCCAGAATCCACTGTTGAAAAAAAGCCAAAGAAGTGGGGGCGGAATAAAAATGGATAATTGGTTTCAAAGTAAATGGTTTATACGTATCTTAGCCCTTGCATTTGCTGTTACGTTGTTTATTTTTGTAAATGTTGAAACAAATACGACACAATCTGATTCCTCCATCCCTGGAAGAAACAGCCAAGTTCAGACCTTAGAAGATGTCCCGGTTGATATTAAAATTGATTCTGAAGATTATGTTGTAAGCGGTGTTCCTGAGTTTGCAACCGTGTCACTCGAAGGTTCGCCGGCCTTACTCATGCCAATGATTTCTAATCGGAATTTCTCTGTTTTTGTTGATCTTAATGGATTAGAGGAAGGAGAGCATACGGTCGACCTGGAACATGATATTACTGGGAATATTAATGTTTATATTGAACCAAAAACAATCGAAGTTTCGATTGAGGAAAGGGCTAGTGATGAATTTCCGATTACAGTTGACTTCCTGAATACAGATAAGCTCCCAGATGGGTACGAAATTGGAGAATATGAATTAAGTCAATCCAGCGTAATGATTACGACATCTCGCAGTATTATGAACCAAATAGGAATCGTAAAAGTATTTGTTGATGTCGATGGTTTAGATAGCCCTATCACAAACCGGGAGCTGCCAATCAATGTTTATGACAGTCAGGGAAATGAATTAAATGTTCGTTTGGATCAGGAAACTGTTACAATTTCAGCAGACATTTTACATCCAAGTAAAACGGTTCCGATTTCAATAGAAACAACTGAAGAATTGCCAGACGGCTTATCATTACTTTCAACCTCTGCTAATCTAGATGAGGTGGAAATTTTCGCAGTAAGTAATATTCTTGAAGATATTGAATCAATATCTACTGAACCAATTGATTTATCTGAGATAACAGAGTCAGGTACGATTCAGGTTGACCTGGCACTGCCAGAAGGTGTAATTACTGAAGATGAGGAAACAATTGAAGTAACTGTAGAAATTGAAGAAACCAGGAAAATAGAAGCGTTGGAAATTGAAAAAGAGGGACTGGCGAAAGGACAAGAGGTTACATTTTTAACTCCCAAAAATGGTGAGATGGAACTTACGATTAAGGGAAATCAATCGCTAATTGGCAAACTGAATCCAAAAGATTTTCGCATATCTATCGATTTGGCTGATCTAGAACCAGGAGAACACTCTCTTCCAATATCCATTGATTGGGACGAGATTGAAGATGTTACATTAAAAAGCGAATTTGATGAAGCAAAAGTTGCAATTGAAGAACCTCAAGCAGATTAGACTCTGACGGTTGAATAAAAGGAGAGGTATGAATGAAAAAGTTTTTTGGAACAGATGGGGTAAGAGGAGTTGCAAATGAAAGTCTTACACCCGAGCTCGCGTTTAAATTAGGCCGTGTAGGTGGTTACGTATTAACGAAAGAAGCTGAAAAACCAAAAGTGATTATTGGCAGAGATACACGTATCTCTGGCCATATGCTGGAAGGCGCCTTGCTTTCGGGATTGCTTTCCATTGGAGCTGAGGTTATGCGTCTTGGTGTTATTTCGACGCCAGGTGTAGCTTATTTAACGAAATCGATGAGTGCAGATGCAGGTATTATGATTTCTGCATCACATAACCCAGTTGAGGATAATGGAATTAAGTTTTTTGGACCAGATGGTTTTAAGCTTACGGACGAACAAGAAGAAGAAATTGAAATGCTGATGAGGCAAGAGGACGAGCTCCCACGACCAATTGGTAGTGAGATTGGCACGGTAAATGACTACTTTGAAGGTGGGCAAAAGTATCTTTCATTCCTAAAAGACACAGTTGATCATGATTTTGAAGGTTTAACAATTGCGCTCGATTGCGCACATGGCGCAACATCAAGTCTTGCTACGCATTTATATGCTGACCTTGAAGCAGATATATTCTCAGTTGGAACTTCGCCGAATGGATTAAATATCAACGATGGCTTTGGCTCAACACATCCAGAAGCATTACAGAAGTATGTACTTGAAAAGGGTGCTGATATTGGACTTGCCTTTGATGGTGATGGAGATCGCTTAATTGCAGTTGATGAAAAAGGCAATATCGTTGACGGGGACCAAATTATGTATATTTGCGGCAAATATATGAAAGGAAAAGGCGGTCTTCGTCATGATACCATTGTATCTACAGTTATGAGTAATATTGGTTTTTATAAAGCGCTGGAAAAAAACGGTATGCGCAGTGATAAAACGGCTGTCGGAGATCGATATGTCATGGAAGAAATGCGCAAAGGCGGTTATAATCTCGGCGGAGAACAGTCAGGGCATATTATCTTTCTTGACTTTGTTACGACAGGTGACGGTCTCTTGTCTGGATTGCAGCTTGTGAATGTTATGAAAGAAACGGGAAAAAAATTATCCGAGCTTGCTGGTGAAATGACAATTTTCCCACAAGTATTAAAAAATATAAAAGTAATCGATAAAAAAGAAGCCTTGACGAATCCAATCATTTTAAAAGAGGTTGAGGCAGTTGAAGCAGAATTAGGCGATGACGGGCGTGTACTTGTAAGGCCGTCTGGAACAGAATCGCTTGTTCGCGTGATGGTGGAAGCACCTTCAGAAGAACAATGTAATAAGTATGTAGATCAGATTGTAAAGGTTATTCAGGACGTACTGGAATAAAAGAAGTGCTTACTTAGAAAGCCGAATGAAGTTCAATACCTCATTCGGCTTTATTTTCATAAAAAATAGGCGGGATGTATAACTAAAAAAGACTAATAATTAAAAATGGTGTAAACTATTAACGGAAAGTGAATTGCCTATAAATTCATCTTACTAGGGAGGAATATCATGATTAAATTTCCAAAACCTGCAGTTGAACAATTTTTCCAAACTTATGTCATCAGTGACTTCGAAGTAAGCAGCGATGAAACACGACTTATTTTCAGTTCAAACCTGAACGGTAAAGTTAATCTTTGGGCAATGGACTTGCCTGATAACTTTCCATATCTTTTTGCCCATAAGGATGAATCCACGAGCTTTATATCTTTTGATTCCGACAAACGTTTCGTGCTTACAGGATACGATCAGGATGGGGATGAGAATCATCAGATTTACGCCTTGCCATATGAAGGTGGGCTGCCACAGCCTTTAATCACAGGCGAAGCCAAGGAAAAATATTTTTTCACCCACTTAAGTGAAGATGGCAATCGCTTATATTATGTCACTTCAGAAGAAAATCCATCTTTTTTGAATACATGTGTGCGGGATTTGCAGAAAAATATGGACACATTGATTTATGAAGGAAAGGATGCTCCAACAAGGCTTTCAGCGGTTTCTGAGGACGAGAATGCGCTGGTATTTTCACAGGCACTTGCTAATACTTATGTGAAATCCTTTGTTAAAGCAGGAGAGGAGATTCATAGTTTAGTTCCTGATCCGGAAAAAGTCCATATAGCAGCTGAACCAGTATTTACAGATAATAAGACAATCTATTTTCTGACGGATTATGAAAGTGATTATCATTATCTGGCAAAATATAATCTTAATAATCAGCGTTTCAGTAAGGTTCTTGAAATTGAGAAGGAAAGCATTGCTATTCTTAAGTGGAATAAGCAGAGTAAGGTATTCTATTTAACGACTGAAAAAGGTGTAGAGGATGTGTTATACCGTTTTGATCCTGCAGCCAAAAAGCTGGAGAAATTAGCTGCACCAACAGCAATGATTGAAAAGTTGATTTGTACGAAAGCTGGAAATCTCTATTTACTTGGTTGTTCAGCTACAGTCCCCTTAAATATTTATAAAGGTACGAATGCAAGCAGCTGGGAGCAGCTGACAAATAATAATGTGCTTGGTGTAAGTGAAACAGATATGGTTGATCCAGATGTTATAACATACAGCTCATTTGACGGGATGGAAATAGAGGCATTATTATTTAAGGCAAAGCCAGAATATGATAACGGCTACACAATTTTCTGGCCGCATGGCGGACCACAGGCAGCAGAAAGAAAACAATTCCGTTCCATGTTCCAATGCTTCTTAAATCGCGGATATACAATTTTTTCTCCGAACTTCCGCGGCAGCACGGGCTATGGATCTGAATTTGTGAAACTGGTAGAACGAGATTGGGGAGAAGGGCCTCGTTTAGATAATGTTGCTGGTATTGAATGGTTATTTGAAAATGGTATTACGAATCCTGACAAGCTCTTTCTTGTTGGTGGAAGCTATGGTGGCTATATGGCATTGCTGCTGCATGGACGTCATCTAGAATACTTCAAGGCAGTGATTGATATTTTTGGACCATCCGATCTCTTTACTTTTGTTGAGTCCGTTCCTCCGCACTGGAAGCCAATAATGGATCGCTGGGTGGGCGACCCAGTTCGTGATAAAGAAAGATTTATAAAAGACTCTCCTGTCACATACTTAGATACGATGACAAAGCCAATGCTCGTTATCCAAGGGGCAAAGGATCCTAGAGTTATAAAAGCAGAATCCGATCAAATTGTGGCAAAGCTGAAGGAAAAAGGCAGAGATGTTGAATATATTGTATTAGAAGATGAAGGACATGGCTTTTTGAAAAAGGAAAATGAAATAAAAGTCTATTTAGGCATGCTAGATTTCATGGAAAAGTACCAGGACTAAAAAATGAAGTAACTGCAGCTTCAAGCGGTGGAGATATTGACACTGCTTGAAGCTTTTTAGTGTCTAAAGGAAGTGCTTTGAAAAAAGCCGGATTAAACTACGAGAGAAGCGCTCTCACGGACAAAAATACCGGAAATCTGAAAAAACGTCCGAGAGAAGTACGCTCACGTTCATGAAAAAACATCAAAAGAAGCCCCCGCTATTCAAAAAATTAGGCACGTAAGATTATAAGAAGATATTTTGAACAATAAACGAAGAAGTGTTCAGACCATGAATGCGTCTATCTATGGGTAAAAGATACAAAATCTCCTTTGTTTATGGTTTAATGGTAAGTGATAGAATCTGCGTGAGTGCATTTGGCTCATAAACGCGCCTGATTTTTATAAAGGAGAGAGATAGCTTGTTGGAAGTGAATCGATGGATGAATGATCATCCAGTTTTTGTAAATGGAAAACATACCATTCAAGATGCTGGAAATTTGATGATGAGCAATAAATTGGAAAGCCTGCCGATTGTTAATGAAGCAAATAAGCCCATAGGCATTGTAAGCATATATGATATGATGAGATTTTTTGTATGTGAAGATGAAAAGGATCTGGCAATAGAAAATAGGATGTCTAGGCATTTCTCCACTATACATTTCAAAGAAAATATATTAGAGGAATTTACGTCTCCCTTCGTAGATAAGCTGGTTGTTGATGATGATAATAAGTTAGTTGGGCTTCTTCAGAGACAAGATTTATTACGTGCATATGCATACCATATTCAATCATTAGATCAAACAGATAACACAGCAGCTATTTTGAGTATTATATTAGAAAGTGCTTATGAAGGGATTGCAGTTGTTGATAAGGAAGGACTTTTAATAGAATTTAATGAGGCTTATAGTCGATTTACAGGCATAGACCGAGCGGATGCAATTGGAAAGCATGTGACAGAAGTCATCGAAAATACGAAACTGCATCGCACCGTAAAAACGAAGATACCAGATCGTGGTGTGTTACAAAATATTCAAGGTCAGGATATGATTGTGCACCGTATTCCCATATGGAAGAATGGGAATGTTATCGGGGCTATTGGCATGCTTATATTTGAAGGCGTAACGGAAGTGTATCGTATTTATGAGCGATTAAATTTCGAAAAATTAATAACAGGAACAAGCCCCAGGTCAAAATCCTCTTCGACTGAAAAAAATAATAGTCTTACAATGAATCAAATTATTGGAGATAGTGATGCAACAGCTCATTTAAAGCGGATGGCAAGAAAATCTGCTCAATCAAAGGCTACAGTTTTGCTAACTGGTGAGAAGGGCACTGGAAAGAGAACGTACGCTCGGAGTATTCATGATCACTCGCTGCTCACATCTGGTGATTTTATTGAAATGAATTGCAGTATTACGTCTGCTGATGCACTGGAGAAAAAACTGTTTGGAACGGAAAAAGAGCTGGGCGCCCTGGCATCCATAGGGAATGGGACGCTGTTTTTGGAAGATATTGAATACCTTTCAGTGGAATTACAAATAAAGCTTTTGGAGGTTCTTCAGAACAAAAAGATAACACAATTAAAGGACAAGAAAATATATCCATTAAGCTTGCGATTGATTACATCTACAAAAGCGAATTTAAAAAAACAGGTAGAGGCAAAGCAATTTAATAGTAGTCTTTATAACAAAATAAGCATTATTCATCTAGCTATTCCACCATTACGGGACCGGAAAGAAGATATTCCCATTTTACTATCCTATTACACAAAAGAGATTTGTTATTATCATCAAGTCCCAGGAAAAACTTTCACTCCTGATGCAGTTTCGGTGCTTATCCAATATAGATGGGATGAAAATGTAGAAGAGATGATGAATGTCTTAGAAAAAATAATTTCCATGACGGATGAAAGAGAAATTGGTATAGACCATCTTCCAGAGAAAATAAAAAAAGCTGTATTTGAGAAAAATCATGCTCCCGAATGGGACACTGAAGGTTCATCACTAATAGAACAAATTAAAGATAAGCGCGATGAAAGAGAAAAGGAACTCATTATATCTATACTGAAAAAAGCGGAGGGGAATAAGTCAAAGGCAGCGGAAATGTTAGGTGTTCACCGCACAACCTTGTATAAAAAGCTAAAAAAGCACAAGCTTTGATGTTGGTATAATGGTGGGACGTTTGCGATAACTTCCTTCCTGAATTTTGCAGTTGAAAAAGAAGAAAAACAGCCTGGAACTCATGTGAACGTTGAGTTCCAGTTTTTTTATTTTGTCAAAAAGTTGTAGTGTTATCGATAGATTAGGATATAAATAACAATGTATATATGTTTTGAAATTGACATGGGTGTTGTCTGAATGCTACACTTAGTATACACTATTGATACATAATAAAGCCACCGTACGTTCAGTATGTACATGGATGTTTTGAAATTTTAAATGAGTCCTGCGCGGGAAAAGCATACATCTTGCCAGAATTGTGAAGAAAGTAATAGGCAGGATTGTAAATGTAAGCGCACGCAAAAGTAGTGACGGCAGAGTCAAGCTATATAGTTGTTGAGTCAGAAAGGGAATTTCTAAATATCGTCAGTTCAGCTGGGATATTTGAGAAACAGACCATTAAAAGGGCTTTTTTAAACTAAGTTTGCGGAACAATCTATTAGATTATCGGCTAATGAATACAAAATTAAGTGTGCTTTCCTTTGTTCATTAGCGTCCTATTTGTTGGAATATTCCGCAACCATATTTGTCTGTGAAAACCCATATCATGGCTCTCAAAGGCTCAAAACATTTAAGGTGGTTTATTAGGGGGTGATTGATCGTTTAACATGATGAGAAACACTGGAACTAGATATGACTTTGAATGTAGATGAACTTTTATTATTTTCTAACTGAATATTGGGGGGATTTACTTGTCAAATGTAAGTTTAATAGATGCTAAAATGCTGATCAATGGGGCTTGGAAGGATTCGAAAAACGGAAAGAAAATTGAAATTAAGAATATGTCCAATCAGGAGGTTATTGGTACGGTTCCAGAAGCAACGATTGAAGATGCACAAAAAGCATTAGATGCTGCTCAAGAAGGAGCAAAGGTATGGGGCAGAACGCCTATCTATAAAAGAACTCAGATTCTAAAAGAGTTCGCAAGGAAAATTCAAGAGAATGAAGCAGAATTAACGAAACTCTTAAGCGCAGAAAATGGAAAAACAATAAAATATGCAAAAGCAGAAATAGCTACCGGTGTTAGAGTGATTGACCAGTTTGCTGAAGAATCGAAAAGACTTTTTGGTCAAACGATTCCCTTAGAGATTCAAGAGGGGCTAGAAAATGATCTTCTGGTAACAAAAAGGGAACCATTAGGCGTTATCGTAGGAATTATTCCATTTAACTTTCCTGTTGAACTTTTTGCACATAAAGTGGGTCCGGCATTAGCTGGCGGGAATGCAATCATTGTAAAGCCACCTGAAGATGACTCCTTAACGATTGTAAGACTGGTAGAGCTTGCCCGTGAGGCCGGAATTCCAGGTAATGTGTTGCAAGTAGTAACAGGATATGGCAGTGAAGTTGGTGATTATCTTGCACGCAGTGAGCAAATCAATGCAATCAGTTTCACTGGCAGTACAGCTGTTGGAAAACAAATTGGTCGATACGGAGCTGAAAATTTCGTTAGGGTTTTTCTTGAATTAAGTGGAAATGATGCGGTAATCTTCAGTGAGGATATAGATATTGATCAGGCTGTTGAAGATACATTATCAGGTAGACTGGCAACAAATGGGCAAGTTTGTATTGCAACCAAAAGAGTTCTTGTTGAAAAAAGCCGCTACGAAGAATACAAAAATAAGCTAGTCAGTGCTGTGTCTCAAATAAAATATGGTAATCAGTTGGATGAAAGTACTGATTTAGGTCCACTTATTAATCTGAATGCAGCCAAAAAGGTAGAAAGACAAATTCAACACGCCATTTCCCAGGGAGCAAAACTTCTAGCCGGTGGTAAGCGAGATGGAGCCTTTATCGAGCCGACTGTTTTAGAAGTGACAAAAGAAATGGATGTTGCCCAAAATGATGAAATATTTGGACCAGTATTTTCGATAATGTCAGTGGATGGTTTTGACGAAGCAATAGAGATTGCTAATAACAGCCTGTATGGATTGAATGCTGCTATCTATACGAAAGACTTAAATAAAGCAATAGATGGTGCGAATCGAATCGAAGCAGGGCTTGTTTCCATTAATGGCAGTAATACCTATCGCCCAGATGTCGCTGCGTTTGGTGGCTATAAACAAAGTGGCATCGGACGTGAAGGAATTAACTATACATTAGAGGAATTCACACAAATGAAGACAATTGCTTTAAGAGGCGTTAATCAGTCTTTTTCTTGAAGAATTACTATCTCATAAACGAATGATGTACTAAATATAAAAAGATTCTAAATGATAGAAGGAGTGAATGTAATGTTTGACTTTTTTATGCCTAATGTAAACTTTTTTGGAAAAGGAACAGTAAATGTTGTTGGTGAAAGATGTGCCATTCTCGGAGGAAAGAAGGCACTGATTGTAACAGATTCCTTTTTGAGAAACTTAGTGGATGGTCCTGTTACCAAAGTAGTGAATTCATTAAGTGAGTCTGGTATTGAAGTGGCTTATTTTGATGGTGTTGAGCCGAATCCAAAAGATCATAACGTCTATGAGGGATTAAAAGTATATAAGGAAAATAATTGTGATCTCATTGTGACAGTTGGCGGAGGGAGTGCGCATGATTGTGGAAAAGGAATCGGGATTGCAGTAACCCATACAGGAGATTTGTATGAGGATTATGCAGGAATTGAAAAATTAGAAAACCCTTTACCGCCAATTGTTAGTGTGAACACGACTGCGGGTACGGGGAGTGAAGTGACACGACATTGTGTGATTACACATGCTGAAAAGAAGATTAAATATGTAATTGTCAGCTGGAGAAATACACCGCTTGTATCCATCAATGACCCAGAGCTAATGGTCGACAAGCCTGCGGGATTAACAGCTGCTACTGGAATGGACGCCTTAACACATGCTGTTGAATCATATATTTCCTTGGGTGCAAATCCTGTAACGGATTCCATGGCGATTCAGGCTATTAAGTTGATTTCAAACAACTTGAGACAAGCGGTTGCCTATGGTCATAATCTTGAAGCGAGAGAAAATATGGCATATGCCTCATTGCTTGCAGGGATGGCTTTTAATAATGCGGGGTTAGGATATGTTCATGCAATGGCGCATCAGCTTGGTGGTCTGTATGATATACCGCACGGCGTTGCAAATGCAGTTTTATTGCCGCATGTATTGGAATATAACACAATCTCTAATGTTGATAAATTTGCTGATATAGCAGAGTTTATGGGCGAGAATATCGGTGGCCTATCAAAACGTGATGCGGCGGATAAAGCAATTGAAGCAATTAAAAGATTATCGCAAGATGTGAATATCCCATCTAATTTAGAAGCGTTAAACGTTGACAAAAATGATTTTGAGTTGATGGCAAAACTAGCACTGGAAGATGGAAATGCCGGTACAAATCCAATTCAAGGCACAGAAAAAGATATTATTAAAATATTTAAATCTGCTTATAAAGGTTGATATTAGCTAAATCCCAAACATTGAATCCACTTATCTGGTTCATTTACTCCACTTTAATTACATCTAAAAAACTAGATTCTAAGTGGTTTCAATGTTTTTTTACGGACTCAAAGCTAGATAAAATTTCCTATTAAAGATGGGATTTCTAGGTGCTTTAAGGTGAATGACTTAATGGAGCAGATTTTTACCATTATGATAAACGTGCAACTTTAAGCAGGCCTAGAACTTAATATTGAGGTGAAAGGTTAAGGGGGAGCAGCATGAGTGAATCATTTTTGTATTACTCACCACAAATTATTCATTATGGTCGGAATGCTTTTAAAAAGGTTGGAAAGGAATCTGTTTCTAAGGGGGATAGGGCATTAATTATTAGCGATAAGATAATGGACGGTCTTGGTTATGTTAGTGATTGTCGAAATCTTCTTCTGCAAGAGGGAATTGAAAGCGTCATTTATTTAGGTGTAGCATCTGAGCCTAATGATTGTTATGTTGATGAGGCGTTAACATTATTTAACGAAGAAAAATGCAGCATCGTTATTTCCCTTGGAGGTGGCAGTTGTATTGATACAGCGAAGTCAGTAGCTGTTTTAGCAACAAATGGTGGTTATATAGGAGATTATATGGGATCGAAAAAACTGGCAACGATAAGTTCTATCCCGCATATCGCAATCCCTACGACTGCAGGAACTGGTTCAGAAGCAACAGATGTCACAATCATTTCGGATACAAAAACTGACGTTAAAATGATGATTAAACAGCCTGCATTTTTGCCGGAAGTGGCTATTGTTGACCCGTTGCTAACGATTTCGACCCCAAAGCATGTAACAGCAGCAACTGGTGTAGATGCATTAAGTCATGCAATCGAAGCTTATCTTTCAAAAGAGTCACATCCAATGACAGATATGATGGCACTTTCAGCGATGAGTTTGATTGTAAACAATATTTTGTCAGCTTATGAAGATGGGAAAAACATTGATGCCAAGGAAAAAATGTCATTAGGGGCATTACAAGCAGGCTTAGCTTTTTCAAATGCATCTGTTTGCCTCGTACATGGCATGTCACGTCCAATCGGGGCATTATTTCATGTGCCACATGGCTATTCTAATGCGATGTTATTACCGGCAGTGCTTGAATTCAGTAAAGCTTCTTCGATTGAAAGATTAGCAGATTTAGGAAGAATTTTTGCACCTGAAGCAGAAAATCTTTCAAATGAACAAGCTGCTGATATTGCAATAGCTTCAGTGAAAGGTCTTTGTTTGAAATTAAATATTCCTAATTTATGTACATGGGGTATTGATAAACAGGAATTTGAAAATGCTGTTGAAAAGATGGCTATAGATGCTCTAGCTAGTGGCAGTCCACAGAAAAATCCGAGGGTTCCAGAACAACATGAAATTGAAGCGTTATATAAAGTTTGCTATGACTATGAATTTGTTTAAATAGTAATAGAGGTGCGGAAATCGGGCTCGTATTGCAAATAGAGAATGAACGAAATTATGGAGGACTTATAATGACACAAACAACTGTAAAAAAGCTGAAAAATTACGTAGGCGGGAAATGGATTGATGCAAAAACGAAACAGGAAGAGGCCGTATACAATCCAGCTACGGGAGAAGTAATTGCAAATGTACCACTTTCATCAAAAGAGGACGTGGACGATGCAATAGAGACTGCTAGTAAAGCATTTGAAACTTGGAGAGATGTAGCGGTACCTAGACGTGCTCGAATTCTATTTAAATATCAGCAATTACTGGTAGACAATTGGGAAGAGTTAGCAAAAATCATAACGATTGAAAATGGAAAAAGTTATAATGAAGCATATGGCGAAGTACAACGTGGAATTGAGAATGTAGAATTTGCCGCAGGTGCTCCATCATTAATGATGGGCGATCAACTTTCATCGATTGCATCTGGACTCGAATCAGGAGTATATCGTTATCCGATTGGTGTTATTGGAGGCATTTCTCCATTTAACTTTCCGATGATGGTGCCGTGTTGGATGTTTCCAATAGCCATTGCTACTGGAAATACGTTTGTATTAAAGCCATCCGAGCGTACACCACTTTTAGCAAATCGATTAGCAGAGTTACTAGAGGAAGCTGGTTTACCGGAAGGGGTATTTAATATCGTTCACGGAGCGCATGATGTTGTAAATGGTTTATTAGATCATGAAAAGATAGCAGCCATTTCTTTCGTTGGATCGCAACCAGTGGCGGAGTATGTTTATAAACGTGGAACAGATAACTTAAAACGTGTACAGGCACTATCTGGTGCGAAAAATCATTCTATCGTATTAAGTGATGCCAATCTAGATAACGCAACCACACAAATTATGAATGCCGCATTTGGTTCCGCGGGTGAACGTTGCATGGCAGCATCCGTTGTAGCGGTGGAAGAATCAATTGCAGATGAGTTTATTTCACTGTTGACAAAAAAATCGGATGAAATTCGGATTGGCAACGGATTAGACGAAGGAATTTTCTTAGGTCCAGTTATTCGTGAGCAACATAAAAAAAGAACACTTGATTATATTGCAACTGGAGAAAAAGAAGGAGCGAAGTTAATTCGCGATGGCAGGGAAGATGAAGCAGTTCAACAAAAGGGATATTTTGTTGGTCCCACGATTTTTGACAATGTTACCTCAGAAATGAAAATCTGGCAAGATGAAATTTTTGCACCTGTCTTATCGATTGCGAGAATAAAGGATTTGGATGAAGCCATTGCTTTAACGAACCAATCCCGATTTGCAAATGGGGCTTGTATTTTTACAAAGGATGGCGGCAATGTGCGTCAGTTCCGAGAAAAAATTGATGCAGGTATGCTAGGTGTAAATATTGGTGTACCAGCACCGATGGCATTCTTCCCGTTTTCTGGATGGAAAGATTCTTTTTATGGAGACCTTCATGCAAACGGAAAAGATGGATTAAATTTTTATACAAGACAGAAAACGATTACGACGCGGTGGGTCTAGAAATCTGCGTGCGTCAAATTAAATAAAAAGGCAGGCGTTGGTGCCACATGGAAAAGGTGTAGGCACCACGCCCTGTTTTGTTGTACGTTGTTATTTTTTCCCACTAATCACCCACGGAAAACTTCTATAAGAGAAGCGTTCTCCCGTTCAAAAATCAATGGAAATGAGAAAAATTGTACGAGAGAAGTGTTCTCACGTTCAAAAATCAATGGAAATGAGAGAAATTGCACGAGAGAAGTGTTCTCACGTTCAAAAATCAATGGAAATGAGAAAAATTGCACGAGAGAAGTGTTCTCCCGCTCAAAAATCAATGGAAATGAGAAAAATTGCACGA
>DAMDKS010000014.1:67093-93871 GCA_032085455.1 Oceanobacillus sp.
GAGAAGCGTTCTCCCGTTCAAAAATCAATGGAAATGAGAAAAATTGCACGAGAGAAGCGTTCTCCCGTTCAAAAATCAATGGAAATGAGAAAAATTGCACGAGAGAGACGTTCTCACGTGCAGAAATCAATGGAAATGAGAAAAATTGCACGAGAGAAGCGCTCTCCCGTTCAAAAATCAATGGAAATGAGAGAAATTGCACGAGAGATTCCCTTCACGCTTAAAAGTGATGTACTGAACAAAAAAGTCAATCGGAAGAAGATTAATATAGAAGAGGAGAATGAATGTAATGTTTATATATCAATACCTATCTATTTAATATACTAAAATTTAAGGAGATTTCTTGAACAATAAATGAATAATTATTCACATGGTGAATGTATCTGGTAATCGAAAGGTGACTTTCCTTGTAAAAAGTTGTAGTATGTTAGTATAGTCCCTAAACAATTTAATAAAAGTAAGGATAGGATTTAAAAGAGGAAGCTGGTGAAATTCCAGCGCGGTCCCGCCACTGTAATTGTGAGCGAGCAGAAATAACCACTGTACGAAAAAGTACGGGAAGGGTCTGTGAGCAATGAGCAAGAGCCAGGAAACCTGCCTATCTTTAAGCTAACGCCAATTCTACGAGGATAGTAAGGTAAATAGATTTGATTATTAATCTTTCGAACATCTTCATTTATCGTGGAGATGTTTTTTGTCTTTTTAGAAATTCTTTCATGAATAGCGTCAGCACGAAGCTTCAAAGCAAAATAGAAGGAGGAAAAGAAAATGAAAAAGTTATTGCAAACATTGTTATTAGCATTACTGCTGGGATTTCTGATTGGCTGCAGTGATGGAAATGATGGAACAGAGGATGCAGCACAAAATGAAGATGCAGCAAGTGAAGAATCTGTCTCAGAGGATGCAAATGATGAAGCAGCCTATCCGTTAACACTAACAGATGCGACAGGGAAAGAAATTACATTTGAGAAAGAACCGGAGCGAATTGTAACATTAGTTCCAAGCAATACGGAAATTGTTTTTGCTTTAGGTCAGGGTGACAAAGTTGTCGGTGTATCTGAACATGATAACTATCCAGAGGAAGTAGAGGATATTGAGGAAATTGGCGGTATGGAATTTAATGTGGAAATTATCATCAGCCTTGATCCAGATGTAGTCTTAGCTCATGAATCTGGCGTAGAAGCAGGGCAGGAAGCATTCCAGCAATTAGACGATGCTGGCATTGAAGTGTTTGTAGTTGAAGATGCAACAGATATTGCTACTACATATGAAACAATCGAGAATATTGGACAAGTAACAGGAGCTGCAGAAGAAGCGGAGCAAATAGTTACTGAAATGAAAGATGGATTTGCAGAGTTAGAAGAAATTACTTCAGCAGTTTCAGGAGAAGACCGTCAATCTGTATTTTTTGAAATCTCACCATCACCAGATATCTTTACGGCTGGACAAAATACATTTCTTGATGAATTGCTGGAAGTAATCAATGCAGAGAATGCTTCCGGTGACCAGGACGGCTGGGTTGCTATGGACCCTGAAGCAATTGTAGAGCTAAACCCGGATGTAATGATTACCACATATGGCTCATATGTAGAGGATCCAATTGGAGAGGTTACTTCCAGAGACGGATTTGAAGCAGTTGATGCTGTGGCAAATGAACGAATTTATGATGTCGATTCCGATATAGTATCTCGCCCAGCGCCTCGTCTGGTGGAAGGTGCCAGAAGTGTGGCAGAGGTAGTTTATCCGGAGCTTTTTGATGAAGAATAATTGGTTTAAATATACCATCTCCATTGCGTTTTTAATAGGGGCAACATTAATTGCGATATCTGTGGGCAGTGTGTCAGTTCCTATTCCTGATATTATTAAAATTATTGGGTCAGAAATATTTCATCTTCCAATTGGAAATCATGTTGATCCAATGTATGTAAGCATTGTTTATGATATACGGTTGCCACGGGTAATCCTGGCAGGACTTGTGGGGGCCTCTCTTGCGATTGCGGGAGCGGCCTTCCAAGGTCTATTGCGAAATCCCTTGGCAGATCCATATATTTTGGGCGTGTCTTCTGGAGCATCAGTTGGAGCAGTATCGACATTATTTTTTAATATTTCCATTCCCTTTCTTGGATTATATACGTTGCCATTCCTTAGTATTATGACAGCCTTAGCAACGGTTTTGCTCGTTCTCTTTTTTGCGAAAAAGGTCGACCGGACGATGCGAGTGGAATCGATTATTTTAACAGGAATAATATTCAGTTCTTTTTTAGGTTCGATTATTTCTTTAATCATTGCTTTAACGGGAGAGGAATTGCAGCAAATTATCGGCTGGCTGCTTGGCAGTGTATCGATGCGTGGCTGGAGATATGTTGGAGTGATACTGCCATTTTTAATTATTGGCGGTTTACTGTTATTAATGAATACCAGAGAACTAAATGCAATGTCACTTGGAGAAGAACGCGCGCAGCATCTTGGTGTTGATGTTGGAAAAAGGAAAATGCTTATTTTGGTTGCTGGTTCGATTTTAACAGGTGCAGCAGTTGCAGTTTCGGGTACGATTGGTTTTGTTGGTTTAGTCATCCCGCATTTAACAAGAAGATTATGGGGACCAGATCACATTCACCTTTTGCCATTATCAATTATTACTGGTGCAGGCTTTCTTGTCTTAACGGATTTGCTGTCTCGAACAATTATCTCACCCCAGGTTCTCCCTGTTGGAGTGATTACCGCATTAGTGGGCGCGCCTGTGTTTGCAATCATATTAATTAAACAGAGAAAAGGAAGCTGAGGCGATCAAGATGCTGACAATAAAAAACATATCTGGTGGTTATGATGGTCAGGAAATTGTAAAAAATATAAGCCTATCTGTTGAAAAAGGTGAGTTTTTCGGGATTTTAGGACCAAATGGCAGTGGAAAAACAACGTTAATCAAAATGATTAGCGGTCTGTTGGAGCTTGAGCAAGGAACAGTTAAAGTAGGGGATAAAAGTATTGCAGATTTGACAAAAAAACAGCTGGCAAAGAAAATAGCTGTTTTGCCGCAATTATCACCGCAGGTTTTTCCTTATACAGTGAAGGAAACGGTATCACTTGGAAGGTATGCCCATCATCGTGGTTTATTTCAGTCCTGGACGGATGAAGATGAGGAAATTGTTCAAGAAGTTTTGCGGCAAACAAATATTAGCCATTTTCAGGATGACTCTGTAATGGAACATTCTGGAGGAGAGCAGCAAAGAATTTTTTTAGCACAAGCTTTGGTACAGCAGCCGGAGATTCTCTTGCTGGATGAACCAACGAACCATTTAGATTTAGCTTATCAAAAGGAATTACTTGATTTATTACGCATGAGTGCAAAGAAAGAGGGCTTAACTGTTGTTGCGATTTTGCATGACCTGAATCTTGCGAGTCTTTATTGTGATCGGCTGCTGTTAATGAATAAAGGAGAAACGCAAGCAATTGCAAATCCAAATGATGTGCTCTCTGAAGAGCTGATTAATCAAGTATATCATACAGAAGTTATTAAGCAGCCGCACGCAGAAATAGCAAAACCACAGCTTCATTTAATGCCTGGTAAAAAGAATGAGAGAGAGGAAAAGCCGATGAAGATTGAACCGTCTTTACTGTCATTTCATTCAGACCAAATTATGCTCCAGTCCAATCAGCCGTTAAAAACAGTATCCTCAGGTGTAGTTGGAGCTGGATTTGGCTGGTATAGTCATTTTGTAAATCGCCGTGTAGATGAAAATTATAATTGCATGGATCATAGGCAGGAAATGCGTGATTATTTAACAGATAATGGTTTAAATCCTTCGCAGACGGTGGGCATGATGACGGCAGTATGCTTGGAAGATAAAAGCTTTAATATGTATACAGGCGATGGTTTTTCCGCTTTAGTTGTTGTAACAGCGGGGGTTGGAAATGCAGTCGATAGTACGCGAGCAAAATCGCCAATTGCTGGACCAGTAAAACCAGGAACTATTAATACATGGATTTTCGTAAATGGCAAATTAACTGATGAAGCGTTTATTCAGTCGATAATCACTGCGACAGAGGCCAAGGCTCAAGTACTGCGTGATTTAAATATCAGTGATTCGCTGACAAAGACGCAAGCAACCGGAACATCAACAGACAGTATATTAGTAGCGGCAACACAGCAAGGAAAGGAGCTTTCCTATGCGGGAACCGCTACAGAGCTTGGGCATCTTATTGGCAGGGCAGTTTACCAGGAAATGAAACAATCTATCCTGCATTATTTTAAGAGGAAGGAAAAGCATGGTCATTCATCATTTAATTAGTATGACGCTCGCTTTAATCATTGACCGTATTGTTGGTGATCCGCCCAATTGGCCACATCCCGTGCGTTGGATGGGAACGTTTATTGCAAAGCTTGACCAGTATCTCAATCGTGGAAATCATAGGAAATGGAAAGGCGCGCTGCTCGTCATCATTGTGTCGGTAACTGCCTTTGCTGTTGTACTATGCATCAGCTGGGGTGCTTATCAGCTGCATGTCGTGGCAGGTATAGTGATGGAGGCATTTATGATTGCAACAGCAATTGCGCAGAAGGATTTAGCAACAGCCGCATTACGTGTTTATCATCCTCTATCTGATGGCAAGTTGGAAAAGGCACGTGATGCGGTTTCGATGATTGTAGGAAGGGATACCGCAAATCTTGATAAAGAAGGCATTACGCGGGCTACGGTAGAGACCGTTGCCGAAAGCATTGGAGATGGTATTACTTCTCCGCTTTTCTGGGCGGTTATTGGCGGTGCTCCTCTTGCCATGGTTTATCGTGTGGTGAATACATGTGATTCAATGGTCGGTTATAAAAATGCGCGTTATCAGGACTTCGGATGGGCTGCTGCCAAGTTTGATGATGTGCTGAATTGGATTCCCAGTCGCATTACCGGCTTTCTCATGATGCTTGCAAATCGCATACCCAACTTCAAGAAAAAAACGGCCATCAAGCACTGGTGGATCGAAGCCAAAAAACATGCAAGTCCGAACAGTGGTTTTTTGGAAGCCGCAGTCGCTCTTATCCTGGGAGTTCAGCTGGGCGGAGTGAACTACTATCAAGGTGTTCGTTCTGTGCGCGCTTATATGGGAAAGGCTGAGCGGAAACTAGCAGTACATGATATTTTATATACAATTAAGCTAATGAAGCAGGCAGTATTTGCCTTTACGCTTTTTTTATGGATTGGAGGTGGCATTTTTGCAGTTGCCATCGCATGGTTCTAACACAAAACATTTATATGAATCTTTACATCTGGAACGGCCTGAGAAGGTAAGTGACTTTAGTGTGAACTTAAATCCATTAGGCACGCCAGTCAAGCTTCAGGAAAAATGGGGACAGTGGTTTACCCTAATAAACGATTATCCAGACCCATATACGAACATACTCCTTGAGCAACTGGCGGAAAAAGAAAATATACCGATCACCCATTTACTTGCGGGAAATGGAGCGGCAGAAATGATTACTTTGCTTGCAAGATATTTGGCTGGCAGGAAGGTTGCTGTTATTCATCCTGCTTTTTCAGAATATGAAACAGCCTGTAAAAATGAAGGCTGTGAAATTGTGCAGGTTGTTCTCTCTGCGCCAGACTGGAAATTGCAGCTTCAAGAGCTGGAAAAAGAGCTTTGGGACGTTGCAGCTGTTTTTCTTTGCAACCCGAATAACCCCACTGGTGTGCATTACGAAAGCGAGGCAGTAGAGGCACTAATCACAGCATGCGCAAGCACGAATACACTTTGTATCATCGATGAGGCTTTTTATGATTTTTTGCAAGAACCAGTGACCTTTATACAGGAAGTGCAAAACACAGAGCATCTCGTCATTATCCGTTCATTAACGAAAATGTACTGTATTGCTGGTTTACGCTTGGGCTTTCTTGCTGGAAATCCTGCGCTGCTGCAGCAAATTGGCAAAACACAGCCGCATTGGAGCGTAAATGCGTTAGCGATGAAAGCAGGGGTTGCTTGCTTGAAGGACAAAGAACATGTGGCCACAACACAAAGCTATATTTCCAAAGAGAGAATGAGACTCTTCAAGAAACTGGAGGAGCTGGGCTTTGAACATAGTCCGTCGCAATTGAACTTTTATTTACTGCGGGACCCTGCAATGTCAGGTCAGGAAAAATTATTTCATGATTTGCTCGAGCAAGGAATCGTACTTAGGCACACGGAAAACTTCCCTGGTATTAAAGGGAAGTGGCTTCGGGCAGCAATTAAACAGACAGCAGAAAATAATCTTCTAATGGAGGCTTTGGCTGCATGGAAACAGGAAAATTAATTTTTATTACTGGTGGTGTCCGCAGTGGAAAAAGTGCTTTTGCTGAGCGCATCGCGATTAAACATGGCAACCTGCTGGCGAAAAATTTACATTATATTGCTTGTGGTATTCCGTTTGACCGCGAAATGCAGGAAAGAATTAAGCGGCATCAGCGGGACAGGGAACAATCTGGATTTCTCTGGAATACATGGGAGCAGCCGACAAAGATAAAGCATATTGCTCAGCGATTCACGAAACAGGATGTTATTTTACTGGATTGTGTGACGACACTTGTTAATAACTATTTATTTCAGGAAAAAATCAGTAGCTCGGCAGAAGTTTTACAGCTTGTGATGGAGGATGTCTCTACGCTTTCAACATACGCAGACGAGCTGATCATTGTTTCGAATGAAGTGCTGCAGGACATGCCATATTCTGACGCATTTACACGAGAGTATCAAGTTATATTAGGGAATGTTCATCAACAAATTATTGCAAAGGCTGACACTGCTGTTTTAGTAGAAAGCGGCATACCAATTAGGAAGAAGGGACGATTGGAATGAAAGGAATAATGATTCAGGGAACGGCTTCTAATGTTGGGAAAAGTGTTCTTACAACTGCAATTTGTCGAATGCTTACGAAGCGCGGATTTCAGATTGCCCCTTTTAAGGCACAGAATATGTCGAGTCATACGGCAAGTCTTGCTTTTGGAAAGAAAATTGGCATTTCGCAATTTGAACAAGCAGAAGCAGCAGAGCGACCAGCTGAAGCTTGGATGAATCCTGTATTATTAAAGCCGATGGGAAGCATGCAAACAGAGGTTTTTCTTCTGGGAAAATCACTTGGTGTTATCTCTGGTACAAGCTTTAAAGAGCTTTATTATGAAAAAGCATTATCTGTGATTCAGGAGGCATTGATAACTGCCGGGGAAAATAGTGATTTTGTTATCATGGAAGGGGCTGGCAGTCCGGTTGAGATGAATCTAAGAGAACGTGATTTAGCGAATATGGCTATTGCAGCCCTTGCAGATGTCCCTGTTCTTTTAGTGGCTGATATTGAAAGAGGGGGCATATTTGCAAGTATTGCTGGTACATTAGCATTGCTGACGGAAAAAGAGCGTGCACGTGTAAAAGGGATTATTATTAATAAATTCATTGGGGATCCAGCACTTTTTGCCGATGGAATGACATGGATTGAAAATTATACGAAGCTCCCAGTGCTTGGCGTCATTCCTTATATCGAGCATCAGCTTGAAGAAGAGGACAGTCTTTACGGGAGACCTCAGCCAGACGAACTGGATTTATCTAATAAAGAGGTGGAATATGAGAAGCTTGCTGCCCACTTTGAAGCGAATGCAGATATAGCGAAATTAATAGAAATAATGGAGGGGGACTGCTGATGCTTCCAAGGATTCGTTTATTTTTTACAGGAATTCTCATTAATCTGCAGTTTTTTACAAGTATACCGATTCATAAGCAGCTTTCTCTTGAAAAACGGCAATTAAAGTACGCGCTGCAAACCTTTCCTATACTTGGACTGATTCAAGGGGGAATTTACGCTGGATTTTTATATTTCTTAGTGAGCTTTACCCCACTTTCCAATTTATTTATTACATTGCTGCTCTGGCTGCTGTTGATTATGCTTTCGGGTGGTATCCATTTGGATGGCTGGATTGATGCAAGTGATGCCTATTTTTCTTATAAGGATTCTGGAAAAAGACTTGAGATTATGAAAGACTCACGGGTCGGGGCTTTTGGCGTATTATCTGTGATTGTATTTTTATTTATAAGATTTGTTGTTTTGTATGAAATGATTCAGCAAGTAAATGCAGCAGTATATCTTTTTATTGTGCTCATCCCTTTCTTCGGAAAAACAGTGCTCGGCATTTATTTACAAAGCTTGCCCCTTGCGCGTAAAGAGGGTATGGCCAGTTTTTTTCGACAGGGTGAGAGTAAGCATTACTTGGCTTTTTATACTTTTTATATTTTACTTGCAGGCGGTTTGCTTGCCTGGTTCCATATCCCATTTATCTTGTCATATTTAATTTTTGTATCCGTATTTATGGTGGCCAGTTTTCTCATTGCTGGATTTATTAAGCGAAATTTCAATGGAATATCGGGTGATACGTTAGGTGCTAGTTCTGAAGGGATGGAGTTATTGTTATGGCTGACATTGTTGCTGTTACGCTCCTACGCCATGGTTTAACAAAGGCGAATCTGGAGAAAAGATATCTTGGCTGGACGGATATTCCCTTGCTTGAAACGGAAAAGCGGAAATTAAAAGCGATGCCGTATTTTGGTCAGGAATTTGATTATTGCGTGACAAGTGACTTACTGCGTGCAAAGCAAACGGCAGAAATTCTCTGTCCCCATCTGAAGTGTCTGAAAACAAAAGCATTCCGTGAAATGAACTTTGGAGAGTGGGAAATGAAAACCTATGAGGATTTAAAAGATGATGCTAATTACCGTGCATGGATTTCTGCTCCGGAAAACAGCCAGCCGCCTAAAGGGGAAGACTTTCAAGCAATGAAAGGAAGAATTAATGCGGGCTTCCAGCAATTACGAGAGGATACATTACAGCAGAAGCGTAACAATATTCTGCTTGTAGCGCATGGTGGAGTAATACGTTGTTTATTAATGGCATTAACAACAGAGAAGAAACAGTTTTTTGAATGGAATGTCCTGCATGATACAGGTATTCGTTTAATATGGGAAATTGACAATTGGAAGGATGGGTCAAAATGCATTTCGTTTCAGGAGGTGCCTTTAATGGCAAGAGAAAATGGGTAAAACAGCGTTATCCGGAAAATACGGTCTGGTTTTCGGCATATGAATGTAACAGCTGGCCAGCACCAGCGGAAGGACTCGCGAGTATTGTCATTTTAGAAGGGATTGAATCCTGGGTACAGAAAGAAATTGACCTTGAGCTTTCAGCTGATATACTTTTAAATAGAAACATAGTAAAGCTTGAGCTATGGTTAGAGTGGGAGCAACAAGCGGCAGAACATCTGCTTGTCTTAATTGGAACCGATATTACAAAAGGAATTGTTCCAACTGAAAAAACTGCACGACTGCAGCGTGATGTAACAGGCTGGCTATATCAAAAAGTTGCTTTACGTGCTGAACGTGTAGATAGAATTTGGTATGGTATTGCAGAGACACTAAAAAATGAAAAGGAGAGGGAGAAATGAGACTTTATACTAGAACAGGTGACAAAGGTCAAACAGCTTTAATTGGCGGCAGGGCAAGTAAGGATGATATTCGTGTTGAGGCGTATGGTTCGATTGATGAGACCAATTCATTTGTTGGCTTAGCTATTTCCTATTTGGATAAGGAATTATTTAAGGATATTATTCAAGACCTCGAGAAAATTCAACATGAACTATTTGATTGTGGGACAGAACTCTCCAATGTTTCTAAAAAAGAACGTCCATATGAGCTTTCAGAAGATATGATTACGTATTTAGAGGAACGTATGGATAGTTTGATTGATGAAGCGCCAGAGCTTGAACGCTTTATTTTACCAGGCGGATCGGAAGCCGCAGCAGCTCTGCATGTAGCACGCACGGTTGCAAGAAGAGCAGAAAGACAAATTGTTTCACTATATAACAATGTAGAGGAAATCAATCCAATTCCATTAAAATATATGAATCGCCTTTCCGATTACTTTTTTGCCACAGCGCGTGTTGTCAATGCACGTTTAAAGATTTCTGATGTAGAATATGAACGCAGTGCCAGAGTTTTTCGCGGCAGTAATAAGAAAAAGTAAATGAGACGATGACAAATGCTGTCATTTTGCCGCTTCAAATGGATATGGAATTGGTGATAACGGCGGATAATAGTGGAACCATTGGAGAAAAAGCAGCTGATAATGTAAGGGCTCCCAATCAAATTGTGGGGAAATTTGCTTGCAGTGTGGCGTTAATGGAATGCCTTGCAGCATATGCCAAGCCACAAGCTGTGATTATGCAAAACTTTACAGACGAAAATGCCTGGCATGCCTATGAGGCAGGTGTTCGTGAAGTGCTTACAGAGGCGGGATTTACTGATGTGCCCGTAACAGGCAGCACGGAAAGTAATTTTTCCAGTCTGCAATCAGCTTTTGGGCTGACAATTGTCGGAACAAGAAAAAGAAGGGCTGTATACGAATGGAAAGGAAATGAATGCTTCGCTGTCATCGGCAAACCCTTTGTCGGGCAAGAAGTTTTGGAAAATAGCCAGGAAATTCCGAGTATATCACTCCTCAAGCAATTTATGAAAGCACCAGGAGTGAGGGGTGTTGTACCCGCAGGCTCTAAGGGGATAGCTGAGACATTTTATAAATGGACGGGCAGAAAAGCAGAACTTGAATGTGACCTCCATCTTCATGCAAGTGCTGGACCTGCCACTTGCTTTATCATTGCGTTTGGCGCGGAACAAAGCACAGAGGTTATCCGGCTTGGGGGAAGACTTTTTCACACAATTAAAATATAAAATTTTTTCTGCCAGCTTTTCTTTTTCATCTTTTTGGTATATACTAGCAGTAATAGAATTATTTCATATTTATTTTGGTTCATTTATTCATTTTAAATGATTAAAAAGGAATCAGGTGAAATTCCTGAGCGGTCCGGCCACTGTAATTGGAAGCTTCTCTCCTATATGCCACTGGTATTGACTGGGAAGGCAGAGAGAATAGATGTCCATGAGTCAGGAGACTTGCCAAGATAAGATGCAAATTTACCTTCCAGGAAAAGGTGTGCAGGATAACAGAACTCATTTTGAATGGGCTTTATTATGCTCTCATCCTTTTACTGGGGTGAGAGCTTTTTGCTGCGATTGCCAGCAGCTTCCATTTCGCTTGAAAGGTTACAATGGTGTAACTTTTCTTATAAATAGATTAGTTACAAAGGCGTAACTAATCAAGATCATCCCTATCAGATGGTAGAGATGATTTCAATATACGCAAAGGATTTCAAGATTGTCACGTGTAAGCTGAGATATTGACTTCCCCGTTAATTAATCAGAATTGACACTGAAATCGCTTCGTAGTATAGTTGGGATAACACAATGTCGTGTATCTCAGGAGCAATGAGGCTTTACAAGAGGGCTGTCCTTTTGTAAAGCCTTTTTTTGTGATTTGTTTTAATCACTCTACGGGAGGGAAAGGAAGATGAAGAAGATTTCCTTTAAAACAGTTATTTATTCAGGAGAGAATGCCCTGGACTATTTAATGCAGCTTAATGGTAAACGTATTTTTATTGTTACCGATCCATTTATTATTGAATCAGGTATGATTGCTGAAATCGAAGCACGATTATCGAAAGGGAATAATGAATGGCAGTTATTTAGCGAGATTATTCCTGACCCGCCAATTGAAAACGTTGTTGCAGGTGTATCAAAAATGGGTGCCTTTCGTCCGGATATTATTCTTGCTGTTGGTGGGGGATCTGCCATTGATGCAGCCAAGGCGATGAAGAAATTTGCTTATAAAGTATATCAAGGAGAGATGCCAGAGCTGATTGCAGTACCGACAACAAGCGGAACAGGCTCAGAGGTAACTGCATTTTCGGTAATTACTGATAATGAAAAAGAGATAAAGTATCCGCTTGTATCGGATGATTTAGTGCCTGATACAGCTATACTTGATACAAATCTCGTAAAAACCGTACCAAAGGAAATTACTGCAGATACGGGAATGGATGCACTAACCCACGCAATTGAAGCGATTGTTGCGCTTCATGCGAATGATTTTACAGATGCATTAGCAGAAAAGGCAATTCGCTTCATTTTTACCTACCTTGAAACAGCCTATAAGGATGGCAGCAATATAATGGCCCGGGAAAAAGTGCACCATGCTTCAACTTTAGCAGGAATTGCATTCAATACTGCAGGATTGGGAATAAATCACAGTATGGCTCATGCATCTGGAGCAAGGTTTCATATTGCGCATGGACGCTTAAATACAATACTTCTGCCGCATGTTATTGCCTACAATGCAGGTATTCAAGGCTATAACAGTAAAAATTTACAGCCGGCAGCAGAAAAATATCAGGAAATTGCACAAATCCTTGGTCTTCCAGCATCCACGCCAGCTAGTGGCACCCGCAGTTTGATGCGTGAAATTAAAAAGCTGGCCACGCAGCTTGACATGCCAAAGGATCTAAAGGGATATGCTCTTTCAGCTGATAATGAAACGATAGAGCAGCTCGCAAAGTCAGCCATAGCAGATCGCTGTACTGCCACAAATCCGCGCAAGCCAATTGAAGCGGATATTGTACAAATTTTAAAGGCGATTCTCTAGGAAATATGGCGAATAAATGCTGCAGCAGATATAGCCTATACGATTCCCGCGACACGAACTGCCAATAGTATTAAAAAATTAAGAAATTCTGATAAGCTATACTTGAAATTGACAAAATATTATATTTTTCTTATAGTAAGACTTGCACGAAATTGCTTCCAACTATATAATAGATTACAAGAAGCACAATGGTGTGCCTATCCAAAATAAATGATTAACAAAGCAAAGGGGCTTTGGAAAAGGAATATGTCTTTTTCTGAGGTCTCTTATTGTATTTTTTAAGTGAAAAATAAGGATGATGGCATGTGACGGAGAAAAATATCGAAAGAACAATTCAGGAGTACGTACCGGGGAAACAGATTACACTCGCACATTTAATTGCTAACCCCAATGAGGATTTGTACAAGAAGCTTGGGCTTTCTGGAACTGGCCGGAGTGCTATCGGTATTTTAACGATTACTCCAAGTGAAGCTTCGATTATCGCTGCCGATATTTCGACAAAGTCTGGAGATGTGGAAATTGGATTTGTCGATCGTTTCAGCGGTTCCGTTGTTATTACAGGCGATGTTTCATCAGTGGAGAATGCGCTGAAGGAAGTTATTGCCAGACTTTCTGAAATTTTGCACTTCTCAGTGCCACTTATTACGAGGACATAAAAAATGAAGAAAATTATTCTAATTGGGAAGTCCGGAAGCGGAAAGACAACCATTTGCCAATGGCTCCATGGGGAAGAGATGAAATATAAAAAAACCCAGGCAGTAGACTTTTTTGATTTTGCGATTGATACACCAGGGGAATACTTAGAAAATCGTTTTTATTATAGTGCATTAATTAATACTTCAGCAGATGCAGATTATATTGGTTTTATTCAGGACTGTACAGAAGGTCAAAGTACATTCCCGCCAACATTTGGCTCAATTTTTCCAAAGCCCATCTTTGGGATAGTCACAAAAATAGATTTAGCAGAAAAGGAGGGGCAGATCCAACAAGCGAAGGAATATTTACTTTTAGCTGGTGCTGAAAAGGTTTATCCGGTTTCTACAGTGACAGGTGAAGGCATGCAAGCACTTGTTGAATCATTAAAAAGTTGAGGAGAATGATAATGGCTAATAATATTGTGATAGTCGACGATGAACCTATTACAAAAATGGATATTGAAGAGCTTTTAGAGGAAGCTGGCTACAATGTTGTGGGGCAGGCCTCAGATGGATTTGAAGCAATTGATGTGTGTAAGGATAGTCATCCTGATCTGGTCATTATGGATATTAAGATGCCAACCCTCGATGGATTAAAGGCAAGCAAGAAAATCATGCATGACCAATTAGCAGGAGGCATCTTGCTGTTAAGCGCTTTCTATGATGAGGAATTTATTAAAAATGCGAAAGAAGTTGGGGCATTGGGTTATCTAGTGAAGCCGCTGGATGAAAAATCCTTTATCCCTACAATAGAAGTGTGTATCTCAAAGGCTAATGAAGTCCGTTCTCTTGAGAAGCAAGTGCAAGAAGTATCGCAAAAGCTAGAGGATCGTAAAGTGATTGATATCGCAAAGGGCTTATTGATGAAGGAGAAAAAACTGGATGAGAAGGAAGCTTATCAGATGCTAAGGAAAATGAGCATGGACCGCCGCAGCTCAATCAGCGAAATTGCTCGTACAGTTATGATTGTTTATGAATGATAAACAGAATATCGTGAAACTTTGCAGGAAATACACGAATATGACGGAGTTTGAAATTGAAATAATTCAGCGCAAGGCCTATGCATTAGATGAAGTGGCTGAAATCTTTGATTGTGATATTTTTATTGATGTCCCATTAAGAGACAGTACCGCATCCATTGTCGTCTATCATGTATTTCCAACTACAAAAGCGTCACTCTATAAACAATCACCAGTTGCACAGCCAGCATTAAAAATGAATGAGCCCGGTGTCTGGGCGGTAAATCGCAGCGGCAATAAGCTGACAGGGTATAAAGCTTTTACACAGGAAAAGGTATTTGTCAGACAGGATATTTACCCGATAAAAGATAAGGATAAGACACTTGGTGTGTTTATTACAGAAAGACCATTTAGTGAGATGCAGCAGCAGGAAGATGAAGAGCAAGATGACTACATGATTATGACTGCGAGATTAAATAATTATATCGATGATGTCATCTATTTCTTTGATATAACAGGGAAAATGATTTTTCAAAATGATAAGGCGGATAGTTTTTCGGATAATCTATCAGGTGAAAATGTGCATTACAATCAGTTATTTGGTGACCAAATTTCGTATAGTAAGCTAATTTTGAAGGACGATGAAGAATTTAACACAGAAATAAAACTGGGAGAAAAGTACTTTCTCTTCAAACGGATTTTGCTTGATGATGATAAACTGAAATTTGCTATTATTTTAAGAGATATTACGCCGCTTAAGGATAAAGAAGCGGAAATTATTTCTAAAACAGATGCCATTCGCGAAACACATCACCGCATAAAAAATAATCTGCAGACGATTGCTTCCTTACTGCGAATGGAAAAGCGCCGTATTCATTCATCAGACACGAAGCAGCTGCTGACAGACAATATGAATCGGATTATGTCAATTGCAGCGACCCATGATATCCTTGCCCGCCAGCTTGGTGATGAAGTGGAATTAAGTGATGTACTGAAATTTATCATCAGCAATATTTACCGGAGTTATTCACTGATGGATCATATTAAGCTGACAATCGATGTAGAGGAATCCATTGTCGTGCTGAGTGAAGTAGCCACATCTGTATCTTTAATTGTAAATGAACTCGTACAAAATTGTTATAACCATGCATTCCCTAACCATGAAAAAGGTGAAATCTCTGTCTCTTTGCAAAGAGAGAAGAATGAGGTCGTTATTTCGGTGAAGGACAATGGGATTGGTTTTGAAGCAGATAAATTAAAAAGCGAAAGTTTAGGGCTTGTTATTGTGAAAACGTATGTTAAAGATAAGCTAAAAGGGACAATACAATTTAATAAACGAAGAGAAGGTATGAACATTACCTTCCGATTTTAAGAAGAACTGCTTATACAAGGCTGTGTAAGCAAGACCAAAAGCAATGAAGCTTAAGGTATAAAGTGAACTGGATTCGTCCGCTCATTTTTTGTACTTTAAGCTTTTTTGTTTTTTCTAATAAATATTGCAGTTTTAGAATTTGTATATAACAGGACAGGAGGTGATTCGTTGGCTGAGAATATATTAAGTGTAGGTATTGATATTGGCACATCAACAACGCAATTAGTCTTTTCCAATTTAACGATTGAAAATGTCGCCTCGGCCTTCAATGTGCCGCGTATCGTTATTATCGATAAACAGGTCATTTATAAAAGTGAAATTATTGATACCCCATTATTTGAGTATACACGAATTAACCAGGATCTGATCCAGGAATTCGTGCAGGCAGAATACAAAAAGGCAGGTGTGAAGAAAGAAAGTATTCAAACCGGCGCAGTTATTATTACAGGAGAAACAGCACGAAAGGAAAATGCCCAGGAAGTATTACAAGCATTAAGTGGTTTTGCCGGTGACTTTGTTGTCGCTACGGCTGGACCTGACCTTGAAAGTATTATTGCTGCAAAGGGAGCAGGAATGCATACCTTTTCTAAGAAAAATGCTGCAAAAATTGTCAATTTAGATGTTGGTGGTGGTACGAGCAATCTTGCTGTATTACAGCGGGGATCAGTTGTTGATACCGGCTGTCTGGATATCGGAGGCAGATTAATTAAAGTCAATAAACAAACGAAGAAAATCGACTATATTTCCGAAAAAATCCAAGATTTGATTAAAAGAAGTGGCTGGCAAATTGGAGTTGGGCAAACAGCAACAAAAGAACTGCTCCAGCCCATTGTAGATGAAATGGTGCATTTGCTTGAAGTAAGTGTTGGCATTCAGCCCAAATCGGTTAATTTCGAAAAGGTGATTACGAATAAAAGCATTAAAGAGGTAGACGAGATTACACATATTTCTTTTACAGGAGGTGTAGCCGAAGCTGTTTACCATCCGGTGGAAGACGATCTTTTCCGCTACGGGGATATTGGACTCATGCTGGGATCCGCAATTGCGAAATCCTCATTAGTCAAGCTATTTCAGCTTGCAGAGCCACAGGAGCTTATTCGCGCGACAGTAGTTGGAGCAGGCTCACATACAACAGAAATCAGCGGAAGCACCATCACATATACAGATAAAAATTTTCCAATTAAAAATATTCCAGTGCTGAAGCTGAATCAGGAACAGATTGAAAGTGCAGAGCCAGAAACATTAGCTGAAATGATCCAGGAAAGATTACAATGGTTTGTTGACGAAGAGGAATTCCAAAGGGTGGCCATATCTTTTACTGGAAAGCATAAAACAAGCTTTAAGGAAATTGTTGCGATTGCAGAAGGCATTGCTCTAGGAATGAAAGATTATATCAGTCAAGGTTTGCCACTGATTGTAATTATTGAAAATGACATTGCAAAAGTACTCGGTCAAACATTATTTTCACAGATTGGCAGAGAAAAAGAAGTAATCTGCATCGACAGCATTCATGTTGAGGATGGCGATTACATTGATATCGGTCGTCCGATAGCCGGGGGAGAGGTACTGCCTGTAGTCATTAAAACTTTGGTATTTAATTAATAAAATATATGTATTCAACCATTGGAAGGAGGATTTTTATGATTTTGAGTACCATTTTGTTTGGAAGAACGTACCAATTTAAAACTGTCAACGAAGTAATGGCAAAAGCAAATGAAGAAAAGTCAGGGGATATTCTGGCAGGGATTGCTGCTGAATCTGCTGAAGAGCGTGTTGCCGCAAAGGTTGTTTTAGCAAATCTAACGCTTGAGGATCTGCGCAATCACCCGGCAATTCCTTACGAGACAGATGAGGTAACTAGAATTATTCAAGATGATGTCAACGAGAAAGTTTACAATGAAATGAAAAATTGGACCGTTCAGGAGCTGAGAGAAAAAATCTTATCCTATGAAACTACAACGAATGACATCAAAAGACTATCACGCGGTCTAACCTCGGAAATGGTTGCTGCTGTAACGAAGCTCATGTCTAATCTTGATCTCATTAAAGGTGCAAGTAAAATAATCGTTACCGCTCATTGCAATACAACAATCGGCTTGGAAGGTACACTTTCATCCCGCCTCCAGCCAAACCACCCATCGGATAATCCGGACGGCATTGTCGCTTCATTGCTGGAGGGCTTATCCTATGGCGCCGGGGATGCAGTTCTTGGGCTTAATCCGGTGGATGACACGGTAGAGAGTGTCACACGTCTATTTAAAAAGGTCGATGAAGTAAAAAATAAATTCCAGATTCCAACGCAAATTAGTGTGCTTGCCCATGTAACAACACAAATGGAAGCCATTCGCAGGGGGGCGCCAGCAGACCTTATTTTTCAGTCCATTGCCGGATCAGAAAAAGGAAACACAGCTTTTGGAATCAGTGCAGATCTCATTCAAGAAGCAAGGGATCTTGCCTTGCGTGAAGGAACAGCAGCTGGACCAAATGTAATGTATTTCGAAACTGGGCAAGGTGCAGAGCTTTCTTCTAATGCGCATCATGGTGTCGATCAGCTTACATTGGAAGCGCGTTGCTATGGATTTGCTAAAAGATATGAGCCTTTCCTTGTCAATACAGTTGTTGGTTTTATAGGACCAGAATACTTATATGATTCTAAGCAAGTCATTCGGGCAGGACTCGAAGATCATTTTATGGGTAAACTTTCCGGTATTTCTATGGGTGTTGACGTTTGTTATACAAATCATATGAAAGCAGATCAGGATGATATGGAAATTCTTGCAACACTGCTTGCCCAGGCTGGTGTAAACTTCTTAATCACAGCTCCACATGCAGATGACGTCATGCTGAATTATCAAAGTCTTGGTTATCATGAGGCACAGTCCTTACGAGAACTGCTTAACCTGAAGCCAATTAAGGAATTTGATGAATGGCTGAAGAATATGGATATTCTTGATGAAATGGGATGCTTGACGAAGCAAGCAGGAGATGCTTCCAAACTTTTAGTGTGAGGAGGAAAAATAGATGGTAAATGAGAAAGATTTAAAATCACTCATAGAGAATATTTTGCAGGAAATGGTTGGTGATGTTGCTGTTCAAGAGAAGCCAAAGGAAGAAGCTGCAATTGCGGATCAAACAGAGTATGCGTATACTTCTGAGACTTCCGAAGATGAATTTCTGCCCGATATTACAGAGGTAAATATTAAAACGGATCTCCTCGTTCCAGATCCATACGATAAAGAAGGATATTTAGAGCTAAAGGATAAAACTCCTGCCCGTATTGGGGTGTGGCATACAGGCGCACGCTATATGACGTCTACCTCTTTGCGCTTTAAAGCAGATCACGCAGCAGCACAGGATGCAGTTTTCTCCTATGTGGATGAAGCATTTGTTGAAAGGAATAATCTGTTTCCAACACAGACGGTGTGTAAGGATAAGGATGAATATGTAACCCGTCCAGACTTAGGAAGACAATTTTCTGAAGAGGAAAAAGGAAGAATTAAAAAACATTGTGGCACACCAAAGGTGCAAATTATGGTTGGTGATGGTTTGAGTTCAGCATCCATTGAAGCGAATCTGGAGGATACACTTCCTGCCATTAAACAAGGCTTAAAAATGCATGGAATGGATGTACAAAATGATTTATTTGTAAAGCATTGCCGTGTACCTGCCATGGACGTGATTGGTGAAGTGACAGAAGCAGATGTTGTCTGCTTGCTTATTGGAGAAAGACCAGGACTTGTAACGGCAGAGTCCATGAGTGCTTATATTGCGTACAAGCCGACCGTTGATATGCCAGAGGCCCGTCGAACTGTATTTTCAAATATTCATGATGGTGGAACACCACCAGTAGAAGCTGGTGCGCATATTGCGGAAATTATTAAAAGAATGATAGACAAGAAGGCTTCAGGACTTGATTTGAATAAATAATAAAGAAAGTGCAAGGAAATGGAGGAAAAGAGATGAAGCATGATCCAATTTATGGTCAAATTCTTGGCGTTAAGCTCATTTCCAATGTAAGCCCAGACTTAGCAAAAGAGTTTGCGTTATCTCCAAATCAGCGGAGCTTAGGGATTATTACTGGTGATGTGGATGATGTTGTCTATGCAGCCCTGGATGAAGCAACAAAGAAAGCTGATGTCGATGTTGTTTACGCAGAGTCCATGTACGCTGGGGCAGACAATGCGACAACAAAGCTCGCAGGTGAAGTCATTGGTGTGCTTGCAGGAAATAATCCGGAGGAAGTAAAGAGTGGCTTGGATGCAGCGATAAGCTATGTAGAAAACGATGCCTATTTTGTTAGCGCAAATGATGATGACTCCATTGCTTACTTTGCCCACTTAATCTCCCGTACAGGAACCTTCCTTTCCAAGGAAGCGAATATTCGCGAAGGGGAAGCCATTGCGTATTTAATTGCGCCGCCGATTGAAGCAATTTATGCATTAGATGTAGCATTAAAAGCAGCCGATGTGCGGGTTGCAACCTATTATGCCCCTCCTTCAGAAACAAACTTTGCTGGTGCCCTGCTGACAGGAAGTCAATCAGCATGTAAAGCTGCCTGTGACGCCTTTGGAGATGCTGTGAATCTAGTTGCTGATAATCCAACAGGATATTAGGTGTCAATTATGGATGCACTTGGGTTAATTGAAACGAGAGGCTTTACAGGAGCTATTATTGTGGCAGATACAGCACTAAAAGCAGCAAATATTCGTTTAATAAAAGCAGAGGTAATTAAAGGTGGATTGGTGACCGTTCAGCTGACCGGGGATGTCGGTGCCATCAAGGTAGCAGTTGAAGCTGGAAGCAACGCAGTGAAGCCAAGAGGTGTTTTCATTGCGAGTCATGTTATTCCAAGAATGCACCAGGAAACCTATCAACTAGTTGAAGAAACACCAGATGTAAGGGAAGAACAAGCATTGGATATTGCAAAAGAGACGCAAGAAAAAAAGTCAGCGCAAAGTCAAGAGAAAATGGCACAGGAAAATATACAAGAGAAAAAATCTATAGAAAAACAAGTGGAAGAAGTACTCATCCATGAAAATTTAAAAAAGCTGACCGTAAATGAATTGCGTAAGCTTGTGCGACAGAGAAAAGCAATGCAGGAAGACGTGAAAGCAATTAAATATGCCAAAAAGGATGAATTAATCAAACGTTTGTTAGAAATAGATGGGGAGGATGAAGGTGATGGAGATGGACAAGGATCTACAGTCCATTCATGAAGCCAGAGCATTGATTGGACAGGCGAAGAAGGCGCAAAAGCAATTAGCAAAGCTTAGTCAAGAAGAAATAGATCGGATTGTAAAAGCGATGGCTGAAGCAGCATATCAAAATCGTGAACGACTAGCAAAGCTTGCTGTAGAAGATACGGGCTTTGGAATTGTGAAGGACAAAGTATTAAAAAATCTATTTGCATCACAAGGCGTACATCAGGCAATCAAAGACATGAAGACAGTTGGTGTGATTAGTGAAGACGAGCAGGAAAAAATAGTTGAAGTTGCCGTTCCTGTGGGGGTAATTGCAGCGCTTGTTCCTTCAACAAATCCGACATCAACTGTAATGAATAAAGCACTCATCGCAATCAAGGCAGGAAATGCAATTGTCTTTTCGCCACATCCAAGTGCCTTACACTGTATTTTGGAAACAACGAAGGTTTTAGCTGAAGCAGCCGAAGCAGCAGGCTGTCCAGAAGGTGCAATTACAAGCATGACAATGCCAACAATACAAGGGACAGATACACTAATGAAGCATCACGATGTATCACTTATTCTTGCAACAGGCGGTTCTGCAATGGTAAAAGCAGCATATTCCTCTGGAACGCCAGCAATTGGTGTTGGTCCGGGAAATGGTCCAGCCTTTATTGAAAAGTCAGCAAATGTGCAGCAGGCTGTCAAGCGAATTATGGATTCTAAAACCTTTGATAATGGTGTGATTTGTGCTTCTGAACAATCTGTTATTGTTGAAGCAGATCATAAAGCAGCAGTAGTTGAAGAGTTTAAACGCCAGCATGCTTACTTCTTGTCAAAAGAAGAGGCAGCAAAGCTTGAGAAATTTATTATGCGGCCAAATGGAACAATGAATCCGCAAATCGTTGGTAAAAGTGTTACTTTTCTAGCAGATTTGGCAGGAATCCTTGTACCAGAGAATACGAGGGTTTTAATTGCAGAGGAAGATAAGGTTGGCATGGATGTCCCATTTTCTCGAGAAAAGCTCTCCCCAATCCTAGCATTTTATGTAGAGAAGGACTGGAGAGCAGTGCTTGATCGCACAATCGAGATTCTATTAAATGAAGGTGCCGGACATACGATGACCGTCCATTCCGAGAATGAAGAAGTGATTCGCACCTTTACACTGGAGGTTCCGGTATTTCGTTTGCTAGTAAATACATCTGCAACATTAGGAGCTATTGGTGCGACAACAAACCTGCTTCCAGCTTATACCCTGGGCTGTGGTGCCTTAGGCAATGGCTCTACTTCGGATAATGTCGGTCCAATGAATCTATTAAATATAAAACGGGTCGCAGCTGGAATAAAAGATCTTGATGATATTACAAGGGAAAATGACAGCACAAATCTTTCTTCTGCAGAATTAAATGAAGATATGGTAGAAAGAGTTGTCGAGCAAGTCTTAAGACAGCTTCATGTGATGAGTTAGGGTTTTATAAAATTAATTTATATATTTTAACAAATTTAAGGAGGAATTTATAATGGCGAATACAAATGCATTAGGTATGGTAGAGACAAAAGGTTTAGTAGGTTCAATTGAAGCGGCAGATGCAATGGTAAAGGCAGCAAACGTGACACTTGTTGGGAAAGAACAAATTGGAGCAGGACTTGTAACTGTTCTTGTCAGTGGTGACGTAGGAGCAGTAAAAGCAGCAACAGATGCTGGAGCAGCCGCAGCAGATCGAGTTGGAGAACTAATTTCCGTCCATGTCATCCCACGTCCACATGCAGAGGTAGCATCTATTCTGCCAAAAGCAAAGGCACAGGATAACAAATAAGCAAACAATGGAAACTAAAATAAGATAGAGGCACTTGTACTCTATCTTATTTTAGCAAGAATACAGGAATTACCGATGATAGAAACAATACGGTGTCTTGTAATTGCTTATTAAAGGAAGTGACTAGGGTGGCAGTATTAACGGAAGGCATGCTAAGAAGTCAGATCCTTAAGGACAAACTTCAAGAACCAATCTTGAAGCTTCCTCAAGGAACGGTTCTTACCCCATCAGCAAAAAGCTATTTGCAGGAGAAGAAAATCACTGTAGAATTTGCTGGAAATAAAGAAAATAATAAGGAAGAAAAATATGAGCGTCCATGGAATTTTCCCGAAAAGAAACAAAAGCAAGCAGAAGCACCAATGAAGTATCGACTGATTAACGGCGGCTTTATTGATGAAAAGCCAGAGCATATGACCTCACTGCATTCAAATTTGCTTGTTTATAAAGATCATAAACGCATCATTTTTCGAGGGAAACTTGATTCATTGGAAGCTAAAATTATAGAAGCACAGTTAAAGGTTTCAGAATCAGGATGGATGACACTTGCCGAAGATTTGCAGGAGGTGCTGGAGTTTGTCCGGAACATTCTTCGAGCGGAGGTACTTAGTGAGGAATTAACAGCATTTCGTTTATTAAATATGGAAGAAAAAGAAATCAGAGAAAAATCACATCACCCGGAAAAATATTTTGAATCTGGACATTTCTACCCGGATTATCGAATGGGAGAAGGAATTGCTTTATTAAATGGGATTCGAACCATTACGAGGGAAACCGAATTGGCAGCCTATCAAGCTTTTAAACAAGAAGATGGCAGCTCAGAACGGGACGATATTATTTTAGCATTAAATCGTCTGTCTTCTCTTTGCTGGGTGATGATGTTCAAGTATAAGACAGGGGATTATAAAAAGGATAAAAGAGGTGATGGAGGTGGACATCCTCGTTGAAGCAATAACGAAGGCAGTTAAAAAGGTAATAAATGAGGAAGACTTTGTTCAGGTTGAAGCTTCTGGACGACATATCCATTTAAGCAGACAAGCAATTGATGATTTATTTGGTAAAGGCTATCAGCTAACAAAAGTAAAGGACCTCTCACAGCCCGGTCAATTTGTCTGTAAGGAAAGAATGACGATTGTTGGACCTAAGGGAAAGCTTGAAAATGTCGTTATCCTTGGACCAGAGCGAACAAATTCCCAGGTTGAGATTTCCGCAACAGATGCAGTGGCGATTGGCAAGCAAGTTCCTGTTCGTGAAAGTGGAGACATTTCGGGAACGCCAGGTGTGACGCTTGTAAATGGCAGCCGCAAGCTCCTGCTTCATGAAGGGCTGATTGTTGCAAAGCGCCATATCCATGTCTCACCAGATGATGCCGTGCGAATGAACGTTGAGCATAAGGAAATTGTTCAAGTAAAGGTCTTTGGAAAGCGCCAGCTTATCTTTGACGATGTCGTGATTCGTGTCCATCCCAATTACCGGACTTTTATGCATATTGATTTTGATGAAGCCAATGCTTGCGGCTTTGAAAAAGGTACTTTAGGAAAAATCATTAAAAAAGTACCAAGGGGTGAAGCAAATGGATGTTGAAAAAATTGTAGATAAGGTATTTAAAGAGGTTATAAAACAGCTGCAGACTGAAAAGCAGGAGCAAGCTGTCATCATCGGTAGCATGAAGAAGAACGACCCATGCTGTTCGCAATACGAATGTGTTCCATTTAACGAAGCAGGAGAAAAGGAGACAAAGCTTGCAATCATTACAGAGCTTCCCAATAAGATGCTTGCGAATCTTGCAAATGGATACAGTACAACCGATGAAGAAGAATGTGTTTTACGTTATCTGCTTCGAGGTAAGGAAGTGATTGCTCTTAAGCATGGTGTGGAATTTTTCAGCTATAAGAAAACGGCACCGAAAGCACTTTATCATACGTATTTAGCCTACTTTAAAAAGCTGCAAGAATATGGTGTTTCCTTTGTAACTGGAGATGAATGCACTTCTTCTAATCAAAATCATGAAAAAAGCTCTTCTAACAAAGAAGGAGAAATAAACAAGAAAATCATAACGGAAATGGATTTACAGAAGCAATTTTTAAAAGAGGTTACTTGTATTTTCATTCCAGGAAACAGTATTATCACCCCATTGGCGGAAGATTATATGAAAAAGCATCGTATGAAAATACAGCGAAATGAGGAGGCTGAAGCATGATTGTCGGTAATGTAATCGGCTCTGTCTGGGCAACAAGGAAAGATGAAAATTTAAATGGCCTGAAGTTTTTAGTTGTAAAGCCCCATTTTGCAAAAGATATGGCTTCTGTCTTCGTTGCTGTTGACCTTGCGAGTGCAGGAGTTGGAGATATGGTGCTGGTTACAAGGGGAAGCAGTGCAAGATCCGCATTTGGCAATAAGAAACCGCCAATTGATTCTGTCATTGTAGGGGTGGTTGATTCAATTGATATTGCAGAAGATGTGTAGTTACTTTTAGACGGGAGGAAAGAAGATGGGAATCAATGAAATTGTCATATATCTGATGGTCATTTTCATGGTAATCGGAGCACTCGATAAAATCTTTAAAAATAAACTCGGACTCGGCGATAAATTTGAAGAAGGGATTATGGCTATCGGCTCCCTCGCGCTTGCAATGGTTGGGATTATCGTACTCGCTCCAGTTTTAGCTAATATTTTGAGTCCAATTGTTGTGCCAGTGTATACGGTATTAGGGGCGGATCCAGCAATGTTTGCAGGCAGTTTGCTTGCAATTGATATGGGAGGACTGCCACTTGCCCAGGAGCTGGCACTTAGTGATGAAGCAGCGATGTTTTCAGGTGTGATACTTGCCTCAATGATGGGAGCAACGGTTGTTTTCTCGATTCCTGTTTCACTTGGAATTATTAAAAAGGAGGACCAGCGCTTCCTGGCAACGGGTATGCTTGCAGGTTTTATTACAATTCCAATTGGTGCATTAGTTGGTGGACTTGTTGCTGGATACCCGATTACAATGATTGTTTTAAATTTAATTCCAATCATTATTTTAGCAGGACTTGTTATTCTTGGTCTATGGAAGATTCCGGAAAAGATGATTAAAGGTTTTACTATTTTTGGCTATGGGGTAGTGGTTCTTGCCACAATTGGTCTAGCAGTAGGAATAATCGATGTGCTTACTGGAATTACCGTCATCCCAGGAATTGGCTCACTGGAAGAAGGGATTCAAATTGTGGGAAGCATTGCAATTGTGTTGGCAGGAGCTTTCGTAATGGTTGAAGTAATTACAAGAGTTTTCAAGACACCACTTATGAAGATGGGTAAAATGCTTGGCATGAATGATGTATCTGCGGCTGGTATGGTTGCAACGCTTGCTAATAATATTGCGATGTTTAACCTGATGAAGGATATGGATAATCGCGGAAAAATAATTAATGTTGCTTTCTCTGTATCAGCAGCATTTGTTCTGGGAGATCATTTAGGCTTTGCGGCAGGGGTCGCTAGAGATATGATTTTTCCAATGATTGTAGGCAAATTTGCTGGAGGTATTACCGCAGTTGTTGTCGCAATTATAATTGCTAATAAAATGCTGGGCAAAAAAGAAAAAAATACTGAAAATGCCAGTTAATGATTATACAATTAGAGAAAGAGGCTGAGAAGAAGACGTTGGCGCCCTGCCTAGCAAATTATGGAGTGGGAAGGTGCGAGTGCGGGCGCGCATGGGTTTGCCGCGCGTGAAACGTAGTTAGGCGCGCACGTTCGACAAAAGACCGCGCATGAACCATGGGAAGCCGCGCGTAAAACGGCTTTAGCCGCGCATGACCACTATGTATGCGCGGGTTTTCGTGATTCATGCGCGGAGAAACAGGTTTCATGCGCGGAGAAACAGGTTTCATGCGCGGGGTGTCGCACACGGTTCGACACCCCGCGCGTGAAGGTAGTTTTGCCACGCACGATTGCGTTTTTTATAAATTCCCGCTCGATTTACCTGCACCTGCCACCTCAATTTTTGGCTAGTTATGTCCCAGCCTCTTTCGTTCTAAAAATGGTGATTTGTGCATCATTAATTATGCCAGAACATCCATGTCCGCCAGTAATCTTTTTGTTTTATTGGAAAGTTGACAATGCCTGTTTTTTAGCTCACAAGCAAGCAATTGCCAGCTGGATTCCTTTTATTAAATCTGCATCAGTTACTATTCACAGTCTACTTATTCTGTGCATGACAAATAGACCAATGAACGTTT
>DAMDKS010000015.1:0-92779 GCA_032085455.1 Oceanobacillus sp.
GATTAACCTGCGAAATTACGATCAAGGTGCTATTTTCGTTCATGATAACTTTATTTCTACTGATTATTTTTAGGCACTCCCGGTTTAGCCTCATAACCAGATGTAAACATAGATACTAGGAATGTGATGATAACTCCAATAATTAAAGCCAGTTTCATAAAAGCTCCTCCTTTAAATGTATAACACTGACATTTTTACTCAAATGATACACCTATTATAACGAATTTAACTCGAATTGTGAACCTCGAATAAAAATGTTTCAAATTCGGGATAAATGAAACACATCTTTAGAAGTAAATTCTCTAAACAACGGATAAATGTAAGGGTTTCCACCGCTAAAATTGTTATATTTTTGGAGCAGAGTTGTTGTAACTCCGTATAATATAGGGTATATTTATATATGGGATTTGGATAGCATTCTAAAATCCTAACCGTTTACATAGTCTAACGGCTAGAATACGTCGATGGGGGTATCAAAAGTGATACAAAATGGGGAACCTGCACAGCAGTTTTGGCAACAGATTTATGGTCCTAACAGGGGGTATATTGAAGAGCAGTACGAGATATACAAAAAAGATGCTGAAACAGTTGAAGCTTCACTGAAAGAAATGTTTGATGCATATGGGGAGCCTTCCTGGCTGTATCAAACAGAAGGTCAAGCTGCAGCGTCACAGGGAATTGAAGAAAAGGATATGAAGAAACTTACCTCAGCTTTGAAATATGTTGAGGCTATTCGTCGTTACGGGCACACGGATGCGGATATTTATCCGGTTGGTGGCTATAAAGGCGAGAAAACAAATTATTTGGAAGCAAGCAACTATGGTTTAACGGAACAGGATTTGAGAGATATTCCTGCTAAGTGGCTATGGGAAAAAGCACCATCTGATGTGAGTACTGGTCTTGAAGTAATTGAAAGACTGAAAAAATATTATACAGGAACAATTACGTTTGAATATGATCATGTGAATAATCATGAGGAAAGAAAATGGTTATTTGATTTAATTGAAGAAGGCAAGGCTAGAATTGAGCCAACTGATAAAGAAAGAAAAAATCTTTTAAAACGTTTAGTGGACGTTGAAGGTTTTGAGCATTTTCTGCAAAAGACTTTCGTTGGTCAAAAGCGTTTTTCGATTGAAGGCTTAGAAGTAATGGTGCCGATGATTGATGAAATTGTTAATTCGGTTGCCCAGGAAGCTGTTGGAAATATTATGCTGGGTATGGCACACCGGGGTCGTTTGGCTGTACTAGCCAAAGTTTTGGGTAAGCCACAAGATAAAATATTCTCTGAATTTAATTATACATCCGATAAAGAATTGATGCCTTCGGAAGGATCACAGGCAATCAGCTATGGCTGGACAGGTGATGTTAAATACCATTATGGTGCTACGAAGGAAGTTCAAAATGAAAATAAAGTAAAAGCAAAAATTACATTAGCACATAATCCATCACATTTGGAATTTGTAAATCCAGTTGTTGAGGGGTTTGCTCGGGCAGCACAGGATGAACGAGAGGAGGCAGGGTATCCAAAACGTGATCCGAAAAAGGCTCTTGCAGTACTGATTCATGGTGATGCTGCATTCATTGGTGAAGGAGTAGTCGCAGAGACACTGAATCTTTCAAATCTGCCAGGATATAATACTGGCGGCAGCCTCCATATTATTGCTAATAACCTGTTGGGTTATACGACAGACAGGGAAGATGGACGCTCTACACGTTATGCAAGTGATTTAGCAAAAGGCTTTGAAATCCCGATTATTCGTGTGAATGCGGACGATCCAATTTCTTGTATCTCTGCGGTGAAAATTGCATATGCTTACCGTGAAAAATTCAAGAAGGACTTTCTAATTGATTTAGTTGGATATCGCCGTTATGGCCATAATGAAATGGATGAGCCGCGCACAACGCAGCCAAAGCTTTATAAAGAAATTGATAATCATCCTTCTGTTGCGAAATTGTTCGCTGAGAGTTTATCATCTAAAGGAATTATTCCAAAAGATGATTATAATAAATTAGCTGATGAATCATTCAATGAACTGAATAAAGTATATACAAATATGAGCGAGCATGATATTGGATCACCTAAAGCAAGGCTAATGCCAGAATTTCTTTTAAATGGTTTGGATCAATTTACTACAGCAGTAGATTTAGACATTTTAAAAAGACTGAATGAAGAGCTATTAAAACGTCCAGAGGGATTTAAAGGCTTTAAGAAAACAGAACGGATTCTTAATCGCCGCCGAGACGCACTGGAAGACGGGAATATTGTGGACTGGGGAACTGGCGAAGCGTTAGCCTATGCCTCTATTTTACGTGATGGCATTCCGATTCGCTTAACAGGTCAGGACACGGAGCGTGGAACATTTGCCCACCGTCATATTGTTTTAAGTGATGTAGAAACAAATGAAAAATATTGTCCAATGCATGGTTTATCTGAAGCAAAGGCGTCGTTTGATGTTCGAAACAGCCCGCTTTCCGAAGCTGGCGTATTAGGATTTGAATATGGCTATAGTGTACATTCGCCAGATACGCTAGTAATTTGGGAAGCGCAGTTTGGTGACTTTGCGAATGTGGGGCAAATAATCTTTGATCAATTTATTTCCGCTTCACGTGCGAAATGGGGAGAAAGATCAAATATGGTTATTCTGCTTCCGCATGGTTATGAAGGGCAAGGGCCAGAGCATTCCAGTGCTCGTCTTGAAAGATACCTGCAATCTGCTGCGGAAAACAACTGGATTATAGCAAATGTTACCTCTGCTGCACAGCTTTTCCATATTCTGCGCAGACAAGCGGCACTACGTGATCGTGATGAAGCTAGACCATTAATCATGATGACACCAAAGAGCAGTATGATTCGTAATCCGAGAATGGGTGCAACTGCTGAAGAATTTGCTGAAGGAAAGTTTGAAACTATTCGTGTTCAGCCCAACTTTGAACCACAGCGAAAGACAGCGACTCGTTTGTTAATCGGCAGCGGAAAAGTGATGATCGATATAGAGGAAGAATTGTCTAACAGGGATGAAAACTTTGATTGGCTTCACATTCTTCGTGTTGAACAGCTTTATCCATTTCCGAAGAAGCTCTTGAAAGAAGAATTAGAGAAAATGCCAAACTTAGAAGAAATTGTTTGGGTACAAGAAGAACCACAAAATATGGGTGCGTGGGATTTTGTTGATGATTATTTAAGGGAAGCTCTTAAAGAGGGACAAAAGCTGCGTGTAATCAGCCGTCCGAAACGTTCTGCTCCTGCTGGTGGAATTCCTAGCGTTCATAAGACAACACAGAATAACATTATAAAACAAGCATTAAGTAAAAACTAAGGAGGAGTTACTGTTGCAAGAAATTAAAATACCCGAATTAGCAGAATCCATTACAGAGGGAACGATAGCCGAGTGGCTTGTAAAAAAAGGTGACAAAATTGAAAAAGGCGATCCAATTATCGAATTAGAAACAGATAAGGTGAACGTGGAAGTAAACGCAGAATCTTCTGGTGTGATAACAGAGATTATCAGTGAAGAAGGCGAGGATGTCACTGTAGGTGACACGGTTGGTATGCTTGATGAAAATGGTGAAGCTGGAGCAGAAAACGCCCCAGAAGCGGAAGCGCCAAAAGAAACAGCACCAGCTAAAGAAGAAAAAGCGGAAGCAGCACCAAAAGCTGAACAAAAAGAAGATCCGGAAACAGCAAGCAATAATGAAGTAATTGCTTCACCAGCAGCAAGAAAACGTGCGCGTGAACTCAATATTGATTTAAGTAAAGTCAGTACAGTTGATCCACTTGGCCGGGTTCGTCCTGAAGATGTGGAAGCAGCTGCATCTCAAAAGGCAAAGGGTGGGTCAGCTAAGAAGCAGGAAGCACCAAAAGCTAAAACAGAAACAGCTGAATTTACAAAACCAGTAGAACGTGTAAAAATGACACGACGCCGTCAAACCATTGCAAAGAATCTTGTGAACGTACAACAAGAATCAGCAATGCTTACAACATTCAATGAAATCGATATGTCGGCAATTATGAAGCTTCGTGCTGAACGTAAAGATAAATTCGTGGAGAAAAATGGTGTAAAGCTTGGATTCATGTCCTTTTTCACAAAAGCAGTAGTTGGCGCTTTAAAAGAATTCCCACTATTAAATGCGGAAATTCAAGGCAATGAGCTAGTACTTAAAAAGTTCTATGATATTGGTATTGCTGTCTCTACTGAAGAAGGTCTGGTTGTTCCTGTTGTTCGGGATGCAGATCGTCTGGACTTTGCTGGAATTGAAAAAGAAATTATGGATCTTGGCATGAAAGCGCGTGATAATAAATTAGCCCTTTCTGATTTGCAAGGGGGAACTTTCTCTATTACAAATGGTGGAATTTTCGGCTCTATGCTATCTACACCAATCCTAAATGCGCCGCAAGTAGGTATTTTAGGAATGCATAATATTGTGAAGCGTGCAGTCGTAATGCCTGATGATTCAATTGAAGTGCGCCCAATGATGTACTTAGCCCTTTCTTATGATCACCGTATCGTTGATGGTAAGGAAGCAGTACAATTCCTTGTGCGTGTAAAACAAATGCTGGAAGATCCTTATGATTTATTACTAGAAGGTTAAAATGTAATAGCTTATAAAAAAACGGAAGCACATTTATCGTGCTTCCGTTTTTAAGTTTTCAGCGGGTTTACTTTTGGACAGAGTATAACCACTTAAGAAGATTCGCTCATTCGAGTACTTTGAATAGGCTGTTTAGTGTCTGGTTTGGCAAATTTTCTCTGAATGTATATCATTCTTGCTAGTAATGCGATTGCTCCAGTACTTAGACCTGTAATAATACCTACCCAATAACCAAATGGTTCAAGCGCAGTATAATTTGCAAGAACCCAGCCTGTAGGCAGTCCTACCGCCCAATACGAGACAAGTGCAATAATCAATGTCATATTTACATCCTTATAACCTCGGAGTACGCCCTGAATAGGGGCAGCAATTGCATCAGCTAGTTGATAAAAAATAGCATAAATGATAAATTGCTTTGTTAGCTCGATTACCGCTGGGTTAGAATTGTATAGTGCGGCAATGGGTCCATTAAGTGTATACAAAATAAAACCAGCAAATATCGCAACGATTATTCCAGATGAAATACCTAGATAAGTATAGGTTTGCGCATGTTTGATTCTCTTTGCTCCTGCTTCATAACTAACCGCAATAGTTAATGCCATTCCAATACTTAAAGGAATCATATAAAGGAGAGCCGAAAAGTTAATGGCTGCCTGGTGTGCGGCAATCGTATGGGTATTATATACGCTCATTAATAGAGTAATTGCAGAGAAAATACTTGTTTCAAAAAAGATAGCAAAACCGATGGGAATACCAATCTTGAGCTGTTCCAGCCATTCTCCAACTTTTGGAAAGCTCATCATTTTAAACACCTTGAATGGCTGAAGGACTTTTAAACGATAGCATAATATAATGGAAAAAAGACAAACAAGCCAGTAGGTTAAAGCAGTTGCTACACCAGAACCAACCCCTCCCAGCGCCGGTATTCCGAATTTACCGAAGATGAAAATATAATTGAGCACAATATTAATTGGTAGTGCAATGAGCATAATGATCATGGAAATTCTTGTCTGTCCTAAAGCATCCATAAAACTGCGAATGGTGTTAAAAATAAATAAAGGAATAATTCCCGCACCCAATGTGACAAGATAGTATTTGGCGATATAGCTAACTTCTTTTTCCAAGCTCATTAATTGGAGCACCGGATCAAGTAAAAGAGCACCAATAATCGTAAGAATAACTCCAAGAATAATTGCAAGATATATCCCTTGGTGAACCTTTGGAGCAATTTTATTAACTGCATTCGCACCAAGTAAATGGGCGACGATTGGTGTAACAGCAAGAATAATTCCATTTATTCCTGTAAATACGGGGACCCATAGACTGGATCCAATAGCAACTCCGGCTAAATCACTTACTCCTGCCCGGCCGCTCATCACAGTATCACAGAAATTCATAAGGTTCATTGAGACCTGTGTGATTAAAATAGGGATTAGTATGATAGTAAAAAGTTTAAGCTTTGCCTTCCAGTTTGCCGTCCTATACATATTATTCTTCCTTTTTACTCTGATTTCGTTTAAACTAAATAAAGTGTCTTTTAAATATCATAATATGATTGATTATATCATGGAATTGAATGATAAAGTGAAACTGCGTTCAGTGGGGATTTTCTTTTCCTCCCTACTGAACGTTAGTTGAACCAATCGGGTATTTACTGGCAGTTGTCCCTCACTTACTATTCTCGTTTTACCAGCGGGGGTCTTACTGCTAGTTAATTCGGGAAAAATATTTCATGATCATTTCACTGAACGACCTCTTGAAGAAGTTTTATAGAAAGGAAGAACGATAGATGAAAAGTAAGAAACGTATTCTTTTCACTGGCGGTGGAACAGCGGGACATGTCATTGTTAATTTAGCATTAATCCCCATCTATCAAAAAGCAGGCTGGGAAATTGATTATATTGGCTCACATGATGGCATCGAAAGAAAATTAATTGAAAACCTTGATGGCGTTACGTACTATTCCATTTCTACTGGAAAGCTAAGACGTTATATGTCAATTGAAAATTTTAAAGATCCATTTAAAGTTTTAAAGGGGACATTCCAAGCAGCAAGAATCATAGGAAAAAGAAAACCTGCTGTTATTTTTTCAAAAGGCGGTTTTGTTTCTGTTCCAGTGGTTCTAGCAGCGAAACTTCGCGGGGTGCCTGCAGTTATTCATGAATCAGACTATACACCTGGTTTAGCGAATAAATTATCAATACCCTTTGCAAAAAAGGTGCTGGCAACCTTTGAAGAAACCATGAATTTCTTACCAGAACAAAAAAGGGAGCATGTAGGTGCGATTATTCGTGAAGAGCTGTTTACTGGTAATCGGGGAAAGGGCTTAGAGTATGCCGGAATTTCTGGTGCGAAACCTGTCCTGCTCATTATGGGCGGAAGCAGAGGATCAGAAAAAATGAATGGAACTGTGCGATCTGCTTTGCCTGAACTCCTTAAACAATTTGATGTAATTCATATTTGTGGAGAAGGAAAGCTGGATCTTTCTGTTAAGAAACAGGGCTATGCGCAACTTGAATATATAAATGAGGAGCTGAAGGACATATTTGCAGCAGCAGATTATGTATTATCAAGAGCTGGATCAAATGCCATTTTTGAGTTTTTGGCATTGCGAATCCCGATGCTGCTTATCCCATTATCTCTTGAAGCAAGTCGTGGTGACCAAATTATAAATGCAAAATCGTTTGCAGAGAAGGGCTATGCGCACGTCCTGCAAGAGGAGGATTTAACGGAAGCGTCGTTAACCGAAGAATTGCAGCTGCTTATTAAAGCATCCCCTGTGATAATTGATAAAATGAGGAACTTTGAAGCAAGCGCGACACGTAATCGAGTCGTACAAATTATTGAAGAAGCAATGAAAAAGTAAAAAAATACTAAAGGAAGCGCAAATTTATACTTGCGCTTCCGCCTTTGTTCTTAGTCTATTGTGCCATAGTCTTCAATGGATAAGTCAATATTAAAATCTATTGTTGCATTCGAATATGCTTCATCCCATTCTTCATTGGTTATTTTGCTTCCTTTACGGGTTGAATTATAAATTCTTCCCAGACCTAGTGCATCCGAGTTTGCTTCCTGGAGTTTTGTAAAGAGCTGTTCATAATGCTCTTTGTAGTACCGCTGCAAATCTTTTTCTAATTTTTTTACAGTTCCCTCTGTAGTTATTTCCATAGGAAGGGAAGTTTCCAATAACTCAACCTCGATTTTAATGTCTGCTTTATAATGCAGGCTGTTTTCATCGACAAGCTTTACTCTCCCTTTCCCTTTCTGAAGGTAGAAGGAAAGATAAATGGAATCTTCTGTTTCATATAATTCTCCTGCTGCTTCCTCTTTAATATTATCCTTGTAATTTTCCAAAGGCACAGAAGCATCTAATGGCGTTTCCCGAGCTCGTTTTTTGAGCATGTTTATGAGTAAAGCTTCTTTTAGGGAGATCTCTTCTACGTACTTATCGTTTTTAAACGCTGCCGCTCCTACTAAGGTAGGAAGTTCTTCAACGATATCAATTATTGGAAGTACAGGATCAGCTCCAACATGTTCAACTAACCGTGTAAAATCATGTAAAGAATTGCTTGGCAATACGCCACGGTCAACTTCTTTCATCATTAAGTCTTGCAGGTAATCGGAAGTATTAATGGAGATTGACCTTTGCTCATTCGTGAGTATTTCTTTTGCTGTTTGATTTGTTACCGCAAGCTGCATGGTTTCCGAAACACGTGCATCACGGATTAATGTACTAAGATAAGGAATAATTCCCTTTTCAGCTGCAGCTTTTCCATATAACTCAAGCCGGAGTTGTCCGGGTGCCAGTTTATAGCTTGATTGTTTCCCAGCTTGATCACGAGCTGCTTTTATCGTATGTCCCCTGCCTATTAGTATAGTTGATACATCCTGTGCTCGCGGATCGAATAAATAGGGAATGATGGTGGTTTCGATCAAGCTTTGATTTCCTTCTTCAATAATATCAACTCCGCGCATGTTTATTATTCCTGCTTTTTCAATTTGTGTTTTAGGTAAGCAGGATTGTAAAAGTAAGACTGTCAGCAGTATAAGAATGAATTTACTCACTCGCATGGCTAATTGACTCCTTCTTTTTCTTTCTCCTTTTCGTCTTTATCCAAACCAGTGGTAAAAGAATGAAAGGATAAAGGTAGGCAATCCAGATACCGCCTAATCTCACATTGTCAATTAGATGCTGAATATCATCGTGCGTTTTAAAAAACAGAAGTAATATGAGCAATAATCCAGAGGCAATATAAAGACTTACTTTAATTGGTATCTTATAAAGCCGTTTTGCAATATATGTTGCCCCCCACATGAACAGCATCATATTCGGAAGTGTTACCATCATCCACTCCGCCACTACAATATAATCTAACCTTTCAACAAAAGGTGTGGATTGGATTTTGAATAGATGTAATACAACCCAAATTCTTCTTTGCAGCTGCTCAGGACTATGGTAACCAATTGTTATAATTGTTGTTAAAAGCACAAGGAATACAGAATAAGAAACACTCCATACTATTGACCTTCCTATTTTTTTCTTCGTTTGAATAAAAGGATAAAGAAAGAAGAGGATTTCAAACCCCATAAACGTATAAGCTGTCGCTGCTGTCCCTTCAAGAATATCCTTCATTCCGTGGTCCATGACTGGAAGAAAACTTAGCCAATCCATTTGAGTCAATGGTTTGTAAAGTAAGAACAAAACCCAATGTGAAAGGAAAAAAAATAAAAAAGTGACACCGATAATTACTTGTAATCCACCGATACAGCTATATACGATTAGCGAAATTAGCATGAGGCCAATAATAAAAGAGCTGCTTTCTGGAAAGATATATACCTTAATAATTTTGATATAGGTGGTGAGTATGGCGAGAATTTGTGCTAAAAAATAAAAGATATAGATTGTCCCGAGCACTTTTGAAACGAATTTTCCAAACAAATCCATTTGGATGCCAAGTATATCAGCATTCTCATACTGTTTAAGTATATATAGCATGGTGAACATGACAAGCAATAGGAAAAAATAAGCGATTATAATTGAAATCCAGCTATCATGCCCTGCCTGTTCAAAAACAAATCTTGGTGTTCCAATCATTCCGACACCGAACTCTATGCTGGCTATAATGAAAAAAACATAAAGAACTTGAAATTGGTCATGTTTTGGGACTTGAACATTAACATTCATTAGAATCTCCTACTTATCGATATCCTTAATCTCCATCGCTTTCTTTTTGTTAGCTATTCGCTTGTCCTTCAATCGATAGGACTTAAATCTGTTTCCTTGTCTATGTTTAGGTAAGCGGAAGAACGCTAAGTTAAAATCAGTCAACCGCAGTGGATATAATGGTGCCAGATAAGATCTGCCAAGTGAGCTTAATCTTACGAGATGAATGACTAGGAAACTAAGTCCAAACATAATACCAATAATCCCATAAAGACCACTCAAGATAATTACTGGAAAACGGACTAAGCGGATGGATGTACCCATGATATAGCTTGGTGTTGTAAATGAGGCCAGTGCACTTAGTGTAATTAAAATAACTAAGATATTACTTGTAATACCGGCCTGTACTGCCGCAGTCCCCACTACCACACCACCAACAATACCAATTGTTTGTCCGACCTTGGTAGGGAGCCGTGCACCAGCCTCCCGCAGCAATTCAATTACAAATTCAAGAAGCAGCACTTCCAAAATGGGAGGAAAGGGTACCGCAGCTCGCGATTGTCCAATGGAAATTAATAGCTGTGTCGGAATCAATTCATAATGAAATGTTGTCGCAACAACATACATTGGTGTTAACAGAACTGTAAGGAATGCTGAAAAGAAACGCAGAAATCGTAGAAGTGTTCCAGAATTCCAGTGTAAATAGATATCTTCTGTTGACTCATAAAAGCTGAAGAAAGTTGATGGAGCAATTATAGCTAACGGACTATCTTCAACCAAAACAGCAATTTTTCCTTGCTTAACTGCATATATCGTACGATCAATTAATTCGGTGGTAGCAAATAACGGAAATACGGTTGTTGAAGAATCGTTGATATACTGTTTCAGCATATGGGCATCTTCAATCATATCAATTTCAAGATCTGTTAACCGCTGGCGCATTGTATTTACATCTGTTTCATTGGCAACGGAATTTAAATATACGATTCTCATTTCTTTTGGAATTCTTTCGCCAACACTCACTTTTTCCATTGCAAGATCAGAAGTGTTTAATCGCCAGCTCATAACATTCATGTTTGTAGTGAGTGATTCAGTAAATGCAAGCTGTGGACCAAGAACAATCGATTCTGTTTCAGCTTTTTCCAGAGAACGTTTTTCAGCATTACCTAAATCATAATTAATCACTTCGTTTTCTTGTTCAACATATATAAAAACCCTGCCATCGACAAGACCATCTTCAATTTCATTTAGATTTGCCGTTGATTTCTCAAGTTTCATTGGAATTTCATTGCGTACTACTTCATTTGTCCATTTAACTTCTATATTTAATAAAGTATGTAAAATAAATTGCTCGATTTTTGTCATATCAATAAGATATGGAATAAAAAATACAACTAACTGTTTATCATTTTTTTGATAGATGTTAAAAGATAAATCTGGTTTATGTTGCATTTCTTTCTCTAATCTTTTTTGTAATGCAGAAACAGTGGTTGGGAATATGGAGTTGCTGCTTTGATCTTTTTGATTCATAGTGACCTCCGGCAAATCATCAATTAAATAAATAGTATGTTACATTCTCGTAGAAAATATTCGTCTTTTTTTAAAAAATTGTTGTTTTTACAAAGAAAAAAGGGAATAGCAGCAGAAATAATACGAATAAAAGTATCATTTTTCAAAAAATTCCTTGTTTTCTACAAAGATTTAAGATATAATGGAAGTACAAATTTAATAAGGGGTGAAGAAATGAGAGAAATTGTTCGAAATTGTCGATTGTGTCAGGAACCAATGGAAAACAGTCCATTTATGTTGTGCACAACTTGTCTGAAAGAAAACGAACAGGTTTGGAACTTTATCAGGAAGAACCCTCTTGTTTCCCTTAAAGATATTTCTAATGCAACTGGGATTGGCTATGAAAAAGTTGAGCATATCGTTCAGTACGGAATAAAGCGTCATCAGCGAATGAGCAAAAAAAGTACTTTGAAAACCCTTTGAATAAAATTACTCATTAAGAATATCTTGATACAAGTTGAGATATTCTTTTTTGCTCTGTTAAATAGTTGAATTGAACTTAAAACTTTTTTAAAGTATTGCATAAAATAATTATTTCAAAAAACTATTGACTATTAAAATTCTAAATACTATAATTACTAAGGTGATTAAAAAAATGCGGAGGAGGTCATGAAAATGTTGAAACGACAAAACGAATGGAAATTAATGCAATTGAATATTATGGTGACCTTCAGATATATGCATATATAACGGTACTGGGTGCAGTATGCTATGTATAAGGTCGCTTTTGATGAACTGTGACCTACATTGTATTATTTTATTTAATTACACACGAGTCATAGGGCTTGCGTGTTTTTTTGTGCTTGAAATAGATGAATAAATAGAGAGAAGCAGGTGGGGAAATGTTTCAGGTTTTCAGTAAATTAAATTGGTTTTTTAAGCATTATTGGAAAAGATATACTTTTGCAATTATCGCTTTAATTACTGCAAGTGCGATTGGTTTGATACCGCCAAAAATTATTGGCTATAGTATTGATCAGATTCAATTAGACACGTTAACAATGGGCTTATTAAAATCAATTATTTTTATTCTGATTGTACTTTTAATAGCGCATTATTTAATTTCCTTCTTATGGGATTATACGTTGTTTGGCGGGGCTGTTATTATCGAAAGGTGGATACGAAGTAAATTAATGAATCATTTTCTTCGTATGACACCAACATTTTTTGGAAAATATCGTACGGGCGATTTAATGGCGAGATCTACAAATGATTTAAAAGCAATTAGTCTCACAGCCGGGTTTGGTGTACTTACGCTTGTAGACTCCAGTATTTTCATGCTGATGATTATTAGTGTAATGATCTTTACAATCAGCTGGCAGCTGACACTTGCCGCATTGATTCCGCTCCCAATCATAGCAATTGTAATGAATAAGTATGGAGCCGCCATTCATGCAAGATTTACGAAAGCTCAAGCTGCGTTTGGCGAGATGAATAATGATGTACTCGAATCAATTCGCGGAGTGCGAGTGATTCGCGCTTTCGTTCAAGAGGAACAAGACTTAAAGCGCTTCGATGAAACTACAGAGGATGTATATTTGAAAAATATAGAAGTAACAAAAATTGATGCTCTTTTTGAGCCGACAATGAAAATACTAATTGGTCTTTCCTATACAATTGGTTTAGGCTATGGTGCTTTTCTCGTTTTTGAAAATAAAATCACAATGGGAGATTTGGTAACATTCAATGTTTATCTGGGCATGTTAATTTGGCCGATGTTTGCAGTGGGAGAGCTGATCAATATTTTGCAGCGTGGGAATGCTTCGCTTGATCGGGTCAATGAAACACTTAATTATAAAGCGGATGTAAAAAATCAGGAACAAGGGGACAGATTAGAAGAAGTAAGTTCCATTGATTTCGACCATATACTCTTCGCTTATCCAAATACAAAAATCAATCAGCTTTCTAATATTAATTTTCATGTGAAAAAAGGAGAAACCATTGGTGTTGTTGGGAAAACAGGTGCAGGTAAAACGACTTTATTTAAATTGATGCTCCGGCAATATCCAGGTGTGGAAGGAAGGATTGCTTTTTCTGATATCAACATTGATGCTCTTCGTTTAGAGGACTTACGTAATATGATTGGTTATGTTCCTCAGGATCAAATTATGTTTTCCAAAACGATCCGTGAAAATATCCAATTTGGGAAGGCTGATGCGACAGATCAAGAGATTTTTCGAGTAATGGAGCTTGCCCATTTTCTTGATGATATAAAACAATTACCAAATGGTTTGGATACAGCTGTAGGAGAAAGTGGAATAACCCTTTCAGGTGGACAAAAGCAGCGTGTTGCACTTGCTCGCGCGTTTATTAAAGATCCAGAAATATTAATTCTTGATGATTCGATGTCTGCTGTAGATGGAAAAACAGAAGCAAATATTATTCAGCATTTACGGGAAGAAAGAAAAAATAAAACCACATTTATTGCTGCTCATCGCATATCGGCAGTAACGCATGCGGATCATATTATCGTACTGGAACATGGGGCAATTATTGAAGAAGGAACACATGAGCAATTGATGAAACGAGATGGCTGGTATAAGCAGCAGTATGAAGAACAGCAGCTTGAAGAAAAGGGAGGAGAGTGAGCCATGAAAAAGCAATCCACGGAAAGACGGCTGGTTCAGTATGCCCTTCAATATAAAAAGGGAATTATCATTGGCTTACTATGTCTTTCCATCGCAGTGACATTAGAGCTTGCAGGACCGCTGATTGCAAAAACAGTGATTGATGATCATATCCTTGGAGTAGAAGGCTATTGGCAAGAGGTGGCAGAAGACAACGATCGTTATACGATTTCTTACGATGATCAATATTTTAAACGTGTAGATCGTTTAGAAGCTGGAGATGAGCCATTAAGCGAACCAATTACTTTATTGCAAATAAACGCCTCGTATTATTTAATTGATGAGGAAACACCACTCCAAGGCGTGCGGGAGGCTTCTAATGAGGTAATTACGATTGAATATGGAGAGGAATCACTCTCCTATGATGCGACAAAATTAGCACTTACAGAAATGTATCAATTTTTTGGACCAGAACAGCGTCCAATTGTTTTCTTGCTTGTATTGTATATGGTGCTTTTGATTATCGCTGGTATATTTCAGTATTTTGAAACTTATTTATTACAAAAGTCATCCAATCAGATCATTAAAAAAATGCGAATGGACTTATTTTCTCATACTCAGCGTATTCCAATAAATTATTTTGTTGACCGCCCTGCAGGCACAATTGTAGCAAGAATTACTAATGATACAGAAGCAATTCGTGATTTGTATGAAAGAGTGCTTTCAATTGTTATTTCAAGCATTGTTTATATGGGTGGGATTTTCATCGCGCTATTCATTCTGGATGTTAAATTAGCAATGATGTGTCTTTTCATCATTCCAATATTATATTTATGGATGAAGGGCTATAAATATTTTGGTACGAAGTATAATACCGTAATTCGTTCAACAGTAAGTGAAATCAATGGAAATATTAATGAGGCAATTCAGGGCATGCCCATTATCCAGGCATTTAACAGAGAAAAGAAAACTAAAGAAGAGTTCGAGGTACTAAACAAGCGTCATTTTGTCTTTCAAAAGAAGCTTGTCAAACTAAGTGCGCTTACATCTTATAATCTTGTTACAGCGTTTCGAAATCTAACATTTGTTGGGTTTATCTGGTATTTCGGCTCTGCTTCATTAGATATAACGAGTGTGATTTCTATTGGAATGCTTTATGCGTTTGTTGATTATATTACAAGATTATTTGATCCGGTAACGGACATTGTTAATCAGCTGCCGTTACTTGAACAAGCACGCGTTGCAGGAAAACGGGTATTTGAACTAATGGATTATGATGGTGAAGACGTTAAGAATGATCCTGTTCATCGATATGCTGGGCATGTGATTTTTGATAATGTGTCCTTTGCCTACAATGATACAGATTATGTGTTGAAGAATATTTCCTTTGAAGTAAAACCAGGAGAAACAGCTGCTTTTGTTGGTCACACGGGTTCCGGAAAAAGCTCTATTATGAATTTGCTTTTCCGTTTCTATGATGCACAAAAGGGCAAAATCACCATTGATGGTTATTCAACACAGGAGTGGTCGCGACAACAAGTGAGAAGCCATATGGGGATTGTTCTGCAGGATCCGTTTTTATTTACAGGGACCATTATTTCAAATGTAACGATGAATGATTCTGCTATCAGAAGAGAGCAAGCAATAGCGGCGTTAGAAGCAGTGGGAGCGGCTGATTTTATTAATCGATTGCCAAAGGGATATGATGAACCTGTTGCAGAAGGTGGCAGCACGCTTTCTTTAGGAGAAAGACAATTAATTTCCTTTGCACGAGCCCTAGCCTTTGATCCTGCAATTCTCATTTTGGATGAAGCAACAGCAAATATTGATACGGAAACGGAGATAATTATCCAGAATGCACTAGAAGTTCTGAAGAAAAACCGCACAACTTTAGTCATTGCACACAGACTTTCCACTATTCAACAAGCGGATACCATTTTTGCTCTTGACAATGGCACTATTAAAGAACGTGGAAACCATGATACACTAATTGAAGAGAGAGGTTTGTATTATCAAATGTATCAGATGCAGCAAGGAGGAGCTCGAACTGCTGTTTAAAGTGTGGGGTGCATAATGGATAACAGAGAAACAGAAAACAAGAATCCTGATATAATTGATGAAGATTTGTACGAAGAAATAGATGAGGAAGAGCTTTTTGAGCTAGTAGAAGAAGAACGGAAGAAAGCATTAGAAAGAGCGAGAGAAAGACGAGAACAGGATAAGGCACCAAAAAGTCCTTTTCCCAGGTGGGCATTTTGGTTAATTGCCTTTGCACTTGCTTTTAATGTTGTCGCTTTGCTGCCACAAACATTTTCGATTCCGGCAATTGACTTTCTTATGACGTCTGCAAAACTTTCAGCACAGGATGACATCAAGGGATACAAAAAAGCGGTTGTCGTTGTCGAAACAACAGATAGTAAAGGGACGGGATTCGCAATAAATGAACAAGGAACCATTATTACGAATAACCATGTAGTTGAGGGAGAGGAACACGTAACGATAGCATTCCCTGAAGATGGTCTTTATGATGGAAAGGTTGTTGCAGTATTTCCTGAAGTAGATTTAGCTGTTGTAGAAACGAATGGGGAAAATCTGCCGCATTTACAAATAGCGCAATCAGCCAACTTTACAGATGACGAAGAGATAAACTTTATTGGTAACCCGCTGCGCTTTAATGGGATTGCTAATATTGGGACCATTATTGGATATACGCAGCTTTCGAGCTGGGATCAGCCCGTATTAATGATCAGGGCACCTGTTTATCGGGGTAATAGCGGCAGTCCAATTATCACGGAGGATGGGAAAGTTATCGGGGTAATATTTGCTACGCTAGACCATGAGGTACATGGAAAAGTAGGACTTTTTGTACCAATTGATTACCTGCACTCGCTTTACCCCGGATTAACCGGCAGTAAGACCCCACTCCAAAAACTTGAGGTGCAAACGAGAATTGTAAGTGGGGACAACTGCCAGTAAGTCCCCGATTGGTTCAACTAACATTCGCTGGGGAATGAAAAAAACCCCACTGAAATGAAGTTTCGCTTTACCTCCGATTACTATAGAAGAAAGTTAATTATCATACTGCGTGTGGCTAAGGCTAACAATTGGCTCACGCAGTATTTTTATGCAAAAAAGTAATTATTTGAAGTGAACGTTTTCTAATATGCAAGGAATGTTGCAGAGAAGTAATCGTCCTTTAACTGAATTGTTAACAGCCTGTGTTGAAAGACATCATTAATTAAGTTACGATTAAATATGTACATAATTATCTAATCGTCCGGATAATAAAATATAGAATAAATTAATGGTGGGTAATTGTTAATGAAAAAAATAAGTTATATTTATAAAAGATCTCTGTATTTATATAAACCGAATGCTACACCCAAAAAGCAAAAGAGTGAATCGAAAATTATAATTGTCGGGGGTGCTCCATATGCGAGCATCTAGTTCGACAGAGCAAATACCTATAGAGGAAATGGTTGTGCAAATTCAGCAGGGTGACACGGATATGCATGATTATTTGCTGAAGTCCTATCAGCCATTTACTGCAAAAGCAGTATCAGAAGTTTGTAAACGCTATATTGATCCGTTAACAGATGATGAGTTCAGTATTGGACTTTTAGCTTTTAATGAGGCTATATTTTTATATTCTCCTGAAAAAGGAAATTCATTTCTCTCTTTTGCAAAACTAATTGTGAAGCGAAAAGTAATTGACTATATTCGCTATAATTCGAAAAGGCAAAATTATCTTTCGTTTGATCAGTTTTACGATGAAGAACAAATGGAAAATCCTGCAGAAATATCTGTAGTTATCGATCAATATTATGAAGAACAGGACGCTATAAATCGTCGTGAAGAAACACTCGACTATCGGGAAAAGCTTCGTGAATTTAACTTAAGCTTGTCCGAACTTGCAGAGGCTTCACCCAAACATCGTGATGCAAGGGATAATGCTGTAAAAATTGCGCGAATGCTAGTAAATGACAAGGAATTAAAGGAATATGTTTTAAAGAAAAAGAAACTTCCAATAAAAAAGATTGAAAAGCGCGTGCAGGTCAGCAGGAAAACGCTGGAAAGAAACCGTAAGTTTATATTAGCGATCTTTATTGTATTAAATGGGAATTATGTTTACTTGCAGGATTATCTAAAGGTGGTGGGTAAGTGAATAAAGGCATCATTTTGGAAAAACATCGTCATTATACAATTTTTCTTGCAAGTGATGGTACCTTTCAAAAAGGAATCGTTGTAAATAAAAATGCAATAATTGGTGAGGAAGCTGAGTTTAAACCATGTCAGAAACGATTTTTTAGCTGCTCTCCAATGATGGATTTTAGTGCGGTATCTTGTCCGCCCTCTGCAGAAATAAATGATATTTCAATGACAAAAAATAAATAAGGAAGAAGCGTCTAGCTTCTTCCTTATTTTTAAGCCTTTAAAACTGTTTCATCGTGATATTTCAATGCATGATCTAAATAATACAGCAGTTGATCATGCAGGCGAAGAATTCTTGCCTCATCTAATGAATAGTGATAGGCTTGCAAAAACTTATCAATTTTTTTTGATAAAATATCATCCTTCGTACGGACCATTAAAATCAGCAATTCATCCCATTGTCCCCATAATGTGTAATACAGTGCCTTATCATAATCAGGAATCATTTTCTTCCTCCTAACCATTAGCGCTTAAACTTTATTATCTCCAGATGTACATTTATATTTCACTTACATAAATGGGCGGCATGCCAAAAAAAGGATATGCAGAAAAAGCATATTCTTTTTTCAGGGAAACATACTAAAAGCAAATATTGAAGGAGGTTAAATTTAATGAAATGGAAATTCTTAAGTATTTTTACTGTCCTTTTGTTTACATTGATGGCTTGTCAGTCAGGGGATAATACGCAGAGGGATACAGATAATCCAAATGTCGATCCAACATCTTACCGGAGTCACGATGATAACAACGCTAGAGATGGAGAACGTATGGTAAAAGATCGAGATCATACGTTAAAACGAGATGCTGATCGCTATCAGGACAGAGATAATAATGACAGGGTAAATCACAGACGGGATAATTCTAATTATGACGTTGCCAAAGAAGCAGCTGATAAAATAACGGATGAGGTTGCTGAAATCGATCGTGCGTTTGTCATAACAACAGATAATAATGCATATGTTGCAGCAAATCTGGATGCTGATCATCGTAATAATATGAACAACCGAGATGACGACGCGAATGATCGTCACAGAGGGGATAACGTAAATCATCGGGATGCGAATGAATTAACAGATGAAGTGAAGGATAGAATTTCCAAAGTTGTTAAATCTGTTGATGGGGATATCGATAATGTTTATGTCTCCACTAATCCTGATTTTCTTAACCTGGCAAATGATTATGCCGACGATGTTGAACAAGGAGAACCAATTGAAGGCTTCTTCGATCAGTTCGGGTCAATGATTGAAAGATTATTTCCCGAAAACAGACAGTAAATAATGCGGCAAATGATAAAAAACATGTCAATGACAAAAGTTGTTGACATGTTTTTTTACTCTGACTCTTCACTCTTTAAGAACAATGAAAAGTAGTGTATCATTTATATTAATACTACATAAAACGGGGAGAGAATAAGATGTCGAAAAAAATGAATGTTGAAAGCTTTAATCTTGATCATAGAAAGGTCAAAGCACCATATGTCCGCCTTGTAGGGGTTACAGAAGGTGCAAAGGGAGATAAAGTGTATAAATATGATATCCGCTTTAAACAACCCAATAAAGCACATATGGAAATGGATGGTCTGCATTCACTTGAGCATCTGATGGCAGAGAATATCCGCAACCATAGTGATTATATTCTTGATATGGGACCAATGGGCTGCCAAACTGGGTTTTATCTATCCATCATTAATGAGACAACAAATGAGGAAGTAATGGATTTATTGGATAAAACATTGCAGGATGTTCTGAAAGCAGATGAAGTGCCAGCTTGTAACGAGGTTCAATGCGGATGGGCTGCAAATCACAGTTTAGAGGGTGCAAAGGAAATCGCAAAAGAAATGCTTGCAAAGCGCGATGAATGGCATGAAGTTTTTTAAAATGAATGGAGGAACCTGAAAATGAGTGAAAAAGCAATTGCATATCTAAAAGAAAATCGCAGCAAATTATTAGAAAAAATGAATAAATTTTTATCCATTCCCAGTGTAAGCACGGATCGTGCATATAAGCAAGATGTTGAAAAAGCAGCTGATTTCCTTGTGTCCTATTTACAGAAGCTGCAATTTGAAAATGTGGAGAAACAAGAAACTGCTGGACATCCATTAGTCTATGGAGAATATAATGGTGCAGGAGCTGATGCGCCAACTGTGTTATTTTATGGACATTATGATGTGCAGCCAGTCGATCCGTTAGAACAGTGGAAGAGTGACCCCTTTTCACCAGAAGTGCGTGACGGACGATTATATGCGCGTGGTTCCAGTGATGATAAAGGGCAAGTTTTTATGCATTTAGCCGTATTTGAAGCATATATGGAAACAGAAGGACGCCTGCCAGTTAATGTAAAGGTCTGTATTGAAGGAGAAGAAGAAATTGGCAGCGAAAATCTTTATGAAATTCTTCAGGGACAAAAAGAAAGATTCCAAGCAGATTTTGCGGTGATTTCCGATTCAGGGATGGTTGCGAAAAACCAGCCAACGATTTTATATGGCTTAAAAGGCTTTACAGGAGTTGAAATTACGGTAAAAGGACCGAATCATGATTTGCATTCTGGTATGTATGGCGGAGCAGTTCGCAATCCAATTATGGCACTAAGCCATATCCTCGCTTCCATGAAAGACAAAAATGAAGTTATTACAGTTGAGGGCTTCTATGATGGGGTACACCCTTTAACAGCTGAGGAAAAAGCAATAATGAAAAAGACACCAGGTGAAGACTTTGTTGTTGCTACAGGAGTTCCTGAAACGGCTTCAGAAAAAGGCTACACACCACAGGAGCATACAATGGGACGCCCAACCTTCGAAGTAAATGGAGTGTATGGCGGTTATCAGGGGGAAGGTACAAAGACAATCATCCCTCAGGAAGCGACAGCAAAAATTACTTGCCGTCTTGTACCTGGTCAAGATCCCGGACATATACAGCAGCTGCTTGAAGAGCATGTGTTAAAACATACACCAAGCGGAGTTATGGTGGAAGTGAAAAAGGAAAAACTTTCAGCAAAAGCATATAAAGTAGAACCAGATCATCCGCTTATCCAAAAAGCAGCAGAAAGCTATACAAAAGCATTTGGCAAAGAGACAGTTTACGTCCGAATGGGTGGTTCGATTCCAGTTGTAGAATGGATTGATGCAATTTATAAAGTGCCAATTGTACTATTAGGCTTTGGCACTCCAGAGGATCGCCTCCATTCACCAAATGAAAGCTTTCCTTTAGATAGCTTTGACAAAGGAATGGAAACACTTGTTTATTATTGGGATAAAGTAAAACAAAATTAAACGTGTTTCAAAAAGGGGGGAGTACAGAATTGTCCAATATTGCAATCATTACTGGAGTATCCAGGGGTTTAGGTTTGTCGTTAGCTAAGTTGATGTTAGAATCAGGCGTAGACGTCATTGGGATATCTCGAATGGAAAATAAGAAGCTATTAGAAAAGGCAGCAGAAAACAATCAGTTTTATAAGCATTTTTCCTGTGATTTGTCTGACATCACTGCACTTGATAAAATGATAATGGAAGTTTATGAAACGCTTCAAGCGCGTGAAGGGCAAGTCGAGACAATCTATTTGATTAATAATGCTGGTGTGGTTGAGCCGATTAATCAAGCAGCGAATATTAATAGTGTTGAGCTATTGAAGCATGTAAAAATTAATACTGTTGCGCCAATGGTTTTGACAAATAAGCTTTTAAAGCTGGCAACCGCTGACGAAATCCCATTAATTGCTGCAAATGTTTCCTCCGGAGCGGCTGAAGGAGCAATTTCTGGCTGGAGTGCATATTGTTCTACAAAGGCGAGTATAAATATGTATACGAAAACGGTTGCTTTAGAACAAGCAGAGCTAGAGACAGGAAATAAGATTATTGCATTTAGCCCAGGAATTATGGATACGGATATGCAGGAAACAATCCGTTCCTCCAGTACAGAAGAATTTGCCGAAGTAGAACGCTTCAAGGAGTATAAGATGAATAACAACTTAAGAAATACTAAAATCGTAGCTGGTGTCTTAATTGATATTATAACGGACGAAAGTGTAATAAACGGAAATATATATGATGTTAAAAATTATTTCTAGGTAAAAATAACAATTAGTCATCCGCCCTTCCTTTTTTCCCAGAATTGCATAGAGTATTGTAGTCTTGAAAACAGGGAGGGAACGTAATGAGTGAAGTTGGAGGAACTTTCAAATCAGGCGGTTTCGCGCTGCTTGTTGTATTATTTATACTGTTAATTATTATTGGAACAGCGTATAATGATGGCGGCTATGGTGGTTACGGCGGCTATGGCGGTTATTGCTAAGTGAAGATGAAGCTGCAGCTTTAAACTGCAGCTTTTTTTTAGTGTGTAGCCTTGTAACTGAAACATAGATTGATTTATGTTAAACTGTAGCATAGCACCTGTAAATGATATATGATACATTAGGCAATAAATAGGAAGAAATGAGAGGTAGGCTCGAGCATGATTACCAGAAAAAGTAAACGTGAAATAGCGCAAATGCAAGTGGCTGCGGATATTCTAGTTGCTTGCCATAAGGAAATAGCAAAAATGATAAAGCCTGGTATTACTACATTAGAGATTAATGCCTTTGCAGAGGACTTTATTAGAAAAAATGGAGCAATTCCGGAGCAAATTGGTTATAATGGCTATGAATACGCTACATGTGCATCGATTAATGATGAAATATGCCACGGCTTTCCAAGGGATGAACAGCTAAAAGATGGTGACATTGTTACGATTGACATGGTTGTTAATTTAGATGGAGGCTTAGCAGATTCAGCTTGGACATATGCCGTGGGAAATGTTGATGAAGCAGGCAGGCGTTTGATGGAAGTAACGAAGAAATGTCTCTATTTGGGAATAGAACAAGCACAGGAAGGAAACCGTATTGGAGATATTGGGCATGCAATCCAGACTTATGCTGAAGGAGAGGGATTTTCCGTTGTACGTGATTTCACTGGACACGGAATTGGACCGACGATGCATGAGGATCCGCATATTCCCCATTTCGGCTTACCTAATAAAGGCTTGCGTTTAAAAGAAGGCATGGTTATAACAATTGAGCCAATGATTAATGAGGGTTCATGGCATAGCCAAATGGATACAAACAACTGGACAGCAAGGACTGTAGACAATGGTCGTTCTGCCCAATACGAGCATCAAATTGTCATTACAAAAGACGGTCCATTAATTTTAACGGATCAGGATAAAGCATAACTTAAAAAAATGACTATAATCCATTCTGGGTTTATAGTCATTTTTAAAACTTTAGATTAACTGGCTATTAGCCCTACTGAATGAAGTTCGCTTTATTTAAGCGGCAGACTTTTTAATTTTCTAAAAGTAAGTTATAATGGTTTCAATTTTATCCGAATTAACAGGCAGTAAGCCCCTAATTTCAAAAATTCGGGTGAAAGCGATAAATGTAAGTGGGGACAATGCCAGTTAATCCCCAATCTTTATTACATACATAGGGAGGAGAATAATGGACAGGGCTGTTGCAGAAAAAAGTGAATTAAGTGGATTGGAAATGTTTAAAAAAGGATTAACTGCGGGCTTTCCGATAATGCTGGGGTATCTTCCCATTGCGCTTACATATGGTGTTTTAGCTAAACAAACAGGGATGTCTTTACCCGAACTAACTATGATGAGTGCTTTTGTGTATGCTGGTGCAAGTCAATTTATGGCTGTCAATATGATTGCTGTTCATGCAGGTGCCATGGAAATTATTATTGCAACGTTTGTATTAAATTTCCGGCATTTTGTGATGAGTCTTTCATTTATGAACAGCTTGCGAACGGTTGAACGGAAGTGGAAGCTGCCACTTACGCTAGGTCTTACAGATGAAGCCTTTGCAGTATCTGCCTTCCATCCCCGAGAAGCAAAGGAGAAAAATGGTGTTTTATTTTATTTTGGTATTATAATCATCGCCTATTTATCATGGGTTTTTGGCTCACTCCTTGGAGGCGTTCTTGGTGAAGTAATTCCAGCTAGCTTAAGTAAAAGTATGGGAATTGCACTTTATGCGATGTTTATCGGATTGTTAATTCCTTCTGTTAAAAAGAATGTAAAGGTTGGTCTGATTGCAGTTCTGGCTATGCTTATTAATTATGTTTGTGTGGGGCTTGGGTTTAGCTCGGGGTGGGCTATTGTGATAGGGACAGTTGTCGGCGGTATGAGTGGAATATTTTTATTGAAGGAGGATGAGGAATGATTCTATTCATTATTATTGGGATGGCAATTGTAACGATGGTACCACGAATTATTCCTGCTTTTCTCGTTGATAAGCTGCAATTTCGTCCATGGGTTAATCGTTGGTTAAATGCAATTCCTTATGCAGCATTAGGTGCTTTGATTTTTCCTGGTATTTTTACGGTTATACCCGAAGAACCGCTTATCGGGATTCTTGGAGGAGCAGTTGCAATTATCCTTGCTTATTTCGGGTTGAACGTTGTGCTTGTTGTTCTTGGAGCAATTTTAACCGTGTTTTTATTAACGATGTGAAATATAAACTGTGACATTGTGATATTTAAGACCTCGATGTATACCCGTAACCCGACGAGATACGGGTGTTCATCTATAGTCGCAACTTACATTGTCGCAGTTTGTTAATTGTCATTATCGGAATAATAAGGCTCAATATGAATATGCGCATGGGTGACTGCGTGATTCTCAGCTAGGTAGCGTTCAATTCTTTCTGTAATATGGTGGCTTGCTTCCACAGTCAGGTCGGCATTAACAAGGATTGTTATTTCTATTAAAGCTTGACCTCCATGAATACGTCCTTTAATGTCCTCCACTTTTTTAACTTCCGATACTCCCTCAATGCTCCCTTTAATAAGCTGCAGCTCTTTCTCATCATAGGCATCAGTCAGCGTTAAGGTTGCATCTTTAAATATATCAAATGCTGTTTTGCAAATGATTAATCCGACAATTGTTCCTGTAAGGGGATCAAGCCAATAGATACCAAACTGTGCTCCAATAATACCAATAAATGCACCAATACTGACAAGAGCGTCAGAACGGTTATCCTGTGCAGTTGCATAGAGTGCCGAGCTATTTAACTTTTTGGAGAGCTTAAAGTTATACATATAAACAAGAATCATAATGGCAGCAGAGCATAATGCCGTCCAGGCTGTGAGCATATTTGGCTGAACCGCTTCGAAGACAAAAATTTTCTTAATCGTGTCATAAATTACTTCAATTCCAATAAACATCATAATAAATGCCGCAAAAAGTGATGCAACTGTTTCTGCTCGATAATGACCATAGCGATGATTTTCATCAGGAGGCTTTTGGGAAATGCGTAAACCGATTAATACAGCTACAGATGCAATTACATCTGTAGTATTATTTAAACCATCAGAACGGAGAGCGACTGAATTTCCCCAATTAGCAATCCATAATTTTACGACGGCTAAAATGAGGTAAGTAAGAATACTAAGCCAGGCTCCCTTTTCTGCTAATTTTAGATTATCTGCATGGTTCATATGTGTTGCCCCCAGTTACTTTAGTTAGGATAGTGTAACAAATGAATTCGAGTGGGTCTAGAGAAAAATAGCGGACTAAAGGAAGGACTCTTGACAGTTGTGAAGGAAGTTTGTCATAGGAAAAAATTCAAGCTTGCTGCATCTTTTAAGAATAAACAAAATAGAATTAACGTACAAGAAATAACGGATGGAAATTAAGATTCTTTTACCTTTTCAGCATAGAATGATTATCTTTTCCATAATCAGACAAAATAAATACGTTGCTTTTATTCGGAAAATTTAGGATAATAGAATAAAGGAGAAAAGGAGGCACTTCCCATGAAGAAAGAAAAAGTGGTTCTATTGTTTTTTCGATATGAAGGAAAGCCAATCCAAGCAAAAAGAGAGATTCCTTATGAAATTCGCTTGCAAGCACAAATGATTTTAGATGAAATTTGTTTTAAATATAATAAAAATCAGTTAGAAGAGGAATTGAATCATGCATTAGATGAACGGGATAGAACTGCATTTATAGAGCGCAGTGAAGCGTATAAAGAATTTATATGGAAATAATAATCGAATCCGTTCAGAAAAAGTCTTATCCAAATGGATAAGACTTTTTTGGTTCTTCACAGGAAATGAGAATAAGAAGAGAAATAATTATCTTATAATTCCTAGATAATGGGATTGCAGTATTTATTTTTTAAGTTTAGTTCCAGTGATTTTCCGGTATCGTATGAGATATTGCCAATAAGCTTTTCTAACTTTTGTTTAGAGTATTTTGACCCTTCGTTCCAATAATTTTGAACCTCAGTAATAATATCGATTCCTTCAACGCGGCTTTCATTATAAAGTTCTATAAAGCTTTTATCAATTGCTTCTTTTGTTGCTGGATGCATCCAAATCGTTTTATTTAAGTTTAAATAGTCAGTATTATCCTTGACTGGCTGGTGAGAATAGGCTGAAATGAGTGAGCCCATCAGGCGATTTTTTATTCCAGATGGATCCGCTAATATTCTTAGTGCTCGAAGCATATCGCGGTAAGCTTTTTGAATATATGCATCGTTATCTCTTTTTAACTTCGGGAAAAACTTATTTATTGCTTGAGATAAGAGGGAAATAATATTAGCGTCTAATTTTCTTCCTAAATCAATTTCTTTATATATTGGTGTTTTCCAGGTTTTTAAATTATGATATTTTTCCATCATTAATGTATCAATGCGAATTTCCAGACGCTGGTGATTACTTCCCTCATAGCCAGCACGATAATGAATGTAAGGATGTGTATTGCGGTCTAAGACATGATGTGTAATGAAGCCTACAACAAATGCTTTCACTTCACTGCAATTTTCTTTTGCATTTTCAATTAAATCCATTAAAAATGCACCACAATGTTCAGTATGCAATGCCACTCCAATTTCATGTACTGGTTCTTCCTTAACCCATGGCCAAAAATTATAATAAAAAAATGGGTCAGGACCCTGTGCGCCAAGCTTCATATAGCTCTCATGCTGCGAAAAAGGATGAAGCTTCGGAACCGCATCTACAACTTCTTCACAGAAGAGTATATGAGTCCATACATTAGGCATAGCGAAATCCTCCTTATAGCTTGCTATTGAATAAGAAGACTTCTGCTTTTATCCCGGATTACTGGCGGTAAGAACCCCACTTCAAGAATTCGAGGTGAAAATGAGAATTGTAATTGGTTGGGCAACTGCCAGTAAATCCCCGATTGGTTCAACTAACATTCGGCAGGGGATGAAAAAAATCCCCACTGAATGAAGTTTCACTTTATAAGGTCTTCTTTAGATTGTGAAATTCTTTAATCTACTTAAGTATTATATAACAAAGAAAAGCTTTTTCATGGGATTAGTAGTACAAATTTGTGTCAAATTAGATTTTTTCACCATTTATTTTAATCAAAAATCAGATATAAACTGCTGATAACTTATATTAAGAGTAGTCTCCTCTGATACTCGCAGCCCGTTCACACTTCGCTTTCCGTGGGCGGCTAGTAAGCCAGTGGTATGCTACGCATACCACTGGCTCACCGATGCCTCTCATCCCACAGGAGTCTTCGTGTGAACGGGCTGCTCCGTATTGACAAGCTTATTTAGTGCTCTATTTGCTTCTATAAAATAAAGATAGTAACGATATGTAGAGTATTCTATTGAAAACATGAAGTGTGTGTGGAATAAAAAGCAATTTTGAAAATTAGTATACGCATACCTTCTCACATCATTCAACGGAATAACCATTTATTTTTACCAGGGAGCAATCCAAATACCCCGAGACTCCTGCAGGAGGACAGGCCTAGGCGAGACCACGAAGTGCGTAGCACGAGGGGGCTCGCCAGCCGCCTGCGGAAAGCGAGGGGTATTTGAATTGCGGACCTCCAGTGTTGGGTTAAGCACCAAAATTAAAATTAAAGCTACTCTTAATATAAGTTATCCAGTTTAGTTAAAATATTGTTATGTTAATGTGATTTAGTATAGTTTCTTTAAAAAATTTGTTACAATAAGGATGTTATAAAGATTTCATAGGGAGGAAGCATAAGTGGATTATCGCGTTGAGAAAGACACAATAGGGGAAATTAAAGTACCTGCAGATAAATTCTGGGGTGCGCAAACACAAAGAAGCAAGCAGAACTTTCCGATTGGAAATGAGAAAATGCCAAAGGATATTATTCAGGCATTCGCTATTTTGAAGAAAAGTGCTGCGAAAGTAAACAGTGAACTAGACTTACTGGATGCTAAAAAGGCAGAAGCAATAGCTTATGCAGCTGACGAGGTGCTTGCAGGGAATATCAATGAGCACTTTCCATTGGTCGTTTGGCAAACTGGAAGTGGCACACAATCAAATATGAACGTGAATGAAGTAATTGCTTATGTAGGTAATAAATGGTTAGAGAAAGAGGGCAGTGAACTTAGACTTCATGCAAATGATGATGTTAACAAGTCACAAAGCTCAAATGATACATATCCAACAGCAATGCATATTGCATTTGTATTAAAGCTGGAAGATAAGGTCTTGCCAGCTGTAGAGGTATTGAAAAAAACGTTAAAAGAAAAATCTGCTGCATTTAACGATATTGTGAAAATTGGTCGTACACATCTGCAGGACGCAACACCACTTACACTTGGTCAAGAAATTAGCGGGTGGCAGCGTATGCTTGAAAAAGCAGAAGCAATGATTACAGCAAGTGCCAATGAAATGAAGGAATTAGCCCTTGGTGGTACAGCTGTTGGTACAGGCCTAAATGCACACCCTGAATTTGCAGAGCGGGTTGCAAAAAAAATTAGTGAATATACTGGTAAAACCTTTGCTACCGCTGAAAATAAATTTCACTCATTAACAAGTTATGATGAAACTGTTTTTGCACATGGATCCTTAAAAGCTCTTGCGGCGGATATGATGAAGATTGCGAATGATGTGCGCTGGCTAGCGAGCGGTCCCCGTTCGGGATTAGGTGAAATTACGATCCCAGCAAACGAACCAGGAAGCTCCATAATGCCAGGTAAGGTAAATCCAACACAAAGTGAAGCAGTAACAATGGTTACAGCTCAAGTTATGGGAAATGATGCCACAATTGGTTTTGCAGCAAGTCAAGGAAACTTCGAGCTGAATGTTTTCAAGCCGGTCATCGCATATAACTTCTTGCAATCAGGAGAACTTCTTGCAGATAGTATTGTATCCTTTAATGACCGTTGTGCTGTTGGTATCGAACCGAATCAAGAAATTATTGATCGCCATTTAAATGAATCACTTATGCTTGTAACTGCGCTTAATCCGTATATAGGCTATGAAAATGCAGCTAAAATTGCAAAAACAGCATTTGCTGAAAATGCGACTTTAAAAGAGACAGCAGTTAAATTAGGATTGCTCACAGAAGAAGAGTTTGATAAATATGTTGTTCCGAAAGAAATGACACATCCTAAATAACTTAATTAATAATAAGGATATTTAATAAATAGCAGGGATGCCCGTAGAAAACGAGTGCATCCCTGCTATTTTTTTAAAAGATAAGGAAGTATAAAATTTTTGCAGGAAACTGCATGATAACATAAACAGTCACGTCCAGCTCCAGCAAATTTCTAAATTGGAATACTATCTACATTTTACCAGTGAATTTTTATCATAAGTTTAATTGAACTGCGGACAATATAATTACAGAAGGAGGTGAAAGACCGATGGCTAATAACAATTCAAACCAATTAGTAGTTCCTGGAGTACAACAAGCACTTGACCAAATGAAATATGAAATTGCCCAAGAGTTTGGTGTAAATCTAGGAGCAGATTCAACTTCACGTGCTAACGGTTCTGTTGGAGGGGAAATTACGAAAAGATTAGTTCGTACTGCACAGCAACAGCTTAACGGTGGCGGACAACAATAACAAATTGAATAAAATTTAATTGTAATAGTGGGCAAGCTCATGTTAGCTTGCCCACTTTCACAATCATAGTCACCCAGTTTTTAGATATTATTTAATTCTTAATTCAGATTCTATATCGAAAAAGTGCACTTTGTTCATATCAAAGGCTAAATCGATTGTGTCTCCTGCATTGATGTCTGTTCTGGAGTCAATCCGTGCAACAAATTCTTGATCTTTTAATGTGGAGTACAGAACAGATTCAGCACCCATCAATTCAGCAACCTCAATTTTTGCTTCAATTTTTGTTCCAGGTGATGCGTCAATAAAGGCGATTTCATCATGAATATCCTCTGGACGAACACCTAAAAGTACATCTTTGCCAATATAGTTTTGCTCACGTAATGGTTTCATTTTGCCTTCAGGAATATCCAGTTTTACATCATCAATAACAAGATGTCCATCTGCTACTTTACCAGTAATAAAGTTCATTGACGGTGAACCAATAAATCCGCCGACAAATACGTTTTCTGGGTTATCGTATACATCTTTAGGCGCACCGATTTGCTGAATAAGACCATCTTTCATAACAACGAGACGAGTTGCCATTGTCATTGCTTCTGTTTGGTCGTGTGTAACGTAAATCGTTGTAGTTTGCAGACGGCGGTGCAGCTTTTGAATCTCAGAACGCATTTGCACACGCAGTTTTGCATCTAAGTTAGATAGCGGTTCATCCATTAAGAAAACTTTTGCATCACGGACAATTGCACGTCCTAAGGCAACACGCTGACGCTGCCCGCCGGAAAGCGCCTTTGGTTTACGATCGAGGTATGCTTCCAGTCCAAGAATACCCGCAGCTTCACGAACTTTTTTATCAATCTCATCCTTTTTCATTTTACGGAGCTTTAAGCCGAAAGCCATATTATCATAAACATTCATATGCGGATACAGAGCATAGTTTTGGAAAACCATTGCAATATCGCGATCCTTAGGAGCGACATCATTCATTTTCTTCCCATCAATATATAACTCCCCGCTAGTAATTTCTTCAAGTCCGGCAACCATCCGCAGAGTTGTTGACTTTCCGCAGCCTGATGGTCCAACGAACACGACAAATTCCTTATCATCAATGTGCAGATTGAAATCATCTACAGCAATTACATTTTTGTCATATTTCTTTTGAATATTTTCTAAGCGCAGTTCAGCCATTTAAAATTCCTCCTTGTACTTCTGTATCTACTTGATATTTCAATTGTACGTGAGAAAGAGCAAAAAGATAATGGACAACTTGCACAATGTTTTTACTAACCTTCATGCGCTTTTGCTTTTAGAATGAAATAGACAAGTGCAGCGTTTTCAAAACTGCGAATATCAATACCGGTTTTTTCGATAAATTTATCTAATCGATATTGTAAGCTGTTTCGATGTAAATATAATTCTTTAGCAGCAAGAGATGCATTCAAATTGGATTGGAAAAAAACTTTTACCGTTTGTAATAATTCTTTATCATTCTTTACTTCTTTCAAAATGTAGTTTATTGCATTTTCCTGAAGTTCACTGGAAGCTTGATTGATGAGTAGAGCAAGAATGGCTTCCGTATAAAAAACGACTTGTTTTTCAAAATATGGAAAAATGTTTTTTGCATGCTCTTGCAAGGATGCATAATTTATTTTCAACTCTGTTTGTGTATGAATAAAGGGTCCGACCAGGAATTGAATATGAACATATAAATCACTTGTCAGCACATCAATGATTTGTTCATAAGATAATGGTTCGTCTGCTTGATTTTCCAATTCTTCAATGATTATTCCAGAAGCTTCATTTTCCCAGAGAATCGGTACGGCTTTATTAAATAAAGTCTCAATCGCTTCTTTAAATAAGGTTGGCTTCAATTGACCCTTTGGAAAAGAAAAATAAACAAGACGTACATTTGGAAACTTTTCCTGGTGTAATTCCTCGTCGTTTAAGCGCTGGATCCAAACCTTCTCCCCTTCTGTTAAAATGGGGATTTCTGAATGGTAAGGTTGAAGTAAGCTTGAGAGGATAGCTTCATCTCTTGCAGAAATTTCATTTTCCCTCATCCCAATCACTTGTTTATCATCCGTCATATATAATCGGTAGCCTTTTGGGTAATTTGACTCATCTTCAGAAAAAAGTATAAACGATGGAAATATCTTTTTGAGTTTACTTTTCATCATAAAACCTTCTTTTTATTTTGGTTACTATATATTATAGCAAGGATTCTTTAGTAAAAAAATGATTATTCGCCTGCAGCAATATTTTTGTTCTGGTATACATTCAGTCCATCTTTTGTTATAGTTTGATTAGTCTAAAGTATGGGAGGAAAAATGATGTCAAATATCTATGATAATGCGTACAGCTTAGAAAAGGCAATTAGAGAAAGTGTTGAATTTAAAAATTTGAAAGATGCTTACGAGGCGGTAATGCGTGATCCTGAGTCAAAGATTATGTTTGAAAGCTTTCGTGATACACAGATGGAATTACAAGAAAAGCAAATGCAAGGCCAGGAAATTACAGAAGAAGAGGTAGAAGAAGCACGTCGTGTAGTGGAAAGTGTACAAGATAATGTTATTATCTCAAAACTGATGGAAGAAGAGCAGCGTTTAAATTTAATTATCGGTGAAATTAGTTCCATCATTACAAAACCTTTGGAAGAAGTTTACGGTTTCGACCAAGAATAGTATAAAGAAAAAACTCACAGGGAACTGTGAGTTTTTTAACGATGAAATAAAATGAGTTTTGCTTCTGGTGAAACACAGCGGTGTGTATGCTCTTCATAATGATGTTCTGCCAATTTCTCTTCACCAATCTTTTTCGCGGCATCGTTATTTTCGGCAGTAAAAGATTCATCCAATAATTTTTCGCCATTCGGTGCAAATACCGTAAGTACATAGTTTCTCATATGTAAACTCCTTCCTCTTTTCCTTCTTCCCTTTATTATAATTGATTTTCAGATAAAGTGAAGCTTCATTCAGTGTTTTCTTCATCCTCACTGCATGTTAGTTGAACCAATCGGGGATTTACTGGCAGTTGTCCCCCGCTTACCATTCTTGTTTTCACCTCGAATTCTTGAAGTGAAGATCTTTCTGCCAGTTAATTCGGGATAAAAGTGAAAAACTCAGTATATTGATTTCGAGAAAATAAATGAAACTTTTTTTATAAAATAACCGTAGTAATATAGAAGGAAAGGAGTGGGAAGAGTGAGTTTAGTTATGGATCATGTTACAAAACGTTTTGATGATTTTACTGCAGTTGACCAACTTAACTTAACAATACCTAAAAATGAAATCTTTGGTTTCTTAGGTGGTAATGGAGCGGGAAAAACAACAACTTTTCGAATGCTGCTTGGTTTATTAGATATTACGGAAGGAAAAATCACTTGGAATAATGAGTTAATTAATTACGAAAAAAGTAATTTAATTGGCTATTTGCCAGAAGAGCGAGGACTATATCCAAAGCTTACTGTGAAAAATCAGATTACTTACTTAGCTAAATTACGTGGCATGAGTAAGCGGGAGAGCTTACCCGAGCTTGAAAAGTGGCTGGAGAGATTTAAAGTTCCCGAATATATAAATAAGAAGGTAGAAGAGCTTTCAAAAGGAAATCAGCAGAAAATCCAGTTTATTTCCGCAGTGATCCATAAACCAGAACTTCTCATTCTTGATGAGCCATTTTCAGGGCTGGATCCAGTTAATGTAGAGATGCTGAAAGAAGCAGTGCTTGATTTAAAGGAAGCGGGAACGACAATTGTTTTTTCATCACATCAAATGGCGACTGTAGAGGAGTTATGTGAAAATTTATGTATACTGTTAAAGGGAAAACCGGTTGTTAAAGGAGAACTCCGAGAAATTAAACGCTCCTTTGGCAAGAAAAATTTACGTATTCATGCAGACTACTCTCTGGAGTTTCTCAAAGATTTTCCAGGAGTCGTGAAATATAAACGGTTAAATGAAGGCTGTGAATTACAGATTGAAAATGAAGCTGTATCACAGGAGATTTTCCAAGCATTGCAAAATCAGGGTTTTTTACGCAAGTTTGAACTGGAAGAACCGTCATTGAATGACATCTTTATTGAGAAGGTTGGTGCGTCTTATGAATAAGTTCTGGACAATCCTTTCACATACGTATATCGAAAAGATTAAATCAAAAACATTTATTATTACGACTGCTTTACTCCTGTTAGTCGTCTTTGCTGCGGCGAATTTTGAGACCATTGCAGATTTCTTTTCCGATGAAGAAGGAGAAAAAGAAAGAATAGCTGTAATTGACTATACAGATACATTGTTTGAGCCGTTGAAGCAAGGTATAGAAATGGCAGATGAAAGTTTGGAGGCAGAGCTTTATACAGATTCTGAAGAGGCAGCAAAAGCTGCTGTTCAAGATGAAGAATATATTTCATTAGTTATCGTGGAACTGGATAATGAAGAATTGCCGCAAGGGACTTATTATGCGAATAATATTACCGATTCGTCTACTCAGACACTAATTCAGGAACAATTGCAAAATCTGAAAAGCATGATTTCGGTTGAACGGGCAGGACTTGATGAACAAATAATGGAAGAAATCTATGCACCGGTTCAATTTGAAGCAGTCGCACTAGATGATGAAGCAAAAACAATGGAGGAAATTTTTCAAGCACAAGGTATAGTCTATGTTATGGTCTTTTTGATGTATATGGTCGTTATTATGTACGGTCAAATGATTGCACAGGATGTTGCCAACGAAAAGTCATCTCGTGTTATGGAAATTTTAATTTCAAGTGCTTCACCAGTTTCTCATATGTTTGCGAAAATTTTTGGGGTTGCATTGGTTGGGCTTACGCAGATTGGGCTATTTATTGGTCTAGGAATCTTGATGATTACGAGCAAGAAGGATGAATTAGCCGGAGGTTTTCTTGATACGGTTGGTTTAGTAGATATTCCTTTGGATCTTATTATTTATGCAATTATATTCTTCCTGCTTGGTTATACATTATATGCGACGCTTGCCGCAATGCTTGGTTCGTTAGTAAGTAGAGCGGAGGATGTTGGACAATTAATCACACCGATGATTATTTTAGTTGTTATTGCATTTCTTGTAGCAATGTTTGGGCTGAGTGCACCGGAAACAACGCTTGTTACGGTATCATCCTTTATTCCTTTTTTTACTCCAATGGTGATGCTGTTAAGAATAGGTATGTTAAGTATTCCGATGTGGGAGGTTCTTCTTTCTATTGGGATATTGATTGTTTCAATTATCATATTGGGATTGATTGGTGCAAAAGTGTATAAGGGTGGCGTATTAATGTATGGCCGTTCCGCTTCTTTGAAAGACTTTGGAAAAGCCTTGAAACTGTCGAAAAAAGAAAAAAGTTAACCTAAGAAAAAACTGACATGAACAACCTATTCATGTCAGTTTTTTTTTAGCAGTTATATTTTAATTTTGCTGTTTAACCTCTCCACTGGAGGTCCGCAATCCAAATACTCCTCGCTTTCCGCAGGCGGCTGTTGGGCCCCCTCGTGCTGCGCACTTCGTGGTCTACTAGCCGCCCACGGAAAGCGAAGTGTGAGCGGGTTGCGAATATCAGTGGAGACGGACGTACTCTTCATTAAAGTTATCAGTAGTTTTTTCGATTAAAAGTCACTAGTTAACTGGGCAGCGCTATGACGATTTTGTGTTTAGTTGGTACGAAAATTAAGTTATTAAAAAAAAAAGCAGAGAGCGAACGTGCATTCTTATCTGGTGTTTGATAGAATATAAATAAGATTGATTGAAGAAGCGGAGGTAAAGATATTGAATCGGGAAATTCGTTTTATTCATGCTGCTGACTTGCATCTGGACAGTCCGTTTAAAGGACTTGTCAATACACCTTTACCTATCTTTAATGAGATAAAAGAAAGTACTTTCCTGGCATTAGACCATCTTGTTGAAGCAGCGATTAACAAACAGGTTGATTTTATTTTGATTTCAGGAGATCTCTTTGATAATGAAAAACAAAGCCTAAAAGCACAAATTCGCTTGAAAAGAGCATTTGAACGTTTAGAAGAAAAAACAATCAACGTATATCTTAGCTACGGCAATCATGATTATATCAATGGAAATATTCATCAAGTTACTTATCCTGAAAATGTGCATGTGTTCCCAGATGATACGGTTCGTTCTTTTCTTTTTAAAAAAGCTGGAATGCCGCTAGCTTCAATAACAGGCTTTAGTTATGTAAATCGTGCTGTAAAAGTAAATAAAACAAGTGAATATGCAATCCAGTATCCAGATGCAGCTATGCATATTGCCATGCTGCATGGAAGTATTCAAGGAAATGCGGATCATGACACATATGCACCATTTCAGCTGTCAGAACTAGTAAATCATGATTTTGATTATTGGGCGCTTGGACATATACATAAACGGACGGTACTAAAAGAAAATCCGCCAATTATTTACCCAGGTAATATACAGGGACGGCATCGTAAAGAAATAGGGGAGAAAGGCTGTTATTATGTGAAGCTTTCAAAAACAAATATAGAACAATGCTTTATTCCTTTACAAGCAATTCTTTTTACCCCTTTAACGCTAGAGGTTTCTTCAGACCTGAACATTTATCAGCTCGAAGCTGCAATACAAAAAGGTTTGGAGGAGAAGATAGCGGATAGTCCTCAGTTAATCGATTTAACATTGTCGTCAGATAACGATGCATTAACAACCTGGCAATCAACTGGAGAGCTCGAGGAAATGATTGAAATAATTAATGAAACAATCAACGACAATCATCCTTGGCTACATATTTTTCATACATCCATACAAGTTAATCAGAAATTCAGGAGCTACAAAGGAGATGGCGAACATTTCTTAGACGAACTGTCTGCCCGTTTTGACGAAACTGTTATAGAAGCATATCTAAAGGAGTTATTTCAGCATAAGCAGGCAAGGAAATATTTAGAGCTGCCTTCTCAGCACGAGGAGCAGGATATAGTCGAGGAAGCGCGCACCCGATTATTTGATGCATTGGTAAAGGAGGGAAATAGGAATTGAAAATTGTACGTGCAAATATTTTCGGCTTTGGCAAATGGGTAGATGCTTCTCTTGAATTCCCTGAGCAAGGACCAGTATTTTTTTATGGAGAAAACGAATCGGGAAAATCAACTTTCCATCAATTTATTCTTTTTATGCTATTTGGCCTGCCACCAAAGCAACGGAAATTCTATCAGCCAAAAACAAGCAGTAAGCTTGGCGGCCAGCTTGTTCTCTTTGATCGTGAAATTGGTGAATTTACAATCGAACGTTTTGACGATAAGCACAATGGAGCAGCAATTTGTTTGATGGAATCGGGAGAGGTTTTTGATGAGACGTGGCTTAAGGAACGTTTGCAAGGAATGAACCAAAAAACTTATGCAGCAATCTTCTCTTTCTCGGCACTTGACTTAAATGATATCCAACAAATGGATGAAGGAGATTTGGGAGAGGTATTACTTAGCATTGGCTTAACCGGTTCAGATTATATTTATCAAATAGAAAAGCAGCTGGATACACGATTAAGCGAGCTTTTTCGACCACAGGGGAAAAATCCAATCATTAATAAACAGCTGCAAACATTAAATGAATTAGCGGAGCAATTAACTCAGAAACAAAAGGAAGAAGCAAGCTACCGTGAGAAATATCTCGAAGCTGAAAGACTTGCAAAGCATCTTGATGAATTACAATTAGAAAAACAGCAAGCAGTGAAAGAAAATAATTTTATCACCAAGCAGCGTACAGCTCTTCCAGTAATTCAGGAATATCAGTTTCTTGCACGGAAACAACAAGGATATATGAAGGATGTTTCATTTCCAGAAAGTGGACTTGCCCGTTTAGAAAAAATAAAAGAAGAATTAAGACCGCTTGAGAGTCGATTAGCAGTTCTAAAAGATAATAAAGACAAAAATATGGAACAGTGGGAATTACTAAAAAAGCAAAGACTCAATACAGATTTGCAGGAAGAAATCAAGCAAAAACAGCAAGCAACAGAAATGTATCTAGTTTTAGAAAAAGATATAACAGAACTGCAGAACAAACAAACAAAACGAAAAAGTGAAATTACGGAAGAACTGGACAATCTCCATATTCCTTTAACGCAAATAGACCTGGAAGAATTAGCTTTGCCATTTTATATTGAAGAAACATGGAAGCAGCTGAAAGCAGATAAAGAAATGCTGGGAATGGAAGCTGCAAATTTGGAAAGCGAAGAGCGCGGGTTAATGGAGGAACAAAAGTATTTAGAAAACGAGTTGAACTATCAAAGCTCCCTGCTTTTACCCGATGAAAAAGTCAATACAATGGAAAATAAGCTTCATCAAGGGAAGGAATATGCCCAGTTAGAACAATTATACGAAGCCTCTGTTGTAAAAGATAAACATTTTAAGAAGGATAAAGAAGAGAAGCGAAAAAAAGCGAATCATATGCTTGCGGTGAGTATCCTTTTATTTATTTTAGGACTTGCAGCAGCTTATTTGATTGACCAGCGTTTTCTTTATGGACTTAGCTTCATCATTATTATTATAGGAATCAGTCAATGGTTTTTTACACAACAAAATGCAAGACAGCTGGAAGAGCTTCTTCAAATCCCACATATTGAAAGAAAAGGAGCGATATCACAAGTGGAGATTGTGGAGCTTGAAAAACGTTTAATGGAGGAAACAAACAAACATCGTGAAATGGAACGTCTGCAAACAGCTTTGGATAATCAAAATATCAAGCTGGTGAAATGGGAGGAAAAACAACGGATTTTCTTTGAAAAAAATAACCGGCATCTCAAGCAGCTGGAAGAGCAATATTTGCTTTATCCTTATCTGCAAGAAATAAACATAAGCTATTGGCCAGAGTATTACCAGCGTTTGAAAACATTGCTGAAATGGAATGAGGAGTATTATCAGGCTGCGGCTGAAATAGAAGATATAAATGATAGAAAAGAACAGCTAAAAAGAGAAGTGCTTTCTTTTATGCAAAAGCATTTTCCAGAGCAGCAGCAAAAAATCCTTACTGGGATTCTGGAATATCTTGAAAATATACAGCAGGAAGAACAGCAAACCATGCAGCGGCTTTCTCATTATAATGAGCAGCTCATAGTGGTGAATGAAGAAGTGAATAATCTGGAAAAGAGCATATCTGTGTATAGAGAAGAAATAGAAAAGCTATTTGCAATTGCGCATACAACTTCTGAGGAAGCGTTTTATAGGCTGGCAAATTATACTGCTGAAAAGGCAGAACTGGAGAAAGCAATTGAAATGAATAAGCGACAACTTGATGCAGCCTTCCCTGACGGCAGATGGAACACTTTCATAGAAGACCAGTTTGATACAACCGAATTAGAGCAAGCACAAGATGCAATGGAGGGTAGAATAGCAGAGCTTGATCAAATGACGGAAGACAGACGTTCTGAACTGGCCGAAATTCATGCGGAGCTGAAGCGATTAGAAAGCTCTGAAGCACTTTCGGAAAAAATGCATCAATTTGAAATGGAAAAAGAAAATTTAAATCAACTGGCAAAAGAGTGGGCAATGATTAAGGTTGAAAAAGAAGTGTTGTTTGAAACAAAACAGAAGTACCGTGATAAATATTTATCAAAAGTTATGGAAGAAACAGCGCAAATCTTCCATATCGTAACAGCAGGTAAATATGAGTCTGTCTATTCTCCTTCAAATAAAGAACCATTCAGATTGATGGGGATGGATGGGATTCGTTATACGGTAAATGAATTATCACAAGGGACAATGAATCAACTATACGTGTCCTTAAGACTTGCAATTAGCAAAGTGATGACGGAGCGTCACCAGCTGCCCTTTATATTAGACGATGCATTTGTTCATTTTGATGCCGTTCGTGTGAAGCGAATGATAGAAGTGTTAACCGAAATTGCTGCAAAACAGCAGGTTATCATGTTTACTTGTAAAAATGATGTGCGGGGTGCTTGTGAAGAACTTAAAATACCTTATATGAAACTATAACATTACGATTCATTATTTTCATCAACTGCATATTTAAGATAGAATAGAATCATAGCCTTTTTTTTGGAGTGATAAAAAATGACGGAAATGAATAAATATTTTTATGATTTTATTCCGATTATTTCTGAAGTATCAGAAGAAGAAAGAGAGCAAATCCTTTTAAACTATCCAACCCCTAACTTGCCAAATCGAGAGCAATTTTTTAATCTTGATCATGAAGTGAAGGGAAATAGTGTGGCGATTCGTGTACTTTTAAACGAAGTGAAAGTGCAGACGACAAAAACAAATAAACAATTTTTGAAAATGACTTTCAGTAATAATGCTGGAATGATTCGTGCGAAAATGTGGGATAATCAAGGGGCGGTTGCACGATTTAAACCAATCTTGGATGCTTATTCCATTTTTGATATTGAAGGGGTTGTTGATGAATTCCGTGGTTTTAAATCATTAACTGTTTATCAGATTACTGCATGCAAGGAAGAAATAAATCCATTTTCTTTTTTGCCATATACAAAACAAGATATAACAGAACTGACTATTGAATTATTTTCATATTTAAATGAATTGGCTGTTCCATACAAGGATATTGCTTTAGCGCTTATGAATCAGTTCTGGGAGCAATTTCGCTTAAGTCCCGCTGCTAAGGGCTTCCATCATAATTATTTAGGCGGACTACTCAAACATACGGTTGGCTTAATGCGCTTTACACGTTATATTTTAAAACAGGAAGAAAGCCCCCACCAGGCAGTAATGAAGCTAATCCATGTTGTGGAAAAAGCTTATAAAAAGGAATTATGGAGGCATTTTCAAGCTGAAGATGCTGAACAGAAAATAGTTTGGAAAGATACAATCGATCATTTATATCATATGCTTGCAGGGATGATGGAACATAAGGAAGCTGTTCCTAATTATGATGCATTGCTAACGAGTGTGCTCTTGCATGACATTGGCAAATTATTAGAATATGACTTCGCCGGGAAAAAGTATGAGGAGTTCTCTTTTCTCTATCCAACGGCAACAAATGATAGTTTAAGACACCGCAAGGAAACAGGGATTACGATGGATGAACTAGGTGTAATGATTGGGCATATTCCATATGGCGTATTGATTTTAACGAAAATAATTGAAAGAGAAGGCATAAGTCTTTCACTGGAGGAAATTCATTTAATGTCCCATTGCATTCTATGCCATCATGGATTGCCGGAATGGGGAGCGGCTGTAAAGAGTCCGCAAACAATGGAAGGATATATTATTCATATTGTAGACTATTTAGATAGCCGCTATGAAAATGCAGAAATCGTGAAATAATAGGATAAAGGAACAACACAGATTGTCCATTTGGCTGTCATTTTTCACTTTGCTTGTTCATATAATGAAGTTAGAAGCATGTGGACAAGGAGGGGGTTGGAGAATGATCATCGGTGGTGTTCCTTTATGGGTATTTGTTATCATTATATTGATATTCTTCAGTGGATATATGGCATTCCGGGCAATTCAGGCAGACAGGAAATTAGATCAGCAATATATTGAACAGGAAGGTCAGATTTATATTGAGCGAATGAGTAAGGAGAAGAAGGAAAAAGGAATGAGCAGTGAGCGGGAAGAAGTTTAAAATAAAGAAGCTGCACCTCATTTAAGGGTACAGCTTCTTTCGTTATATCTTATCCTTGTGCTTCTTCTTCAGTATTTGGTTTATCGAATAAATCTTTAAAGTCACTGATTTTTACTTTCACATCGGAATCCTTAATGAGACCTTGGATTTTTTCAGATGCTTGAGACATATCCATTTTAGAAACTTGGATTTCACGGCGGAGTTCGTCTTTCATATCTTCAAGCTCACCAATATCTTCTTCAACATCACGTTTATCATTTACTTTAATGATATGGAAGCCGTGTTCAGATTGAACAGGGTCACTAATATCGTCCACTTCCATGCTGTATGCTGCATCTTCGAACTCTGCAGCCATATCTCCAACTGTGAAGTAGCCTAGATTTCCTTCATCCTGCGCACTGCCATCCATGGAGTACTCTTCTGCTAACTCGCCAAAGTCTTCTCCATCATCTAATTTCTTTTTTACTTCCTTAGCAGTTTCTTCGTCAGCAACAAGAATGTGCTGTGCATCAATTTCTGTTTTTGAACGATCATAACGCTCTTGGATTTCTTCATCAGTAACTTCAATGTCCTCTGATAAAGCTTGCTCCTGTAAAAGACTTAAGTAGAGTACATCGGCATAGTCTTCTTCTGATTCAAAACCGCTTTGTTGAAGAACCATTTCGAAGTTATCACCAAATTGTTCCTTCGCTTTTTCAATTTCCTCGTCAATCATTTTATCTGATACTTCGTATTTATCTTCGAGAACTTTAACCGTTACTAGTTCTGTAAGTACTTCTTCCCCATAACGGTCCTTTAATTCATTGTAAAATTCCTCTTTTGTTATATCTCCGACGCCCGATTCAACTACTGCTTCTGAATCGCCAGAACTGCATGCAGCTAGTGTGAAAGCCGCACTAACCGTAATTAATACTGTTACAGCTAATCTCTTCATTCATTAACACTCCTAATCAATATTGTCATCTCTTTTCGCAAATAAGAAGGTTTAAAAAAGTTTTTTCCTACATTATTATGCTGAAGGTTGTCACTCTGAAATTTAGTTACAACCAAATATTCTAACATTGTTAAATATATCATACTTTATTAAGAAAAAAAAAGTAATTAGGAAAATACCTATGAAATACCTTTAAACTGCCACATTTAAAATTCGCAGGTAAGAACAGACAAGCATGGCTACCATAATCATATTAATCACTTTATAAACCTTTTTAGAGCGCATTTCATTTAACTCCATTTTTTTGCAAAAATGATATGCCATTGTATTAAATATTAATAACACGATAACAGCAAAGATAAGATAAAAAATAATCAAAAGTACAGTCCCCCTTAAAAACGAAAAAATCTTTACAACTAACTTTATCAAAAAAAGTGATTAATGAACAGTCTTAATTGATTAGAGTTTCACTTTATTGCTATGATAGAAGAGAAGACAGTTTTTTCAAAGCCTGCTATAAATATGCCGTTTTTCGTGTTATGATATTTTTACATATTATATTTCTTAAAACTTGTGAGCGATTAATTGAACTATATTTTTGGGAGGAAATGCAATGATGGAGGATAATCAGAGTAAAACTTCTTTTCAAATCCAGTTACTTTCAAAAATAATCGATATGAATAAATATCCTCTAATAAAATTAGTAATTGAAAATAATATTGATCAAGATGAATATAAAGAATTATTTGCTCTCTTAGAACGGCAAAATATCTTATACGAGCAACAAAAAGATGAAGGATTTCTCAACTTCAGCTCATTGCTTATAGAATTTGCGGGGATGCTTAATGAAAAGCTAAATCCGAATGAAACGATTTACGCATTACGCAAAGAAGAATACTTCCCTGATTTGATGGATGAATTTCTGAAAATAATCAGCGAGGAAAGAGAAAAGGGAAAACGGCAGAAATAACGGAAACGGGTAAAAGTGTATCATAAATTACTTCAATAGGGTTGCGAACGCTTAAGTATTACGTTCGCAACCCTATTAAATGAATGCTGTGCTAGTTTACTATACATTTTTTACTTTATTTTCAAGATCTTTCAGGCTTGCTTCAATTTGCTCGAGATATTGATAAATCCCTTCCTGATGAGGTTCGACTGTTTCTTTCCATTCTTCAACAGATTTCTTCATCTCTTCTGTTAATTCTTTAACAACTACAACACCTTCTTTAGATGTTTCAGTAAGCTGATCCTTCAAGCTGATTAGGATATTTTTCATATCAAATAGTTGTTCTTTAATGCGAATTCTTACGTCACGTCCTGATTCAGGAGTGCTTAATAGTGCAGCTGATACACCAACAGTTCCTCCAACCAGGAGTCCAAGAACTAATGATTTGCCAGACATAATGTTTTTGCTCCTTTCATACTGTAGTCTTCACACTTTCCATTCAAACGAAACACGACGGGAATTATTCGGTGATATATTTTCATTATAACATGTTTAAGACCAGGTGCTAAATTATCTGGTAAAAAATATCCTCCAACAATAAATTGTCAGAGGATATCTTCTTATTTCACAGGAAGCCATTTCCAACAGGATGACATTTCATCCTGCTAAGAAACAGATATTGGATTCATTCGTTTGAAAATGCCTTGAACGACTGGATAAACAATGGCCATAATGACAGCATTGATAAGAACAGCAGGCAGTACGACAACCAGGAAAAGTGAAACTAAACCACCATCTGGAATTCCGGCGATGATTGAAATAACAGTCACAAAAATTGTCCCGCTTATTAATGTGCCAATTCCAGTAAGCACAGGAGCGGAAATGTTAGGATTAATGCGATCCTTTATTATTAAGTAAATTCCAAGAATAATAAAAGCTGTTAACGGTTTGTCAATCATATTGGCAATTTGGCCACCTGGTGCACCGGTTGTTAAAGCTGACATGATTCCAGTTGCAATGGCAAGAATAAGTACATATTTTGGTTTAGGAAACAACAGAATTCCTAAGAACATCATAGACAGCAGCATGTCAGGCTTCACACCAAAAAACAATGGAGGAATAATGGCATGTAAAACTGCTCCAATTCCAACAAGCAATGCTAAAATAACTAAAATTCTAGTCTTCAAAACTCATCTCTCCTATTCCATTCTTATCTCATCTAAAGAAATATTTCCAACTGTACACTCATTGTCAGCTGCGAAATATGATTTGTAACTAGTATAACAGAATGCAGTATAATTGAATAGTACATCATGAAGGCTTTTTAAAAACCTTATAATTGGATATTGCGATGAATCTCACTTGCTATTTCCTGAAGATCTTCAGAGCTGTAGGCGTCATCATGCGTAGTCCAGTTGAGCTTGTAGCCATCTCCTTCACCATAACGCGGGATGAGGTGAAGATGGAGATGAAATACAGATTGCTCAGCAGGCGCTTCATTATTATTAAGCACATTCATTCCCAGTGGCTTATATACTTCCCTAATGGCCTTGGCGATTGCTGGAACACGCGCAAAAACCTCTTTCGCCACTTCAGGGGGTGTTTCATAAATATTTTTTGTATGTGTTTTTGGAATGACTAACGTATGTCCTTTTGTTACTTGACTAATGTCAAGAAATGCAAAAACATGTTCATCTTCGTAGACCTTTGCTGAAGGAATGTCACCTTTAATAATTTTGCAAAAAATACAATCCTCATGACTCATAAAACTCCACTCCTTTATTAAAATATTACATCTATTGTAACGTCAAAGGAAAGAAAATTCAAAAAGAAAAAAGGACAAAGGTGATTTCTAAAATTAATTGAAATAGAAACAGGACCGGTTCAAGGGGGAGAACCAGCCTGCTTTAAGAAGGCATGGAATACAAAGCAGCAGCTTAATGGTGGGGAAAGTAAACGAAATTTGAAGTGTATATATTTCGTTCACAAACAATCTTTCGAAGATTTATTTTTAATAAATCTTAAAAGAATTGAAAAGCAGGTTAAGCAATGTCTGCAAGCACGGGGTTTGTGCGTAACACGTAATTTGGCATCATCAACACCTCATTTGTGTCTAACATCAAATCCAATTGTGTGTATTCCAATACCTTCGAACCTTATTTTGTTCGAGTAGCGTTTTTCTTATACATCTAATCTAAAAATCCTGTCGAAGCTTTTTTAACGGTAGTCTTTGGCAATCCAACTTAAAGATGATAAAATTATCTAGAGTGAAGGAGGCGTGCTCATGGAATCTTTGTTACATATTGAAAATCTTCATGGCGGCTATACACATAAAAATGTTTTGCATGGCATTTCCGTTGATGTGTACCCCAATGAAATTGTTGGATTAATTGGTTTAAATGGTGCTGGAAAAAGTACCGTAATCAAGCATATTATTGGTCTCATGCATCCCAAAAAAGGGGATATCATTGTAAATGGGAAAACATTTAAAGATGATCCGACAGCTTACCGCAATCAAATGGCTTATATTCCTGAAATGCCAATTCTATATGATGAACTGACTCTTTATGAACATTTGCATTTAACAGCCATGACATATGGTATTTCTAAAAAGGTTTTTAAAGAACGGCTTGATCCACTATTAAAGGAATTCCGTATGGAAAAAAAGTTAAATTGGTTTCCTGTGCATTTTTCAAAAGGAATGCGGCAAAAGGTGATGATTATGTGTGCATTTTTAATCGAGCCGCCACTATATATTGTGGACGAGCCGTTTGTTGGACTTGACCCACTTGGCATTGCTTCTTATCTGCAGCTGATGGAAGGGATGAAAAAGCAAGGATCAGGCGTGCTGATGTCAACGCATATATTAGCTACTGCAGAACGCTATTGTGATCGTTTCATTATTTTACATGAAGGCAAGATTCGTGCTTATGGAACTTTAGCTGAGTTACGGCAAAGCTTTGATATGCCGGATGCCACTTTAGACGATTTATATATACAGCTGACAAAGGAAGAGGATAGCCATGTTTGATTCTCATTCCTTTTATAAAAAACGTCTGTCTATGCATATAAAAGAGCTTAGCCGCTATATGCGTTATATTTTTAATGGTCATATTGCTTTTGCAATCCTTTTCTTTATTGCAGCCATTGCCTACTATTATCAAGCATGGCTAGCTGAGCTGCCGGAGAATTTCCCGACTGCCATGATTATCGGTCTGGCTTTTGGTTTGCTCGTTAGCAATAGTCCAGTGCGTACGCTATTACAAGAACCGGATTTAGTATTTCTTATTGCAGCTGAAGAGCAGATGCATGCCTATTTTCGTAATTCAATTATTTATAGCTTTGTAATGCAATTGTATTTGGTATTGTTAGTTGCTGCGGCATTTGGACCGTTATACACTGCAAGTTTCCCTAATAGGGAAGGCAGCCCGTATTTACTGACAATTCTCGTTTTATTATTTTTTAAGGTCGCCAATTTATTTGCGAACTGGTGGATGTATAGAGTAAGGGAAACAAGTTCACGACGTATTGAATTATTGCTGCGCATTGTGATTAATGTACTTGTATTTTACTTTCTTATTGCAGGTAACATGCTTTTTGCCGGTATTATGACTGTTCTATTTGCCGTACTTTTTCTATATGATTATGATCTATCCAGAAAACAACAAGGTATTCTATGGGATCTTCTGCTTGAAAAGGACGAAAATAGCATGCAATCTTTTTACAGGATTGCTAACATGTTTAGCGATGTCCCGCATATCAAAAGCCGGATAAAGAAGAGGCAGTGGATTGTTTCGCTAGTAACAAGGAAAATCCCTTTCGAAAATCGTTATTCCTTTGATTACTTATATCGGATTACCTTTTTACGCAGCGGGGATTACCTTGGGATGTATTTGCGTCTGATAGTGATCGGTGGCATCTTTATTTTTGTTATTCCGAATATATGGGTAAAGCTTTTATTTGCTGTACTGTTTATCTATTTGAGTAGTTTTCAAATGATGGCTCTTTATCAGCATCACCGGACAATCATGTGGCTTGATATTTATCCTGTAAAAGTGACAGACCAGAGAACAGCAATGCTGAAAATAATCTACCAGCTAAGTATACTGCAAACCATCCTTTTTGCTTTGGTGTTTCTGTTTAGCGAAGCATATCTAGGCGCTTTGCTTGCATTGATAGCAGGTATTTTATTTACCATTATCTTTGTGAATGGGTATGTAAAGAAAAAATTGCTGTAATCTATTTAGCAAGCTTTCATATGAAAGGCAGCGCTTCAACCGATTTTCCGGATGAAGCGTTTTTTTTGTATGTCAATTCCATTTTATTCTTCTCTGCCTTCGATTAGTTTAGTATACTGAAACGGAGTATATTAAATTTTAAATATGTATTTTCTTGGGGGATAAAAATGAAACGGAATCAAAAGCTTGGTCTCTTTCTTTTCTTTATAATAGTTGCTGTAATAGGGGTTTGGATTTTCCAAATTATGAATGAACGAATGCCATATGTTGACAAGTTTACGCGAGGGCTGGTTGGTCAGCTTGAGGGCACCTTGCTGTATGATTTGTTTCGGATGATGACAAATCTTGGTTCGGAATTCTTTCTTTATCCATTTGTGGTTATTACCGCTATCGTTCTTTTTATTTGGTTTAAGCATTGGCTTCCAACAGTAATATTTGCAGGCGGAACGCTAAGCAGTCATCTTGTAAATACTTTTATTAAAAGCATTGTTACAAGAGAAAGACCGAGTATCTTAGTTGAAGCAAATGCGGAAGGATATAGCTTTCCGTCAGGGCATGCAATGATTTCTATCGTTTGCTATGGCCTTATAGGGTACTTTATTACGAAAAAATTAAAATCAAAAGCTGCGATAAGGATTGTGCAAATTTTATTTTCTCTTCTCATTTTTCTAATAGGAATAAGCAGATATGTCATTAATGTACATTATTTGACAGATATTATTACAGGATTATTCCTTGGCTATTTATTATTATCGGGCTTCATTTATTTATATGAACGCATGAATACGAAACGTTCTCCGTCTTAGGGCTGAGAGAAAAGCAATCTGAAGTTGGTTATCCAAAAAGGGAAAATTTAATAAAATATAATTAATCAGTTTGAGATAGACTTACTTTATCAAAAAAATGTACAGAGCCTGGAAAAGGGTGATATATATGGATCGTTTCATCAGGATTTTTTTAGCAATATTTTTAATTGGTATGGGAATGATGCTTGTACTTGCTAATTTGGGGATGATTGATTTTGGTTTTAGCTTGTTTTGGTATCATATTTATCCTGTCTTTATTCTAGGTATGGGTTTGAAATGGTTATTTGACTTTGTTAAGAGGCGTGGAGCATATTGGTTTGCTGGCCTGTTTTGTACGGTGTTTGGAAGCTTGCTCTTGTTAGATAGGCTGGGATATATGACGTTCCATTTTTCAGATATTTATAAACTATGGCCATTGTGGATTATTTACGTTGGCTTTCAGATTTTCGGAATTGGTTCCGCTCGAAGAAATGTTACCATTCATACACGTAACGGAAGCAAAGTTGCTAGCACTGACACGAAGGAGAAAGACAAACAAACGAAACATATACAAAATTTTGTCGTTGGCGGTCAAAATTATAGCGAGCCAAATTGGAAGGTCGAACCAATGCACATTAGTACGATGGCAGGTGATTTCTATCTCGACTTCTCAAAAGCCTTTATTCCGGAAAAAGAAATACCAATCTATATCCGTTCTTTAGCGGGAGATGTACGTGTCCTGCTGCCGGAAAATATTGAATTTCGGATCGAAGCAACTGTAGTAACTGGAGAAATAGAAATTCTTGGAAATAACTTAGATGGGGTTAATCGCTCTTGCCACTATGAAACAGATAACTATGAGCATGCTGAAAGAAAACTGGATTTTGTCATTAAATTAACAACAGGCGATATTCGGCTCAATCATGTTTAGGGAGGGGAAATAGATGAAGAAAAGACTTTCAAGTATTCGCTATATATTTATCCACTCCCATCTGTCTGGACTAATTATGACAACGGTGTCTTTGCTTGCCATTTTTCTTTCGGTATATGTTCTGTTTGAACCAGCGTGGCTGCCTGCAATGTCTATCTTCTTATTTATCAGCACGTATACAGTTTTAGGCTTGATTATTGCGTTGTATACTGGCTTTACTTCAAGCGGCAACTTAAAATCGCGTCTTGATTCCCTATCTATTCTAATCACGCAGCTTGCCAATGGCAATTATTTGTCCAAAGTGCATTTTGAAGAGGATGATGAAATTACAAGAATTGGCAATGAATTAAATGAGCTTGGGATGAAATTACAGGATCAGGTCAAGTCCTTGCAGCGCATGGCTGATGATAAAGCTGAATTTGCAAAGTCAGCGCATAAATCCGCAGTCATTGAGGAGAGGCAGCGGCTTGCTAGGGATTTACATGATGCGGTCAGTCAGCAGTTATTCGCGCTTACGATGATGTCGGAGGCTGCGGTGAAACAATTGGAAGCAAATCCTCATTTGGCAAAAGAACAAATGGCTGAAGTAGCAGGTGTAGCGTTACAGGCGCAAACTGAAATGAGAGCATTGCTTCTTCATTTGCGGCCTGTACATTTATCAGGAGACCCACTGCCAAGTGGAGTTCGTAAATTAGTAAAAGAGCTGCAAATGAAAAGTCAAATAGACTTTCAATTAGAAATAGAAGATGAGCTTGTTTTGTCAAATACAGTTGAAGAGCATGTATTTCGCATTATACAGGAAGCGCTATCAAATATTCTGCGCCATTCCCAAGCTTCAATTGTCCATGTAGAAATAACGAAGCGCAGTAATGAACTATTTGTTCATATTCGGGATAATGGTAAAGGTTTTGATGTTCTAAGGAATAGTGATAAAAAAACATCCTATGGATTGAAAACAATGCGTGAGCGAAGTGAAGAGCTTGGCGGGACATTTGCACTACGTTCGAATATTGGAGAAGGGACATATATTGATATTCGAATTCCATTTTAAAGGGGGAAGTCACAGATGGTTCGAGTTGTAGTCGTTGATGATCATGAGGTTGTGAGAAAAGGGATTATTGCTTATCTAGCAACTGAAGCGAGTATTGAGGTTGTTGGGCAGGCAAGCAGTGGAAATACGAGTTTATCTATAATAAAGGAAGAAAAACCGGACGTCGTGCTAATGGATTTAATAATGGATGATGGGAATGGGATTGAAGCAACGGAAAAGATTATGTCTTTTCACCCGAACTGCCGAATTATTATTCTAACAAGCTTTTACGATGATGAGCAAATTTTCCCTGCGATTGAAGCGGGCGCTTTTAGTTATATATTAAAAACTTCTTCTGCCTCAGAAATTGTTGATGTCATTTTGAAAGCGGAGAATGGAGAGAATGTAATTGAGCCTAAGGTTGCTGGAAAAATGATGTCTAATTTTCGTAAGACAGAGAAGAAACTACATGATGATTTGACGGAAAGAGAATTAGAAGTTCTGCTTTGTATTGGAAATGGTATGACAAACCAGGAAATAAGCGATAAGCTGTATATTGGCATTAAAACAGTAAAAACCCATGTCAGCAACATTCTCTCGAAGCTGGAGGTAAAAGACCGGACACAGGCAGCCGTATATGTCCATCGCAATCATTTACTATAAAAGTTATTCAACATTATAGCAGCGTACTGATAACTTTAATTAAGAGCACCTTTGCTTTTAGTTTTGATGCTTAACCTCTCCACTGGAAGTCCGCAGTCCGAATACCTCTCGCTTTCCGCAGGCGGCTGTTGAGCCCCCTCGTGCTACGCACTTCGTGGTCTCAACTAGGCCTTTCCTCCTGCAGGAGTCTCGAGGTATTCGGACTGCTCCCTGGTAAAAATGAGTAGTTATTTCATTGAATGATAAAAGAAGGTATGCATGGTAATTTTCAAAATTGTTTTTCATTCTATACACGCTACATATTTTTAGTAGAATACTCTACATATCGTTACTACTCTTATTTTATAAAAGTAATTAGAGCGCTAAATAAGCTTGTTAATACTCAGCAGCCCGTTCACACGAAGACTCCTGTGGGATGAGAGGCAAGGGTGAGACGGTGGTATGCGTAGCATATCGCTGGCTCACCAGCCGCCCACGGAAAGCGAAGTGTGAACGGGCTGCGGATATCGGTGGAGACGTGCTCTTAATTAAAGTTATCAGCAGTTATATTGATTAAAAGTCAGCTTTTATATTGATTGTTATAATACTAAGAAGGTTGAAGAGTTAGTTGTTCGCGAGAGAATTATATGATTTCCAAGCAAACTAGTTGTATTTTCAATATCCCGTCCGTATAATTAGTTTGGAAATAATGCAGAAGGAGATTATACGATGCAGAAATTAACGAAAAAGACGGAAAATCTCTTATTACTTATCTGGGTACAAGCTTTTCTGGCGACAACAGGGAGTTTATTCTATTCAGAAGTCATGGGATATATTCCTTGTGAACTCTGCTGGTATCAACGAATTCTAATGTATCCATTAGTTATCATTTATGGAGTCGCACTGTTCAAAAAAGATGTTAAAATGAGTTTCGCTGGATTATTTTTGAGTGGAATCGGAATGTTCGTATCAACCTATCATTATTTAGTCCAAAAAGTGTCAGCTTTCCAGGAATTAGGAGGGTCATGTACAGGGGGCATTCCATGTAATGCGATCTACGTCAATTATTTTGGATTTATTACGATTCCATTTATGGCGGGGGCAGCATTTATTATCATTTTTGTACTGCATCTTATTCTGTTGAAAGAAATGAGGAGGAACTAAACGTATGGGAAAGAAAATAACGATCATTATAGCTGTTATTGCCGTACTATTTATTGCGCTTTTCTTTGTACTAAATCATAAAAATAATAAGGCGCTAGAAGAGGATAATCCATATGGAACGAAGGATCTTAATCAAGCAACGATCGATCAGCTTGGTGACCCATTATATGAGAATCAAATTCTGCCTGATGACTTGCTAGAACAAATAAATAGCGGTGAATCAACTACGGCCTTTTTCTATAGTCCAACATGTGTTTATTGTCAGCAAACAACACCATATCTAGTGCCGTTAGCTGAAGAAATGAATGTGGATATGGTTAAATTAAATCTGCTTGAATTTGGTGAGGAAGCAGTACCTTTTGCAATTGAATCTACACCAACACTCGTATACTATGAAGACGGTAAAGAAATAGCGCGCCTTGAAGGGCAGCATAAAGAAGCAGACTATGAAGCATTCTTTAATCAATATGTTTTAAATGAATAACTCAGTCTCGGAGTATTTGGATTGCTCCCTGGTAAAATGAATCGTTGTTTTATTGAATGATGGGAGAAGGTATGTATTTTGATCTATCTGAAAACGCTTTTTATTCTACATACAGCCACATTTTGAGAGGTTCATTAGCCGCCCACGGAAGTGAAGTGTGAACGGGCTGTGTATTAGTAGAGACCTGTACTTAGTCAAAATCATCTAAGACTTATAAAAAGCTAGCTAATGTTCATTCATTAGCTAGCTTTGTTGATGTTGGTCATCTTCCTCGGTGTACATTGTGTAGGTGGCTGCATATGGTTTTTCAGAGAAATGTGCTGGGGGCTTTGTTGTTTGTTTTTTGTGAGCTTCTGCAAAGGAAGCGGAACTTTTCCAGCTGTCAAAGTCTTTCATGGACGCCCATTGTGTCAGCACGACATAGGTATTGCCACGTTTTGGTTTTAAAAGACGAAATCCTTGAAAGCCTGGCATTGTTTCAACGGCATGCTGTCGATTAATAAAACGATTTTCAAATACAGGCTGACTTTCCTCAGGAACGGGAATGTGGTTCATCACCACAAAACCAGATTCCTGAATCTCCCCAACCACTGTTAAAACTTCATAGGCTCTCCCAGATTGAAAGACTGCCTTTTTTGGATGCTCGTAATAAGCAAGTCCACCTTTATTGTTATACATAAGACGAATTGCTAAGCTGGAATACTTTTCTTCAAGTTTTCTTAAAAATTCAATCGTGCCGCTGGTCATATAAGCTCTCATTCATATTCCCTCTCTTTCTTCTAAATGAATCGTCCTATTGTTATCATACCCGAAAACTCGAGAGAATTCACAGTTGGACTTTAGAAAAGATTTGTCGATTTTTAAAGTGAAATGCTGATTTGGTTTCGTAATTTCTTGGTGGTTTTTGCAAAATATCGTATAATTCAATAGAGACAGAGGTGGAAAAATGAATAAAATAAAAAGCTATATCGCGTCTCTGAGTAAAAAGCTAAAATGGGGCCTAACAGCAATGGTGTCTGTTATTGTTTTGGGCATTGTTGGTTATGCGTCTATGATTTATTTTGGAAGTCTTGTCATAGATGAGGAGCAATTTCTTCTTGATTTAACAACAACAATTACGACGAGTGATGGAGAGGAAATTGCTGAAATTTATAATGAAAATCGTAAATACGCAGCTATTGAACATCTACCTGAGCATGTAAAGGATGCATACGTTGCAATTGAAGATCGTCGTTTCTATAAGCATGATGGCATTAATATAAAATCCGTCATGCGAGCAGTATATCGTAATATTATTGCAATGGGTAAAGTGGAGGGAGCTAGCACGATAACACAGCAGCTAGCAAAAAATTTATTTCTATACAATGATAAAACATGGTCACGTAAAATAAAAGAAACAATGGCGGCACTTTATTTAGAGCGAAACCTTACAAAAGAAGAAATTCTCGAGCTTTATATGAATGAAATCTATTTTGGACATGGTATTTATGGAATTAGGACAGCAGCAAATTTCTATTTTTCAAAAGAAGTAAGTGAACTATCCATTGCTGAAGCTGCGATGCTTGCCGGTTTAGCGAAAGCTCCGAATGGCTATTCTCCCATTAATTATCCGGAAAAGGCACTCAAAAGAAGAAATGTTGTTCTTGAAGCAATGGAAAATGCCGGTATGATTTCTGTGGAAACGAAACAATTTGAACAAGGTAAAACTCTTGGACTTGAACTTAATGAAAAAGAGGATAAGCCATGGGCAGACAGCTATGTCGATTTGGTTATTAAAGAAGCACAAGAAAAACGGCAAATATCAATCGATCATTTAAGAAGAGGCGGATATCGCATTGAGGTTGGAATGAAGGAAGGAATTCAAAAAACGGCCTTTGAAAAATTTACGGAGGGCAATTATTTCCCTGGAAATACAGCAGGGGCAGAAGGCGCTTTTATTATGATGGAACAAGACACTGGAAAGATTGTTTCTGCAATTGGCGGGAGAGAGTTCCAACTTGGCGATTTGAACCGTGTGACAGTAAAGAGGCAGCCTGGTTCAACGTTCAAACCAATTGCTGTATACGGTCCAGCACTGATGCAATCTGAGAAATACACACCATTCACACTGCTTCCAGATGAACCAAGTGTAAATGAAAATTATCCCGTTGCAAATGTTGACGGCGTTTATGAGAAAACGGCTAGTATGTATCAAAGCATTGTTGAATCAAAAAATGTACCAGCTGTTTGGCTGCTGAATCAAATTGGAGTGAAGTATGCCAAAGGATACCTAGAGAAAATGAATATATCCATTCCAGATAAAGGTTTGGCAGTCGCACTTGGAGGGCTTAGTGAAGGCGTTACCCCGCTTGATATGATGGAAAGCTATCGTACCTTTGCTGCTGATGGCAAAGCTGTTGATTCATTTGCAATTGAACGTATCTATGACAAAAATGATTCACTCATATATGAAGCGGAAAAAAAGGAAAGGGAAGTTTTTCGTCCGCAGGTAGCTTGGGATATGACGGAAATACTCTCTGAAGCTGTGAAAGAAGGAGCAGAAAATAATGACTTTTCAAAGGCTCTGGCTGGTAAAACGGGAACGACACAGCATCCTCATGTAGAGAACGAGATAAAGGATGCATGGTTTGTCGGGTTTACACCTGAATATGTGATGGCTGCATGGATGGGATTTGATACATCTGATAAAGCACATTATTTAACTGGAGGCAGTTCGCATCCGACCCGCTTAACAAAAGATATTTTATCAGAAATGGATCAAGTGGAACCTTTAGAGGAAAGCTTTATAAAACCGGCAAATGTCGAAGCTTTGCCAAAACCAATCCAAATTGAACCTGTAAAGAATGTAGCTGCAAAATATGAGTTTGGCAGTCTCTCGCTTGTGAAGGCAAAAATTACTTGGGAGGGGCTGAAAGATGATCGGGTAGTTTACAGGATTTATGAGGATTGTGATGGTGTTGATAAGCGGATTGGTGAAGTAAAGGGGGAAACAGAGTATATTATAAATAATGCTTTGTTTAAGCATAATAAATATTATATTGTTACTTATGATCCATTGACAAAATTGGAAAGCGCAAAATCAGAAACAGTCGAGCTTTCTTTCTAATTAAGACAAATTAGTGACAAAACATCTCTTTAGTGTACAGTGCAGATTAGAATCGTTATAGTTAATAGTGGTGAAAGTAGTAGTATTTAAAGGAAATGTTCAAAAGAAATGACATTGGAAAAGGGGTGAGTAAATGTCAAAAAAAATGAATGATACGATTTTAAAAGCGTATCGTGGTGAAGAAACAAGCTATACGCCAGCATGGTTCATGCGTCAGGCTGGACGTTCACAGCCAGAATACCGGGAAATAAAGAAAAAATATTCTTTATTCGAAATTACACATCAGCCTGAGCTTTGTGCTTATGTCACTCGCCTTGCAGTTGAAAATTACGGAGTAGATGCGGCAATTCTTTATAAAGATATTATGACACCGCTCCCCGCAATTGGGGTAGATGTGGAAATTAAAGCTGGAATTGGTCCAGTGATTGATCATCCAGTTCGCACTTATCAAGATGTGGAAGCGCTAGGCAGGATTAATCCAAAAGCAGATATTCCATATGTTTTGGAAACAATTCAATTGCTTACAGAGGAACAACTGGAAGTTCCGCTTATAGGCTTTAGTGGTGCTCCCTTCACATTAGCAAGTTATATGATTGAAGGCGGTCCTTCGAAGAATTATCATGAAACGAAGAAATTAATGTATCGTGAGCCGGAAACATGGTTCTTGTTAATGGATAAATTAGCAGATATGATTATTTCGTATGTGGAGACGCAGGTTGAAGCTGGTGCCAAAGCGATTCAAATTTTTGACTCTTGGGTTGGTACGTTAAATGCGCCCGACTATCGTGTATTCATTAAACCAGTCATGACAAAAATTTTCGCAGAGCTAAGAAAGCAACAGGTACCACTGATTATCTTTGGTATTGGAGCTCGGCATCTGCTCTTAGAATGGAATGATTTGCCCGTTGATGTAATCGGCTTAGATTGGAGAACATCCATCACGGAAGCACGTCAAATGGGTGTAACGAAGATTGTACAAGGAAATCTTGATCCCCTTATTTTGCTTACAGAATGGGAAAATATTGAAAAACGAACAAAAGATATTCTAGATGAAGGAATGCAGCAAGGAAAACATGTCTTTAATCTGGGACATGGTGTGACTCCGGAGATTAAACCGGAAACGCTAAAAAGATTAACTCATTTTATCCATGAATATAGCAGCAAGCGCTAAGCTGGAAAATTCACATTATCAATTGAGATCAATTAGGCAATACTGATTTAGAGCTTGATTAAATCTAAAGTCGAGGTGTATAAAAATGGAAAAAAAAGTAAAAGGTTTATTAGTAATGGCGTATGGTACTCCAACAAAAGAAGAGGAAATTGAAGCATACTACACACATATACGTCATGGCAGAAAGCCTGAACCTGAAGCACTCCAGGATTTAGCAGATCGTTACAAAGCAATTGGAGGAGTTTCACCGCTCGCAAAAATAACAAAAGATCAAGCAAATTCACTTGCTGCAAAATTAAATGAAATGCAGGATAACGTAGAATATAAGGTATATATCGGCTTAAAGCATATTGCACCATTTATTGAAGATGCAGTTGCTGAAATGAATAAAGATGGGATTGAAGAAGCCGTATCGATTGTATTAGCACCACATTATTCAACATTTAGCGTAAAATCCTATAATGAACGCGCTAGAGAAGAAGCAGAAAAATATGGTATTTCTCTTATTTCAGTGGTGGACTGGTATAAAGAGCCAGGATTTATTCAATTCTGGGCAGATGGAATCAAATCTATTTACGAGGAGATGCCGGAAGGAGAACGTGAAAAGGCGGTATTAATCGTATCTGCACACAGCCTTCCTGAAAAAATTTTACAAAATGGCGATCCATATCCAGAGCAGCTTAAGGAAACAGCAAAACTCATTTCGGAGGCTGCAGGAGTTACAAACTATGCAGTTGGCTGGCAAAGTGAAGGGAATACACCAGATCCATGGCTTGGACCAGATGTTCAGGATTTAACACGGAATCTGTATGAAGAAAAAGATTATAGCTCCTTTGTTTATGCACCAGTAGGATTCGTCGCAGATCACCTGGAGGTTTTATATGATAATGATTATGAATGTAAGGTTGTATGCGATGAGCTTGGTGTGAAATATTATCGTCCAGAAATGCCGAATGTTGCACCATTATTCATTGAAACATTGGCAAATGTTATTTTAAAAAATGAAAAGCGTGATGCAAATGTCAATGCGTAATATAGTGGTTATAGGTGGCGGTATAACAGGCTTATCCGCTGCCTATTACTTACAGAAGGAAATCGGGAGTCAGGATCTTCCATATCAAGTGAAGCTTATTGAAGCAAGTGAGCGGCTTGGCGGGAAAATTAAAACATTGAAACGTGATGGCTATACGATTGAACAAGGACCAGATTCATTGCTTTCGCGAAAATCTGCAGTTGTTGAGCTTGCCAAAGAGCTTAAGCTGGAAGAAGAAATGATTTTCAATGAAACGGGTCAGTCCTATATTCTAGTAGACGGTAACTTACATAAAATGCCCGCCGGAACTTTTATGGGCGTGCCAAAGGAAGACAAAGCAATTCTTGAAACAGAAATTTTTACAGAAGAAGGGAAAAAGCGTGCCCTTGCTGAACCGACAATTGAAAAAGGAGAAGCTGCAGAAGAACAGTCACTTGGAGCCTTCATGCGTCGCCGTTTTGGTGATGAAGCTGTCAATCGCCTGATTTCTCCGATGCTGTCGGGAATTCATTCTGGAGATATTGATAAAATGAGTCTGATGGCCACCTATCCAAACTTTTATCAATTAGAACAAAAATATGGAAGTGTGATGAAAGGGTTACAAGCTAGTTTTCCGCAACCCTCTTTGTCGAATAAAGCCAAAAAACCTGGCGGCATGTTTTTCTCTTTTAAAGAAGGTATCGAATCAATCATTTATCGACTTGAAGAGGAACTTACAGAGGGTGTTGTTTCGCTTGGAATAAAAGTAGAGCAAATTGAGAAAAAAGCACAAGGCTATGAAATAATGCTAAGTAATGGAGAAAGGTTTGAAGCTGCTGCAGTCATTATAGCTGCACAGCATACTGCAGTCCCAGCTATGCTTTCTGATTATTCATTTGTTAGTGAGCTTGCAAGAATCCCTGCTACTTCAACAGCGAATGTTGTCATGGCTTTTGATGCCGCTGCAATTGAAAATGAACTCGATGGAACAGGTTTTCAAGTTGCCCGTGAAGGTGAAATCGAAATGACGGCTTGTACTTGGACGAATAAAAAATGGCCAACGACTACACCAGAAGGCAAGGTACAGCTTCGTGTCTATGTTGGGCAGCCAAGCAAGCAGGAATTTATGAATCTGACAGATGAGCAGTTAATTGCGTCTGTTCTGGAAGATTTAAAGCAAGTAATGACCATAAAATCTGAACCTGAGTTTGCAGTTGTTACCCGCTGGAAGAATGCACGTCCACAATATAATGTGGGACATAATGAGATTGTTTTTCAAGTTCGCAATCACCTTACTTCTGAATTGCCTGGTGTACAAATTGTTGGCAGTTCTTATGATGGTGCAGGTATTCCCGATTGTATCGCAAATGGGAAAAAAGCAGCTGTCGAAGCTTTGAGGTTTATGGAGTATAGCTCGTAAGAATAAAACAAGCAGATTAAAAAAAGAAAAAGTGTATGGAACTGATTCCATACACTTTTTCTTCATTGTCTCCGTGGATGAAATGACCAAATCCGCGAATGAATCAAGATTTGCCACGCGTGAATGGTGGTTTGCCGCTCATAGATGGTGGTCATGCGCTGCTAATCTGTTTTTACGCGCGGGTAGCTACACATTTCATGCGTGCTATCTCTCCCCCGCGCACTAACTAATCAAATCCCTTTATCTTACCTTTTTTATGTTTATTCATTCTTATAGCTTTTAATTAATTCATCAATCAGTGATCCTACATAGTCAATGGCGACTTTGATTGGGTCTGGTGTAGACATATCAACGCCAGCAAGTTTAATTAAATCAAGCGGCTTCAATGTGCCCCCGGATCTTAGAACATTTAGCCAGCGGTCAACTGCAGGTTGACCTTCTTCTTTAATTGTCTGTGCAACAGCTGTAGAAACAGTCAAACCTGCGGAATAAGTATATGGATACAGCCCCATATAATAATGCTGCTGTCTCATCCATGTTAGTCCTGCACCCTCATCATACGTAACCGTGTCACCCCAGAAGGTTTTGATTGTCTCCAGCTTTTGTTCGCAAAGTACATCTGCTGTTAGAGGAACACCATCCTCTGCAAGCTGGTAAACTCGGCGCTGTAATTCACCTTCAAGCAAGTGGGTAATGAAATTATGATGATATGTTCCGAGTAATTGTGTAATCACCCAGCGCTTCATACGAACGTCATCTGTTTGTTTCATCAGATGCTCGGCTAATAGTAACTCATTCAATGTTGAAGGTGCCTCAACAAAATAAGTAGACGGGCGTGTATTAAGCAGTGACTGATTTTTTCCGGCGAGATAGAAATGCCCTGCATGTCCCATTTCATGAGCAAGCACGAAAGCACCGCGCATTGTATCTGTCCATGTAATTAAAATATAAGGATGGACACCATACGGACTGGAACAAAAAGCCCCATTAGCTTTTCCAATATTTTCTGCACGATCAACCCAGCCTTCTTCAAGTGACTTTTTCATAATTTCACTATATTCTGGTCCCATTACTTCTAAAGCTTTTAGAATCGTTTCCGAAGCTTCTTCAAAGCTTGTATGGGGATTAAACTCGGGATCTAATGGTGCTTTTAAATCGCAATAACGCAATTCATCTAATCCCAGTTTCTCTTTTTTTAATTTCGCATACTTTTGCATATGTGGCGCCAGTTCTTTTCCAATAACATCGAGCTGATTATGATACATATCCTGTGTAACCTGCTGGGGTGCAAGCAGCATATCTGTTACAGACGGATAATTTCGCAGTTTGGACATGGTGACCTGTTTCGAAACCTCTGTTGCATATACTGCTGCAAATGTATTTTTATATTGATCTAATGTATTTGTAAAAGATTGATAAGCGTTTCTTCTTGCTGTCGTATCTGCAATAAATTCATAGCGATCTTCATATAATGCTTCAGACATTGGAAGCTCTTTACCATCCGCGTCTTTAATGGAGGCAAATTGCATATCTGAAGCTTTTGAACGCTGGAAAATGTTATGTGGTGCTTCGTGTACTTCACTAAGTGCTGCAAGCGTTTCTTCTATTTCCGGTGCCAGCTTATATGGTTTATCTTCAAGCACATCCTGAAATAATTTATTATAATTCTTTAATCCAGGCTCATCCTTCAAGAACGAAGTCGTTTTTTCTTCTGTAAGCTCGTTTAATTCTGATTGGAAAAATGCTAGCTTGGTATTGATTTTTGCCATTGTACTTGATACTCTAGCTGCATTTGCCTGGTTTGCAGCATCAGAACCATCTGCACTTATTTTTAAGCTAGCATAGGTTGCTACGCGAATGACCTGTTGTTGATAGGCTTCAATAGCCTGAATGACTTCTAAAAGAGTCGAAGCGTTTTCTAACACCTTTCCTTTATAGACTGTGATTTTATCCACATTGGTTTGAATAGCCTCAAGTCCTTTTTCCCAGTCCGCATCGCTTGCAAATAAATCTTTCAGCTTCCATGTTTGTTCTTCAGGTACTTCTGAACGCTTAAAAAGTTTCGCCGTATTAGCTGCCATAAAATTTCCCCCTTAGGTATAATTATTTCGGTACTCTAAGTAATTATAATACAAATATAAATAGAATGATATTATTTTTCAGAAATAAAGAAGCACAAATCTGGATGTGGCTTTTATAATTTTCTATGCAAAAAAAGGACAGCTATTTTCATAGCTGTCAATGAGAGAAATATGGTGTTGTAATACAGATAGAAACAAAAAATATTGAGTGTAAACTAACGAAATAAACAAATATGTGTGCTGCGATTAAAGCGCAGGGTGATCACATTCATCACAGAGATTACCGTAGCAGTCTGCTTTTTCAACAATGTTATTTCCACATTGCTGACACTTTTTCCTCGGTAAATTTTTGAAAAACTCAACTAGACCAAGCATGTGAACCCTCCTCATATGTTTATTTGTTAATTTGTGATTAAAACCATTGTAATATAACAGTATGCATTTTGTCAACACTGTGTTACAACATTTTTAAAAAATATTTTTGAAAACTAAAAAATGTGCAGTTAATACTGTACTATAGCAGTTTACGAGAAAACTTTATGGGACGTTTGCTATTCATTGATTAAAGACTTTGTTTGCATTAAAATATGAATTAGAGTGAAAAAACAAGGGGGAGAGGAAAATGAAATTTATTGATAATAGAGGAATTACAGATCCAATGGTAAATCTTGCAATCGAAGAATACATATTGGAAAATTTTGGTGAGAAGGATTCCTATTTGCTTTTTTATGTAAACAAACCTTCGATTATTATTGGGCGCAATCAAAATACGATTGAAGAAATTAATACAGATTATGTGGAAGCTAATAACATCAAGATTGTTCGCCGTCTTTCTGGCGGAGGGGCAGTATATCATGACGAGCAAAATCTTAATTTTAGCTTCATTACAAAAGATGATGGAGAGAGCTTCCAAAACTTTCAAAAATTCACACAGCCAATTGTAGATGCCTTGAATAAAAAAGGTGTTCCAGTTGAACTGCAGGGAAGAAATGATTTGGCGGTAAATGGTCGCAAAATTTCTGGAAATGCAATGTTCTCAACAAGAGGCCGGATGTTCAGTCATGGTACGTTAATGCTGAATTCCGAAATTGAGGAGCTTTCCAGAGCATTAAAGGTAAATAAAGTAAAAATAGAGTCAAAAGGAATTAAGTCTGTGAAAAGCCGGGTTGCTAATATAAGTGAATTCCTTGACGAAGAGATTACCATGGATGAATTTAAGGAGCTTATTTTGAAGCATGTATTTGATGTAGAACATTTAAAGGATGTTCCAGAATATGTGCTTACACAAGAAGATTGGAATAATATTAGCGAAATCTCTAAAAACCGTTACCAAAAGTGGGAATGGAATTATGGAAAATCCCCAGCTTTCAATATTCAAGAATCACATAAATTCCCAGCTGGCCTTGTTGATGTTCGGCTTAATGTGAAGAAGGGCACCATTGAAGATTGCACTATTTTCGGTGATTTCTTTGGTGTTGGTAATATTGCCGATCTTGAAGAAAAACTTATTGGTTTGCGGCATGATCGTAATACAATTGCAGAAGCACTTGAAGATTTTCCTGTTTCTCACTATCTAGGCAGGATTACAAAGGAAGACTTTATTAATTTACTATACTAATTGAGCTATTGTGCCAATATATATCGTTACAAGTAAAGTACAAAACATCATATCGAACTTCTGCCGGAAATATTGACTGGATGTGGGATGATCATTAGTTCGAATACCTATTAAGGTGCATATTTACTTTTAATATTCAAAGAGATAAGTATCATTTTCTGCAGGGAGCAGTCCAAATACCCCGAGACTCCTGTGGGAGCTCACCAGCCCGCCCACGGAAAGAAAGGGGTATTTTTTGGACTGCGGACTTCCAGTAGAGCAGTTTGAAGGCAAAACTAATATCAGTATTCTACTTAAGTATTTTGGAAGCTAAATAGAAATAAAGAAAAGAGGGGAGGAAGAATGGCGTTAATTTGAATAATTAATATAATATTTCTTAAAATTTACTTTTTTCTCTTTCTTTTTTACTAGGTCTTTGCTATCATATGTGTAAGCCGCTTTCTCTTCCGATTACGAGAAGGGATGATAATTATGGAAAAGTTGCTTTTTACCAGTGTTCATGAAATAACTCCTTTAACGATGGCGGTTATCTCCAGCCGGGATGAAGAAGGGAGAACTATCAGTTATATTTTAGAGGAAAAGACAGAGTACATCAGCAATAACTCCCCAAGTAAACTCATCGATGTTGCATGCAAGTTTTTCGGCAGCAGTCTCAAAGGCAGACAGGATGGCACTAAAGATGTGTGTGGATTGACCCACAAAGTTCCCATATCCATTGATCCTGCGAGCGGGATGTATTTTTTTCCCACCTACTCTCCGACTAGCTCCAAATGCTCCTGGATTGCCCACTCCCATGTTGATAAAATTAATCGGACAGCTGAAGGAAGAACAGAATTATGCTTTAAAAGTGGGAAAAAAATTAATCTCGATGTTTCCTATGGTTCGGTTCTAAATCAAATTCGCCGCACTGCACAATTCAGATTTTTACTCGACAATCGTATCAGGTATATAAAGAATCAGCTTGAGTTTGAACCACTTGAAGGGATTTAGAAAGATATTCCTTTAAAAAAGCTTCTTCAATTCTCCTCAGATTTAGAACTTACGTTTCCTTTTATTGTATGCTAAAAGTAAATAAAATACTGTAAAAAATAGGGATGAAGAGAAAGTGGCAAATAATTTTTATTTTACTAGGCATTTTTGGCAAAATACTTTAAAATAAAAGAAACGTGTGCTATGTATAAACTGAGGAGAATAAAGCTAAATGTTACTTTACACCATTACATTTCAAAATTGGCGAACAGAATTAGAAAGCCAGGAATTTGATAAATTTATCCAACAGCTTTTAAATCAATATGAAGGACTTGGACCGTTACCAGGAATTTTATTACCGTTTATTGAAGCTTTTCTGCCGTTTTTGCCACTAATTGTTTTTGTACTGGCAAACGCAGCAGCATATGGACTTTTAGAAGGGTTTCTTTATTCATGGATTGGCGCAAGTGCAGGGGCGATTATGGTCTTTTATCTGATTAGAAAGCTAAGAAATGTGGATTGGATAGAAAGAAAAGTAATCAATAATAAGCAAGTCTCTCGTGTAACAAGCTGGGTGGAACGTCATGGTTTTGGGCCATTATTCTTACTGTTGTGTTTCCCCTTTTCTCCGTCTGCTGTCATAAATGTGGTGGCTGGATTATCAAAGGTCAGCATCCAGCAATTTTTTTTAGCAGTATTGTTAGGAAAAGCGGTTATGATTTTCTCTATATCCTATGTTGGTTCTTCCATTATGGAATTTGCAAAAAATCCAATGAAAACGATTGTCGTTCTTATTGGGATTGGATTATTCTGGGCTGTCGGTAAGTACTTAGAAAGAAGATTACAAAATAGAATTGTTGAAAAGAATTATCCTGGAATGGATAAGAAATAAAACGTTAGGGTAGGGCTTTTATCTCTGATATGATGGAGATAAGAGCTCTTTTGGCAACATTAGCGAGCTAATTAAAGAAATCATACGATACAATACAGCAGTCTGTTTAAAAAAATAAAAATGAACAAGGAGGGGCTTTATGGGAATCCGATTTATAACTGGCAGATCGGGAACAAATAAAAGTAAATTTGTGCTCGACGAGATTAGGAAAAAACTAACGAATAGCCCAATTGGAGCACCAATTTTTTATATTGTACCAGATCAAATGACCTTCCAGCAGGAACGGGCATTATTTACTAGTGAAGATATTCAAGGAAGTATTCGCGCACAGGTCGCCAGTTTTTCCCGCCTGGCCTGGAGGATATTACAAGAGGTTGGCGGTGGAACACGGCAATTTATCAGTTCAGTAGGAATTCAAATGATGCTGCGTAAAATAATTGAGGAAAAAGAAGGCGATTGGCTTACTTTTAAAAAAGCAATAGAAAAACAAGGTTTTCTGGAGCAACTGGAGCAAATGATTACAGAATTTAAACGATATCAAATTACTCCCGAAATGCTTGAGCTGGAGCTTGCACATATGGGCAAATTTGTGCATAAGGAACCAACGGAAGTGTCACTCGAAAACAAGCTGAAGGATCTTCTTTACATATATGACAGACTGACGAAAAGTCTTGAGAACCAGTATATTGACAGTGAGGATCAGCTGCAGCAGCTTGCTGAAAAAATTAAATTATCACGCAGTCTGGAAGATGCAGAAATATATTTAGATGGTTTTCACCAATTTACACCAAATGAGCTGTCAGTCGTAGAAGCTTTGTTGAAGAAATGTAAATGTGTCACAATTTCACTTACATTAGATGATCCAAACCAAGCAATGCATGAGCTTGATTTATTTTATCAAACAAAGGAAACATACCATAAGTTGCTTCAGCTTGCTGAAGAGAACGATATACCGCTTGATGAGCATCATATACTTGATTTGAACCAGGGAAGATTTATCGACAAACCCTATTTCCTCCATTTAGAAAAGTATTTTGATACGCGGCCAGCGCCTACTTTTGAGGGGAAAGTGCCAATTGAAATAGCTGAAGCAGTACACCCTCGCGCTGAAGTAGAAGGGGCGGCACAGGAAATACTTCGGCTTGTTCGAGAAAATAATTATCGTTTTCGTGACTTTGCCGTGTTTATGCGCGAGGCAGAGGTATACCATGATCTGATAAAAACGGTATTTACAGATCACAGTATACCGGTATTTATTGATGAAAAAAGAACGATGCTGCATCATCCGCTGATCGAATTTATTCGTTCAATATTTGAAGTTGTTGAGGGAAACTGGCGTTATGACACTGTATTTCGTGTGTTAAAGACAGGCTTTATACCACAGACAGATAAAAAAAATCCTTTAACAGTAGATGCAATTGATGAATTGGAAAATTATATTCTTGAATATGGTATTCGTACAAGGGAACGGTGGTTCAGTGAAGAAGAATGGAAGTTTCAGCGCTTCCGCGGCTTTGATCAAGTGAGTCAGACGGACACTGAAAAGGCCACACAGGCACGAATTAATACGTATCGTAAGCAAATTGTACGAGCATTAAAAGATTTTGATGAGGAAATTAGAAATGCTGTTACGGTCAGTGAACGTTGTACCGTTTTATATTATTTATTAGAAAAGATTAATGCGCCGAAATGTTTGGAAGCATTTCGGAAATATTACGACGAGCAGGGTGAAATTGAAAAAGCGCGTGAACAGGAACAGGTTTGGGATGCGGTAATCCAAGTATTAGATGAGTTAGTGGAGATTGCTGGAGAAGAAGAATTAAGCCTGGAAGTATATCGTGCGGCCCTGCATGCGGGTTTAGAGACCTTGGAATTTGCACATGTGCCACCAAGCATGGATCATGTGATTGTAGGGACTATTGATCGTTCAAGAATCGGTGGAATAAAAACAGCCTTTCTGTTGGGTGTCAATGATGGTGTATGGCCGATGAAGCCGCCAGCAGATGGAATAATTAATGAAAAAGAAAGAGAACTTTTGCAGGAAAATGGCATTACGCTTGCGGAGAGCAGTGTAAGACAATTGCTTGATGATAACTTTTATATGTATTTAGCCTTTACAGTTGCACAGGACAGTCTGAAAATCAGCTATACATTAAGTGATGAAGAAGGAAAAGGCAAAATGCCTTCACAGCTTATAAAGCGCATGGAAGATCTTTTCCCCGCTGCCAGGGCGCATGCTCTGCTTCAGGATCCTGATGAGCTTATTGAAGCCGAACGTTTTATTACAACGAAAGCAAAAACCCGATCGGCACTTACTGCACAGCTTGCACGTCATCGCCGCGGTTACCCGCTGGAAGAAATCTGGTGGCATGTGCTAAATTGGTATATCAAGCATGAACCAAAACATGGAACAGCTTACAGCGTATTGCAGGGACTATATTATGAAAACCAGCCTATCAATCTCTCAAAGGAAACGGTGGAAAATCTTTATCCGAAGAAAATAAAGGCAAGTGTCAGCAGACTGGAAACGTATTATCGCTGTTCTTATCAGCATTTTGCAAAATACAGCTTGAAATTAAATGAACGTGAAACCTATAAACTGGATGCTCCAAATATTGGTCAGCTTTTTCATGAAGCACTAAAGATTATCACAGAATGGATACAAGCAGAGGGCAGAGATTTTTCTCAGCTGTCGAAAAAAGAATCGAACACCTATGCAAATCGTGCAATTGGGCGACTGGCGCCAATCCTGCAACATCAGATTTTACATAGTTCGAATCGCTATAAATATATTCAGCAAAAGCTTGAGGAAATCATCTCCAGAGCGACATATATATTGAGTGAGCAGGCAAGACAGAGTAATTTTTCGCCAGTCGGATTGGAATTGGGATTTGGCGAACGTGATAAATTGGAAGCTCTAACTATGCAGCTTCCAAATGACTTTGAGCTCATCCTTCAAGGGAGAATTGACCGCGTTGATAAAACAATCAATCAGGATGAACTTTACCTAAGGATTATTGATTATAAATCAAGCTCTAGAGGTTTGAATTTAGTTGAAGTGTATTATGGACTTGCTCTCCAGATGCTTACGTATTTAAATGTTGTTATTTCCCAAGCAGAAGCATGGCTCGGCGTAAAAGCAACACCAGCTGGGGTGCTTTATTTCCATGTGCATAATCCAATGATTAGTGATAAACCTGATATAGAAGCAATGAATATCGAAGAAGAATTATTTAAAAAATATAAAATGAAGGGTCTTCTGCTTTCAGATGAGGAAATCGTTCGGCAGATGGACATGGCTTTAGAATCAGGATATAGTGATATGCTTCCTGTTGCATTAAAGAAGGATGGTAGCTTTTATAGCTCGTCACAGGTTGCAGATAGCGAAACTTTTCATGATTTACAAAAATATATTCATGAGCTTATTCGTCATGCTGGCATTGAAATAACAACTGGTTTCGTAAAGCTAAATCCATATCAATATAAACAGCAAACAGCATGTACGTATTGTCCATTTCTGTCTGTTTGTCAATTTGATACAGGACTGGAAGAAAATAATTTTCATCGCTTGAAGGATATGAAGGAAGAAGAAATCCTCAAGAAAATAGCAGGAAGGGAGGAAGCGTAATGGTACAGTGGACAAAGGAGCAGGAAGAGGCAATCTACTTATCTGGCAGCAATATTCTAGTAGCTGCGGCAGCTGGCTCAGGCAAAACTGCTGTATTAGTAGAAAGAATTATTCAAAAGCTGTTAAATAAACATGATCCAATGGATATTGATGCGTTGCTCGTTGTAACATTTACAAACGCGGCTGCACAGGAAATGCGCAATCGGGTTGGTACTGCTTTGGAAAAGGCATTAGCTCTAAATCCTGAATCCGTTCATTTAAAAAAACAATTGTCCCTCTTGCAGCGAGCTTCAATCTCTACTTTGCATTCCTTCTGTTTGGATGTTGTGAAACAATATGCTTATTTACTAGATATTGACCCGGGATTCCGAATTGGGAATGAAATGGAAATGGACTTAATTAAACAAGACGTACTCGATGATTTATTTGAAACATGGTATGGTGCGGAAGATGGAAGTGTCGATGAATTTTTCGCAGTAGTAGACCGTTTCTCCAGTGATCGCAGTGACCTGGATGTAGAATCACTGATCCTGGATTTATATACCTTCAGCGTCCAGAATCCATGGCCGGAAAAATGGCTGGATTCTTTGGCGGATGTCTATGATATCCCAGAGAATTGGCAGGAAGACGAACTGGCATTTCTTGAGATACTTAAAAATGAAGTGAAAAGTAAGCTCACAGGCTTAAGGGAACAAATGCAGCAAGCATTGGAAGTTTCCAGAGAGGCTGATGGACCTTTTGGGTATGTTGATACCATAATGAAAGAGCTTGAAGACCTGGAACAAGCAGAGGGTTATTTGGACTCCTGGAATGATTTACAAAGCCTTATGTCTTCCTATAAATTCAGCCGTCTCCCAGGGAAGAAAATGGATTGTAATGAAGATAAAAAAGAACTTGTAAAAAAAATGCGGCAAAGCTATAAGAAAAAATGGGAGGATATGACGAAGAATTGGTTTAATCGCGCATTAGACAGCCATATTCAAGATATGCGGGAATTATATCCTGTTGTCAAAAAGTTAACGGAGCTTGTAAAAGAGTTTAACCAGCACTTTATTCAAATAAAACGTGAAAAGGCAATTGTGGACTTTTCTGATTTAGAGCATTATTGCTTACAGCTTTTACTCAACGATACTGCAAATGAGTCGGAACTTGTTCCATCAAGTGTAGCACTCCATTTTCAAAAGCAATTTAAAGAAGTGCTTGTTGATGAGTATCAGGATACGAATCTTGTACAGGAAACCATCATTCGTTTAGTAAGTAAACAAGAAGATCCAGGAAATACATTTATGGTTGGTGATGTAAAGCAAAGCGTTTACCGCTTTCGGCATGCAGAGCCAAATCTTTTTATAGAAAAATATAAACGCTTTGCAACGGAAGAAGATTCGGGCAGACGAATTGATCTGGCAAGGAATTTTCGCAGCAGGGAAGATGTGTTGGGAGCAGCGAACTATATCTTTAGACAGGTATTGGATGAAGAGCTTGGTGAAATTGCATATGATAAACAGGCAGAATTGATTTATGGAAATGTAAGCTATGATGATTTTCCACTATCAGACCCTGAAACGGAGTTAATACTAATTGACCGGGAAAAGGAAGAAGAGACAAAGCAGGAAAGTGAAGAAACAGAAAACTTTCAGGATCTTGAGAAAGCACAACTTGAGGCACGAAGCTATGCAGCAAAAATAAAACAATGGATTGGTAAGGAAAATGATACGAAACCATTTGAAGTAGTTGATAAAGAAACGGGACACATGCGGCAAGTGCAATACCGAGATATTGTTATTTTAATGCGTTCGATGACTTGGGCACCAATAATTGTTGATGAATTAAAGAAACAAGGTATCCCAGTTTACGCTGAAGTTGCGACAGGTTATTTTGAAGCAATTGAAATTAAAATTATGATTAGTTTGCTGAAGGTTATTGATAACCCACGGCAGGATATCCCCCTTGCTTCTGTATTACGCTCGCCGATTGTGGGGATGAATGAAGATGAATTAACAAAAGTACGGCTTGAAAACCGGTTAGGTTCCTTTTATGAAGCACTGCAAGTTTATGAGAAGGCGCACACAAATGAAACGGCAGATAAAGCGAAATTTTTCCTTCATAAGCTGGAGGAGTTTCGCAGAGCTTCACATGAAGGAGCTTTGTCAGAATTAATTTGGGAAATATATCGTGAAACAGGCTACTATGACTTTGTTGGCGGAATGCCTGGGGGCAGGCAGCGTCAAGCGAATCTGCGGGCGCTATATGATCGGGCAAGGAGCTTTGAAGCAACAACTTTCCGTGGACTATTCCGTTTTCTGCGTTTTATTGAAAGGATGGAGGAAAGGGGAGACGATCTCGGAGCCGCCCGGGCACTTAGTGAACAGGAAGATGTTGTAAGAATGATGACCATCCATAAGAGTAAAGGACTTGAATTTCCCATTGTTATTCTTGGTGCGATGGATAAACAATTTAATTTGATGGACTTAAAGGGGAAATATCTGCTTCATAAAGACTTTGGTTTTGCTGCAAAATATATTGATCCCATTAAACGGATTTCCTATACAACATTATATTTTGAAGCAGTAAAGAATCAGAAGCTGCGTGAGCAATTGGCAGAAGAAATGCGTGTCTTATATGTTGCACTTACTCGAGCGAAAGAAAAATTGGTTATGATTGGCAATGTCAATTCTGTTGCAAAGAAACTGGATAAATGGCAAGAAATATTGGAACATCAGGGCTGGGTTCTTCCAGCACATTATAGAGTGGAAATGAAAACATATTTAGATTGGGTTGGACCAGCACTAATTCGTCATGAACAAAATGAGATTTTGCGGACGGAAGAATTGCCAGAAGCACTATCTTCCGACATCACTGCTGATCCATCGAAATGGAAAATTTCCGTCATTCATGCCAGCGAGCTTACAAATTTGGCTGTTACTGCTGAAAAAGAGGATACGGAGCTAGAGCAAAAGCTAGTAAACTGGGAGCAGCTCCCAGTTGAAAATCCAGCATTAGATGAATATGTGGAAAACCGTCTTGGTTATGCGTACCCACATCAAAAAGCTACTGTCACAAGAGCAAAACAAACGGTAACAGAAATTAAGCGGCAAAAAGAAATTATTGATGAGTATAGCGGTAATCAGCTAATCAAAAGTTACCGAGCACCAATTGTGAAGCGGCCAAACTTTATGAGCAGAAAGAAGACTTTAAGCGGTGCGGAAAAAGGGACAGCACTGCATGCGGTAATGCAGCATCTTCCATTAGAAGAAGCTTTGAGTTATGATGAAATATTGCTTGAAGTGGATAAAGCGGTCAGCAAGGAAATTCTCACCGCTTCTGAAGCAGACGCTGTTGATGTTTCAGCAATTGAAGTATTTTATCAAACACCCATTGCACAATATATGATGAAGCAAGAAAATATATATCGTGAGGTTCCCTTTAGTTTGACTTTAAAGGCGGATGAAGTTTACTCGGAATTTGCGAATGATGGCAAGGAAGAAGTATTAATTCAAGGGGTTATCGACTGTCTCATTCCAAAAGATGATGGCTGGATTATTTTAGATTATAAAACAGATGCAATTGATGGGGAAATTACTCCCGAATTAGAAAAAAAGCTAATCAAGCGATATCAAATTCAATTATCGCTTTATCGGGAGGCTATAGAAAGAATCTGGAAGCAGCCCGTGAAGGAATCCTATTTATACTTTTTCTCAAAACAGCTGCTTGTTCAAGTGCCTGAACGATAAAGGTAAACTTCATTCAGTGGGGGTTCTGTTGCCAGTTAATTCGGAATAAAAAATATCAAACATAATGAGCTCGTGCATCAATAGGATATGGACGGGCTCATTTTATTAGATAAGTAATGTTATGCGAAAAAAGAATCTAGGATACTTCTAGAAATAGGATGGGACGGAGACGGGATGAATAATGAATGGATGCCTGTAAAAGAAAAGGATCGCATTGTCTGGATTGATATCGTTAGAGGCTTTGCGATTTTGGGTATATTTATCGTAAATATTGGTGCTTTTTCAGCACCGTATTTTATGTATGGGGGTGCAGAGGACGCCTGGAATGAGCCAATCGATCAATTCGTACAAATAGTTATTGACGTTTTCTTTCAAGGAAGCTTCTATACATTATTCTCTATTTTATTTGGATTTAGCTGGCAGTTAATGAAGGATAGACTGGACATAAAAGGAATAAACTATTCCGCATTTTTATTTCGCAGGCAGCTTATATTAGTCGGCTTTGGCATTATTCACGCTTTTCTCTTATGGCATGGAGATATTTTACTTTCCTATGGATTGGTTGGATTATTGTTATTACTTTTTATTGAGGTAAAGGAGCGAACACTTATAGTATGGGTTGTTTTGCTGCTTGGCGGAAGTGTTTCATTATTGACAATTGGCTTTTATCAGGTTCGCAATCTAATCGAAGGCACAAATGAAACGGCAATTTCTCAAGCAATGGAGAATTACTCAAGTAATCAGCTATTTGTTATTTTAGGACAAAATTTAGAGGATTGGTCAATTGCCAATTCAGGGACTTCCTTTATCTTTCTTATCATAACTTTACTGCCTTTATTTTTAATTGGGATGTATCTCGCAAGAAAAAGGTGGCTGCATGAACCAGGGAAGCATCAGCAGCTTTTATGGAGAATACTCTTGGTCACTTTCCCTTTATTTATATTGTTGAAGCTGGGGCCATATAGTATTGATAATCCGCTTTGGCTTTCTTATTTACAGGATAATCTAGGCGGAACTGCATCTGCTCTCTTTTATCTTGTTTTTTTAACTCTGTTATCGCAATATTCGCGGGGACTAATATTAATTGAGCCATTTAAATATGTTGGGAGAATGGCTTTAAGCAATTATATTTTACAGTCTATTTTCTGCTTTATCTTGTTTTATGGTATTGGTTTTGGACTTTATGGTTCTATTAAACCTTCCATTGCAATTTTCATTGTAATTGGTTTCTACAGCTTGCAAGTTATTGGGAGTAAATGGTGGCTATCGAGATTTCGTTTTGGTCCTTTGGAATGGGTTTGGCGAAGCTTAAGCTATAAAAAGAAACAGGCAATACGCAAATAAGCAAAGGAGGGATGGAGTATGAAGAAGCGTGAGCTGGAAAGTGAAGGAAGAAAGTGGGTAGCAGAGGGAATAATTACAGAAGAACAATTAACTAAAATATTAAAAAGAGAGCAGCAGGATAATCCAAATTATATCATTATTTTATTTGCGGTATTATTAACTGGACTTGGATTTATAACATTTATTATGTCAGATTGGGCCCAGCAAGCACATATCTCACGGGTAATCATTATTATTGCTGTAACACTTTTTCTTTATATTTTAGGCGATATATTCCATCGGAAGTACAATGAATTATTCGGAATCAGCTTTATTGTACTAGGCTATATCGTGTTTGGGGCTGGCTTCCTTTTAGTAATAAATATCTATCAAGTATCCATTTATTCAGCCTGGCCATTTATCATTTGGGGGTTAATTGGCCTTGTTCTGTTTTATATCTATCATCATCCTTTATTATTTTCGGCAGCAATTGTGGTAACGATAGCGGGACAAATTTACAATGGGATTGCTTTTTCCGGATTTAATTGGCTGCTTCTGCTTCTATTTTTCCTTGGTTTTTCTTATTTTGTTTATGTGGAAAAAAGCAAGCTTTATAGTTATTTATTTGCGATAGGCTACACGATTCAAATGCTTGTTATGTTATCATTTGTATTCGATCAATATTATTGGTTTATTGTGCTGATATTGCCGCTTTATTTAGTTAGCAATTTGCTGCCGAACGAAGCAGAGCGTGCTCCGATGAAACTTATTAGTCTTAGTGCTATTTTTATATTTGGGATATATCAAACATTTCCACTTCAGGAAGCTTGGTTTTATGAAGAAATTCGTTTTGAAGCAAGCTTTATTGTTGTATGGTTCATCTTATTTGTTATTGGAATCGTATTGAAGCTAAGAAGGAAACAAATAGAAGAAATTATTGATTTTATTCTCTTTTTACCTATTATGTTTCTGCCGATGTCCTATTTAATCGGAAATATTGTCCTGTTTTTATTTTCACTTGGTTGGATTTTTATTGGGAATTACAAGGATAATACACGATATGTCTTACTTGGTACAGTTGCTTTTCTTGTCAGTACGTTCACGGTCTATATTCAGTATGTTTGGGATACGTTAGATAGATCCTTGTTCTTTTTTATTGGAGGAATTCTTTTATTTGTGATTAGCTTTTATATTGAGAAGCAACGTAGAAAGCTGGCTAGTGAAAGTGCAGGGAGTGAAAAGCTATGAAACGGATTCTCTTTTATTGTGTCCTGTTTATTCAAGCAGCAGTAATTTTACTTGTGGCTGTGCAGCATATGCTGATTGCTGATTATGGCAAGGAAATAAAGCTTCTGCAAGATGTGCCAACTATAACACATTACTATGAAGAGCCGAATTATCTATATATTGATTATGAAATGAATACGATTCCTGATGAAATATGGGAAATAGAGCGTGATTTAGATTGGAGAGAGAAAGTTTATATTGTGCTTGAGCCAAGCGAGTCGGGGTCAGGAATTTATGAGCCGGTCCGTGCAACAGATAAAAAACCGAAAGCTGGAGCAAATGATGTAGTTTTACTTGGAAGATATGATTATAGCAGTCAGGAGGAAAGTGAACACTATGTTTTGTATGATATTGAAAGAATCGATAATTATAAAAAACAAAATCAATTAAGCAATAATAAACGATGGGTTGTAACTGTAAAGGTAGCGCCTTGGGGGCAAAAGACAGTAGTGGGAATCGAAGAGGAGTAATCAGAACATACGTCGTACATCGCTTCCCAAATGCTTTCTTCTAAGGAACATGGTATGATAATTTGTGAGAGAAATTCAAGTTTTAGAGAAAATGAGGAGGAATTGTATATATGCTTCATCTGCATGTAACGTCATGGATCTTGGGATTAATTTTATTATTAGTTGCTTTAGTTCTTTATAAGGGGAAGAATGAAAAAGGGGCAACGATTGTCCATATGATTTTACGTTTATTCTTTTTATTGATCATTATTTCTGGCGGATATTTATTATTTGATGTATATTTGAAGAATTTCACGATGCCAATTGGAGCAGAAGCGATTACGAAAGGCGTCGCTGGAATTTGGATAATCGCTGCGATGGAAATGCTTCTCGTTAAAACGAAAAAAGGAAAGCCAACTGGAGCATGGTGGGTTCAATTAGTCATTGCATTAGCGATCGTATTTGTTCTTGGCTACATCCGTTTGCCGCTTTGATTCGAAAACTAAAATGTAAAAAAGCCGTCTCTATGAGGTGGCTTTTTTAGTTTGCATGTTGCTAAACGAGCACTTTTAGCTTTTGAATTCTTTTTAACAATTTTTGATTTGTGGTTGACTTACGTTGTGGATGGGGAATAATAGAACAGGATAGATATTTAGATTGGTGGGAGAAGGAATGAAGAGATTATTATGGATGGGCTTGACGGTGATTTTTGCTGTTTCTGTATATGCTGTACCAGCTTTTGCTGATACGCGAGAGCTGGAGGACGAGATTGTTTATGAAATTATCGTAGATCGTTTTAATAATGGCAATTATGAAATTGACGAAGATGTTGATATCGATAACCCTAAAATGTATCATGGTGGAGATTTAGAGGGGATTACGAAAAAGTTAGATGACTTGGAAAATATTGGGGTAACGACAATTGCATTATCTCCAATTATGACGAATGCGGATAATGGCTACCATGGTTACTGGATTGTCGACTTTATGGACATAAATAAGCATTTTGGAACCTTTGAAGACCTGGAACAGCTCGTGTCAGAAGCACATAGCCGTGATATAAAGGTTGTTCTTGAATTTGTAACCAATTATATCTCTGAAGCGCATCCAATAGCTATGGATACGAATAAAACAGATTGGATTCGTTCTGATAGTGTAGAAGGACCAGAATGGACGGACGCAGTTGTGGAATTAAACCAGGATCACCCAGAAGTACAAGCGTATTTACTTGAAGCGGCATCCTTTTGGCTGGAAGAAACTGATATTGATGGTTTTGTACTGCAAGCAGTTGAACAATCTTCTGTTGATTTTTTAGAAAGTTTTACTAAAACATTAAAAGATCAATATAACGATATATATTTACTCGGTGATGTGTATGGTAATCTTGATAATATGAGTGAATTGCTAGAAAAAACAGCATTTGATGCGATTGATAATGATGAGTTAAGTAATTTGATTTCTGATGTGTTTAGTGAGCCGGAACAGCCAGTATCGCAAATTTATGAAGCATCAGAAGCAGCCGATGAGCTCTCAAGCCTGGTCTTTGTTGATGATAAATATTCAAAACGTTTTACACAAAAGTTCTCCGAAAATAGACGAAATACGTTAACTGCTTGGACATTAGCTTTAACTTATATGTATACAACACCCGGGACTCCAATTATTTTACAAGGATCTGAAGTCGGAATGTATGGAGAAGATGCGGAAGATTCTCAGCGCCTCGTGCCATTTATTAGCGGGGAACCTGAGCTGAAAGAATTTCATGATCGTATTTCCTCCTTGAGAGGAGAGTTTGCGGCACTTCGAAAAGGGGACTTTGAAATTGTTGATTCAAGTGATGCAATGGCTGTGTTCAAACGTACATATGAGGATCAGACCATGTTTATTGCCATCAACAATGGTACGGAGTCCGATTACGTTGATGTAAAGAATGTTGAATCAGGTAAAATGCTGCGTGGTTATCTGGAAGATAATATCATTCGTGAAAATGAGGAAGGAAATTATCGAATTGGGATACCACGGGAGTCTGTTGAAGTATATGAGGTAGTTGATAATGAAGGGATTAATTGGGTTTTTCTTTCGCTTGTAATTGGAGTTATGGCAGTTTTTATAGTTGGGGTAGTGTTTTTAACAGTTAAACAGAAGCAGAAGTGAAGCAAACGTGTAATGAAAGAGGCAGGGAATGCATTACCCTGCCTCTTTATACTGAGAGGAAACAGTAAACCACATCAGTATAACTCCCATACTAAGTAAAACGGCAGCAAGCAATAAGCCATTTGTGACATAGGGAATAGTATAGAGATTGGCCCATTGTGCTAATGTTTGGAAAAATAGTAAAAGCTCATTTAACACAAAGCCAATAAAAAAGACTGTAAAGCTGTACGCAGCAAAACGGCTTGTGCTTGTAATGCCTTGAATTTGATACTGTACAAGTATGAAAATACTAAGAAAACCAAGCAAAGTAAGATGCAGATAACCAATAATCACACTTCTTGTTGTATTCACCAAGTTTGCCAGTTCTGGATGAATTAAACCAAGCTCTAGGGTGCTTTTAATAAAGAATAAACTAAATGAAATGATTAGCATAACCCAAGTTATTCTAGGAAGCCGTTTTTTTAGCAGCATGAATGTATCCTTAAAAGAAAACAGGATAAGGATTACGGCTGCCCATTGCGCGATACTGCCAATAGCTGCAAATATTTCTGCTGTCATTCCTAAATTAGCCCAAAGTATAGAAAGCAGAAAGCTGGGAAATAAGGCGGCAAAGTAAATCCAAAAGGCTTTTTGAAGTAAGGCTTCGTTAATTGGCAGTCGTTTTTTATAAAGAAAAATACTGAATAAGCCAATTAAAAATAAAGTAAGCCAGCCATTATACTGGAAATGCAGATAGTAATATATCGCGATTTCAAACACTGGCTGTTCTTTTAATCCATTTGCAGAAATAAACCCGAGTGCAAAGGGACCAATGGATGATAAAATTAAAGCGATTATTGCACCGATAATAAAATATCGCCCTGCTTTTAAAATGGCTTGCTTTTTTAAGTGTTTTATAATAAAAATTGCAGCCCAATATTCAATAAAAATATGTATGGTAGAGATTGCAATAGAATAAATTCCATAGCCTTGATAGAGAAAGGCGCAAAACATTAGTAATGAAGTAAAGGATAAACTAAATAGAATAGCAAATGCTTGTTTTCTTTTCTCAATTGTTTTCCAGAATGATGTTAGGAAAATGAGAAAGGCACCAACAAATAACCATCCAAGTAACGCTAGATGAGAGTGTGCATGGAGAATATGGTCATATGCAATCCAGCTGACTGGTCTTTGTTGATATATTCGCATCCACGTGCCGCTCAGCGCGGTTAATGCAAAGAAAAGAAAGGATGCATGGATGTATTTTTTCATTAGATAGACCTCCAGAAAAATTTCTCTCTACTAGTTTGTCTCATTGCGAAATGATGCACAAGCGAATTCGAAAAGTGTCAAAAAGTGATGATATATTTTTGTCTAAATTAAAACAGTTAACCTTTACAAAAGAACAAAGGTGCTGAGCAGATATAAGCAGTTATACACAGCTCACAAATTTTATGCCATAAAAAAGCTAGTTCCCATTGCCTGAATAAAAAATGGACTGGGACTAGCTTCTAATCATTTAGGTTTATTAGAAAAGAAAAGTGCTATTGTACCAGGGCCAGAGTGAGCGCCGATTACGGAACCAACCATTTCAATGATGATATTCTTTTTATCTACATCGTATTTTTCCTGAATCAATTTAGAAAGTGCTTGTGCCCGCTCAAGATTGTCACCATGACTAATACCAATAACCTGATTTTTAAAGTCACTGCCACGTTCATCCATTAATTCAAGCATCCGCTTTAGTACCTTTTTGGAGCCGCGCAATTTTTCGATTGGAATTAATTTGCCATCCTCGACATGAAGTATCGGCTTAATATTTAGCAGGCCACCAATGAAAGCGGATGTTTTACTGACACGGCCACCGCGGTATAGATACTCAAGGTCATCTACTGTAAAAATATGCTCCATATGTTCAGCCTGGTATTTTGCTGCTTTAACAATTTCATCAACAGCAGCACCGTTCTTGGCAAGTTTTGCAATATACAGAACGACTAAACCATAACCGATAGAAGCACATTTTGTATCAATGATATGAATGGGTGCTTCTGGATAGTCAGTTCTAACGATTTCTTCCATGATTTTGGCGCTTTGATAGGTGCCGGAAAGCTCTGATGAAAAAGATACATAAACTAATGGCTCATTTTTCTCTGCATATTCGGTAAAGATAGACTTAAAAGCTTCTGGTACAGGCTGTGATGTTTTTGGGGCTTTTCCAGCTCTCATGGAATCATAAACTGTTTTTGGATTAATTTCCTTCGCATCTGCATACGATTTGTCGTCTAAAAGAACATTTAGGGGTATCATTTCAATGTTATATTCGTTATAATATTCTTTTGATAAATCACAGGCAGAATCAGCAACAATTTTTACATTCATTTTCTCACTTCCAATCCTGAATTTGCTATGTTTATTTTAGTTTAAAGCTAGTTTATGGTTTAGTCAAAAAAGAGCTGGAACAGAGGGACACCCCAATTGTCCCATACAAGGAGGGTAAGCAATGTTTATGATAGAAGCTAAAAGAATTATCGTTGTAATTATTGGAGCTTTGTTAAATGCGATATCGCTGAATTTCTTTTTAATTACAGCAAATGTTTATGCAAGTGGATTTTCTGGAGCGGCACAATTACTATCGAGTATTTTCCATGATTTTATCGGTGTCCATATCGGAACGGGGATATTTTTGCTTTTACTTAATATTCCTGTATTTATTTTAGGGTGGTTCAAGGTCGGAAAAGGGTTTACGTTATATAGTATTGTTTCTGTAATATTTATGACAATCTTCCTTGAAGTCATGCCAGTATTTGCTTTGTCTAACGATATTATATTAAATGCAGTTTTTGGCGGACTCATTTCTGGAGCTGGTGTCGGTATTTCACTTAAAGTCGGTGCTTCAACAGGCGGTATGGATATTGTCGCGATGGTCTTATCCCGGATAAATGATAAGCCAATCGGGAATTATTTTATGCTGTTAAATGCGATTATTATAGCATTTGCAGGGATTCTGTATGAACCGGAAAATGCTTTATATACGCTTGTTACACTGTATGTGACGACAAGAGTAATTGATGCAATTCATACAAGACATGTGAAACTGACAGCAATGATTATTACACAAAAAGCAGAGGAATTGCAAAAAGCAATTCAAGATAAGCTTGTCCGTGGAATTACCATTATGCCAGCTAAGGGAGCATATACGAAAACAGAGAAAAATATGCTTTATCTAGTCATAACGAGATATGAGCTTTATGATTTGGAAAAAACTATAGGTGAAGTTGATCCTAAAGCATTTACAAACATTGTTCAAACGACTGAAGTATATGGAGAGTTTAGAAAGGATTAGTGAAAAAACCGTTCTGATTTAACATTTATACGCTAAATCAGAACGGTTTTTAATACAAGTCAGTAAAAGCTATGTACTCTAATAGCCGTGTTCTTCCAACAATGCAACAACCTTTGGAGACAGACTGTCCCATTCAACATCAAATAACTTATTAACCGTTACAAAGTTTTGATAGCCAAAAACATTATCCACACCATTAATTTCCATTAATTCATTTAAAACTTCATGTTCACTTGTGTTTCCTGGCATCAGTGAGTAGCTTTTTGTACCTTCAAATATTAGTCGATCAGACGTGAATTTCATTGCGTTTGGGTTTGGAGTACGCTCGATACGAATTCCCATTATACTCGCTCCTTTGTTCTTCATACTTACCTTTATATTAGCAGAAGCAGAACAATTTAAAAAGTATAAAGTGAAACTTCGCTCAGTGGGAAACCAATCGGGCCGTTACTGGCTAGGATCTCATATTTAGAGATTACATGTTCCCTTACTTCTAAAGTGGGAGTCGTGCGTCCCGTTACACTCCGATAAAACAATGGAAAAGCGGATTTACTTCTCGCAATGAAACAGTAAATCCACGCAGAATTAATATTTAGTTAGAGTGGGGGCTTCAGCATTTAGGATGACCTCTATGCTTAAAAGCCACCTATCGTGTGCTTATCCGTTTCTTCCTTTTTTCGTTTTTTATCAGTAAATTGTCTTTCTGATGTTTGTTGCTTCTTCAATTTCTTTTCAGATCTTTCGGCCGATTGATGTGGATTTGCATTCTTCATTATTTCCCTCCTAAGCAAAGTATAAAAAAAGGGCGGACGCTATACGTCCACTCTTAGTATGGTTTATATTTTAGGAGCTATACATCAAATTTACTACCGTCCGCTTGCTGTTTTTGCACTTATTTTTAAGTAGCTTTCTAAAAATAAGCCAATACCATCTTCTTCATTTGTTGCAGTTACATGTTTGGCTACGGATTTTAGCTGGTCAATAGCATTTCCCATGGCAACGCCAACCCCTGCATAGTCAATCATCTCTAAATCATTATCCTCGTCGCCAAAAGCAATGATTCTATCCTCTGGGATATCAAAGTAATAAGCGACTTTTTCAAGCCCTACTGCTTTATTCATCCCTTTTTTGATGATTTCAATCACATTCCAGGGTGCGCCCCATTTACGGTGTTCAATAATTTCAGCATGATACTCGTCCAAATGGTTGCGCAGTTTATCTACTTGGTCTTCTTCTGGATAAACAAGAATGGAAGTCGGATCTACCTGAAGTTTATGCTTCAGGCTGCCGATGGTGTATGGATCATCAGTTATTTGCCCAAGGAAGTCAATAATTTTTCTGTCGTAAGAATCGATAAACACATCGTCCATCACTTCAGCAAGAATATTATGAACATCTAAATCATAGCAGGCATCAATAATTTTATGTGCGGTACGGATTGGCATTGGGTTATGTAAGGCATCCCAATTGCGATTTTTCGGATGGTGAATAAGTGCTCCATTGAAATTTACCATCGGTGTGTCCAGACCAAGCTCATGATAATAATTAATACTTGAACGGTGCGGCCTGCCCGTAGATATAATGAGAATATGACCTTCCTCTTTCGCCTTTAAAAGAACCTGTTTTGTATGCGCACTAATTTGTTTTTTATTTGTTAATAAAGTACCATCTAAATCTAATGCAATTAAATGTCTTTTTTTTGTCATAAATTTTCACCCCATCACAAACAGTCTATAAGGGAAATAAATGAATGTAAAGTAATTTGGGACAAACAGGGACAGGTCCTCCTATTCATTTTGTATAATAAGAATAGTCATAACGAGACTATAGCGAGGTGCTGCCTTATGTTTTATATTATGAGGTGTGTTGATGAATAGGGCTCCGCTGTGAACTTCTTAGTAGCGGTTAAGGAAGAATATGGGGTACCATAGAGGAAGAGGTGATGAATGCATGATAGGAATTACAAAGGATCAGCTAGGTGATATTCCTAGCCTGGTGGTGGTTGATTCAGAAAAACAAAAGGAAGCGTTGCCTGTTGTATTATTTTTCCATGGGTTTACGAGTGCGAAGGAGCATAATTTGCCGATTGCATTTCTATTAGCAGAGAAAGGATTCCGGGTTGTCCTTCCTGACAGTGAGCTTCATGGTGAAAGAGAGCAACATGCTTCTGCTTTAAAAAAACAAGTTTCCTTTTGGGATATTGTATTGCAAAATGTGAAAGAAGCCGAGAAAGTAAAAAGTGCTTTAGATGAAGCAGGGCTGATTTTGGATGAAAGAATTGGAGTTGCTGGCACGAGTATGGGTGGTATCACCACTGCAGCGGCATTGACACAATATGAGTGGATTAAGTCGGCTGTGATATTAATGGGCTCACCAAAGCCTACTGCTTATGCAAAAATACTTATAGAAAGCTTTGAAAGTGAAGAATTGCCAGTTAGTAAAGAGGAAATTGAAGCATTATATGGAGAACTTGCGCAACGTGATTTATCCTTACAGCCCGAAAAGCTAAACCAGCGTCCATTATTATTCTGGCATGGTCAAAAAGATCTGGTTGTTCCTTTTGATCATTCCTATAGTTTTTATAATTTAGTAAAGAAGCAGTATACGAATAGTGAAGAAATTTGCTTTATAAAGGAAAAAAATACAGGTCATAAGGTAACCAGAAATGCGGTTCTTGAATTAGTAAAGTGGTTTGAAAAATACGTATAAGGCTGATGGATTGGATAATCACTTATCTTAAATGTGTGCGTGTGAAAAAACAGATAGTAATTGCTTAAGTTTTTTTAAAAAATATGGTTTAATAAGGTCAAGAAGCAAAGGAGGAATGTATAATGGAGGCAGAAACAAAAGAATATCTTATGGGCGCACTTGAGAACGTGATTGACCCTGAATTAGGAATAGACATTGTTAACTTAGGATTAATATATGATATAGATTTAGATGAAGATGGCTTATGTGAAGTAACGATGACCCTTACTGCTATGGGGTGCCCGCTTGCTGGTCATATTGAACAGGATATTAAATATGCATTATCTGATATACCAGAAGTGAAAGAAACAAAAACAACAATTGTCTGGAATCCGCCATGGGGAAAAGATAAGATGTCCCGCTATGCAAAAATAGCTTTAGGAATACCAGATTAAGCAAAAGATGCTGCAGCTGGATATAAAAGCTAATTAGGCATATTAAACACAGGCAGCTATTATGTAGAGCGTAGCTGCCTGTTCATTGTAGGAAAAATATGACGAGCAAGCCTACAGCGAAGCAATAGTAAGCGAAGTATTTTAGGTTTCCTCTTGCCATAATATTCATGAACCACTTTAAAGCGAAGTAGGTTGCAATAAATGCCGTAATAAACGCGATTAAATTAGGAATAAGAAGTGCTTGGAATTCTGGACTTGCGATTAAATCTGGGACCTCAATAATCGTTATTCCTAAGCTTACAGGAATATATAATAGAAAAGCAAAACGGAGTGCAGTATCCTGTCTCATTCCAACAAGCATTGCTGAAATAATACTGGCACCGGAACGGCTGATGCCCGGAGTTACAGCTACTGCCTGTGCCAGTCCAACAATAATGGCGTCCTTTGCAGTTAACTGTCCTTCCAGCTTTCTTCCGCGCAGATTCCGTATCGCCCAGATAGCTGCCCCCGTAATTAATAAAGTTACACCAACAACATTTATGCCACTCAGAATTTCCCCGAGATAATCACCAAATAGTAAGCCAATAGCACCAACAGGTATGGTTGCAATAATCAAATATATCACAAACATAAAATCACTTTTAGCCGACTGATTATGCTTGAAAATAAATAGATAGCTGTTTTTAATTAAACGAATAATATCATCTTTATAAATAATAAATACAGCAAGCAAGGAAGCGAAGTTAACAAATATTTCAAAAGAAAGTCCCTTTACTTCAATCCCAAACAAATGTCTAAAAATGATGAGATGACCGCTGGAAGAAATCGGAATTGGTTCCGTGACACCTTGTACAAGTCCAAGTATTAAATATTGTATAATGAGTTTTAAATCTGCAATAAATTCCATTATTTCTCTCCTTCATACATGAATCCGACTTCTCTTTTTTACCTATAAGACAAGTTACCTTAATGAAAGCAGGTGAATAGTCTAATTGGTGAGGAGGTTGATTCAATGAATAATCATTCTAATCAAATGTATGAAGAGTGTAAAAAATATATGCATGCTTATGTACTTGCCGAAACGAATGATGGAACAAGTTTTGATGGCATTTTAACTGGTCTTGATGATGAATTTGTTTATTTTGCGGTTCCAAATGATGTCACAGGGCAGCAGGGACCAATGGGGCCTATGAATAATGAACAGCGGCAATTTGGTTATCCTGGTTATGGAGGCTATGGGGGATTCGGAGGTTTTGGTTATGGTGGACCAGGACGCTTCCGGCGTTTAATCCTGCCGTTAGCTGCACTGACAGCAATCACATTGCTGCCCTGGTATTAAATGCATTGCGTTACTTACTTTCTTAGATAGACCATCATTTGCTCAAGAAAGCAACAAACCCTTGCCATATCATCTTGAAGGCAAGGGTTTGACCATTTAAGTCATTGTTTGCTGAGGTATAATGCGCCTCAGTTCTTACTTTAATTTAATTATCTTGTTCTTTTAAAATAACGTTACCTAAGAGAAAGACTACTACCATGAAAGCTGCTGCTAATATTCCAGCTTCAGCAAGTACAAATGGTTCACCAGCCATACTTGTAAGGACATATGCTACCGCTACACTGATGAGCAAAGACCATACAATGGTCATGATGTATTTCATGTCATGCACCCCACATTTTTTAGCAAAATAAATTGTGCCATATTTTATTACATAAATTGATATCCGAATATATTTTATCAAAGAAGTGAGAAAATGAAAAGCATTTATTCGGAATAAGTATTTATAAGCTGCTTAGCTAAATAAGGAATGGGGGAATAATTCATATGGAAATACTTATTATGAACTATACGGATTGGATTGGTTTTCATTTTGCAGAAGCATTTCTGGATGAAGGGTACATGGTGTACGGCATAAAAGGAAAGGATGGTAGTGAAAACTTGGAAGATTTTCTGGCAAGAAACAGTAACTTTCATGTTGAAAGAAAATTAGAAAAAAATACCGATCAGCTTGTCATCTGTTCGGGGGATAGCGAACAATTAGCGAAACAAGACGCAGGGCAGCTTATTTTAATAAATTCTCCTAATATCGGACATGGAAATGGAATATTATCAATCAAAAGCCCTTTTCTGTACGGAGAATGGATGCCAATGGATGAAGAAGGTATTTACGTAAATGGTGAAAAAATAGCCTTTTCCTCTGAGGTATTTAAAAATGAAGCAATTTATATTGGTGATTTTATTACTCTTTTCCTGCAATGGTTAAGAAAAACAACCAACTTAGAAGAAATTAGGATGAAATTAGGAAAAAATACCGATAATCAAGCTATAAAACTTGAAAAAAATTTCTTTGTCGATGAAAATGTTACTATAGGGGATAAAGTTGAAAAGGTAATCAGACACTACAAAAAGTATCAAAGTCTCTATCCCCAGGTGAAATAACATGAGAAGTGGAGGGGCAGTATTGAAAAAAAATTATATTCTAATTTGCTTTATTATTATTCTTATCATACTGCCTGGATGTAGTTATTTTGAAGGTAGTAATCTTCAAAATGTAGGTTTGCTTTTGGATTCACCATTAGATAATAATACCTGGAACAAGAAAGGGTATCAAGGCCTATTGGAGATTGGAGGAAAACTTGATATCGATGTTTTTTATAAGGAAAATGTTCGTACAGAAGAAGATGTTATAGCTGCAGTAGATGAACTGGTAAAAAAAGGTGTAAATTTGATTATTGGACACAGCAACCTCTTTGGTAATTATTTTGTTGATATAACGGAAACCTATCCAGATGTTCATTTTGTATACACGAATGGAGCGATATATAATCAAGCTGTAACAAGCTTAAATTTTAATTCGCATGCAATGGGCTTTTTCGGCGGTATGATTGCCGGGGAAATGACCGAAAGTAATCAAATAGGTGTGATTGCCGTTTATTCCTGGCAGCCCGAGCTTGAGGGACTATTTGAAGGAATGAAATATCAGAATCCTGAGGCTGTAATTGATGTTGATTTCGTGAATGAATGGGATGACGAGTCGCTTGCTTTAGAGTTTTATGAACGATTTAAGGCTAAAGGAATAGATATCATTATTCCTTTAGGCAATGCATATAGTACTCAAGTGATCGAACAAGCAGCGGATGATGGAATCTATTCGATTGGCTACATGACTGAACAGGCCGAGATTGCAGAGGAATATGTTTTGACGAGCATGGTTCAGCATATTGATCGGCTGTATCTGGAAGTTGCAGAAGCATTTAATAAAGGGGAATTACAGGGTGGAATTCAAACCTATGATTTTCAAAATGAATATGTTTCTTTAGGGGAGTTTAATGAAGTAATCCCAGAGCGTTTTAAAGATGAAATGGAAACAGTGATTGAAGAATATGAAGAAACGAATCTGCTGCCAAATGAAATAAACTAAAAGGAGAATTCCCCTCTTGTCAGATTCCCCTTTTTACATTAAAATTAGTACCAAGTCATATTGTTTGCTCTTAGACATTACTTCTATTTACTTGTATATGAATCTTAGATGATAGGAATATGAAGGCAGAGGTTTGACTGTGAGTTTTTAAAGGAGATGTTTAAATGAATGTAGGTATACTGGGGACCGGCCATTACTTACCAACGAATCTTGTAACGAATAAAGATATTGAGAAAATAGTCGATACGAATGATGAATGGATTCGTACAAGAACTGGAATAGAAGAACGAAGATTTGCAGCGGATGACATCAATACCTCTGATATGTCTTACTATGCAGCTGTTGAAGCTTTGAAAGAGGCAAATATAGAAGCAGAGGATATTGATCTAATTCTTGTTGCTACAGTAACTGCAGATACAGCTTTTCCATCTGTTGCTTGTATGATACAAGATCGTCTGGGAGCAGTAAATGCGGCAGCATTGGATCTTGGTGCTGCTTGTGCTGGCTTTATGTATGGATTAATTACCGCAGAGCAATTTATTAAAACAGGAGCATATAAACATGTTCTTGTGGTTGGAGCAGATAAGCTATCCAAAATTTTAAATTGGGAAGATCGCTCTACCTGTGTGCTTTTGGGAGATGGCGCTGGAGCTGTAGTAGTAGGTGAAGTAAGTGAAGGGAAAGGAATTCTCTCTTTTGAATTAGGAGCAAAAGGCTCAGGCGGTAAAGAACTATTCCAAAATGAAGCAGGGTATTTAGAGATGAATGGCCGCGAAGTGTTTAAATTTGCTGTGCGGCAAATGCCTGAATCAACGGTGCGTGTTATTGAAAAAATTGGTCTTGAAAAAAGTGATGTAGATTATCTCGTGCCACATCAAGCCAATATCCGAATTATGGATGCTGCTCGTGAACGCCTTGGCATTGCAGAAGACAAGATGGCAACAACCATTAAAAAATATGGAAATAATTCCTCAGCATCTATACCAATGGCTTTATCTGAATCCGTGAAAAATGGTAATATTAAAGAAAATGATTTAATTGTCTTAGTTGGATTCGGTGGCGGGTTAGCCTGGGGGGCTGTGGCAATTCGCTGGGGAGTCTAAAAGGCTGTAAGAAAGGAGTACAAAGATGAGTGAAAATAGAAGGGTTGTAATAACTGGATTAGGTGCTGTTACCCCTGTAGGAAATGATGTAAGTACGATGTGGGAAAATATTGCTGCTGGAAACTCGGGCATTGATATTACTACACGTGTAAATACAGAGGATTACCCAGCAAAGGTTGCTGGCGAGGTTAAGGAATTTGACCCATTAAAGTATATTGATAAGAGAGATGTTCGTAAAATGGATCCATTCACGCAGTACGCTGTTTCCGCTTCGAAAATGGCAGTTGAGGATGCTGGACTTGTCATCGATGAAAGCAATGCAGATCGTGTGGGTGTATGGATTGGTTCTGGAATTGGCGGTATGCACACTTGGGAAGAGCAGCATCGCAAGTTCTTGGAAAAAGGACCGAGAAGAGTAAGTCCATTTTTTGTACCAATGATGATTCCGGATATGGCAGCTGGCCAAGTTTCGATTCAGCTTGGTGCTAAAGGAATAAATGCTTGTACAACGACAGCTTGTGCATCTGGAGCAAATTCAATTGGTGATGCCTTTAAGGCTGTGCAGCGCGGTGATGTTGATTATATTATTGCCGGTGGAACAGAAGCGCCAATTACAGATATGGCTTTTGCTGGTTTTTCATCTGCTAAAGCATTATCTACAAACCCAGATCCCAAAACTGCTTCACGTCCATTTGATAAAAATCGTGATGGCTTTGTCATGGGTGAGGGTGCTGGTATTTTAGTAATGGAAGCATTAGATATGGCTTTAGCGCGAGGGGCTCATATTTATGGAGAAATCGTCGGCTATGGTGCGACAGGAGATGCATACCATATTACAGCGCCAGCTGATAATGGAGAAGGTGCTGCACGTGCAATGCAACAAGCATTAAATGACGCAGGTCTTTCTCCAGAAGATATTGATTATATTAATGCACATGGGACAAGTACAGATTTAAATGATAAATATGAGACAAGTGCAATTAAAACAGTTTTTGGCGAATATGCCCATAAACTAGCTGTTTCTTCTACAAAATCAATGACCGGGCATCTGCTGGGAGCTGCAGGCGGTGTGGAAGCAGTAATTTCTCTAAAGGTGATTCAAGAAGGGATTGTTCCACCAACAATCAATTATGAAATGTCTGATGAAGAATGCGATTTAGATTATGTTCCAAATGAAGCGCGGAAACAAGAAGTGAATGCGGTGGTAAGCAACTCCCTAGGCTTTGGCGGGCATAATGTTTCACTTATTTTTAAAAGGTATAATAATTAATAGTTTAAAAAAGCTAACCTTCATTTGGTTAGCTTTTTTTGGTTATGAAATAAAAGGACAAGCATAGAATTAATAGGGACAGGAGAGTCTGTCCCTGTTTGTATTTGTATAGGGAAAAAAGATTTCTATCACAGGAGTGGTGGTTATATGTGGTTTGTTTTTCTTTTTTTAATCGGTTTTGGTTTGAGTGTAACTGGTGGAGTGACAATTATTGGTTATCTTAATTTATTGCCGGCAGGTTTATCTTATAGTGAGGTTTTCAGCTTTATATTAACGCGCATAGAGTGCTGCTTATTTCTAATTGGCATTATTATTATGCTTTTAGTACTTTATTTGTATCCTAAACATTCGTAAAAACCATTTGATAAGAAGATGACTTTTTTCAAAGTGAAATATGATATATCAAAAGTCGTTCATGAAAAAAGAATATTTTTTGCCCGCTTTGGTCATAATGTATTTTAGATTAATTTTCCAAGAGGTGAGAAAAGTAAATGATGTACTTACACGATGTTTGGGTAAATTGGTTTGAGAGCGAAGAAAATGGCTACCAAGTTGCACAATATCATGAATGGCGTAAAGAAGATAAAATTGAAATCGTCGATCAAACTCCTTTGTTATACATAAAAAATCATCTATTTGAATATATAGAAAATGATTTGCAGGAACTTCCAGCGGGTTTAATGGATACGATTTATAAACGGTCATTTTTGAAAAAAGGGCAAACACGTAATGTAATGGATTATGCTTGTGTGATTACAAATGGCTATGAATCTCTGGCAATTGACACAATCGGCTACACAATTCCCGTCCGAAAAAGTCGTTTAATTCCGAGACAGGAACAGCTTGTCTACGATATGATTAAATCAGTGAAACCTCAGGGATTCGGCTTTAAATTACGTAATTATCAGAAGGACTATCATATCCTTTCCATGCCGCCAGAGCTCGTTCGTGGATTGACGCGAAGAGAAAGAGAGATTAAACAAATTTTAATGCTAGCACTTGACCAGTTAAAAACTGCAGGTAATTTGGAAGAGCTCAGATACTGGCTGACAGAATGGGATCCGAAGCAATATGCATTAATACGCTATTTAGATGTAGATGAAGTTTGGGAAAGATTATATAACGGCGTAAGACAAGGATATAGTGAAAGTCATGAAGCATTTTGTGCAAAAATTGTGAGAGGCCAGCCGTTTCTAGAAAAATTATGGATTTTGGAAAAAGAACAGACGCAGGACACTTCAAAGTCTTGAGTTGCAATAGAAAAAACCAATTCAAAAAATGAATTGGTTTTTGTTCTTTACATTACTTTCTGACTCTGCCAAGTCCCATGGCTTTCTTTGCTTTTGCGAGTGTTTTATTTGCAACTTGTGATGCACTTACTGCACCTTCATCCAGTATCTTGTCAAGTTCCTCTGAAGCGATTAACTCCGCATATCTTTCTTGGATAGGCTGCAGAAGGCTGAGTACTGCATCGGCTGCATCCTGTTTGAAAATTCCATAGCCTTTTCCTTCATATTTTTTCTCAAGATTTGCTATTGATTCTCCAGTACAGCTAGAGTAAATCGTGAGTAAATTTGAAATTCCAGGTTTATTTACTTTATCAAATTTTACGATGCCCTCTGAATCAGTAACAGCACTTTTAATTTTCTTTTCAATTTTTTTTGGCTCATCAAGCATGGAGACAAAGCTTTTTATATTTTCATCAGATTTACTCATTTTCTTTGTCGGTTCCTGTAATGACATAATGCGCGCGCCAACTTTAGGAACACGAATTTCTGGTACGGTGAATATATCATTGAATCGATTATTGAATCGCTGTGCAAGGTCTCGAGTGAGCTCTAAATGCTGTTTTTGATCCTCTCCAACAGGAACAAGGTTCGATTGATAGAGAAGAATATCTGCTGCCATCAAGGATGGGTAGGTTAACAATGCAGATGATACAGCTTCCTTGCCTTGCGATTTATCTTTATATTGCGTCATCCGTTCAAGTTCGCCGACATAGCTGATTGACTGCAGCATCCAGCCTAATTGTGTATGGGCAGGAACCTCCGATTGAATAAACAATGTTGCTTTCTTCGGATCTAAGCCAGAAGCAAGATACAATGCTGCCAGTGAACGAATGTTTTTTCTTAGCTCAAGCCGATCTTGTGGTACAGTAATTGCGTGTTCATCAACAATACAAAAATAGCATTGATATTCCTCCTGCAATTCAACAAATTGCTTGATTGCTCCTAGGTAATTCCCCAATGTTAATGTCCCGCTCGGCTGAATGCCGGAAAAGATTGTTTCCATCCAAACCACTCCTTTAAAATTTTCCATAAAAAAATTCATTCATTCCCTAAATACAAGGGACGAATGAACCGCGGTGCCACCCTAATTATTCTGCATGTACACAGAATCACTTAAAAACGAATTAGCTCGAAAGCCCACTTCCAATTTACCTTGATGCTTATTCTCACCAACCATAAGCTCTCTAAAAATCAGCGGGTAATTGTACTTTATCTTTGTCGTTGCTAACAGTATGCATTTTATTTATTATATAAATTCTTTTGTGAAAAAGCAAATGAAAATGTTACCGTGGGAAAGAGGTTTATAAGCTGGAGGTTTATGTAGAACTGGATGGAAAAGTGATTCTTGGTGCAATATACCTTTAATTAATCAAAAAAAGGTAACTAATATGACCTTTAGACCCCGAATTGTCGTAATTCAAACTAATTCGATCACTAATCTAGTCTCTTAGGGCACGAATTGTCGTAATTCAAACTAATATGGTATCTAATACAGCCTCTTAGCGCCCAAATACTCGTAATTCAAACTAATATGGTATCTAATGCAGCCTCTTAGCGCTCAGATACTCGTAATTCAAACTAATATGGTATCTAATGCAGCCTCTTAGCGCCCAGATACTCGTAATTCAAACTAATATGGTATCTAATGCAGCCTCTTAGCGCTCAGATACTCGTAATTCAAACTAATATGGTATCTAATGCAGCCTCTTAGCGCCCAG
>DAMDKS010000016.1:0-91652 GCA_032085455.1 Oceanobacillus sp.
GAATTTTGTGGTAGGACTTGATATTTTCGTTCATATCAGTGAAACTGCGTTCAGTGGGGGGTCTTACTGCCAGTTAATCCGGGATAAAAAAAGCAGGCGTTGATGCCACACTAATAAAGTGTAAGGCACCACGCCTTTATCTCTTAACTGACAAGCCACGCCACGCATCAACTGTCAAATCATCGCGTCCCTATGATTCATGCTCGGGTGCAGTCATTTCATGCGCGGCTATCCAGCATTGATGCGCTCCTTTTCAGCAAATAAGAAAGTCGAATTCGTGCTCCCTCTCTCAATCTGAACGCCCCTTCACTATTTTTTCCAGTGATCTCGCATTCTCTCTTTATTTCTGTACCATTGAAAGTGCAATTCTGCCTTTTTCTTTATCAACATTTTCTACCCAAACAGTAACTACATCTCCTACAGACGCTATATTCATGGGATGCTTCACAAATTTATTGGCCATTTTTGAGATATGCACTAGACCATCCTGTTTCACGCCAATATCTACAAATACACCGAAGTCTACAACATTTCGGACGGTTCCCTGCATCTCCATTCCTGGCTTTAGATCTTCCAGAGATAATACATTGCTTTTTAATAATGGCTGAGGGAAATCATCACGCGGGTCACGCTCTGGCCGACTTAACGCTCCAATAATATCGGCTAAAGTAGGTTCGCCAATTTCAAGCTCTTCTGCAACTTGCTTCTGATCAATTGCTGCAAATTTTTTCCTAACCGCTTCCGTTCCAATATCCTCTATGCGATAACCAATCAGTTTTAGCAGCTCTTCCGTTTTTTTATAGCTTTCTGGATGAATAGGTGTACGATCAAGCGGGTTCTCCCCATCAATTATTCGCAAGAAACCAATTGCCTGTTCATAGGTTTTCGCGCCAAGCCGCGGGATTTTCTTAAGCTGTTTTCGATTGTTGAACTTTCCTTCTTCATTTCGCTTTTTCACGATATTATTGGCAACCGTCTTACTTAGCCCTGAAACATATTGCAGCAGGGGGGCAGAGGCGGTGTTCACATTCACTCCAACCTGGTTAACCGCTGTCTCGACGACAAAAGAAAGAGATTCAGTTAAAGCTTTTTGACTGACGTCATGCTGATACTGTCCGACACCAATTGATTTTGGATCAATTTTTACTAATTCAGCTAAAGGATCCTGTACACGTCTGGCAATTGAGGCTGCACTTCTTTCCTCTACCTGCAAATCAGGAAATTCTTCCCGGGCAAGCTCTGAAGCAGAATATACACTTGCACCAGCTTCATTTACAATAATATATGGCACATTTAAATGATTATTTTGAATCACTTCCGAAATAAATTGCTCTGTTTCTCGAGAAGCTGTGCCATTCCCTATTGCAATCAGTTCAACATTGTATTTATTAATAAATTCCAATACAATTTTTTCTGATCCTTTATAATCCAATTTTGGCGCAGTTGGAAACATGACGGATACAGCATGCACTTTCCCCGTCTCATCTACTAACGCAAGCTTACAACCAGTCCGAAAAGCTGGATCAACGCCTAAAACGGTTTTTCCCTTTAATGGCGGCTGTAATAGCAAGTTCTTTAAATTTACAGCAAAAACATCAATCGCCTGTTGTTCCGCTTTCTCTGTTAAACTATTTCTTACTTCTCTTTCAACAGATGGTTGAATCAGCCGTTTATAGCTATCCTCAATAGCGGCTTGCAGTAAAGTAAGAAGCTCTCCGGCTGCCGATTTTTTTATTACTTTACGTTCGAGATAGCGAATAATGCTCTCTACTGGCGGCTCAATTGAAACTTTTAAAACTTCTTCTTTTTCCCCGCGGTTTAAGGCTAAAATACGATGTGAAACAAGAGAACGAACCTGCTCATTATATTCATAATACATTTCGTAAACTTTTTTCTCATCCAGCTCTTTTGCTTTTGCTTCAGAAAGGACTTTACCGTGCTTAAAAGTTTCTTTACGAATATATTCCCGATATTCTGGATCATCCGAAATCCATTCGGCAATAATATCATTCACACCTACCAGAACTTCCTCAATCGTGCTTAGCGCATGCTCCTCAGAAAGATATTTCTCTGCCTCTTTATGTAAATCACAGTCCCGCTGTTTCCAAACAAGCTGTGCGAGTGGCTCCAGCCCTTTTTCCTTCGCTTTTGTTGCTCTTGTTCTGCGTTTTTGTTTATAAGGGCGATATAAGTCCTCCACTCGCTGCAATTGAGCAGCAGCATTGATTTCTTTTTCAAGCTCTTCCGTCAGTTTTCCCTGCTCCGCAATAATGCGCAAAACCTCTTCCTTTCTTTGGAAGAGATTTAGAGCATATTCCCATTTATCTTGAATTAATTTAATATCTACCTCATCAAGTCCACCAGTTACTTCTTTTCTGTATCGTGCAATAAAAGGAACTGTATTTCCCTCATCGAATAACGCTATAACTTTTTTAATGGTATCTTCACTTTTCTTCGTTTCTTTTGAAACGAGCTTTATTAAATGATTATCTTCAATTGCTGTCACAATACTTCCTCCTTTGCTCATTACTTTATTTTATCAAAGTCTTTCACTTTTTCCTAATTCCTGTATGAAAAAACTGGCGCATTTGCGCCAGTTTTATAAATAAACCTTTTCATTCTCTTCTCTTTCATTCATAACGCATTGCAATTAGCGTTGTATCATCCTGCCAACTCCGATTTTTGTCCGTTATCTGCTCATAGGTTTTTGTTATACTATCTACACTTGTATTAATTAAAAAACACTGGGAAAGCTCTTTACTCTGAACCCCATCTGAAAACATAATAAAATTTGTACCCTTCTGCAATTTATAATTTACCACTTTAATCGGGCATTTATATCCCGCTAAATATCCAGAGTTTGGTATATTACGTACCCTTTTCCTATCCTTCGTAACTGTCACCAAACCAATATTGCCAATTGAAGAGAAGGAATAAACCTCTGCATTAAAATCAATTTGCAATATACCGAGAACTACACCGCGTTTATTTGAAAGAATTTGATTCGCTTTATGTACAAGCTCATCCACACTGACATGATAGTTTTCCTCGATAACATTTATTACTGCTTGTGATGATTCTCTTGCATATTCACCACTGCCTAATCCGTCGGCCAATGCACAAATAAAATGGTGATCTGTTTCCGTATAAAAATAGCTGTCCCCGCAGAAAGCATTCCCTCTTTTTGCTTTCTGGAAGACGGAGACATGGACTTTTTCCTGTTTCATATTAATCCAACACCTCAGATTGTTCCGATTTAATCGCTTCCCTCAGCTTTATTAATGATTTTCTCAATAATCTCGACACATGCATTTGCGAGATACCTAGAATTTCCCCTGTTTCCTTCTGACTTTTATTCTCAAAGTAGGTATATGTCAATATAAGCTGCTCCCGCTCTGATAGAATGGGTAACACTTTTTCTAAAATCATTTGCTGATCAATATTTGCATAACCGCTATCTTCATCCCCTACCAGATCTAAAATTGCCACGGTACTCCCTTCGGAATCTGCTTCAACTTTACGGTCAGCGGATAGTGCTTTATAGCTTTTACCCATTTCCATCGTTTCCAGTATTTCCTCTTCTGAAAACCCAAGATAGTCTGCTATTTCTTGAACAGTTGGTGATTTTTGATTGATTCTTGTTAATTCGTCTACTGCCTTTTTTATTTTTGGGCCTAGTTCTTTTATTCTTCTTGGTACATGAACACTCCACGTTTTATCACGTAAAAAACGTTTAATTTCCCCGATAATCGTGGGTATAGCAAAGGATTCAAAGGACTTTCCATACGATTCGTCATATCTTCGTACTGCTGCGAGTAAACCAATCATGCCTACCTGGACTAAATCTTCATAGATCATATTATTACGAGCATATTTTCTAGAGATTGATCCCACAAGGTCCTTATAACGAAGTACAACTTTTTCCTGGGTTTCTTCATCAGTTGGATTTTCTTGCAGAAATTTAATCCATTGGTAAACCTCATCTCTTCCTTTATAATGTGGTTGAGACTTGGTCGTCATCTAGCCCCACCCCAGTTTCATTTATATATTTTGTCATAATGATAATCGTTCCCTGATTATCGTGAATTTCTACTTTATCCATTAGCGTGTCGATTAAAAAGAGCCCAAACCCACCTTCCCGAAGATTTTCTATTGATTCCGTGTCTTTAAATGGACCAATTTGTTCCCGTACTTCATTAAGATTAAAGCTAACACCACGATCAGCTACCATTACTTCCAAACGGTCTTCATATATGCCAAAACCAAGCGTAATTTCTTCATCATTCTCTTTCTTATACGCATGCATAACAGTGTTAGTAATTGCTTCAGAAACAGCTACCTTCAAATCTTCAATACCTTCATAGGAAAAACCCATTCGATTTGCGATTCCAGAGATACTTAAGCGAATGACACCTATGTATTCTGCTTTAGACGGGATTGTCATTTCTATAAAATCAAAGTTTTCCATTATTCCTTTTCACCCCTAATCACTGTATTTAAATCCATCATTTCATCCAATCCCGTGATTTGAAATAAGCGAAGTACACGTTCTTGTATATTAATTAATCTAAGTTCAGAGTCCTCTTCTTTAACTGTTTTCAATACGCTTATGAATACACCTAAGCCAGTACTATCCATATATGTTACATTTTCCATATCTACAATAATTGCTTTGGCATTTTGCTTCAGCAATGTATCAAATGATTCTTTTAGCTTTGGTACAGTATATGCGTCAATTTCGCCAGCTAATCTAAGAATAGATTGCTCTTTATCTTCAAAAATTTTAACCTCTAAATTCACAATGCTCCCCCTCTCAACTATGTTTATTTCTGTAAAAACATAGTTAAATGAAATGTAGTCAATATTATTTCGTTGTTACCCTTTTCTATGTTTATTTAAACTCTTTTCTGTATTTAGGAAAGTAAAAATTGTATTTTCGTTAGTGAATACGGCTAAGCTTGGCACTTAGGGATTTATCAATCCCAGTTTCTAACTTTTCTAAGTACTAATAGACTAAAATCATCTCTTAATTGAAAGTCCTGCAGTCTTTCAAAATATTTATATACTTGATTTACCATTTCCTGTGCAGGCAGATCCACATATCTCCTTATGACATTAAGGACTTCATTTATTTCAATGAATCTTTCGCCGTCCCTGCACTCTGTTACACCATCCGTTAAAAAAATGACTAAATCATTCTCATGGATTTCCAGTTCACGTTCTTCGTAATCGACATCTCTCGAAACACCAAGCACCAGTCCCTTTGCAGTTAATTCTGTAAAATGATTTTCGCTCGCATGATAGTAATAACCGGGTTCATGTCCTGCAGAAGAAAAAGTGAGTCTGCTTGTCGACGGAGCGTATTGAGCATAGATCATTGTGATAAACATATTGGAGTCGATATTTCTTTCCACCACACGATTTAAGCTTTTTAAAACAGTACAAGGACTTGTGGTTCCTTCCGGGAAACTATCCATAGAATATTTAATCATGGACATGCATAGTGCAGCTGGTATTCCTTTTCCAATGACATCAGCCATCGCTATTCCTAATGAACCATCCCCATTTTCAATAAAATTATAATAATCCCCATTCATTTGATGCGCTGGCACACTAATTACTCCGATGTCCAATCCTTTAATTTCTGGCTTTTCTGTATGTAATAATGTTTCTTGCATCTCAGCTGCAATCGAAATTTCTGATTTGAGAGCTGTTTGCTCCTCTCTCAGGTTTTGAATTTCTTGATGAGAAAGTCCATATGCAATCATTGCTTCTAGCAGAAAGTTCATCGAGAGCTCGAATTCTATAGATAAATCAGAATACAATTCTTTTAAAGCTTTAATATGGAGATTAATAATTTCTTCTGGCAGAATATTATATTTGATAAGTTCCTTACTAACAAGCTCTACACCATACAGTGATTGTTCATCTTGTGATTCGATATAAGTTGCCAATAGTCTTTTGTATTCTTCCTTATTTTTTCTAATATACTTCTCCATTATATTTCCCCCAAAGTTACAATGAATTTATAAAGTGAAACTTCAATCAGTGGGGATTTTCGTTCTTCCCCCACTGAACAAAGTTTCACTTTATCTTACCCATTTTATTGTTGTTATCATGGTTCCATTGCCTGTCTCTGATTTTAAATCAAATTCATCCATAATTCTCTTTACACCCGGTAAGCCGGCGCCAAGACCACCTGAGGTTGTATAGCCATCTTGCATGACTTGTCCAATATCCGAAATTCCCGGACCTTCATCTTCCGCAACTAAACACAGCCCTGCTTTATTTTCTGCTGTTCTAATTACCTTATAACGAATTTTGCCTTCTCTGGCATATAGATAAATGTTACGTGCGAGTTCGGAAATCGCGGTAGCAATGCGTGCCTGGTCGACCGTGCTAAATCCAAGCTCTTTGGCCATTTCTCGACCATGCTGGCGTGCCCCAACAATATCCCACTCCCTTTGAATATTCACACAGGACTGAGGTTCCATTATTATACCCCCAGTTCCTTGTGCAGTTTGATAAGACCCTGTTCAAGATCTAATGCTGTTGCTACATTTTTCATATGAATACCGAGATCAATCAAGGTCATTGCAACTGCAGGCTGAATCCCTGTTAGAACTACCTTCGCCCCCATTAAACCTGACATAGTAACGACATCTCCTAATACTTTAGCAATAAACGAATCAATTATTTCTACAGAAGTTAAATCAATTACAACCCCTGACGAACCTGCTTTATATATTTTATCCAATAAGTCCTCTTGAAATTGAATTGCTGTTTGGTCATCCATTTCTGTTTGAATAGAAATCAGCAGATAGTTATTTAACTTCAATATAGGTATCCGCATTTATCTCACTCTCCTCTAACAGAGTCGATTATATTTTGAACTTGTTCTTCACGCTCTTTTCCTTCCAATGGTACAATTTTACGATTTGTAATTTCCAATGCAGAGGTAAACCCCTTCCTTAGGGAACTTTTTGTTGAAAAATCACTTAAGTCGATCCCCAAATTTACAATTGTTTGTGCAATTTCTGGTCTTATTCCTACAAGAATACATTTCGCACCAATAAGGTGAACAGCTTCTGCAGCTTGAATAATATGGTGTGCAACCATTGTATCTACAACCGGTACACCTGTAATATCAATAAGAACAACCTCTGAATTATGATTAATTGCGCCTTGTAGAAGATTCTCCATAATAAGTTTAGCACGCTCTGTGTCAATCGTTCCAATTAATGGCATGATTGTAATCCCATCCATAACAGGAATAAGCGGCGCAGATAACTCCTGCAATGCAACGCGCTGCAAGGAAACAATTTGCTCCCAGCTCCCAGTATATTCATTCACGAGCTGACTAATAATTGGGTCCACCCAATCATCAACACTGCTTAAAACATTAGATATATAGTTTGTATCAATGAGTTCATCAGAAGTAGTTAGTATAAAATCAACCGTTACACGTCTAAAAATTTGCAGCCCATCTGTAATATAGCTTAACGGCCATCCTAAATTAACAATTTTCTCAGAAAATGCTTCGACTTCTTCCGTAGAACCCTGATTTTGAATACTTTTGAAAATAACGTCTACAAATTCCCGATTTGTACTCTCGTAAAGCTCTTCTGCGATAATAATCATGTTATTTTTCTCTTTTAATTTACCAAGCTTTTCCATCCACATTTGAACAATTTTATCACTATTATTTACAACAATACGTTTAAACTTTGTATGCATCACTTTAGCCCCCATATTCTAATAAATATGTATGTTGGAAAAGAGGATAAAAAAAGACCAAGGTCAGCTAACCCGTCATTATTCCGTACTCTTTTACATCCTCTATTAAACTATTTCATATCTTATCATTTCTCGCAAGCCATCGTATATGAATGAACAGTAATCACAACCAATTGCCCGACAAAATATCTTATTTTTTCTCCTGAAGTAGCCAAAAAAGTGAAATAGTCTTTCTTTCTGAATTTTACCATAGTTAATGAATCTATAAAAGTTTCGCTAACTATAATCCATATTATTAAAGAGCAGCGGTCCAGTCTGCTCATGAAGTGAAGCTTCATTCAGCAGAGGTTTTACTGCCTGTTCTTTCGGGATATTTTTTATAATTTTGACCATTAAAAAATACCTTTCATACAGAAGCTTGAAAGGTATCTTAATGATCATACATATCTTTTAGTCCTAAACTTATTTCTATTGCATGATTAATTTTCTTCATCATTTCTTGGTCTAATTTTGTTATACGATCTGTAAGTCGCTGCTTATCCAATGTTCGAATCTGTTCTAACAGGATAACAGAGTTTCGATCAAAACCATACTTTTTGGCGTCAATTTCAACATGGGTCGGCAGCTTAGCCTTCTGGATTTGGGCAGTAATTGCCGCAACGATAACCGTAGGACTAAAACGATTTCCGATATCATTTTGAATAATTAATACCGGACGAACACCTCCCTGTTCAGATCCAACCACAGGAGATAAGTCAGCGAAGTATACTTCGCCTCTTTGCACGATCAAAATATTACACCCCGATCACAGAGCGCTCTAAGGTGACTTCAGCCTCCTCTTCAGCCTGAAAAGCTTCTGAAGCTATGTTAAGATTAATGCGACCCATTTCTTCATAACCACGTTGCATCGTTTCCAAAAATTGCTGAATATGCTCGTCTTTTTTGTGCTGCAAATAGTTCCTTGTTGCTTGACATATGAAATCGCTTAGATCACTATTATCATACTTCATTAAACCATCCACCTCATTTAGTAGGTTCTTTGGTAATTTTACCAACACTTCCTGCAAACCCTCTGACAAAATGATGCACCTCCGCCAACTGATGACCGATAAATATTATAATTTCTATTTTATAGTACCATTGAATGCGCCCATTTGCAAAGGAGTTTTGACTTTTTCTAAAAATAAATCGATAATTTTGTCGTTTTTGGAAAAATCATATGGATTGAAAGGAAATCTTTGGCCATTTGAGCCTTTTTCTTATGTTTCTTCCCCGAATATCACTCACTTTTCTTGAAACAAGTTAATAAACAGTTTTACCATACAAAAATATTCCCTTAAGATAAAGTACAGCTGTCTGCAATTATCTTAAGGGGCTGGATGGAAAGCACATATTATTTAATTTCCTGTCCTTGGATTGATTGAGCGACCTCAATCATTTCTTCTCTTGTCAGTGAGTCACTCGCAATTTTATAATCCACTCCATTTAACGTCCATTCAATCATCTGTTCAGATAAAGCTCCTACAGCGAAGCCCAGGTTAACAACATCACCTTCCACTGCCTTCGGTGCTTGCATAGTCGGTTCTGCCAAGCGTTTTTCCTGAATCAGTGTAAAATTCTTGTCACCCTCATAGGTTAGAATAATACGTTTTCCATCATCAAGATTAACTTCTTTCTTTCCATTCGCTTCCGCTCCTGCAGTATACAATGGGTAAAAGACTGGAAAAGCATCTTCCTCTACAGTTTCTGCCATCGTAGGAGCATCTCCCAGAGTCTCCATATTTTTATCCATTGCAAAGTCATCCGCAGCAAAATCTGTATTCAGGTCAAAAGATGTGAATTGTACTTCAACCAATGCTTGATCATCTTTATCTAATACACGCACTGCAAATGGTGTATAGGTCTTTTTGTCAAAAAGGATTTGCTGGTAAGGCAAGCTATTATTACTATGATAATTTGTTTTTGTTTTAAATACATAGTGGTCCTCTGTTGTTTCGAAGACTGCCTCTTCATCTTCAAGAACATCCCTTACAAGGGATTGATATAAATAAGGCTGACTGCCATTGTCTGGCCATTCCGTTTGAAATTTGAAGCTTTTCTCCAGAGCTGGTGTTAAAACAAAAACACCATCCTTATTTTTCAGGATAATTTGACTTTCCTTATCACCATTTTCATCCCCGAGCTTTACACGATAGAAATCATCCTTTTGATGCCAGATATCGATATTAAATTGTTGTTCTTCTTGTCCCGTAGTCATTTTCATTTCCGCTTCAGCTTTATACCCTTCAAGCTTCTCCATCGTCTCTGTGAGCTTTTCCTTTACATCTTCCTGCGATTTCTCTCCACAAGCTGCAAGAAAAGTCATACAGCCTATCATGATGAGTAAAAACCCAAGATAGCGTTTCTTCATAGACATATCTCCCTTGTCTCAATTAACAAAGGGAACATTATCACCTTTATATGGAAACCATACGATATACACCAGAAATTGCGGAAATAATATCTGTAGCGACAAGATCATAAACAGAATGATTTGCTGCTACCGCTTGATCTGCTGCGGTGCCGTGCAAGAAACAGGCATTACATAAAGCATGGAAGAGAGATTGTTTTTGCATAATCATTGCCAGGGCAATTCCAGTAAGCACATCTCCACTTCCACCCTTTGCAAGTCCAGGATTTCCCGTGGAGTCCACCACTTGCGTAAGATCTGGATGTGTAATAATTGTATATTTGCCTTTGAGCAGGACATACACATGATAGATGCTTGCAAACTCTTTTGCATAATGGAATGGCTTTTTTAAAAGCTCTTCAGTTGTGATGCCAAGCAGTCTTGCCATTTCACCAGTGTGCGGCGTGATGATTGTAGGGTATTTTCTTTCTTTTAACAGATGCAAATAGTTTTTCAGATGATATAAGCCATCTGCATCGATAATCACAGGGTAATCAGCTTCCTGCAATACTCTTTTCACCAAATGACCTGCCTGTTCATTTCTGCCCATTCCAACCCCAATTGCTACTGCATCAAAGGCATCAAAGGCTAGTTGACCATCGTCTGTCAACTGACCTTGAGATTCTGGCAGCTCGTAAAACATTGCTTCCGGGCTGCGTGCTGCAATCGTTGGTACGACATTTTTCAGTGTAGCAGCAGTTAATAAGCCTGCTCCTGTCACTAATGCTGCTTGTGATGCCATTGTAATGGAGCCTGGCATAGCAGCACTCCCGCCAATTAAAAGTCCTTTCCCATGGTCACCTTTATGTGCGTATCGTTTTCGCTGTGGCAATGCTTTTTTGAAGTCTTGCAAGCTGTAATGCTTTCTGCCTGAAAATGCCTCCATTGTATTTTGCGAAAAGCCAATATCAACAATTTCCCATTTGCCATAAAAGTGTGCCGTTTCATGAAGAAAAGCACTTAATTTTATTGCACCAACAGCAAATGTATAGTCCGCTTTGACTGCAACTGATAGGATGCCTTCCTCGTCAGCAGGTAATCCTGATGGGATATCTACCGACACAACAAGGCAGGATGACTGATTCATTGTTTCAATCACTTGGAGAAATGGAGCACGCAGTTTACCCTTTAAACCAATTCCTAAAATTGCATCAACCAGTACATCTGATGTTTCGACTATTTCATCAATTGAAGTATCAGTAAGATGCTGTACACTAGCACCACTTCTTAGAAATATTTGTTTATGATAATCTGCATCACCTGTAACTTTTTCATCGGCTGCAATTTGCACTCCCCGCACATGATAACCATAATCAAAAAGATATCTCGCAATCACAAAGCCGTCTCCGCCATTATTACCTGCTCCAATTAATACTGTAATCACATCAGAACTTTGCACAAGAGCTGTGATTCTCTGAAAGATTTCTCTCCCCGCATTTTCCATTAACAGCTTACCGCTCAATCCTATTTCCTTCATTGTAAAATGATCAATATCGTACATTTCCTTTGCGGTGACAATAAACATTTCGTTCCCTCCTGCCCGCATTAAAATTCTATGAGACAACCACCATGATTATGCAGATTCTCGTTTTAGCTTATCCTTATTGAACGAGGACCTGTGCTACTGCAAATTCCTGACTATGGCTGATAGACAGGAGAAAAGAGTCTCTTTCATACCCTTTTACCCGCAGTTTCGGTGCCCCATTATCTTCATTTAAAATTTCAATTTGCTTGAAGCTTAAGGTGCCAATACCTGTACCCAGCGCCTTTGCACAAGCTTCTTTCGCAGCAAAACGCCCTGCAAGAAATTCAATTTTTCTTCTTTCATTTGTAAGGGCTGCATAACGATTTTTCTCTTCTACTGTAAGTAGCCTGTTTACCAGACGTTCACTCTTTTTTATACTCTTTTTAATCCGTTCCAGCTCAATAATATCAATACCAATTCCTTTTATCATTAGATAAACCTCTCATCATATAAAGTGAAACTTCTCAGTGGAGTTTTTTTCATCTCCCACTTAAATAATAATTATCCTTTTCAATGGTCATATCACAAAAAATTACTTATTATATTAATAGTACCTGAAATGCGTTAGAAACGAAATTTATTAGGGTTGTTCAAATTCTATTTTTGAACATCCTCTTTATAGGAGGATTCCGTAAGTGTTTATTCGTAATGAAAGAAGCATCAAAGAGTTTATGAAGCTCTATCCTATAGTGTCCACATTAATCATCATTCACCTTGTACTATGGGCGATCATTTATTTTCTCCAGCTGTCTATCGGGATGGATATCTATTACTTCGGTGTCGGCAACAATTTCTCTGTGTCTATAGGTGAGTATTGGCGGCTCGTTACTCCAATTTTTCTGCATGGCGATTTAACGCATGTATTGTTCAATTCCTTTGCGCTTGTCTTGTTTGGACCTGCACTTGAACAAATGCTTGGGAAAGGCAAGTTTATTTTTGCCTATCTAGGAGCAGGGATTATCGGGAATATCGGCACATATTTCCTCGAACCTTTAGAATATACCCATCTTGGTGCATCTGGCGCAATTTATGGATTATTTGGCATCTATATTTTTATGGTCTTATTCCGAAAGCACTTAATTGACCAAAATAGCTCACAAATGGTGATGACCATCTTTATTATTGGTGTGCTCATGTCCTTTGTCGGTGGAAATATTAATATTGTTGCCCACTTAACTGGTTTTGCTGGCGGCTTTATTCTTGCTCCCCTTGTTTTACATCGTGTAGAGCCCTATAATCCCTGGCAGGTCGCCTATAAGCGGAGCTATCCTGATAATCATGGGGAAATCCAATTTGACCCCAATCGCTGGAATAAAAAACGCATCTTTCCCAAGAAGCTGAAGGACAATTGGCTGCTGATTATCATTGGTATCCTCGCTTTAATTGGGCTGTTTAGCCGATTTTTTTAATGGGCTGGGACAAAATCCTAATAAAATGTCAGGCGTTGGTGCCACACTGAAAAAGTGTAAGCACCACGCCTTTTTTATTGTAGCTGACAATCTGCGATATTGCGCGTCTTCTTGTTGAAAACGTGTGTCCCCTATTGTTATTTTTGATTAGTTATATCCGCTTCTTTTTTAACATTTACTTATGAAAATATAAATCACTCAAGCGATGCACTTTTTCCTCATCAAGGTCTCTAATATGATAGTGCATACCACCTGCATTATTAATTATTGATATTTGCATAGAGGCTAGATTTTCCCTTCTTTGAAAAGCATGTTGCTTTTTCTCAAAAGCCTGAACGCGTTTATGGTATAACAAAACAGTTACACGTTTCAAAATACGGTATCTAAGCAGTAGTCGATTGCCATCCACATAAAAGCCCGCTTCACGATAGCTTAGCCATCCCCTTAGCAGCATGAGCGCAAGAAACACTAATGCTACCCAAGTATAGGCAGGGAAAAGAAAGAACACAGCAATACTAACAATAAAAAAGAAGATTCCTGATCGAAAAATATAAAATTTTAGTGCTGATTTCGGTGGTCTGACCCATGTTATTTGCTCAGGCTCCCAGCCGAATCCTGGAACAAACTGATTAAGAAACTGCGGAATTTCCCTTTTCGCCAGCAGTGGAAACAATACAGTAGAAGTTTCTTCATTTCCTCCAGATGATCCGCCTGCAATTTCCGCAATAATAGAAGCATACCCAAATGGCTGCCGGAATATATTCTCCTCAACTGCGATTGCTTGCAGCCGGTGTAAAGGAATAGTCAGCTGCTTTTTCTCAATTAACCCCCGTGTAATCAGCAATTCATCATCCTGCAATCGAATCGTGAATTTACCATAGCGGATAAGCGTTAATCCAACACTTAACAACCAAACAATAAATAAAGCAGCCACACCCAAAAATAAAATAGTAAGTATACTGTTTGAAACAAACCATTCAATGGTGACATCATAAACATTATCCGGAATGATATCTTCAATCTGTTGTAAAGCAACTATGATGACCCCTAAAATGACACCAATTCCTCCAGAAGTGACACCAGCTAAAAGTAAGCTTTTGAAAGTAATTTCTTTTTTTATCACATTTCCCCTGTTTTCATACACTTCCTGAGCAGGTTCTTCCTGGACTTTCCGATATTTCAATTCAGCCCTTAACGCTTCCCCTTCCCGAAGTTTCACTGCAGGTAATGAAGCCTCTGCTGCATTGCCACTGCTTGCAGTTTCAATTTGTACTTGTACAAGCTTAAAGATGCGGTGAACAATGTTTTCAGTCAGGTCAATCGATTGAATACGGTTTTTCGAAATCGTTCGTTTTGTTCTCCGAAATATCCCATATTCTATTTGTAATGCATCCTCTGTTATCCAATAAGAAAAGCGGTACCAGGATAAAATTGCAAATGAAATAGTAATAAATAGAAAAATGACAAAGGCAAGAAGAAAATAGATAAAATCCCATAGTATAAAAGAAATGACAATGAAAAAGAACAATTCTTTAATAGGTTTGAATATATTTAATATAATCGTTGCCGGGTGAAGACGTTTTACATCAAACATCATCCTCATCCACCTTTGCCAAGTCCGAAATTCGGTCACGTAAATCAGAAGCATCCTCTTCCGAAAGTGCTGGGATAGAGTGTACCGTTGCAGCCGTGGAAATAGATACACTCGCTACTTGGAAGGCCTTCATGATTGGACCTTGTTCTGTATCTACATGCTGCACACGGATCATCGGAATTAGGGTTCGTGTCATAATGAAGATTCCATGCTGGATATAGATTTCCTGTTCAAAAATTTCATAACGCCAACGCCTGTAACGCAGCTTGGGAAATAAGAAGATAAAAAGAAAACTAAATAGGAGATTAATAATTGCTGCAATACCCGCAATCCAATATGACCAACCAAAAATATAAGAGAGGATTGCTGTACCAATTACAAGCAGCCAAAGAATTCCAGTATAAATCGCTCCACTAATTTTCCATACCTTTAGAGCTCTTTGATCAATTGAATGTTTAGGCGGCTGTCTCATGCCATCACTTCCTTTTCGACAAAACTTAACAGCCTTTCATACGATTCATGCGTATAAAAGTTTCACTTTAAACCCACTACCACCTCAAGTACTATATTTTTCCATATTCATATAGGAGAGGGTCCTCCTCAGTATAATCAATTATACACAGCTATATTCCGCAACAAAAAGGCGTGGTGCTTACACTTTTTTGTGAGCACCAACGCCTGTCTTTTTGGGTTTTGTCCCATTCTCTGCTTTTCTTACTTCGTATAAAAAATAACGTTCCTCTTCTAATTCAGCTTCACTTCCGCTTTTTACTTAATCACGATTACGACGTTTCTGGAAGTTGCCTTTACGGTTACGCTGACCGCCTTGATTACGGCCACCTTGATTGCGTCCACTGTAGAATCGTTTATTTTTCGAGCGGTGTCCGCCTTTTGAATTCACAGCTTTTTTCACACTAATTGGAGCCACTGAAGAAATACGAACTGGTGTGTCTCTTCTTTCCTTTGTTAAAAGGCTTAGTGCCGCAGCAACAACACTAATTGAATCATTCTCCTCTAGTAAATCCTTCGCAGCTTCTTGATAAGAGCTTAAATCTTTTTCACTAATCGTCTTTTGGATTTTTTCAATTGTTACCTGCTGCTGGCCACGTTTCGCATCCTGATTAGTCGGTGGTGCCAAACGTTTCATCTTACTCTTTGTCGTTTTCTCAATCAAATGCAAATGTGCCATTTCTCTAGGAGTTACAAAGGAAATTGCTTCTCCTGTTTTTCCTGCGCGGCCTGTACGTCCGATGCGGTGTACATAGCTTTCAGGGTCCTGTGGAATATCAAAGTTGTATACATGCGTCACACCAGAAATATCTAATCCGCGGGCAGCAACATCTGTTGCGACTAAAACATCAACACGCCCATGTTTAAATTTACTTAGAACGGACATACGCTTTCCTTGTGTCAAATCACCATGGATTCCTTCCGCACGATAGCCTCTCGCTTGCAGGCCTTCTGTAATCTCATCTACCCGTTTTTTCGTTCTGGCAAATACAATTGCAAGCTCTGGAGAATGAATATCGAGATGGTTGTTTAGTGTATCGAATTTATATTTCTCTGGAATTTCAATGAAATACTGATCAATATTCTCAACGGTCATTTCCTTTGCTTTAATTTTTACTTCTTTCGGTTCCTTCATCAAAGTTGTTGCAATATTACGGATTTCCTTAGGCATTGTTGCTGAGAACAACAATGTTTGCCGCTCTTCCGGAATTCCTTTAAGAATATCGCGAATGTCATCGATAAAGCCCATGTTCAGCATTTCATCCGCTTCGTCCAATACTGCTGTTTGCACATGGTCTATACGAATCGTTCTTCTGCGCATATGGTCAAGTAATCTTCCTGGAGTTGCCACAACAATTTGTGGTCCATCTTTTAACGCACGAATCTGTCTATCCATTTGCTGACCGCCATAAATCGCAAGTGCACGAATACCTAAAAACTTAGCAATACGATTGATTTCTTCAGCTACCTGAATTGCTAATTCTCTTGTCGGCGCTACAACCAGACCTTGCACCTTTCTTTGTTTTGCATTAATTTTCTCGATCATTGGAATACCAAAGGCAGCTGTTTTTCCTGTACCCGTTTGGGCCTGTCCAATCACATCATTGCCCGCGAGCGCAAGCGGAATCGTTTCTGTTTGAATCGGTGTTGCTTCTTCAAACCCCATCTTCTCTATTGCCTTCATAATCGGGTCTGAAATACTTAGTTCGTTAAATTTTGTCACCTAATAGTCTACTCCTTTATTGAAATTTATTTAGCTGAAGAGGCCTCAAGCTTCTATACTTTATTTTAGAAAAATTGAATTTTACTTTATAACCTCTATTTTCATCATGATAAGCGAGCAGTTCATGATTCTATATCGTTCACATGCTAAAGGGAAATATAGTAATACTCAAGGGAATAATAGAGGTTAAAACTTGTCTGCACAAGTTTTATTATTGTTAAAGTATAAGAAAAACAAAAGCATTCACAAACACCTTTAAGTGAATGCATTCGCCTGCACTTATGCACCAAGAAAGACTTTATACTTTTTAACTGTCAAAAAGGCTTCCCTGTCTTTCAATCATTTAGGGGCCTCAAACTACTGCTTGTTTTATAATAACACACAACTGTCATTATTATCTACTTACATTTGTGAATAATAACCTTCTTAATGAATTTATTCCTGCTTCATGATAAAATAAGAAGATATTGTAATCTAGAATAATGGACGTAACATTTAAAGGAGTTTTTGTATGCGTCTTCCCGCATTTAATCCAAAAGCAGCTTTAGTAATTGGCGTTTTTGCTGTTTCAACCTCTGCGATACTAGTTAAATTTGCAGAAGGAGCCCCAGCTGCAATCATTGCATTTTATCGATTGTTCATTGCTGTTATCATCATGGCTCCATTTATATTATTAAATTATCGAAATGAAATCCGAAGCATAACAAAAAGAAACTGGATTTTTTCCATATTAGCGGGGATATTCCTTGCACTTCATTTTATTCTCTGGTTTGAATCATTAAACTTTACTTCTGTAGCAAGCTCAGTAGTATTTGTCTCTATGCAGCCTTTATTCGCTTTTTTAGGAACATACTTATTGTTTCAGGAGAGATTTTCCTATGGCTCAATCATTAGTATGCTGATTGCTTTATTTGGCAGTATCATTATTGGCCGGGGAGATTTGCAATTCAGTGATTCAGCCTTTTTCGGTGATACGCTTGCCATTTTGGGAGCAGTTGCAATAACTGGCTATTTTCTAATCGGGCAATCTGCCAGAAAAAGCTTATCACTCATGAGCTATACGTTTATCGTTTATGGTGTAGCAGCACTGACTCTATTCGTATATAACTTAGCTTTACAGCATCCTTTTATCGGCTATTCCTCAACACAATGGTGGATGTTTATTGCATTAGCAATCATTCCTACGTTTCTTGGTCACTCTTTATTTAACTGGAGTTTAAAATGGCTAAGCACTACAACCGTTACAATGGCTGGTCTATTCGAACCCATAGGTGCTTCCATATTGGCTTACTTTTTCCTTAACGAAACCATTACCTGGTCGCAATTCCTTGGTGGAACCATCGTTATTTTTGGCTTGTATTTATTTATTGTAAGTACCACAAAAAAAACGAGTGTAACTATTTCACAAAAAGAAAAATAATTAATGATAGGCGGTACAATAATGCAAATTCAACTTATGACAGATGGCGGAGCAGATATCCCACAACAGCTAATTGAACGACTGAATATTAAAATCGTTCCCCTTTATCTTCAATTTAGTGATGGGGAGTATAAAACAGGATTAAACTTAAGTCTTGAAAGTTTTCTTCATAAAACGGAAGCGTTAAATGAAGTACCACTTTCCTCTGCCCCCAGCCCCAACGATTTTTATGAAGCTTATAAAAATGTACCAAGAGAGCGGCCAATTATCATGCTAAGCATGTCTAAGGAAATAAGCAGCACCTATGCAAATGCGGTTTATGCAAAGAACATGCTTCTTGAAGAAGAACCAGACCGGAAAATAGCAGTAATTAATACAAAAACAGCTTCCGGAGCCATTGCTTTACTGCTTCATGAATTAAACGAAAAAATGCAAGAGGATTATACATTTGAGCAGTTGGTTCATCATATCGAAGAGTGCATTGAAAATACGGCAACACTATTTGTTCTGAACACATTGGAGAATCTTGTTCGCGGGGGAAGAATTTCTAAAGTAACTGGTAAAATTGCTAAGACATTGAATATTAAGCTGTTAATGTGTGCGAGTGAGCACGGTACAATCGAAGTATCCGAAAAAGTGCGCGGCAATAAAAAAGCGGTCTCCCGTTTTATCAGTCAAATTGGGGAATATACCAAAAACTTTGAACATAAAGCACTTTTTATGACGCATTGTAATAGTGAATCAAAAGCAGCAAAGTTATTACAAGATATAAAAAGCAAATACCCTTTTAAAGAAACCTTTCTCTGTGACATGGGTCCAATCATTGCTACACATGGTGGAGAAGGAGCAATAGTCATTTCCTTCTTTAAAAACTGATTGGATTCGTTCAGCTAAAGAATAGAAAAGGAAGCATCGCTTTTATACAGATGCTTCCTTTTCTGTTCCTTGCCCATCTTATTCTAAAAAGTGATGAACCATCGTATTTATTGTATCTTTATCATCTCCCAGACATAATAAATGCTTGGAACGATCCAATAAAACAAGTTCTTTATGCTCCGAGTGGATGATTTCCTTATCAAGATAATATGCCGTTTTATAAGGGACCATCCTATCCTGCTGGCCATGGGCAATTAATACGGGAGCTTCAACCTCTTTTAAAAAAGGTCGTGTATAATTGATTAGCTTCATGAATTCAATATTGGCTTTGATCGGTACTTGCCCAAGCTTATTCTTATAATGAAGATAGATTTTATTATTATCCAGCTCCCCTTTTAAACCATCTTTAATTACTGTATGCAAATCAGCACGAATTTGTTTAAAATCAAGATATTTCCCTGCAGTCGCAAGTAAAACAAGCTTATCTACATTGTATTTCGCAGTCAAATATGCTGCAATCATGCCGCCCATTGAAAAGCCAATCACATAAATTTTCTCATATTTTAATGTTAATTGTTTTAATGAATCCTCAGCCGAAGTAATCCAATCTTTAAACGTTGTATTTTCCAGCTGCAGTTCTGTTCCATGTCCAGCTAAGGTTGGCAGTTCTATATGCCAATCCGTATGTTCATCAAGATACTCAGCTAAGGGCTCAATTTCATAAGGTCCTCCAGTATAGCCATGTATTAACAAACAGCCAATCATGTAAATCTCCTCTTTCACTTTTTTCTACCACATTATTATTTGATTTGTCTACAATAATTATACGGCTCTTGTATATTTCTTCCTGATTTTTGTTTATATAGAGCTATCTGAGATAAGAGGAGCAAGTACTATTGCCGAAACATTTTAACTAAGGAGCCTAACTGTTTTACAATAGGCGATACTTGATGGTATGTGCCTGCAACCTGATTGATTGAAGACAATAATTTATCAAATTCAATCTGTCCATTATTATCCGTAAATGAACCGGGATTACCTGCTGTATTTGCTGCTTGTTTCCCTGATTGGAACCAATCCATCGGCTGGGCAGGTTTTGCATAGATTTCGTATGGTGTCGGCTGTTTTATAGGAGGTTGTTGTGGTTGTGATGTATAGGATGATTGCTGGTAATGATTCGCATGATTTTGCCAATGTGCAGACGGCTGCCGCTGATAAAAGCTTCTTCTGTTCATTTAAAAGACACCCCTCTATCCGAAAATATCTTCATTACTGCTATAATTTATGCAAGTAAATAGAATTATGTTATCTTTATCTGAATCGGCAGAGGGGCTTTAATCTTCTTCCCAATCAATATCAACTAATAATACTTTCCCAGTGTATGCGTCAATTTCAATTTCCGCTTCTCCTCGGGAGCTTTCAATTTCAATTTCATAAATTAAACGTCCATCCTCATCTTCTAAGTCAACATCATCCACCTTGCCAGAAAACTGTTCCAAGGCGATAGCAATTGCTTCTTGCTTTGTAAGGATAGATTTTTTCTGATTAGACTGCTCTTTTTCTTTATTTTTTGGTACCTTTTCTTTTTCATGATCGGCTGTTTGTTCTTCTTGAACTGTATTATTTTCAGATGACTGCTTTCCAGCTTTATCCTTATCCGAAGATTTTTCATTAATTTTTATCGATTCGTCTGCTTTACTTTCGGATTGAGCTGTATCCTCTTGTTTAGCAGTTTTTGTTTTCTCAAGCTTCAAAACTTCACCTGAGTTTCCATCAATTCTCAACTCATATTTTTTGCCATCAACGGAAACTTCCGCTTCATATACAGGGGGGTTACTTTTTTCATCTAATGCTAATCCCTTTATTTCACCAGGGTATTGCGCTTTAATCTTCTCTTCTACTTCTTTCTGAGATAAATCTGGTCCAGCTGAGGCAGTTAAACTTTGAGAGAAAATCAGTCCAAGAACTGCCGCAACAGCCACTGCACCAATTGCCAGCAGATTTTTTTTCCTCACGATTATCCCCCCTCTTATATTTTTAATTCCCTCATTTGCGGAAAAATGATTATTGAAATGAATGGATTAATCTTCAAAGTCAATATCTATCTCCAAAATTTTACCTGTCACTGCATCCATTTCTATCTCTGCTTCCTGCATACCTTCTTTTAATTCCACTTCGTAGACGTATCTGCCATCATCTTTCTCGAGTTCTATCTCTGTTACTGTACCAGAGAATTCTTTTTGGGCAATTTCTTCTGCTTCTTTTACTGAGATGATATCTTCTCGAATAGAATTCGTATTCGCTGCTTTTTTATGATTGTTTTTATAGCCTTTTTCTTTTACTTCTAACACTTCACCAGTATTGGCATCAACCTCAAGATCGTATTTCACATTTTCTCCTTTAATCTCCATATCATAAATAACGCTGCCATTTTCTTTTTCCAAATCAAATTCAGTAATTACTCCAGGATATTCAACTTCGATTATTTCCTTCACCTCTTCACGAGATAGCTTAGCATCAAGGTCTGCTGTCGATGCACTAGAGTGATATGCCCCCATTCCTAAAATCGCTGCTCCTGCCAAAGCTCCGATAACGATACCTTTACTTTTTTTACCCATTTTCATTCCTCCTCGCTTTTCTTACTTTTATCATAACCAAGCTGAATGAAAACACGCTGTGAACAAGATTAGAAATTGATGAGAAAGAACGAAGGCTAAAAACGCTCGTTTATAATTCTCTTAGAATCGGAAGAACTAAAGTAAATGCAGAACCTTCTCCAACGATACTGTCAATCGTAAGTTCTCCCTGATGCTCATCCGTAATTGCTTTGGCGATTGCAAGTCCTAGGCCCGTACCACCTGTTTCTCTGCTTCTTGCTTTATCCACACGATAGAAACGTTCAAAGATTCGATCCTGCTCTTCCTCTGATATCCCTTTTCCAAAATCCTTTACACTGAAAATCACTTCTCCATTATGTGTAAATAAACTGATTATTATTTTGTCCTCACTATATTTTAAAGCGTTATCCACTAGTATATAAATGATTTGCTCCAGCTGATCTGCATTCCCCTTCACATCCATACTTTCCACATTTTTTATAAATTCAATTTCCCGGTCATAGGCGTGTTTAAACATAGAAATGGAGTGTTCAACCAGTTGTACGAATTCAACGCTTGTATGTTCTGTTTCTTTTTTACTTTTTGCTAATGCTAAAAGCTGTTCCACCAGCTTCTGCATGCGATCTGCTTCCGTGTCAATTGCTTCAACCGATTCTTGAATAAGTGCTTGATTATTTTTTCCGCGACGTTCAATTAACTGGGCATAGCTTTTCACAATTTGAATCGGTGTTTTTAATTCATGGGAGGCATTAGAAACAAAATCCTCTTGTTTTTCATAGTTGTCCTTTAATTGATCAATCATTTCATTGAAAGTCGCTTCCATTTCGAAAAGCTCGTCCCTGGAACGATTCGTAAGATCAATTTTTTGCCATTTCCTCTCTTTCATATTTTCTTTCATCGTTTGTGTCAGTTGTCGAATGGGATTCAATAGAAAACGAGTAAGGACATTTCCACCAATAAATGTTGGGATGAAAAGAACCAAAGATGCAAATAAAAGTACATAAAATAAAATCTTTAATGTATTGGATAGTTCAACAAGATTATTCGAAAGCTGCAGTGTTGCAACGCTTCCATCTTGCCAGATGATTGGGCGCGTGACAACTGCGACATTAACTCCTCTTTCCGGTTGCAAAATTTCATGCGTTTCTTCTGCCTGAAATCCACCTTGAAGTAACTTATATGCATCTGCCCGGCGTTTAAATTCTAATGTCTGCCCTTCGCTTGAAAAAACCTGCGCCATCCCATTTACTGGAAGAAACGCATTAATTAACTCACTCGCTTCATATGCATCTGTTGTATTGGCAAGTCTTTCTACCAAGATTTCAGTTTGTGCCACAAGCTGCTCCAGTTCGCTCGCTGTTGCATTTTTATAAAATAAAAAATAAACGGAAGTATGAATAAGCAGCAGCATAATCAGAATGAATAAACTTAAATAGAGTTGAATTTTCGTCTGCAGCTTCATTTTTCAATATCCTTAATCGTATAACCGACACCACGAACTGTCTGGATATATGCTCTGTCAAATCCTTGATCGACTTTTTGGCGTACATAGCGAATATAAACATCGACTACATTCGTATCGCCATAATAATCGAAGCCCCATACCTGTTCAATCAGCTGCTCTCTTGTTAATACAATGTTTTTATTTTTTAAAAGACAGACAAGCAAATCAAATTCACGTGGTGTTAAGTCAATATGCTGTTCATCCCGAACTACTTCGCGGGCATTTAAGTTAACATATAAATCACCAACAATAAGCTCATTGGTATTTTTCTTTTTCGCTTTCGGTTTACGTAAATGTACACGAATACGGGCAAGCAGCTCTTCAATTTGAAAGGGCTTGGTTATATAGTCATTCGCCCCTAAATCCAGACCACTTACCTTATCATGAACTTCATCTCTGGCAGTTAGCAAAATAATAGGGGTTTCCTCATCATTTCGCCGCACCCTGCGCAATACTTCCAGTCCGCTAAGTTCGGGAATCATAATATCAAGCAATACAAGATCCCAATTCTTTTCCTTAATTAAGCGAAGGGCATCTTTTCCATTGGCAGCTACTTCTGTTTCGTAGTTTTCAAATTTAAGCTCCAATTGCAAAACGCGGCTTATTTTCTGAATAAGGACACTTGGAATGCCCATTACTTCATATTTTGCCGCTAGGCCTTCCACTTCATCTGTGTTCACTTCATACCATTTATAATTATTAAACTTCTCTATGATTTCTCCAGAGAACATGTCAAAACGCTTGCAGTCAGGGCACCAATCAGCAAAAAATTTAATAATAACTGGCTCTGCGCTTTGAATCACTTCAGCAAATTTTTCTTGTGTTTGTATTAATTCCATAAATATCGCCTCCCATGACAATTAGTTTAGCTTGTATTTGGATTATTGTCTTTTAATCTGCCTATTACTTATATTCAACTCTTCCTAAAATATATGCTGTTAATAGACCGCCTAAAAATGTTACAATACTGGCAAGCAGTAACCCTGTTGTTTCTGGCCAGCCAGGCAGAATAACAAATATAGAGCCAATGACAAGACCAATTGCTGCAGCAAAAGTTAAAGTAAAATGATTTTTTAGGAAATAGCCAACAATTCTGCTCATCACGATAAAACCAAGTGCAATTCCCAGACCAGTAACAATAATAATATCAAATTGCAGATTACTGATTGCTGCAATAACTGTTGGATATACACCGAGAATGAGCAACATAAATGACCCACTAATTCCAGGTATAATCAATGCACTACTCCCAATCATACCGGAAAAGAATAAGAACATATATGTAGACGCTGTAATCTCTGTAATTATTTCTCCATTGCTAACACTCACGTATCCTAACACCGAAACAAAAATAATACCAATTAGCATGAATAAAAAATGCTTCCATCGAAAGGAATTTTTTGCGTCTGCTTTATGAAATAAATACGGTAGCACACCTAAAATTAAGCCGAGAAAAAAATATTGTGTTGGTTTGGGATAATGTATAAGTAGCCACTCAATCGCACCTGCCAGTAAAAAAATAGCAGTTATCATTCCAATACCGAGCGGGAGAAGAAATCCAAGATGTTTCTTCCACTCTTTACTAAAAAATCCATTAATCGCTTCTATCAGTCTTTCATATATGCCTATCAAAAGCGCAATTGTTCCACTGCTGATTCCAGGAATTACCTCTGTAACTCCCATCAGTAAGCCACGATATATATTTTTCCATTCCATTTTTTATAAAAGCCCACTTTCCAAAATAATTTGCATCCATTCTACATCATACCAAAAATGACTTGTATTTCATATTATAATCTGTATAATTAATAGTAGCTACTTTGCATAACAAGGTAGCTTCACTTAACTCACTATATTGTAATGCAAGGTAGGTGGAGAAATGTCTCAGCGGAGCCAGTTATTAAAAGGAATATTAGAAGGTTGTATTTTATCTATCATTAGTCAGGAATCAACTTATGGCTATGAATTATCCATAAAGTTACATGATTTTGGACTGAATGATGTTAGTGAAGGTTCAATTTATCCCATTCTGCTTCGACTGCAGCGAGAGGGACAAATTATTGGAGAAATGCGAATATCTGATACTGGTCCAAAGCGCAAGTACTATCAACTTACTTATTTAGGTAAGGAATCTTTAGAAGAGTTCGTTAAGCAATGGGAGCTATTAAAAACTCCTGTAGATAAAATCATTGAAAATAGGAGGTAAAAAGATGCCGCCAATGATTTAGCTAAATTAAATAATAAGAAACGTGAACAATTGAATGAAGAGAACCTTGCTGATTATGAAGAAATGTATATCCGGGGAAACTTTAATAAGTCTGGACAGCAGTCTGAAGAAACTTTAATGGAATTGCTTGATCATTTATTAGAAGCACAGACTGAAGGAAAAACAGCTAAGGAAGTATTTGGTGATGACTTAAAAGCTTATTGTGATGAACTGATAATGGAAATTCCTAAAGAAAAAAGTCAATTAATTTAATGTTCACTTTTTATCTTGTACTGAATTTAGTTGGACTTCTCGGTATGATTGTTGGAATAGGTAACTTTGTTCTATACCATTTTTTCAGCCTAGGTATAAATGCATTAAATTTTTCGCTTGGTTCCGGAATATTAATTATTATTATTGATTTACTTTTACTCGCTCTCTTTATATATATTATCTTTTTATGGATTAATGGTTCACTGTTTAAAAATAAGCAAACAAAAAGATGGATTGAATTCCTGCAAATTTGGTTAATTTGTTCTCTTTTTATTGGTGCAACTATTTTAGTCCTGCATTTCATGCCTGCTTTCGGAAAAACACTGAGGATTCCTTATCTTATTTTTGTAGCAATTGCAGCACTACTTTACCTTGCTTCAATCATACTAAATAAGAAATATCGTTTTACAAAATAAAACTCAAAACGCAAGCAACCGTTCAACACCAAAAAAGCTACGCTCAAATGACATGAAGTGGTTTAACGTTTCTACGTAATATGCAATTTTCGTCAGACTTTCTCTATCTACAAAAATCAGATGTCTCCATCTGCATAAAGACACCTGTTTTATTCATTTTCCGGGAACGCAAGCTCTGGAAGCCATTGTGACATATGTGCTTTGATTTCTTGATAATGCTCGGCTGCATTCGGCAAGTCTTTATCAGTTAAATTATACATGAGAACCACTTTATAATCAGAGTAATTCGAATTAAACAGAACATAAGTTGGAATGAATGCTGGAGAGTGCAGTTTAATCGTTACATTTTCCCCGTATGTTTCCTTTTTTACCGTAAAATTAAAAACTCCGCCGATTCTTTTATAAAGCCCCTCCTGATTTGAAAGGAAATTACCAAGACTATAAATCACCAGCATTTGATTCCCTTCTTTCCCTTCAGCCCAAGCTGCTGGCTGGAGAACATGAGGGTGGTGACCAATTACAGCATGAACTCCTTCATCTGCGGCAAACTGTACCAGTTCTTTCTGTTCCTTATTTGGCATTCGTTCATATTCATTGCCAAAATGTAAATTTAATAGACTACATCTGCAGCTTTCTTTGCACGAGCAATATCATCAGTCATTTTTTCCAGATCAATTAAATTTACTAAATAATCTTTTCCCTCTGGGACTGGTATTCCATTCGTACCATACGTATATGCCAGAATCGCAACAGAGACACCCTCCTCCGTTTCTATCACACGCATTTCCTCACTGTCCTCCATATTTTTATAAGCACCAACATATGTCATATCAATCGTTTCCCAGTGATGAATTGCGTTCTGAATAGCAGCTTCTCCACGATCCAGCGTATGATTATTTGCCAAAGTAACAGCATTTACCCCTGCCGCTTTTAAAGCATCGCCAATTTCCACTGGGCTATTAAATTGCGGGTATGTCGAGAGACCAAGCTCCACACCGCCAATCATCGATTCCTGATTCGCAGTGGTAATCGTAGCGGCACTTAAATAAGGCTTCACTTTTTCCAGCATTGGGAAGAAATCATACCCCTCTTTACTTGCAGCATCATTAAAAATGGGTTCATGAATTAAAACATCTCCAATAGAAGAAATGGTAATTTCATCTATGATGCGTTTCGGAAATTTTTCTTTATCCATTAAAGTATATTCTATTTCAGCGTTTTCTTGATTACTCCCTACTACTTCTATTCCTGAACTGCTGCATGCTGTAAAAAAAATAATGATTACAATACCAATCGCCAACAGGCTTTCTGTTCTCAACGCTCTAAAACTCCGTTCTTTACTGCCATTATGGCACGCGAAGGACTGCTCCCCCGCCCCACTCTATTTTACTAATAATCGTTTTATTACTCAATTGTTATTTTTAGCTGCAAATGTTACGACTTCTTTACTTTCGTATAGTATAATTAAATAATTGAGATGGGCTTTGTATATACTTAATAGTGCGGGAGTAAAATTAATACAGTGGGGGAATGATTATGAAACGATACTTTTCTGCTATTCTCATCGTTTTAAGCGCCATCATCATTATTCTTGGTATAAATCTTGACTTGTATTGGAGTGGTATAGCAGCTTGGGGTATAGCTATTATTTTATTAATTTTGGCTGCTTACTTTACAAAATATATTCCAAATGACAAGAAAAGAAAAAGGGGTCAGTCCCATTGAAGAAATGAGGTTGTATGAATGGAAAATAGGGCAGATTTGAAGATTGAATGTCATAATGAATATCAAGCTTTAAGAAGTGTTATTGTCGTTTCACCAGATTATATGGCGATTACAGAAGTGATTAACGAAACACAAAATTATTACGCACATGATAATATCGATACGGAAATTGCCAACGAGCAGCATCAAGCATTTGTACATGTACTAAAAACGCTTGGTGCCACGGTTTATGAGCTTGACCCTGTAAGAGATTTAAATGAACAAGTATTTACAAGGGATATCGGTTTTACAATCGGTAAGAAATTATTCGTTTGCAATATGGCAAGAGACATTCGTAAAAAAGAAGTAGAGGTTTTACTAAATTGGCTGAAAGAAAATGGTGTATCCTACACACAATGTGACGTACCATCTATTGAAGGTGGGGATGTTATTGTTGATGGCGAGCAAATTTGGGTCGGGTTAAGCGGTCGAACAACACTTACAGCAGTACAAGCGCTGCAGGCTGAACTGCCACATTACGCGATTTCCCCTATTGAACTGAGAGATGATATTCTGCATCTGGATTGTGTTTTCAATGTGATTGGCAATGATACTGCCCTCATTTATCCCGAGGCATTTACAGAAGCCGACTACGAGAGATTAAACCAGCGCTATCAACTGATTACAATCACTGAAGAGGAACAATTTGCAATGGGTCCGAACATTTTGGCAGTAGGTGATAGAAAATTAATCAGTCTGCCTGAAAACAAACGAATTAATAAAGCATTAACAGAAACAGGATTTGAAGTAATGGAGATTCCTTTTTCTGAAATTATTAAATCGGGCGGCTCTTTCCGCTGCTGTACATTACCGTTATTTCGTAAGTAAAAAAAGCCAGTAAGGTTCGACGCTTACTGGCTTTTCTGTTAAAACATTACTTCACTCTTTTTGCTACCTTTTCACGTTCACTTTTATTTAAAATTTTCTTACGCAAACGCACAGATTCTGGTGTTACTTCACAATATTCATCATCATTTAGATATTGCAGGGCTTCTTCCAGTGACATGGTTCTTGTTTTTCTAATTGTCGCTGTCTGATCCTTCGTTGCGGAGCGCACATTCGTTAAATGTTTCTCTTTTGTAACGTTTACTGTTAAATCATTTTCACGATTATGCTCCCCGACAATCATACCAGCATATATTTCTAAACCTGGATAAGCAAAAATTGTCCCACGATCCTCTAGCTGCATAATGCCATATGTGGATGCTTTTCCATTTTCTAAAGCGACAAGCACACCCTGACGACGACCGCCAACCCGCCCTTTAATTAACGGTTCATATGCTTCAAACGTATGGTTCAAAATACCATAACCACTTGTTTGTGACATGAACTCTGTCGTATAGCCAAGCAAGCCACGTGAAGGTACTTTGAACTCAATGCGGACCTGACCATTTCCATGGTTTACCATATCAAGCATTTCACCTTTACGTTCACCAAGGGATTCCATAACTGCACCTGTAAATTCTTCTGGAATATCAATTTGCACCCGTTCCACAGGCTCACATTTTACACCATCGACTTCTTTAACGATAACTTCTGGCTTGGAAAGCTGAAGCTCATAGCCTTCCCTGCGCATATTTTCAATAAGAATAGACAAATGAAGTTCCCCGCGGCCAGAGACAATCCACGCATCAGGAGAATTCGTTGGATCAACACGCAAGCTGACATCTGTTTCTAATTGTTTCATTAAACGTTCTTCAATTTTACGTGCTGTAATAAATTTGCCTTCTTTACCAGCAAATGGACTATTGTTAACAAGAAACGTCATTTGTAAGGTTGGCTCATCGATTCGCAGCCACGGCAATGCTTCCGGGTGATCCTTAGGACATACCGTTTCACCAATATTAATATCTTCGAGACCGGAAACAGCAACAATATCTCCAGCCTTTGCTTCGTCAATTTCAATTCGCTTTAAGCCAAGAAATCCAAAAAGCTTTGTAATACGGAAGTTCTTTTTAGTTCCATCCTTCTTCATAAGCACAACCTGTTGCCCTACATGAATTTTCCCTCTGGCAACTCGTCCAATCCCAATTCTTCCTACATAATCATTGTAATCTAAAAGTGTGACTTGAAACTGCAAAGGTTCTTCCGCATTATCAATTGGTGCTGGAATATGCTTCATAATGGTTTCAAATACCGGATCCATTGTTTCCTGCTGATCTTCAGATGTAAGACCAGAAGTGCCATTCAATGCAGATGCATATACAACAGGGAACTCCAATTGCTGATCGTCGGCACCAAGCTCAATAAATAAATCCAATACTTCATCCACGACTTCCTCAGGCCTTGCATTTGGTCGGTCCACTTTATTCAAAACAACCATTGGACGCAACTTCTGCTCCAATGCTTTCTTTAATACGAAACGAGTTTGCGGCATTGTTCCTTCATAAGCATCCACTACTAATGCCACCCCATCAACCATTTTCATTATTCGTTCTACTTCTCCGCCAAAATCGGCGTGTCCAGGCGTATCAAGAATATTAATGGTCGTATCATGGTATTTTACAGCTGTATTCTTAGCTAAAATGGTAATTCCACGTTCGCGTTCAATATCACCTGAATCCATCGCACGTTCATCCACATGCTCATTTTCCCGGAAAGTTCCTGAGTATTTTAACATCTGATCAACTAATGTTGTCTTTCCATGATCAACGTGTGCGATAATAGCAATATTACGTATATCTTCTCTTTCTTGCATTAAAGTACGCTCCTCTTTATATAAGGGATATATCAAACTAAAAAATTATATCACATTATTTTTATCAAGTATATTACTTTTTATTTGATTCTATAAAAGATATCTTAAACATAGCTCCTCCTAGCGTCTTTGAGGTGTCTACAGATATTTTTCCATTTGATTGTTCAATGATTGCCCGGGCAATCGCCAGTCCTAAACCTGTTTCCCCATCATTCCCTTTTACAAACCGATGAAATATATGTGGGATTAACTCTTCTTTCACACCTGGGCCATCATCCTCTATTGTAATTATCTTCTTTTTCTGTTCGATGTATGCATGAATAATTACTTCTGACTCCGCGTGGCGAATTCCGTTCACCACGATATTGGATAAGGCACGCATTAATTTTTCCTCATCAGCGAATAGCTGCATATTATCATCAACTTTTTGCTTTAAAGTTATATCTCTTTCATTTAGAAGCGGGATCACACGGTCAACAACAGAGTTAATAAAATCTATTCCGGAAATAACCTCAGGCTTATAAGCCTTTTCCGTTTCTAACTTGGCAAGTAAAATCATTTCATTAATAATGACTTTTAATCTTTTTACTTCAGCTACCATCATTTCAAGTCCTTTTTCCTTATCCTCGTCTTCAAAGATGCCATCTTTTATCCCTTCCGCGTAGCCTTGAATGGTCATCAGAGGAGTTTTCAGCTCATGGCTTGCATTTTGAAAGAAAATTTGCTGGGTTTTCATATAATGCTGTAATTCATTCGCCATTTCATAAACACTCTGCTCGACTGCTTTAATTTCGCCAGTTGCTCTTACTCTCTCTATATCATCGAATTGCCGTTTTTCTATTTTCTTTAATTGGCGCTGCAGTTTAGATAAAGGGGTCACTAATTTATTTGTTAAATAATAACTTAACCAGATAGCGAGTACAGCTCCAATAAGAAAGATGACAAACAATCGCGAGAAAAACTCATGCTGAACAGCATGCAAATCCTTCATTGGCGTCAGCAAAATCAATTCCCAGCCCAGTGTCTCTGGAGTAAACACAATCCGTGACGTCACAAAGCGGTCACTGCCGAGCGTCCAGATTTGATCTTTTGTATTAGAAAAGTCATTTTCCTGCCAAAAACCAGCAACAACAGGATTGTTCATCGTCGAAAACAGAATTGTATCTTGATTTCGATCATATAAAAATAACTGTAATTCCTGCTCTTGAAGAAATTGATTAAACTGATGAATATCGTGCTCTGTACCATATTGCTCTGTTAAAAAGCTTACAAGTAATTCACCCGTCTCTTCCAGCTGTCTCTTCTCATCCTGAATTAATAAATCCAAAATTAAGGAATAGATAAGATAACTAGTTACGGTTAAAACAACAATTAAAAGTCCAGTGAAAGCCAGTGTAAGCTGTGATCTAAGTTTCATACTTTATTCCACTTCTTTTCTCAAACGATAACCATAGCCCCAAACCGTTTCAAGCGGGATGTCTGGTATTTTTCTCCTGATGCGTTTAATCAAATCATCAACCGCACGATCACTGCCAAAGTAATCATTACCCCAAATTTTCATCAATAATTCTTCGCGCGAAAAAGCACGATTTGGATTTTCCGCAAATAAATGCAGCATATCATACTCTTTCGTAGTTATTTCATACTCAATTCCATCCCAAAAAATGCGACGCTCTTCCAAATATATCAATAATGGACCAGCCTTGAGACGATCAGCCTTAGTGGTTTTCCTAGATGCTCGGTAATTCGCACGTTGAAAAAGTCTTTTCACACGAGCGACTAGCTCTCTTGGACTAAATGGCTTTGTTAAGTAGTCGTCTCCTCCAAGCTCCAGACCTAATATCTTATCTATTTCATCATCCTTGGCAGAAATGATGATAATTGGCACTTCACTTTCCATGCGGATTCGTTTACAAAACTCGTACCCATCCATTCCCGGCAGCATAATATCTAATATCCACATGTCTGGAGGGTTCGTCTTCCACACTTCCCAACCATCTTCAGCAGTGCCCATTACGGTCACCTCATAACCCTCTTTTTCAAGATAAGCTGAAACGATATTTTGAATGTTTTTATCATCTTCAACTAATCCAATATGGTAGCTCATTCGTCTCACCTTTTCTACATTTATCTTGTATTAAATAACATTTCAGTGGGCAATGGAAAAATCCACTGAATGAAGTTTCACTATATCATTACTCCTATTCTCACACAAAGTTACTGCAGATGACAATATCTAATCTTATGAAAATGAAAGCAATACCACAATTTTTCCACATTTATACCAAACCTATGCCTTTTCCTTTGTTTAGAATAAGGATGTAAGGAAGTTCAGGTGAGACATCCCTCTTATCTCACTTGAATGGTCAATTGAAGAATTGCTTCAATTTACTCGAACCATTTTTCCTTGTTAACTTCCCCCTTAAAGAATAATCAGGAATGAACAATGGAGCGTTGTTTTGTATCAAACAATCCATAGCGCTTCCTGAAAAGCAATGCTGCTGACAAGTGAATATCATTTGCCAGCAGCTGCTTTACTTTTCTAAACGGGATAGCTTTTAAAACCTAAAGAAAGGGTGTTCATATGGATTACAATGATAAGAAATCTAATTATAGTGATGAGGAAAACCAAAGAAACATAGATGAACCCAAACAGCAGCCAAATAACGATGACACAGAAGAAAATGTATTTACAAATGACGATGATATGGAAACTGAAGATACTTCGCAAAACGAAACCATTCCTGTATATCAGGAAACGCAAAATGAATCTCCAAACGAAAAAAAGCCTAAAACTAATAAGAAGACAAAAAATCACAGCTGGTTAAGCGGCTTTTTTGGAGGGCTGGCAGGTGGGGTTATCACTGCAATAATTATAGCCGTACTTCTTATGAATAATATTATCCCCGTCAGTCAGAATGCTGGAAGTACAGGAAATGTTAACACAGAGCAAAGTGACGCAGCCAATATTATCGCAACGCTGGCAAGCGATGAAGCAAATGTCTCTACCAATATTGAAGAAGTCGCGAAAACTGTTGTAGGTGTAGTAAACCTTCAGCAGCGAAATGTTTGGAATGGTGATGAAGAGGCTGGTACCGGGTCAGGAATTATCTATAAAAAAGAAAATGGCAAGGCATATGTTGTAACGAACCATCATGTTGTAGATGGCGCGGAAAATGTAGAGGTTGTGCTTGATAATGATGAACGCATTCCTGCTACTGTGCTTGGACAGGATGCCTTGACAGATCTTGCCGTTCTTGAAGTGGATGGAGAAAATATTCAAACAGTAGCTAAATTGGGCACTTCAACGGATGTCGAAGTTGGTGAGACGGTTTTAGCAATTGGTAATCCGCTTGGTTTGGAATTCGCAAACACCGTTACAAAAGGAATTATCAGTGGATTAAATCGCTCCGTAGAAGTAGATACAAATAATGATGGGCAGCCAGATTGGGTTACAGAGGTACTGCAGACTGATGCTGCAATTAATCCCGGAAACAGTGGCGGAGCATTGGTTAACGCGGATGGCGAAGTAATTGGTATTAACTCGATGAAGATTGCGCAAAGTGCAGTAGAAGGTATCGGGTTTTCCATTCCAGTCGATACTGCGTTGCCAATTATGGAACAGCTTGAAACAGAAGGTGAAATTACAAGACCGTTAATAGGAATTAGCACCGCTGCATTATATCAAGTACCACCAGAATATCGTTATGAAATAAAACTTCCAGACGATGTCGAAGGCGGAATGGTCATTGCGAATGTAGAAGCAGGCTCTCCAGCCGATAAAGCTGGTTTACAGCAGTTTGACGTCATTACAAAAATCAATGATGAGGAAGTAACTTCTATTTTAGAACTGCGTAAATATTTATATTCTGAAACATCAATCGGAGATACAATCAAAGTGGAATATGTACACGATGGCAAAACTGAGACGACAGAGCTCGTTCTCGAACAAATTGAAGATGCAGCATAAGTAGAAGTGGAAAGTGGGAAGTGAAGGACATAACGAATAGAAGCAAGGCAGAAGGCCATAATTAGAAGACTTGATGCATAGCTGCGCATGCAATCAAAATTCCCGCTCATGACCAACATGTATGCGCGGCTAACCCGCAAGTGTGTGCGCCTTTTCGGAAAATAAGAAAATTTTCATATTTGCATAAGTGCAATTAAGGTTGTCACCGAAATGGTGACAACCTTAGTTTTTAATTGAATTCGTGCTCTTGTTTAGCAACGAACAAGCTAAAAAGCACTGTGAATCTTTATCATAGCCTATTTGGTCAAATAAAGGATTTCAATGTCCTTTCGTATTGCGATAATTATTTAAAGTATTTTCATCATATTTTCCATCCTGGTCAGCGGAAATATATGTTTCAATATCATCGGGACTAGAAGCGTTTTCATCACTGTTCGCATACATTTCATTATAGTTATCATGATCACCATATAAATCTGACGGTGTATCTGAGGAACCATAGCGCCCTACCGATTGCCAGGCATCTTCTGCATCAAACGCAACCTCATCTTCTGGTGATTTCTCATCTGGATTAAGGTTGGGACTTAACACTTCTTCCTCAATTGGTCTTTCTCTTTTAAATCCATCTTTATTTGCATGCTCCATACAGCGGTCTGTCGTTGGAACTGCAAGCAACCTTTCATAGGAAATATCCCTGCCGCAGACAGAACATATCCCATATGTTCCTTCCTCAATAGCATACAAGGCTTCATTAATATCTTCTAATTCCTTTTCCGCATGCTCATTTAAAGCCAGATCCTTGCTTCTTTCGAATAATTCCGTTCCTTGATCCCCTGGATGGTTATCATAATTCGAAAGCTCACCACTTACCTCCTGTGAAAATTCATATTTCAACCCAAAATGATCCTTCAATTGTCCTATTAATTCTACCTCCCTTTTTTGCAAGCCTCGCTTTAAATCGGATAACTGTGTTTTAGCCAGCAACAGAAACACCTCACTTATTTGAATATAAATAACACAAACAGAAATATGTTCTGCTATAATGAAGATTATCTATACTATGTGTAAAAGCAAATGAATGATTCCGTTCAATCATTCCCAATTCGTGGAAGGAGAGGGTAAAATGGTTATAGCCAAAAAGAAAATTGGATTTATTGGGATTGGTGTAATGGGAAAAAGCATGGCAGCTCACTTAATAAAAGCTGGTTATCCTGTCAATATTTACACGCGTACAAAATCAAAAGCTGAACAATTAATCGCAGATGGAGCAAATTGGTACGAAACAGTGAAGGAGCTTGCCTCAGTAACCGATATCATTATTACAATGGTTGGATATCCAAGTGATGTTGAACAAGTATACTTTGGGGAAAATGGCATTTTAGAAAATGCGCAGGAAGGTGCATATGTAATTGATATGACAACTTCTAAGCCCTCTCTTGCGGTTCAAATATACGAAGCAGCGAGAGAGAAAAATATCTGCGCATTGGATGCACCTGTTTCTGGAGGAGATGTCGGTGCTAGGGACGGTAAGCTTGCAATAATGATTGGTGGCGATGAAGCCGCATACCAAGCAATGTTGCCTATTTTTGAAGAAATGGGAGAGAATATTATTCATCAAGGTCCGGCTGGTGCTGGTCAGCATACAAAGCTTGCAAACCAAATCACCATTGCCACAAATATGATTGGTGTATGTGAAGCCATTATGTATGCAAAGAAGGCTGGATTAGATCCTGAAAAAGTACTTGAAAGCATCAGTACAGGTGCAGCCGCAAGCTTTTCCTTGTCTGTATTAGGACAGCGCATGCTGAAAGGTGATTATGCACCAGGCTTTTATGTAAAGCATTTCATTAAAGATATGACGATTGCTTTAGAGTCTGCGGAAGAATTAGGACTTGCCACTCCAGGACTGTCTCTCTCACTAGATCTCTATAAAGAACTCGCTGAAAAAGGAGAAAGTGACAGCGGAACACAGGCATTGATTAAACTGTTTGAATGAAAAGCACTAATGGATTTATAGGTTGCTGGAAGATGTTAAAAAAGCGAGATTTATTTATGATCTCGCTTTTCTATTTCTTCCTGAACAACAAAGGCTAAATCATCGTTGCCAAATAATTGCAGGACTTGAAGGAGTGTTTCGTCTGCAATCTTTTCCGATTCCTCTTTAGGGACTGTCAGCTCCATCGTCTCTTCAAGAACAGCATTTTTAGGCTGTGATGGGTACGCTCTTTCATATAGTTTCAGCGGATCCAATCTTTGATTTACACACCATTGACTAAATACTAATATCATCATTCGCTCGTCACTTTGATAATTTTCAATTATTCTTTTTTCAATTTCTTTTTGTTCCATTTCGACACCAGCCATTTAAAAAGGACCTACCCCCAATGGAAGTAAGCCCCTCAGTTTTTTATAATTATAAACGAACTACGTTTGCAGCTTGAGGTCCGCGGTTACCTTCTACGATTTCGAATTCAACCTCTTGACCTTCTTCTAAAGTCTTGAAGCCTTCAGCTTGGATTGCTGAGAAATGTACAAATACATCGTCTCCGTCTTCGCGCTCGATAAAACCGAAGCCTTTTTCCGCATTAAACCATTTTACTTTACCAGTCATTTAAATGACCTCCTTTACAGTATCGTGCAAAGTAATTGAAAATCTAATACTTTTACACCACTTGAAAAAGAGATCGTAAAGTATTATTCTAACTCCAATTCCCATTTGCACCTCTACTTTACCGCGAAATGTTAAAAAAATCAAGTATTTATCATACTTTTCCGCAAGTTATTTTCATTTTTCAATCTATTTATGCGATTTTTTGCTATGAAGTGATAATGCAATAGAAAAAACACCTGAATTCTGCCATTTCAAATCAGGTGTTTTCTATCAATTAAGCATGAATCTGTTCTTCTAAAGCATGAAGTCGTTCTGCTACTTCTTCTTCAGTTAAATTATGTTCTTTCACATATAGATTACGCGGGGTCACACGGCATTCATGTGTACAGCCACGAAGATATTTATGTTCATTTTCTTCTGAACAAAGTATTTGACGGTTGCATTCGGGATTAGCACAGTTTGCATAGCGCTCACAAGGTTTTCCATCGAAAAAGTCCTTCCCGACAACAACATGTTCCTTTCGATTAATCGGAACAGAAATTCTTTCATCAAAGACATACATTCTGCCGTCCCAAAGATCGCCTTTTACTTCTGGATGCTTACCATACATTGCAATTCCGCCATGCAATTGCGCAACATCTTCAAAACCTTCTTTTACAAGCCAGCCTGAGAATTTTTCACAGCGGATTCCACCAGTACAATAAGTTAGAATTTTTTTGCCTTCGAACATTTCCTTATTATTGCGTACCCAATCTGGAAGCTCACGGAATGTTTCAATATCAGGACGAATTGCACCGCGGAAATGTCCTAAATCATATTCGTAATCATTACGCGCATCCAGAACAACTACATCATCATCTTGAAGTGCTTGATGAAATTCTTCCGGTTCTAAATACTTTCCCGTCAATTCGAGCGGATTAATATCGTCCTTAAGACGTAAAGTCACCAATTCTTTACGTGGACGTACATGCATCTTCTTAAATGCATGACCAACGTGTTCATCAATTTTAAACACCATATCATTGAATCGTTCATCTGCATGCATCATGTCCATATATTTCTGTGTCTGTTCAATTGTTCCAGAAACCGTTCCGTTAATTCCTTCTACTGCCACTAAAATACGACCCTTTAAACCAGTTTCTTTACAGAACTTTAAATGGTCCTTTGCAAATGTTTCTGGATCTTCAATGTGGACATAATTGTAGTACAATAAAACCTGAAACTTTTCTGTCTCCACCGTTCATTACCACCTGTCATTTATATTTGCAAGATACAAATGTTTGGCGTTTTTATAAATTTATAATCTTGCACAAAGGATATTATAACAAATTCCATTGAAAATAAAAAGTTGCAAATTAATGGCAAAAAGGTTCAATAAAAGTATTTTACTTTTACTGAACCCTCATTTATTATAAACTCAATTGACTTTTAACCTGCTCACGCAAAGCCATTTTTAAAAACTTCCCGACTGATGTTTTTGGAATCTCCTCCATAAAAATTACTTCATCGGGGAGCCACCATTTAGCAAACTGTGGCTCTAAAAATGCAAGTATTTCTTCCTTAGAAATATTTTGTCCATCTTTTAAGACAATACAGGCAACTGGGCGCTCCTGCCATTTAGGGTCTGGTATAGAGACGACTGCTGCTTCAAATACAGCAGGATGTGCCATTAAAGCATTTTCTAAATCAACAGATGAAATCCATTCTCCACCGCTCTTAATTAAATCCTTTGTACGATCAACTATTTTTACTGCCCCTTCCTCATCAATCGTAATCACATCTCCCGTATGGAGCCAGCCGTCAATGAATGCATCGGCACTTCGGTCATCCTTATAATATGCATCAGCAATCCAAGGACCGCGTATGAGCATCTCTCCCATATCCACGCCATCTGCTTTAACCTCGCCATTTTCATTTACTGCCTTCAGCTCGATTCCTGGTACAACCAAGCCCTGCTTAGAACGAACCTCCAACCTGTCTTCTTCAGAAAGATCCATTTGATAGCTTTTCAATTTTGATACGGTCACAAGTGGTGTTGTTTCAGTCATACCATAGGCATGGAGAAATGGGATACCGAACGTTTCTTCAAAGGCTCTAATCATGCCCTTAGGTGCTGCGGAGCCGCCACATATTACAGCACGCAAGCTGTTCATATTATAGCTTTCCTGCTCCATCTCTTTTAATAAGCCCAGCCAAATTGTCGGAACTCCCGCTGTTAGCGTTACTTTATATTCCTCAATAAGCTCTGCTAGAATTTTAGGAGTTGCAAATGGTCCTGGCAATACCTGTGTTGCACCAAGCCATGTTGAGGCAAAAGGGATTCCCCATGCATTCACATGAAACATCGGGACCACCGGCATAATCGTATCGGCTTCAGATAATCCAGCTGTATCCGCCATTGAAAGGGCCATACTATGCAAATAAAGTCCCCGATGAGAATACAATACACCTTTTGGCTTTCCAGTTGTTCCAGAAGTATAACAAAGCACGGCTCCATCATTCTCAGCAATATTTTCATCGAAAGGGAAGTTTTCATCTCCGTCTGCAACTAGTTTTTCATATAAATAAATTGGTTCAAGCTTTGAATCAGGAAGCACTTCTCTATCTGACATTACGATAAACCCTTCAACTGTTGGTAAATCATCTTTTATATTTTCAATAAGCGGCAACAGATCTTCATCAATAAGCAAAAATTTATCTTCTGCGTGGTTAATGATATATTTCAGATGATCTTCAGATAAGCGAATATTAATCGTATGAAGAATAGCACCCATACTTGGAACAGCAAAATAAGCTTCCAAGTGTCTATGGTGATTCCAGGCAAGTGTTCCAACCCGATCACCTTTTTCCACACCAAGCTTACGGAGGGCACTTGCAAGTGATCGGGTTCGTTTAATATAAGCATCATAGGTAAAAGTTTGCGTTTTTGTCAATGTGCGAGAAATAATTTCTTTCTTAGAAAAGTATCTTTCTGTACGGTCCAGCATGGATGCCAAGGTTAATTGCGTATTCATCATAAGACATTTCCCCCTTCAATTTCCTTCATTTTTTGAAAGCGTTTACACCCTTGTATATTATACTTAAGTATTACTTGTAAAATGTCAAGTTTGAATATTCATTGTTTTTTACTAAAGACTTCTTTATTTTTGACACCTATTCTTTCGATTGGTATCCTTTTCTGTAAGGAGGCTGATTCATGATGGGCGTATATGATTTCAGTGCAAAAACGATTACTGGTGAAGAAAAGGAACTTAAAGATTACAAAGGGAAAATATTACTTATTGTCAATACAGCAAGTAAGTGTGGCTTCACTCCACAATATGAAGGCTTGCAAAAGCTTTATAAGGAAGTTGGAAATGCAGAGTTTGAGATTCTTGGTTTTCCATGCAACCAATTTGGCGGGCAGGATCCGGGAAGCAACGAGGAAATTGAAAGCTTCTGTTCAATGAATTATGGGGTTTCTTTTCCAATGTTTGAAAAAGTTGATGTAAAAGGTGAGAATGCTCACCCTCTTTTTAAGTATTTGACAGAGGAACGAAAAGGCCTATTAACGGAAGATATTAAATGGAACTTTACTAAATTTCTTATCGATAAAAACGGAAGTGTTGTCGACCGTTTTGCACCACAAAAAGAACCAGCAAAGCTTAAAAAAGATATTGAAAAACTAATGGAAGCGTAAAAAAGCATAGAATTTAGTCTTACAAAGACTAACGCCACTTGCAACATTCAAAAGCTGCAGGTGACGTTTTTTTATTTTTATTTAATTACTTTCAAAAGTACTTGATAAGAATGCGTCTCTTTCGTGGCGTTCAATTGCCAATTGAATTAATTCGTCAATCAGCTGGCTATACGAAATTCCGCTAAGTTCCCATAATTTCGGGTACATACTTATTTTTGTAAAGCCTGGAATCGTGTTAATCTCATTAATAATCACTTCATTGTCTTCCGTTAAAAATACATCCACTCTTGCCATTCCTTCACAATTCAATGCTTGAAAAGCTTTGATGGCAGCTTCCTGAATCTTTTTTGTTACGGATTCATTTAAATTTGCGGGAATATCAAGCATTGCGCCGCTTTCATCAATATATTTCGCCTCATAGGAATAGAAATCATTCGTCGCAATGATTTCTCCTGGAATCGAAGCACGCGGATTTTCATTTCCCAAAATAGAGCATTCGATTTCCCTGCCTTTTATGCCTTCTTCAATTAGAACTTTATGATCATATTTAAAGGCAGCTTCTATCGCTTTCTCAAATTCTTCCTTGCTCTCTACTTTACTGACACCAACTGAAGAACCCTGATTTGCCGGTTTAATAAAATATGGCAGCTTTAACGCTTTACTGATTTCATCAAAGGATATATTTTTTCGATTAGCACTTGTGTACGTGTAACCTTTCGCTACATTTAGACCTGCGACTGTTAACAGTTTTTTTGCTATATCCTTATCCATACTGATTGCTGAGCCAAGTACATTGGAGCCAACAAATGGGATATTGGCAACTCTAAGCATGCCTTGAACACTTCCATCTTCACCTAGTGTTCCATGGAGGATTGGAAAAATTACGTCTAATTGTTCTAACGCTTCCTTGCCTTCACTTGTCATTAGCTGTTTTTTGTTTTCTCCAGGAATTATCGCAATTTCTTTATTTGTTTTATTTAACGCAATTAATTTCGGATCTTCTGCATGTATTAGGAAGTGTGAGGCATCATTTAAATGCCATCTTCCTTCTTTATCAATACCAATTAAAACCACATCATATTTTTCTGAATCAATTGCTTCAATAACATTCTTCGCTGATTGAAGCGAAACTTCATGTTCTGCTGATTTCCCGCCAAATAATAATCCAACTCTTTTTTTCATGCTGATTTCCTCCAAAATAATCTCATTGCTTAATATTTATTCACACTGACTTGTTTCCATGAATGATTTAGGGCGCGGAGACTGTCCAATTCCCATTAACGTGTTTCCTTTATCTCAAAAAGTGATAAGGGAAGTTCGATTAAAACCGCCACATCACGTAGCAACATCGAACCGCCTCACGTCCTGTGAGGCGCAGTTTGTACGTTGCTAAACGGTCGCTTCAGCTTTTGATTCGGCTAGCTTCAGCGACCAGCAACTAGCAAACTTCACACTCTTCCATTGCGATAAGTCAACATCGGTTCACTTCGTTCACCGTGTTTCCTTTATCTCATTACAGAGTGCTCCAGTTTGTACGTTGCTAAACGGTCGCTTCAGCTTTTGATATCAATAAGCTTTTGCCCAGATTATGAGTTCTTTGGCTGGTTTGCCGCAGCAGACGCATGTTTCTGTAAGTTTTTCTTGTTCGAATGGGATGCAGCGTGAGGTTGCTGCTGTTTCTTCCTGAATTTTTTCTTCACATGCTTCATCGCCACACCACATCGCTTTGAGGAAGCCACCTTTTGTTTCAAGAACTTCTTTAAATTCATCCATTGTTTTTACTGCTGTTGTTTTGTCATTTCGATGTTCTAGCGCTTTATCATATAGATTCTGTTGCACCTCTTCTAATAACTCAAGGACACGTTTTTCAAGGTCTGCAAGTAAAACAAATTCCTTTTCTCCTGTGTCACGGCGCACTAGGACAACCTGGTCTTTCTCGATATCTTTCGGTCCCATTTCAATACGAACTGGAATTCCCTTCATTTCATACTCATTGAACTTCCAGCCAGGCATTTTATCACTTGCATCAATATCAACGCGAACGATGTCCTTTAACTGATCTCTTAAATCATACGCTTTATCCAATACCCCTTCTTTATGCTGGGCAATTGGAATAATCATTGCTTGTATTGGAGCGATTTTCGGCGGCACAACTAATCCGCGGTTATCACCATGCACCATAATTAGTGCACCCATAATTCTTGTGGAGAGTCCCCAGGACGTCTGGTGAACAAATTGACTTTTCCCTTCTTTATCCAAATACGTAATATCAAAGGCTTTCGCAAAGCCGTCACCGAAATTATGGGTCGTACCAGATTGTAATGCTTTTCCATCATGCATTAATGCTTCAATTGTCAGCGTATACTCTGCCCCAGCAAACTTCTCACTTTCTGTTTTTCTTCCTTTGTATACGGGAACCGCCAAATAGTTTTCTACTAAATCAGCATATACTTCAAGCATTCTCATTGTTTCTTCTTCTGCTTCTTTACGTGTTGCATGTGCGGTATGACCTTCCTGCCAATGGAATTCAGAAGAACGTAAAAATGGACGGGTTGTTTTTTCCCAGCGTACAACATTTGACCATTGATTATAAAGCTTTGGCAAATCACGATATGAATTTACATGCTTAGAATAATAATCACAGAATAATGCTTCAGATGTTGGTCTGACTGCAATCCTCTCTTGTAATTCATTATCTCCGCCATGAGTCACCCATGCCACCTCTGGCGCGAAGCCTTCCACATGATCTGCTTCTTTTTGTAAAAGACTTTCTGGAATGAAAATAGGGAAAGCCACGTTTGAATGCCCTGTTTCCTTAATCATTCTGTCCAGCTCATCCTTAATATTTTCCCAAATCGCAAATCCATATGGACGAATAATCATTGTTCCTCTAACTTGACCATAATCAACAAGCTCTGCCTGCTTTACAACATCGGTATACCATTGTGCAAAGTCATCTTCCATTGCTGTAATTTTCTCTACAAATTCTTTATTTTTCTTCGCCAAATCAAGCACCTCTTTTAATATGATTTATTTGAAAAAACAATGAACCTTCTTCAAGCCTCTTTCCCTACTTTTTACCAACAAAAAAATCCTCCATCCTAAAAAGGGACCGAGGTTTGGTGGTACCACCCTTGTTTGCGTGAATCGTTTCACGCACACTTCATTTAGATAACGGAGTTTCACCGTGCACATCTTCCAGATTAAAATCTATCGATGGCGAACTCAGGTGGCAGGTTCTAATTAGGTCTTTCGGAAATTCTCAGCAGCCATTTCCTCTCTTTAGAAAGACTTTAATTATACTATTCCCCTTCAACGTTTCCTATATATACCCAGTAAAATGAAAGTTCCGACTGGTTAAACAGCCTTATATAAGTCTAAATATAAATGGATAAAGGGGCAAAGTCAAGCTTTGCCCTGCTAAATAACTTTTGCTCCCAGTGTGTTTGTAAAATGCTCCAAGGCCCAGTTGTGTCCAGCTTGGTTAAAGCTTGCGACAGCATCCTTATGAATAACAATTTTAAAGCCTTTATTATACGCATCTACTGCAGTATGCAATACGCAAATATCTGTACATACACCAACAATATGAATTTCCTCTATTCCGCGTGCACGCAATCTAATTTCAAGGTCTGTGCCCGCAAAAGCACTATAACGCGTTTTGTCAAAATAATACACATTTTCTTTATCCTTATTTTCTTCATAAACAGGAGCTAGACTTCCGTACAGATCGCGCCCCTTTGTCCCGATAATGTTATGAGGCGGGAATAAAGCTGATTCTGGATGCAATACGTCTCCTTCTTCATGGGCATCAATAGGAAAAACAACATAATCACCAGCATCAATAAATTTCTTCGTTAGTGAAACAAGCCTCACCTCGATTGCCTGACCAGGTTCACCTGCAGTTAATGCCCCATCCTTCGCAACAAAATCAAAAGTGTAATCCACGTTAATTAATGCTCGCTTTGTCATTATAAAATCCTCCTATTTGATTTTTTCTACTTTTATTTCATATGCATTCCCATATTTTCTTTGTGCAGCATGATAGGTTGGTCCCACCTTATCGGTATATGTAAAACCATGCTGTATTGCTGTAGTTACAAACCGTTTTGCATGCTCCACCGCTGAGGCAACTGATTCGCCCTTCGCTAAGAAAGCAGTAATTGCTGCTGAATAGCTGCAACCAGCACCACTCGTATTTACAGTATCAATTCGCGGTGCTTCAAATGAAATTAAAGTTTCCCCGTCATATAAAAGATCAACTGCAGGCCCCGTTAAGCGCCCGCCCTTCACTAAAACATACTCTGATCCTAATGCATATAAATCAATTGCTGCTTGCCTTAGCTCTTCGACTGTTGTAATCTTCCGATCATCAAGCAGAAAGGATGCTTCTGGGATGTTTGGTGTAATTATCGTTGCTAAAGGGATTAAACATTTTTTCATTGCTGCAATCGCATCGTCCTTTAGCAGCTTAGAATCGAGTTTCCCTACCATGACAGGATCAACAACAATGGATTTAATATGCGATTGTTCAATCAAATTAGCAGTCATTTCAATCACTTCCTTTGAAAATAACATGCCGGTTTTGAGTGCATCTGTACCCACTTGCTTCATCGCTGTATCAAATTGAGCCTCAATCGCTTCAATTGTTTGGGGATGCACATTTTTATTTGTTTCTGGATGTCTTCCAACAATTGCGGTAACAACACTCATCCCATAAACATCTAATTCTTGAAATGTTTTCAAGTCTGCTTGAATTCCGGCACTTCCTCCTGCAGCAGAACCTGCAATTGTCAGTACTCTAGCGGGATATTCCATCAATCAAAACTCCTTTATTCTCGTTCATCTCATCCTGCCTTGTTTCCCTTTTTCGGAAAACTGGTGAAATAAGTATGTTGTACACATTGCGAAACACACTTATTTTTATTTCTTTTCCTCTTCTTTCTCTTCTTCCTCTTCATCTGGAAGTGGATCAATTGTGTGTTTATACCCATAGCCTTTATTTATTGTTACTAATGATAAAATAATAACAATTGCAATCAAAACAATTGATCCAAAACCAACTGCTACATACGCCCCCATTTGTACCCCTCACTTTACAAACTGTTCTATAGTTAATACTAAAGTTTTTTCATATGATTGTCTACAAATACTTACTTTTTCATCGATTAAGCAAATATCGGGTATTTTCGAGGAAAAGCTACCATTTTACAGCATGTTTTTGCTTAACGTAGTGAGAGGGGCTTCAGCCCAAAATATGAGGATTTATCAGAATCTATCCAATTCAATGCAGTTTGAAGGAAGTTTCAAATAACTATAACATTAATAATCAAGGAAATAGAAAGATAGTCTTTTTACCTTAACTTTTTAGGGATATCGTTTCATAGCAAAAAAGGAGGTCAATGAAAAAGTGAAGAAAATTAGTATTTTGCTATTAGGAATCACTCTCGTCCTGCTAGCAGCTTGTGGATCAGAGGGTTCAAATGGATCAGAGGGGTCAGATGACGGGGCTTCTTCTGGAGATGCAAGTAAATTAGAGGAATTACAAGAAAGTGGAACAGTAACAGTAGGTTTCGCTAATGAAAAACCATATGCATATGAAGAAGGCGGTGAATTGAAGGGTGCCGCTGTGGATATTGCAACAGCAGTATTTGCTGAACTAGGCGTGGACAATGTTGAATCACAGTTAGCTGACTTTGCTCAGCTTATTCCAGGTGTCCAGGCTGGACAGTTTGATGTTGTAACTGCTGGTATGGCAATTCAACCGGATCGTTGTGAAAATGCATTGTTTGGTGAGCCTGAAATGCAATATGGTGAGGGTCTCGTCGTCCAATCTGGAAATCCTCATGGTATAGCAAGCTATAAAGATATTGCCGACAATCCAGATATTACAGTAGTAGTAATGGAAGGTGCAACAGAAATTGGTTTCTTAGAATCAGAAGGAGTGGATCCAGGTCAAATTACAACGGCTCCTGATATCGCCTCTACTTTTTCAGCAATTCAATCTGGAAGAGCGGATGCGACAACCGGTACAGAAATGACTGTAAGAATGGCTTTTGAATCATTTGATTCGGATGCGATTGAGATTGTAGAGTCGTTTGAACAACCTGATATCGAAGGAGTCCCAAGCTATGGAGCTGCGGCATTCAGCTTAGATAACGAAGAACTGCGTGATGCTTATAATGAGAAATTAGCAGAGTTAAAAGAGAACGGAACAGTTGAAGAATTATTAGAGGAAAATGGCTTTAGTGCAGAAAGCAACACTGTCGCAACAGATGGCGTAACGACTGAACAAGTTTGCAGCGGAGAAGAATTCTAAATCAGCTGCTGCTAGTAAATTTTCAGTATGACTCTCAGGGGTCCGGTTCCTTACCCAGGGCTGGACCCCTATGTTTTTATTGCTAGATTTAGGAGTAAATAACTGACTAGTTTAATTTCCTCGAAAGATCCTATTTTTATCCCTGTCATTGGATATGATTCAAACATGAAACGAAAGTAAAATTTTATTAGGAGTGATTATTATCAATGCAATTATTGATGTCATACCACAAATTGCACGTGGACTTGAAATTACGATAACAGTCCTGCTCGCCTCTGCAATTCTTTCTTATATTATGGCATTCATTTCCGGACTTTGCCGACTTTCCAATAACATCATCGTTCGCAAAGTAACCGGCTTTTATGTTGAAGTTTTTCGCGGGACCTCTCTGATCGTCCAGTTATTCTGGCTTTATTACGCTATTCCAATGCTATTTAACATTCAACTTGGTTCAAAATGGTGGATTGGTGTAATCGCAATTGGATTGAATTATGGTGCATATCTTTCTGAGGTAGTGCGCAGCTCTATCCTCGCAGTAAATCCAGGACAAAAAGAAGCAGCGACTGCACTGAATATGTCAAGCTTTCAACGCATGAGACTGATTATCTTTCCTCAGGCTCTGCGAATGATGCTTCCTGAATTTGGAAACTATACCATACAAATTCTCAAAGGAACATCACTTGTTTCCCTAATTGGTTTGACTGATATTCTCTATTACGGTGACATCATTCGCAGCACAAATGCTTCGATTACACCGATTGTTTACTTAGCAGTTCTAGTATTCTACTTTATTCTTGCCTTACCATTAATCTGGTTAACAAGAAAAGGAGAATCAATTGCAAAGAAAGGGGTGGCTAGCTAATGAATAATACTTATTGGAGCTGGGAAACATTTTTTGAAGCACTCCCTTTCGTTTTAGATGGACTTTGGGTAACCGTCACCCTGACAATCACTGCTTTCCTTTTCGCTCTTGTCTTTGGATTTGTGTGGACCTTCTTAAAAAGAGTTCCAAATAAACCTTTTAATTGGGTGATTACCTGGGTAATGGAATTTATTCGCTCTACACCACCACTTGTGCAGTTATTTTTCATTTATTATGCATGGCCAGAAATTCCTGTTGTCGGTGCCACACTTAGTCCAATGACAAGTGCTATAATCGGTTTAGGTATTCACTTCAGCACCTATATCGCTGAAATCTATCGTTCTGGAATTGAGAGCGTGGAAAATGGCCAATGGGAAGCCTCGCGTGCACTCAACTTTAGTACAATGGATAAGTGGAAGAAAATTATTCTTCCTCAAGCGATACCACCAACGATTCCCATGCTTGGAAACTACTTTATCATTATGTTTAAAGAAGTTCCATTAGCTTCTACGATCAGTGTTGTTGGAATTATGCATATGGCAAATACATTTGGCTCAAGAAACTTCGCTTATCTGGAGCCGCTTACGATTGTAGGTATTATCTTCCTTCTACTAAGCTATCCTTCTGCCATACTGATCAAAAAGCTTGAAATTAAAATGAATACGAGATTTGATAAAAATGCGGTTGTAAAAAGTAAGTAAAAAGGAGTATGTTGATATGACAGAACCAATTGTTCAATATCGGGACGTTCACAAATCATTTGGAGAGGTAGAGGTATTAAAAGGAATAAATTTAGACATCAAACCTGCGGAAAAAGTGGCTATAATCGGTCCAAGCGGGTCGGGAAAAACAACGATTATCCGGATGCTGATGACCTTAGAAGAACCAACCTCAGGAGATATTATTGTTGACGGTGTGAATTTATGGAAAATGGAAAAGAACGGGAAAATGGTGCGCGCAAATGAAAAGCATTTACGTGAAGTCCGTGGCGATATCGGGATGGTCTTCCAGCATTTTAATCTTTTCCCTCATATGACGATTTTAGAAAATTGCATGACTGCACCCGTCCATGTAAAAAAAGAAGATAAACAGGAAGTGAAGGAGCGCTCGATTCAAATGCTCGTACGTGTTGGACTTGGTGACAAAGTTGATAATTATCCCAGCCAGCTTTCAGGCGGGCAAAAGCAGCGTGTGGCGATGGCAAGAGCACTTGTAATGCGCCCGAAAATTATGCTGTTTGATGAGGTAACCTCCGCACTAGACCCCGAGCTTGTCGGTGAAGTACTCGAGGTCATCCGCGACCTTGCCAAGCATGAAGACATGGCGATGGTCCTTGTAACACATGAGATGGATTTTGCATTAGATATCGCTGACAAAGTGCTCTTTCTCGACGAAGGTGTTATTGCAGAGCAAGGAACGGCAAGCGAAGTAATTGAGCACTCAGAAAACGAGCGCCTGCAATCCTTCCTGAGCCGCTTCCGTAGTTAAAGGTATAAAAAAGACAAACAGCGTTATTGACTTTTTATGAATCAATAACGCTGTTTGCCTTTAGCAGAGCTTTCTAACCTGCTTTTTCCTTAAACGACCTGAAGATTCAACGGTTCTATCGGATCAAATGGTGTTAATTGGGACAACACAAAATCGTGCTGAGAATTACTTTCGACTCGTAAAAGTGGAAGATACAAAAGGAAATGTACTTCAATTAATTACAAACCGTTTTGATTTAAGTGCTGAAGAAATATCAGAAATGTATAAGTCACGCCGGGCAATTGAATTATTTTTCAAGTAGATGAAACAACACGTGAATATCAAAAAGTTTTACGGTCACAGTAATTCAGCAGTTTACAACCAAGTGTTTATTGCATGGATTGTATTTTGTTTAGATGTACTCGTTCAAATTAAGATGAACAGTAAACGTACACTCTTACAAATTAGCCGCTATTTAAGAGCGGCCTTATGGAAACCAGGTTATATTTGGCTTCGAAAAATAGAAGGAAAAGGTGTTTCTTAATAAAGAAGACGTTGCTGCTACTTTAGTCTAATTGTAAATATATTCCAAATGGATGGAGCCACCTTAAGTTGGGTATTTACTTTTTTGCTCTCTTAAGAAAATAACTAAAACTGAAAATTTTGATATTTTTTATGAAACGCTAGTGGATTTATATGTATTTAATATACCCCATGGGTACCTTCCTTGATAAGGAGGTGCCCATGGTGCTTGTTATTTAGTCGTGGTCTTTCAAAAATGTTAGAAGTTCCTCATTAAATTCGTTGGCATGAGTCGCATTCAAACCATGCGGACCACCCTTTATTAAGGCCAATTTACTCCCAGGAATTGATTCATGCGTTCGTTTTCCACTGAATTCAAACGGCACAATTCCATCTGAATCACCGTGAATAACAAGGGTAGGTATGTTAAACTTTGTTAAATCTTCTCTAAAGTCTGTCTTACCGAAAGAAGAAATACAATCTAGTGACCCTTTTGGCGAGGCACCTGCCGCAATATCCCTATTATATAATCGGAATGGTTCACTTACTAAGTCTGTCTGATCTCCAGCCGCGAAAAAGTCTTTCGTAAACTCATCAAGGAACACAAGACGATTGTTTTTCACTCCGTTTTCAAATTCTTCAATTGCTGCATCATCCAATGCTCCTTCAGGGTGATTCCCTGATTTGTATAAATAAGGTGGGACAGCTCCGGCAAATACAGCTTTTTTCACTCTATTTGTTCCGTATGTCGCGATATAACGGGCTACCTCACCGCCCCCCATTGAAAAACCAACAAGCGTTGCATCATGAAGATCCAAATGTTCCAGTAACTGATGTAAATCCGCAGTGAAGGTATCATATTCATATCCACCCCATGGCTGAGAAGAATTCCCAAATCCTCGACGGTCGTAAGTAATAACTCTGTAGCCAGCATCTACGAGAGCGGGAACTTGGTATTCCCAACTGCGACCACTTAATGGCCAACCGTGAATTAATAAAACTGGTTTCCCTGTTCCATGATCCTCATAATAAAGTTCGATTGGCTCGTGATTTTCTGTTCCTACGGAGATTTTTGCCATTTTACTTCCTCCCAAATTAAAGATTTTGCCTGCTTAATTTCGATTTATTTCCCGTAAATTTAACACAATCAATTGTATTCTTTGGTAGTACTTTTTTTAAAAAAGGTGTAACATAAAGGTTTATTTTTATTCTATCTGGATCTAGCCACTTTCCCGTCTGTCAGGTGTGCATCCAAGTACCAAAGATTTTTGTCAAGTTGACGACACACTTCAGTAAAGAGGTCAGATGTACCTGGGTCTTTGTTAGCCGATGTATCAACTGCTTCCCTCACACTATTTGCCACGATAAACCAACGTTCTGTTAATGTTTCAAGTACAGCCAAGTCCTTATTTTCATCAAGTGGCCAAGGTGGATCAGAAGTTTCCGAAGCAATGAACTGAACAGGTTTTCCTACAGCCCCTCCTAATGAAGCAGCCTGTTCTGCGACAGTATCGATTAAATCAGGAATGTGTCCAGCTAATTTATCAAACAACTCATGATAAGCAATGAAATGTGCTAGTTTTGTCTGCACGAAAAGGTCAGTTAAATCTGCTACACGCTGATTAAGCATCTCGACCATATGTTTTCGAGTCTTCTTAGATTTCACTTGTCTGAATTGAGACTTTTCCATACCTCCTTACAAATTTAAGCTCAGTCCTGACCCCAAACATATTTCAACACACTCAAAAGAACCTCCTTCCTATCATTCGTTGTAACATTAGAATTTAGTATAATTCCCCGCATGTTCACGCTTCGAAGCGTTTATAGCGGAACTTGTCGAGCGCCCTTTAACGGAATAACTATTATCACTTAATAGAAGAGCCATACACTCTTAAAATACGTTTTTTGCCATCCTTACAATGGACGATTCTGACTGGTGACTGCATCTTGAATGGGTGTTTGACCTTCTGTCAATTCAAGGACAAGCCTTGACGTTTCACGATTATTTAGTAACTCAGCAAGAACAGCGGCTACATCATCTCTTGAAACATCCCCATAAGGAATAGCTTGCCCAAGTTCAACCTTCCCTGTCCCCTGGCCGTCTTTAAGTGTGCCAGGACGAAGAATGGTCCAATCCAATGAAGATTTTGCTAAATCAACATCAGCCTGACGTTTCATTTCTATATAAAATTCAAAACTATCCGGCATACTCTTGTTTCTCCAAGCATCTGGAAACACTGAAACGAGTAAAAAACGTTTAACTCCTGCATTCTCAGACGCAGTTATCATTTTTCGAACGCCTTCACCATCTATGGCTTGAGTTAAATCTGTACCAGCTCCACCCGCACCCGCAGTAAATACGAGCGCATCTGTGCCTTTTAACATTGACGTATATTCCGTTACATCCGTTTTAATTAAATCAGCCACTTTTGTTTTCATTCCCATTTTTTCTAATTCATGGGCTTGTTCTTCCTTGCGAATATATCCAACAGAATCATCACCCCGTTGCGCCAATAAATGACCTAGGCGAGTCCCTACTTTTCCGTTCGCGCCGATAATTGCTGCTTTCATGAGAATCTTCCTTTCTCTTTGATTCATATACCTTCAGGGCTTTCCTTGTACATTATAAGTTAGGAAATTTACTTCAAGGTTGTATTTTTGTTAATTTATGCACTTTACGCAAATCAACCAAGTGTTCCACTTTTTGTCTATATATTTTATAGTGGTCCGTTTCAAGATGTTGGGTTAGCGAATTTTGGTCTTGCCATTCTTCATAACACACACACCCTGTTATTATCGCTAGATTCATGCAGTGTGTACTGCACGCATCCCGCTTCATTGCGGGAGGGTTTTACAACATCCAAAAGCGCTTGTTTTAGTTCTTCTTCTTTTCCGCATTTTGCTTTAAGAATTGCGTTTATTATTATGGTTTTCATGTTCCAAACCCCACTTTTGAATTTATTTAAGCTGTTTAATGATTTCTTTTACAACATTTTCAGTTGATTGTGGGTTTTGACCAGTAATTATGTTTCCGTCAATCTGTGCATGATTAGACCAGTTTGACTGACCAACGAATTTTGCTCCACGCTCACGAAGCTTTGTTTCTAGTAAGAAAGGCATAAAGCGGTCTAACGTCATTTCTTTTTCCTCTTCATCTGTAAATGACGTAACTGTCTTATCTTTTACTAATGGTGATCCGTCAGAGAGAGTAACGTTTACTAAACCTACTGGACCATGACATACTGCTGCCACTACTTTATCAGCCTCATAAAGTTCGCGAATTATACTTTGTAGTTTTTCATTATCAGGAAGGTCAAACATAGGTCCATGCCCACCTGGTATGAAAATCGCATCGTATTTAGTTACATCATCGATTTCGTCTAGTTTTATTGTATTTTTTAGATGTTTAGCTGTATCAAGAATTACTTGTGGCAATTCCCCTTCTAAGCTACGATGGTCAATCGGGGCTTTTCCTCCTAGAGGACTCGCCACCGTCTTTTCATACCCCAATTTATCAAATTCAACATAAGCTTCTCCAAATTCCGATAACCAAAGCCCTGTTTTGTGACCTTCTTTCATTTCATCTGCAGTTGTTACCACGATTAGAATTTTCTTTGTCATGTTTTATCCTCCTAAAATTTTTCGGATTTATTTTGATGTGTTTGCAAACTTCCTAATGATACTTATTTAATTTCTAAATAATCCTCGATTCCAAGGGAACTGCCCTTCCTGCCCAGCTTATTCTCTCAAAGGGAACTTATGCAGCTGATAGAGCGCCATCGTTTAATCCAACGACACCGTATTCTAAACCAACCACAATTGAAAAAGTTTCGTTTATATTTTTTCTAAATACATAAGCGGCTGGACCAAAAGTTTCTTCTATCATTGGCAGCATTTCATCAGTTGCTCCAGATAAGACTATTGGTTCAATAAGATAACCATGATCTTCTAGAATACATTTTCCACCAGTAAGTATGTAACACCTGCTGCAACGCCAACTGGTTCTCGCTTGATGAACTTTTTCCATCACGAAGAGGGAATATTTTCGCCGTAAATTCCTTTGCTTCGACTGCATACCATGAAATCTAGTTATTTGCGCACGTTACTTCGCCAAAAGCTTTTCGTGCTCCGTTGTCATAATTCTAGTCAGCTCACCTTTATGCTCATTAATTAATTGGTTTCATCTTTAAGAATAGCCTTTCGTTCATAAGCCGATATATTCTACCCAACCACTTAAAGAAACAAACACTGCTTCAACTGCCATTTCCACTTCTTTACCGCCAGAATAGAGCACGGTCCCAAGTGAATTTTTAGTATCGTTTTTTTTGAATTTTGAAGTAGAACTGGATTCTAGCCATTTATTACCATCGATATAGCTTGATAAACAGCCAACATCCTCTCTCCAGAAATAAATAGCATCACGACTATATAATAGAATTAGAATTACTTTAAACGATCTCTTAAAAACTGTTTTATCAGATAAGCACTTGTTTCTAACTCTTCTTCCAAAGGAAAATGCCCAGTATTTAATAAATGAACCTCGCAATCTTTAAGATCGTTTTGGAAAGCTAATGCACCTTTAGGTCCAAAGAACATGTCATTTCCCCCCCATGCAACCAATGTGGGTGGTTGATAGGTTCTAAAGAACTCTTGCCAATTTGGATACTGTTTAAGATTGTTTCTATAGTCATAATACAAAGCAAGTTGTATTTCGTTATTGCCGGGACGATCCAAAACCAATTGATCCATGTTCCATGCATCAGGGCTAATTCGATCAGGATTACGAGTCCCATCTGTATATTGATACTTTGTAAAGTCCTCGGATAAAAGGGATTTTAAATTATTCTTATTTTTCTCAGTAGGATTTTCCCAATAATTGCGTACAGGGTCCCAAGCAGACAATAATCCTTCTTCATAAGCATTTCCGTTTTGAGTTATAATGGCTTGAATTCGTTCAGGATGTTTGGTTGCCAATCTGAATCCCACTGGAGCACCGTAATCATGGACATAGATACTAAATTTCTCCAATTTTAATTCTTCTGTAAATTCGTTTATCAAAAGGGACAGGTTATTAAAAGTATATTCAAATTCATCCATTGCAGGTTGATCACTATTCCCAAAACCTGGATAATCAGGCGCGATAATATGATATTCATCCATCAATTTAAGTATTAAATTTCGATACATATGAGAAGAAGAAGGGAACCCATGAAGCAATAGAATTGTAGGATTTCCTTTATTACCAGCTTCTCGATAGAAGATATTAATGTTATTAATATTTACCGTTTTGTATTGTACGTACACATTTTCACCTCATTTTATTTTTGGAGATCAGTTGCAGCCCAACAAAAAATTAAATCTCATTTCATTTCGTATTTCTTGAAGTTCTCTTCTTAAGTTCCTCATGTTCACCTCCTTTTATAACCTCTTTAAACTTATCTTTATGGTTATATTACACTGCCAATCCTAACTTGTCAATGTGTCTTTTTAAGGTTATAATATTTCTTGAGGTGAAACATTTATGAACAAATCACTATTTGTATTAGGTGGAACTGCATGGATTAACCTAGTAAATACGACGTATTTCTCCAATAAACAAAAGATTGATATCCTTGTTGATACATCAAGTACTTTCCAATGGCTGAAGGAAAATAACCTTTTACGGGAGTCAGACTCTTTGGCTTTAGAAAATGAAGAATTGCTTAATTCGCTAATAGGCGAGCTCCGATCACTTCGTCACTTTAGCAAAGTGATTTTATCTGATTTAAAACAACAAGGGAAACTTTCTCCAAACACTACTGAGCAATTAAAAAAGCTTACTAAACAGGTGAATATTGGCCTGACTATTAATACGGATCATGACAAATTAAAATTGGCCCCCGAAGGAATAACATCTAGAGATCATGTGCTGTACAATATTATCTACTCAATTATTGACACACTGGATAGCATCTCTATCAACCGTATTAGGAAGTGCGAACATCAAGAATGCTGTCTTTATTTTGTTGATACATCAAGATCTGGAAAAAGACGCTGGTGTAGCATGGAATTGTGCGGAAATCGCAAAAAGGCGGCCAAATTTTATGCAAAGAAAAAGAAAAAGTAGTAAAACTGTTTAAGAAGCATTTGTTTTGTGAGCTTAAGCACACCATACCAATTCGAAGTGGCGGCTCTTTCTCTCGAAAGACGCTTGCCTCTTCTTACTATTATTGATAAACTGGAGACTACTTTCATATGGATTGGACAAAACATACAGCCAAATACCCTAGTTGAATTAACGCCTTCAAATAACCGTCGATGACAGAATTTATAAATAATAACTAATGTTGTTTCTGCTCGCCTGTTCCTTGAATAAACTCTAACTTTATAATACATGCTGAGTAGAAGAATGAAAGTTGATTTTTACCCCTGAAGCGTCAAACCTATTTTTTTTCGTGCATTAAAAGTCGTAACGTTTCTTCAAGTCCGTTTCTGAACGGAGTTGCCGGAATTGGCCCGATTCGTTCCTTATATTTCTCCCCACTCAAAACAAATCCTTCTTTGGTAAGGTACATGATCTCAACAATTTCTCTCATAAACGAATCAAACAATCCAATGAAACGAATTGCATTTTTAGTTAAAGGGATAACCACTTTTCGACTTCCAGTTACTTGGCGAGCTATTTGGATGATTTCATTACCCGAAATCAATCCTGCCCCGGGTATATTCCAGTTTTCTCCGTAGGAATCGTCTTTTTCAGCTATATTTACAATCATCTTGGCAGCATCTGACAAATAGACATATTCACGAGGTGTTTTCAAATCTCCAATAAAAATAGAAGTTTTATTGGCAACCATCCCATCCAGTGTAGGCTGCAGATAAGAATTTTGTGAGGTAGGACCGTAATAATCTGGCAACCTTACAATTAATGCTTTTGCATTTTCCCAGTTGCTACTGAATATCAAGTTCTCGAATTTTACCCTTAATTTCCCTTTTTTCGTATGTGGTTGTTGTGGATGATTTTCATCACCTTTCGCAACTTGATGTCCATAGACATAGATCCCATCTACAATGACTATCTTCTTACCTAGAATATTCGCTGCTTTCATCACACTTTCCCCTAGCAACAGAAGTTTATCTGCCATCTCATGATATTTGACATTGGCACACTGGAATATCACTTCTGTATCCTTTGCTGCGTCAACAATCGCCTGGTAATCAAATATATCACCCAGTTTGTATGACAATCGTTGATTGAAATTCTGTTCCTTCATTAAGGCCTTCAATTTCGCTTCGGAACGTCCAAAAGCGACAACACGGATCCCTCTCGTCAGTAATTCTGATACAATGGCCTGACCCGTCCCACCGGTCGCTCCCAATACAATCGCTGTTTCCATTGTTAACTCTCCTTTATTGATTAATCAATAGTTTCCTTTGAAATAAACACCTAATAGGTTCATGCTCCATACCGATTTGATTTCACCGGTGATTGATGATCTTTACGTTGAATGACGATGACCAATAGTGCTCCGACGATTGCAAAAAGCGCTGCGCCTATGAATACCCAACTAAAACCACCAGTTAGAGCCTGGGAAGGGCTACCTCCTGCAGACGCAAGAAAATCGGTTCTGATCGCCGCGATTGAAGCAAGAATTGCTATACCGACCGCCCCTCCGATTTGCTGGCTTGTATTAACCAGACCACTTGCAAGGCCTTCATCGCTTTTGGTCACACCACTGACGGCAAGTTCAGTACTAGATACAAAAGCACCGCCGAGTCCTCCCCCTACTAAAATGGTTGAACCAAGTAAATCAGTAATAAATGAGGCGTTGCTTGGGGCAAGTGACAGCCATATTAAACCAATCGCTAACACCACAAGTGAAAGGACCAACGTCCATTTTGTACCCAGTCGATGAATAGCGACTGGAACGATTCCAGCGACAATGACCAAAGAGCCAGCGAGCGGAAGTTGTGCAAGTCCTGTTGTCAGTGCGTCATATTGGAGCACCTTTTGCATGTACACGGAGAGCGCGAAAAATAGTCCGACAGTTGCACCGCCAATCAATAGCATCGCTAGGTTTCCACTGGTGACCGAAGCTTTACGAAAGATACTTAATGGCACAAGAGGGTCTGTAGACCGTTTTTCAATGAGGACAAAAGACACGAGTAATGCGATTCCAATGGCGGCAAGGGCAAGCGTTATCGGAAATCCAGCTTGTTTCGCTACTGAAAGTGCGGAAACAATCGCCATCAAACCTGTAGTAACAGTCACAGCTCCTGCCCAGTCTGTTTTCATATTCTTAGTCTCCGGATCCTTTGTGACCAGTATGGGAATGACAACAGCGACAAGAACGCCTACCGGAACATTGATAAAAAACACAGCTGACCAACCGAACAAGGAGGTTAATATGCCTCCAAGAAGCACGCCTGCAACGCTTCCAAGGCCAGCAACGGTCCCCCAAATGCCTAATGCTTTAGCCCGTTCCTTAGGTTGTGTGAAGAGTAGGGTCAGCAGGGCCAAAGCAGCGGGTGCCAAAAAGGCTGCCGACGTGCCTTGTATTGCACGTGAGACCAAAAGCCACCCCGTAGAAGCCGCCAAACCTGCTGAGGCTGAAGCTATGATAAAACCAATCACCCCAACCATGAATATTCGCCTATGCCCAAAACGATCAGCTAAACGTCCGCCTAACAAAAGCAGACCCCCAAAAGGAACGACGTTAGCGGTTATGACCCAGCTTAACGTAGTCGTATCGAGATGCAGATCTTTCCCCAGCGAAGGCAGTGCAATATTCACAATTGATGAGTCTAAAAAGACTAAGAATTGGGCGAGGGCAAGAATGATGAGCGCCCACCAGCGATGTAAACTCCTTTGATTTGTATTCCTTTTGTTTTGAACAATACTTTCCATAAGATTCACTCTCCCATATATGCTTTCTAGTTTTTTTAAAAACATGTTTGATATGTGCTAAAATCGGGCATATGTTAATCCCAAACATGAACAACACGATTTCAAAAGCCGCAATACCTCATCCGATGGGCACCGGAGGAAAAGAAGTTACCTTTTTGTCTTTCCGTCCAGTTCACTCTTTATTGATTGACCAATAAATAAATGGAAACTAGCCCCATCAACTGATGACACAAACAGCTATAATCATGGTAGAAGCTTAACCAAATGCGGTTGATTTCATCTTATCTCCTCTTCTTTCTTGAGGCACAAAACGTCATGAAAGAATTTCTTTCAGATTTCCCACTCCGAAAGTAGTTATTGATTAATCAATAACTACAAAGTTATATTAAAAATAAATAATCAATTACTTGACTATTTATTTTGTTTGGTTATCAAAAAGTTCAGGGAGATCCAAGTAATAAGAGATATTACATAACATCCCTCTTGCCAAAAATGTCGTCACTTCTCTTTCAGCGTTCTTTATCCCCGCTGATTTAAACTCATCTAAAATATAGCTTCTTAAACGGGACAATCCTTCTTTCACAGCATCTTGTATAGCTTTTTCTTTCACTGATATACCTACCACCTGTATAGCCATCTCATTGGGATAGGATACAGACAACGCTTCATAGGCTTCAGCCATTTCTGTCACCAGTTGATTGGGGCCGGCATCCACATGTATAAAAGTTTGAAGAATCCTTTCAAATGCCCGATTGAGTGCTGCGACAAACAAATCCTCTTTTGTTTTAAAGAATCTAAAAACATAAGGTTGGGATATGCCGGCTTTTTCTGCAATGAGTGCGGTTGTTGTATTATAATAACCCCGTTCTGCAAATATTTCCAACCCCGACTCGAGAATCTCCTCCTTACGTTTTTCCCACTTCGGCTTGACCATCGCTAGAATCACCTACCTATAGTTAGTTATTAATTAATCAATTGCATCATAACCAACTCTGATCCCAACTGCAAGTATTAACGTCTCAAACCTCTTCGGAAAAATATCTGAGGCTATTTTTTTCCTCAAAATACCCAGATCAGTATAAGAAAACTCCGATTCTCTATCATTATCAAGGATTTTATTATAAAAGTTCTCCTTATTCCCCCATTTCAAGGGATATGCGAAAATTCCCGAAAAGGTCTTTATAGTGATTGTAATGTAGGTCTTATGACAATCTCGTTTACGTTGGCATCATCGGGCTGATTGATTGCATAAGCAATTGCTTGTGAAACAGTAGATGGTGAAAGACTCGGATAGTCCGCATATTCTTCCAATACGCCAGTGTCTGTCATTCCTGGTGAGATAATTGTAGACCGAATCCGAGATTCCGTCGACTCTTCTTGACGCAGCCCTTCCGAGATTGCTCGGACAGCAGACTTGCTTGCACTGTATAGAGCCGTTGTCGGGATAATCTTATGACCCATGAGAGAAGACATGTTGATAATATGTCCTGACTTTTGTTTCCTCATTGTAGGCAACACTGCCGCAATGCCGTAAAGAACGCCTTTAATGTTCACATCGATCGTTTTCTCCCATTCCTCCACTTTCAGTTCATGTAGCAGGGAATTTAATTGCACACCAGCATTATTGACAAGGACATCAATTTTCCCAAACTGATTAAGTGTAAACTTTGCCAGCCTCTCCATGTCTTCAGCATTGGTCACATCTGACTGCATATAAACGGCGTTGCCACCATCCTGTAGAATGTTGTCCACAATCGTTCTTAGTCGATCCTCTCTTCTTGCTGTCAATACGGGTATTGCTCCATGTTGAGCTAAGAATTTAGCAGTTGCTTCCCCAATTCCGCTGGATGCTCCCGTAATAATAACCACCTTAGATTGCAAGTTTTCCACTTCCATCTCTCCTTCAATGAATTAAGTCGGTTAAACGTTGATTATTTAACCGTTGTTTATTATTATATAGAGAGAAAAGATAAGTTCAATCGCTAATATACGAGCTTTTGTTTGATATACAACAAATTAATTAGAAATGTTGATTAATAAAAGGAGGCTTTGAAGAATGGAGACTAGAACTAAAACAGACAGACGAGTGCTGAGAACGAAAGAAGCCATTAATAGGTCATTTTTAGAAATGTTCTCTGAGAAAGAATTCGATCGAATCACTATCAATGATATTGCCGAACGCGCCAATGTAAACCGGGGAACCGTTTATCTTCACTACATGGATAAGTATGACTTGCTCGATCAATGTATGGATGACCATTTGAACAAAATGGTTCAGTCCTGCACGTTCACCAAATTTAATCAGGGAAATGTTAATCAGATTGAGGAAGTTGAGGCCATTAAATCCTTGTTTATTTATTTTGAAAAAAACTTTCTATTCTTTTCTTCCATGCTTTCCAATAAAACAACTTCTGGATTTTTCGAACGAATGTTACACACTCTTTCGTCAACCATAAGCGAGAAGATTAACATGCAAGGCATCAATCAAGGCATGGATAAGGATTTGATAATACATTTTACAGCGTCAGCCTTCGCTGGCATCGTGGAGGATTGGATTTTGAATCGTATGCCACACCCCCCTCAATTTATGGCAGAACAGGTATGGGAATTGTTTAAAAGGAATAATATAGAACATCATGTGAATCAAGAAGGTTAAGTGAAGGGCTTGCAGTCCTTTTCTTTTTTAAAAGTAAAGAAGGTATAAAATTCTCCCCTGCCACAGTGATGATAGCTTTGGCAGTTTTTAGAAATTGATAGACAATGGCAAGCTGACTCTGCTTGAAGGATGGAATTTCTAAAACAGAAAATGATGAGACTGTGCTGTTTGAATGGGAGAATATACATCCTTTTGAAACATTTGCTGTGTTTTTTTAAGAAAAATAATGAAACAGCTTGGACGATCACTTTAAATGAAGACTTTGAGCGCTATTCGGATGCATTAGAATCAAATACTGGAAATATTAATCTTTATAAAACTACGTTGGGAAATAATCAACCGATTATACTCCATTTATCCACCGCCAATTAATACAATAGAAAACAGGAGGCGAAGTACCGTCTCCTGTTTTCTATATTCTCTCATAAGACATTGAACGGTCATAATCCAGCAAGCGAAGGCATTCTTTTATGGTTGTCAACAATTTAAGTAGCCTGGCGCTCAAATAAGCTTGATAATTTTTTTTCCTCCTTATTCATGATTCGTTTCACATTATCCATATGTTTAATAACAAAGCACATCGCTAGCATGAAGGCAATATAACCCGGTCCCCGACCATAGGTAAGGGATGTATAGGTGATAAAAGATAAATAGGCTGTGAATGTGCCAATGACAAAATAATTTGTAATGAAAGAGAACACTAAGAATATGATGAATGCGATTAGTGCAAATTTCCAATTAAAAAACAATAATATACCTAAGAATGAAGCAGTTCCTTTCCCCCCATTAAATTTCATTGTAATGGGGTAGTTATGGCCAATTATTACAAATAATGCATTTACATAAAGTAATAATATTTGTGTTTCAAAAAGTAACTCTGTATTGGATAGTAAAAATGTTATGAATGATAATGATATAATTGCTTTAATCACATCAATAATCGTGACAATTAAAGCTGACCTCCAGCCTAATAACAAAAATGTATTTGAAGCTCCAGCATTTTTGGAACCATTTCGTTTTATATTGATTCGTTTATACTTACCAATGATTTGTGAACCATTAATGCAACCAAACAAATAACCAGTTAAGGCTATAATGAAAAAGTACATCCTATCCCTCCCTAATACTTCTATTTTTCATAAACGAAATCATAAGTGATGGTTTTCTTTCAGTTATTCTACTATTTTATTATAGTACTCAATATGAGTGATTAAAAGCTATATACTTTATCAAAGGTTAATCGGCTGTAAAATCTCACTTCAATATCAAGGTCAACAGAAAGAATGATAGTGAGGAACGAGCGATCAGTAAAAACCGGGCTTATCATGTATCCTTAGAGTAAGACACACCTAGATCCGCTAAAATCGCAACGTACTGTTGCAATGCCAATGCTAACACACTTCCTGCGCATTGCGTTGAAGTTCAAGGAGGAGGATTTTCCCGTATAAGCTGGATTGGACTTAAAATAACGTGCGTATACTTTATGCATTTTCTTTTCCTGAAAGGCAAAGTCTACTAGTGCCTGTGCAGCTTCTGTACCATAGCCCCTTCCCCAATATTCTTCACCAATCCAGTAGGAGATCCACCATTATTGAACCTTTGATTATTCGATAATGAGATGGCGCCATATAATTCTTCAGTCTTTCTGTCAGTAATCGCAAATTCATAGGAGCAATCTTCCTCAAAGTTTTTCTTGTGGCCCTCTATCCATATAATTGCATCATTTAAAGCATATGGGTACGGTAAATAAAGCGTGATATTGAAATTATTACATAATACTTGCACTGTTTTCGCATCGCTTTTATCAAATAACCTCAGATGCTAACGATCAGTAAAAATTGTTTGTTTCATGACCCATCATTCCTTCAATTTTAAAATATAAATAGCCTAGCATCTTTTTAAGAGACGACAGGCATCATCCAGCGTGATACCACTCTTATTCATCATTTTTTCATAATATTATATCTCCTTTTTTATAATTGTCAATCGCATTTACAAAATCAATTGAACCCGCTAAAAAATCCATGGAGATATCCCCCATGGATTTTATTTCTATTTCTCTTCTATGTTCTCGCCAATTATCCTTACTTCTCTTTCAAGATAAACAGCAAATTTCTTCTTAACGGTTGCTTGCACATGTTCAATTAACGAAATATATTCATTCGCAGTAGCCCCATCAATATTTACGATGAAACCTGCATGTTTTGTAGACACCTGCGCTCCACCGATTTGCTTCCCTTGCAGCTCGCTGTCCTGAATAAGTTTGCCAGCAAAATATCCCGGCGGACGTTTGAAAACACTGCCGCAAGAAGGATATTCCAATGGCTGCTTCGATTCTCTTTTATACGTTAAATCGTCCATAACAGATTTGATTTCTTCATACGCTCCATACTGCAGGTCAAAGGTAGCCTCGAGCACAATATAACCATTATCAGGAATATTACTTGTTCGATAACTAAGTGCCAGCTCTTCAGCCTGAAGCGTAAGTAATTCTCCATCAGCTGTACATACGAGCGTGCTCCGTAAAACATCCTTAACCTCACCACCATAAGCACCAGCATTCATATATAACGCTCCGCCTACCGAACCAGGAATACCACATGCAAATTCTAATCCTGTTAACTTATCCTTAAGCGCATGACGGGATACATCGATAATTCTTGCACCACTTTGTGCCGCAATACGCTCACCATCTGTTTTAATGTCTGCAAGTTTTTGCAGGTTCATCACGATACCGCGAATCCCACCATCTCGTACAATAAGATTTGAACCATTACCCAGCAATGTGAATTTTACTGCTTCTTCGTTTGCTAAGCGGACAATTTGCTGTACTTCCAAATAGCTTTCTGGTGTTACGTAAAAATCTGCTTTACCACCCAGCTTTGTATACGTATGCTCTTTTATCGGCTCCTTAGCCAAAACATTTTCTTTTGCAGTTATGTTAATTAATTTATTATAAATCTCTTGATTCGTTGCCATGCCTATCATTCCTTTAATTACGTAATCATTTATTCATGCAAAAAATTAAACCGCTCTTATAGTGTAAGTTATTGCAGCAAATCTTGCCACAAAAAACGATGAATTAAATGATCTACTGTCTCGTCTTCATGAAGTGCGCTATGGCCTAATTCCTCATTTTCAAGCATGACTTCCTTTAGCTGTGTTGCAGGTACGATTTGTGAAAGACTTGCTACACTTTCAGGAACAGCAATCATATCTCCTGTACTGCCAATACTTAATACTTGAATTTCCTTAGGAAATGCAACAGTACGCAGCATTTGAAGTGCTGGTGAATTTACCTTTAAATCATTAGCTCCTCTATCATGATGTTGCAAAAAATAACTTTCATCAAAAATCCCAGCAAATGGACTTCCAATCGTAACGAGCTTATTAACACGAGGATATGCGTCACTCTGATAATCCATAATATACTTCAATGAAACAATCCCCCCCATTGAATGACCTACCAGGTTTACCGTTTCAATCTGATATGTTTTCTTTAAATGCTGCAATACATTCGCTAAATGCAATGTGCTTTCTTCAAAACTCGTTCGATTATTTCGAAGCACTACCTGGATGAAATTCGGTTCATCCTTGCTCCACCCATGCGGTATATCATAGAGAGAGCCATTCGAGCTTACATAATAGCTAATGCCTTTTTTCCCCCAACGATAATCTTTTTCAAAACGATGGAGCATTTTACCAAAGGAATAGACGGTCCCTTTATATCCATGAACAAACACTGTAGGGATCCCTGAATAAACCTCTGACCTTGTCTTATTTGGCACATATAGAAGTCCAACAATACCCAACAGTAAAAACGAGATGGAAAAACCAGCAATTATTTTTCTTTTAATCAAAGCGATTCCCCCACTTCACTTGTTTTCTCCAAAGTTCTCTGTTTTAGAATAAACCATGTAAAATATGCCCCAATTAATGCTAAAAGTATTTTAACAGCGATTAATGGCACAACAAAAAATATTGTAAAAAGCATGGACGCCCAAAGTGTTGTGACACCTATAATCTTGGCCTTTAAAGGAATTCCCTTCCCGCTGCGATAATTACGAATATATGGTCCAAGCTGTTTATGATTAATTAACCATTGATATAAACGATCCGAGCTGCGTACAAAACAGGCAGCAGAAAGTAATAGAAACGGGGTCGTTGGTAATAACGGTAAAAAAACACCAAGTATCGCTAAAACAAGTGATAACGCCCCTGCAGCTGCCAGAAAGGCTCTTTTTATTGTTTGCATATTTTTCACCCAGCAATTAGAGCCACTGACAATATGTCAATGGCTTCATTTTTTACATTCTCTATTATAACATAGGCAAACAAAATGGGATGGTGATAAACGAGAAGTTTCTATGAAGATTTATCCCGAATTAATACTTACTCATTTTGAACTAAATCCTATGAAATTCTGCCTCGCCTGCTGTAAAGCTGGCAATATATTTAAATCCTGCTTCTTTAATCAGATCTAAACCGTTATCAAATTGATAAGCCAACGTTTCAGGTGTATGAGAATCAGAACCAATCGTTATAATCTCTCCACCACATTCCTTATATAGCTTTAAAATATCCAGACTGGGCATACCAGTTTCCAGACCATACCGATAGCCTGAAGTATTTAATTCAATCCCTTTTCCAGCAGGAATGACCTCCTTAAATATTTCACGAATGATTTCATGAAAATGATTGTTGCTTTTCTCCTTCGAATAACGCTTCACAAGATCCAGATGTCCTAAAATACTAAAATGCTTGTATTCTTTTATACAGGAAAGCAGCTCCTTATAATAAATTTCGTAAGCTTCCTCTACGGTTTTATCAGCAAAAAATTCACCAGAATGAAGGTCTTTCCCCTCCGTAGCATGCATAGAGCAAATAATAAAATCAAAAACCTCCTCATTCATAAGCTGCTCATATCTTTCTAAAAGATGTGGCTGTAAGCCAATTTCAATTCCTTTTTTGATGATAATTTTTTCACGATATTTTGTTTGGACCTCTTTAATCTTGCTGTCGTATTCGCTTAAATCAAATTCAAAAATCCAGTCTTTATCTGGATAATCATAATCAATATGCTCTGTAAAACAAATCTCCTTTAAACCAAGTTCAATTGCTTTTTCAATCATTGCTTCCATTGGTGCATCACAATCTGCAGAAAAATCACTATGCATATGATAATCAAACATTCTTTAAAACTCCTTTTCTATACCTTTCATATTTTCATCCATACTTGCATTGACTTCTCACTCTATAATGATTATAATACTATATAACTTTAATTAGATAAAGTGATAAAGTGATAAAGTTTTTTTAGGAGGAACCTTTTTTATGCTATGTCGATTCGAGAAATCCCGTAATAAAGATGTGAATAATTATCAATTAAGGGAACAACTGATTTCTAAATTAAAAAAACGGTTTTCTACATATAGCTATCACCAGGTCAGGACCTCGACCTTTGAAGAATATGATATGTATGCAGCGATTACAAAAACCGTAAACAAAGAAGAAATGATTAAAGTAATCGACAGCTCAGGCAAGGTGCTCGTTCTAAGACCTGATGGCACGATTCCCATTACAAGAATGACTGCTGTAAATAAAGAATGGAATGAGGGCGAAGAGAGGCTCTTTTACATGCTCGATGTATTTCGTAATTCAAATGAAGAGAATATGGAGAAAGAATGCACACAAGCAGGTGTTGAGCTCTTCGGCAGTAAAGCACCAGAGGCGGATGCAGAAGTGATCATGCTTGCCATTCATACATTGAAGGATATTGGCTTTAACAGTTTCAAAATAGAAATCGGACATGCAGGATTTTTTAAAGAATTAATTGAGCAGGCGAATTTAACAATCAATGAACTGCAACAGCTTCAAGATCTGATCCAATCAAAAAATATTACAGAAATGGAGCCTTTCCTTAAGCGATTAAAGATTAGCCAGGAGTTGCAGGAAGCACTGTACAACATTCCCCTGCTTTATGGCAGCCCAAAGCAAGTGCTTGAACAAACAAAAGCAATTATCCGTAATGAAAGAATGCAGGAAATCTACCAAAATTTACTTGAAGTGATGAAGGTACTTGAAGACTATCAAATTGCTGAATACATCACTTTAAATCTCGGTTTGATTAACAATATGTACTATTATACAGATATTATTTTTCAGGGGTTTGTAGAAAATATTGGAAAACCAGTACTAATGGGAGGGCGCTATGACCATCTGAGTGAACAATTCGGGAAGAAGATGGCTGCAATTGGCTTTGCCTATGAAATTGACTTTCTGCTGGCAGCAATGAAGCAGCATCAGCTTACGGAAAGTGTAAAGCAACCAAAACCGCTTTGCATCAGCTATGATTCAAACACAAGAAGTGAAGCATTGACCGCCTCCCTTGCTCTAAGGAATCAGGGTTTCCCAGTCATTACAACACAAAATCAAGAGCAGGCGGATATTCTGTTTACAAATACAGAGAAAGTCCTGCAAATCAGTGGATATGAAAATAAATTTTCAACAACAGATGAATTAATTCATTTCATATCTACGAAAGCGGAGGTGTATTAAATGGAAAAACTAACAATCGCACTTGCGAAAGGCAGACCTGCGGAGGATACAATTGCTCTTTTACAAGCTGCGGGAATGAATTTCCCGGACTTTCATGAGAAGAGCCGTAAACTCGTATTCTATAATGGCGAGAAATCTATGAAGCTGACTTTTGTTAAAGCCATAGATGTTCCTACCTATGTCGAAAGAGGAGCAGCTGATATTGGAATTGTTGGAAAGGATATTATCCTGGAATCAAAAACAAAGGTTTATGAGCTGCTTGATTTAGATATTGGAAAATGTAAGTTCGCTGTAGCAGGCTACCCAGATCATAAAACGGATCCCAATCAAAGGCTAACAGTCGCCACCAAATATCCAAATGTAGCTAAAAAATTCTTTGCACAAAAAGGTCAAGCAATTGAAATCGTGAAGTTAAATGGTTCGGTGGAGCTTGCACCACTTATCGGCCTTGCTGACGTCATCGTTGATATTGTTGAAACGGGAAACACATTAAAGGAAAATGGCTTAACTGTTCTCGAGGATATTGAAAAAATTAGTACAAGACTGATAGTGAATCAAGCAAGCTTTGCGACAAAAGCGCAAGAAGTAAAAGACTTCATTGAAAAATTAAAGGAAGCATTGGAGCGTGCAGCATGCAAATCATAACAGGAGAAGACTTTTATCAAGAAATAAATAACCAGACAAAAAAAGAGCAAAACGAGGCAACACTCGACAAAACCGTTCTTGATATCATTCAAACCGTTCGCGAAAAGAAGGATCAAGCATTACTTGAATATACAGAAGCCTTTGATGGCGCAGTACTTGACAGCTTAATTGTAACTGAAGAAGAAATTAACCAGGCAAAAGCGTGTATAGAAAAGGATGTACAAACTGCACTTCGCAAGGCAATAGATCGTATTCGTGCATTTCATGAAGCACAAAAGGAAAAATCCTGGCTGCTTTCACAGGATAAAGGGGTTATGCTTGGGCAAATCGTTACCCCCATTGAAAAAGTCGGTGTGTATATCCCAGGCGGAAAAGCAGGCTATCCCTCAACTGTTTTAATGGCAGTTATTCCAGCACAAATTGCAGGTGCGACAGAAATTGTCATCACAACCCCGCCTGGAAAGGACGGAAAAGTAAATCCTTATGTACTCGCTGCAGCTGATTTATTAGGGATCACGAAAATCTATAAAACGGGAGGAGCACAGGCTATTGCTGCCCTTGCTTATGGAACAGAAACCATTAAGAAGGTAGATAAAATTGTCGGACCAGGCAATGCCTATGTTGCACGTGCAAAGAAATGGGTGTTCGGCGATGTAGGGATTGATATGATTGCTGGGCCAAGTGAGATCTGTGTCATTGCTGATGAACAGGCAGATGCTTCCTTTATCGCTGCAGATTTACTATCACAGGCGGAGCATGATGAGTCAGCACGCGCAATTTGTATTACAACCAGCGGGGACTTAGCAAAAGAAATCCAAACACAAATCATCTCCCAAACAGAAAGACTTGAAAGAAAAACAATTATTGAAGCGTCAATTAAAGAATATGGCAGCATTGTTGTCGCTCAAGATCTTAACGAAGCTATTGAAATTGCTAATTTGTTCGCACCAGAGCATTTAGAGCTGATCGTTGAAAATCCAATGGATATGCTTCCACTCATTAAAAATGCTGGTGCTATTTTTCTAGGCAGCTATGCACCGGAACCATTAGGTGATTATTTTGCCGGACCAAACCATACATTGCCCACAAGCGGGACAGCACGCTTTGCCTCACCGCTTGGTGTCTATGACTTTATTAAACGTTCCAGTCTGATTCGTTACCCAAAAGCCGCATTTGATGATGCAGCTGAACAGATTATCACACTCGCAAACATCGAAGGTTTAACAGCGCATGCCAACTCAATTCAAATCAGAAAGGAAAAAAAGAATGCGTAAATATTCAATTTCAAGAGATACAACTGAAACAAAAATCGTACTGGATCTCAATATAGATGGGATGGGACAAAGTGAGATAAAAACAGGCATCGGCTTCTTGGATCATATGCTGACCTTATTCACCAGACATGGCCTATTCGATTTGAAAGTCCTTTGTGATGGTGATCTTGAGGTTGATCAGCATCACTCTGTGGAGGACATTGGGATTGCTCTTGGCCAAGCCTTTTTTAAAGCCCTTGGGACGAAAGAGGGTATTACAAGATATGCAACAATCACCACCCCGATGGATGAAGCATTATCCACTATTTCACTGGATATCAGCGGGCGCTCCTTTCTGGTCTACAATGTAGAAGGCTTAAAGGATAAGGTGGGCAATTTTGATACTGAGCTGGTTGAAGAGTTTTTCTTAGCCTTTGCGAATAACGCGAAGGTGAACCTGCATATTAACCTGGCCTATGGCAAAAACAGCCATCATATCATTGAATCCATATTCAAAGGCTTTGGCCGCGCCTTGGATCAGGCAACCTTGATAAACCCAAGAATTAAAGGCATCCCATCTACAAAGGGTGTACTCTAAATGATCACAGCATGAGATCTTTAGTTTGAAGCTGCATCCCCTGCGTTAAAAACTATACTGCATGTAAAAATGAATCGGAGGTTGAATTTATGATTTTGTTTCCTGCAATTGATATTTTAAATGGAAAATGCGTTCGCCTTACACAAGGTGATTATAATAAAGAAAAGATTTATCATGAACAGCCTGTTGAGGTCGCAAAAGATTGGGAAAATAAAGGAGCGGAATTTATTCATATTGTTGATTTAGATGGTGCAAAAACCGGTCAGGTAAGCAATCAAAAGGTAATCGCCAATATTGCTCAAAGCCTTACCATCCCCATTCAAGTCGGCGGCGGCATTCGCTCCCCCGAAATCATTGAATATTATTTAGAAGCTGGGGTGGATCGCGTGATTATTGGTACTGCAGCAATCCATAACAAAGCTTTCCTAAAGCAAGCGGTGGAGCAGTTTAATGACAAAATTGCCGTCTCCATCGACGCCAGAAATGGTTATGTTGCTACAGATGGCTGGACAAAGAACAGCTCTGTAAAAGCAATTGACCTGATTAAAGAGTTGGAGGAATTAGGCGTACGAACAATCGTCTACACTGACATTCTAAAGGATGGCATGCTAAAAGGACCAAACTTCACTGAGCTTGAAGTGATTAATCAAGCTGCCGCCATCGATGTCATTGCTTCTGGAGGCGTTACAACAAAAACAGATATAACTAAATTGCGAAAGTTGAATCTATACGGAGCGATTATTGGAAAAGCGTTATATGATGGAAATCTTGATTTTACTCAGTTATTGGATGGTGAACATAATGACAACTAAACGGATTATCGCTTGTCTCGATGTTAATAAAGGCCGGGTTGTAAAAGGAAAAAAGTTTCAAAATATTAAAGATGTTGCTGACCCCGCAGCATTAGCAAAAAAGTATAATGCAGACCTTGTTGATGAGCTTGTTTTATATGATATTACTGCTTCCACGGAGGGAAGAGATATTTTTCTTGATGTTGTTGAAAATGTTGCTAGCGTGACGGAGGTACCTTTTACGGTTGGGGGGGGAATCCGGGCGCTTGCAGATATCGAGCAGGTGCTTACTGCTGGCGCTGACAAAGTTTCCATCAACAGTGCGGCAATTAAAAATCCCGATTTTATTCGAGAGGCTGCCGAAGCTTTTGGCAGTAAAACTATCGTATTTGCAATGGATGCAAAGCAAATTGCTCCAAATAAATGGACGGTACATGCTCAAGGCGGGCGTGTCGACACGGGAATCGATGCGATTGCATGGGCAATCAGAGGTGAAATATTAGGAGCAGGTGAGATTGTTGTTAATGCGATTGACGAAGACGGTGCAAAAACAGGTTATAATCTTGCCTTAACGAAGAAAATAGCCGATGCTGTTAAAATACCAGTCGTTGCAAGCGGTGGGGCTGGTAATATGGAGCATTTTAAAGAAGTTCTAGAACATACTGGTGCTGATGCTGCTTTAGCGGCCTCTGTCTTCCATTACGGGGAGATTGAAATTCCAGCTTTAAAACAATACCTTAAGAAAGAAAATATATAAGACAGGAGAAATCAACATGACAATGAATATCGATGAACTAAATTTTAACGAAAATGGCCTCCTTCCTGCGATTGTACAAGATGCTAACACAGGAAAAGTTTTAACACTTGCTTATATGAATCGTGAATCTTTGCAAAAAACCATGCAAACGAAAGAAACATGGTTTTATTCCAGATCCAGACAGACGCTTTGGAATAAAGGAGAAACATCTGGTAATAAACAACAGGTACTGCAGATTAGCTATGATTGTGATAAGGACGCCATACTCGTACATGTAGTCCCTTTAGGTCCAGCATGTCATACAGGAGCAGAAACCTGCTTCCACCAGACCTTGCTGGCAAATGAATTGCCTGCACAGGAAATTATCCCGCAAATCATTGCTAAAATCCAAGATCGCCGGAAGAATCCACTTGAAGGAGCTTATACAACTTACTTATTTGAAAAGGGCGCAGATAAAATTTTAAAAAAGGTTGGCGAAGAAACGAGCGAAGTCATTATTGCTGCCAAAAATAATGACAAAACGGAACTGACCTCAGAAATTTCCGATTTAACCTACCATGTTCTCGTATTAATGGAGGAACAAGGGGTAACACTTGCCGATATTAAAGAAGAGCTGATGAAAAGACATCTGGAAAAGGAAGGACAGCAGCGTGAGTAAGTTTTGGAGCAATGCAGTCAAACGGGCAGAACCCTATGTGCCAGGTGAACAGTTGAATCAATCGGAAATTATAAAATTAAATACAAATGAGAATCCCTATCCTCCTTCGCCAGCTGTGATAGAAGCAATTAAGAAAGAAGCTGAGATCGCTTTAAATCTTTATCCATCACCAACTGTTGATGCACTCAAAGAAGACATTGCCTCCTATTATAAGCTTTCTAAGGAAAATGTGTTTATTGGAAATGGTTCAGATGAAGTGCTTGCCTTTTCCTTCATGGCTTTCTTTGAACCAGGAAAAAGGATTCGTTTCCCGGAAATTTCATATAGTTTTTATCCAGTTTATGCAAAGCTTTTTAATATACCTTATGATGCAATCAAGCTGGAAAGGGATTTTACGATCACTCCTGAAGATTATTTTCATTCGGAAGGTGGTGTGATTTTCCCTAACCCAAATGCACCAACAAGCATCTTTCTTGAACTAGATGCAGTGAGACAGATATTGGAGCATAATCCTGAAAAGATTGTCATTATCGACGAAGCCTATATTGATTTTGCTGAGGCTTCCGCAGTTCAATTATTGCAGGACTATGAAAACTTGCTCGTTGTACAAACGATGTCAAAATCCCGTTCTCTTGCGGGGCTTCGCGTTGGATTTGCTCTTGGTTCTCAGGAATTAATTGCAGGACTCATGCGCTTGAAGGACTCCTTTAATTCCTATACAATCGATCGCCTTGCTATTGCTGGCGCGCGCGCAGCAATCAATGATGTTGCTTATTTCACTGAAACAACGAAAAAAATCATAGCAACAAGAAAATGGTTTATGTCAGAGCTGCAGGCACGAGGCTTTCACGTCCTGCCCTCACAAACAAATTTTCTTTTTATTAGCCATAAAGAAAGGCTTGCAGAAGATTTATATTCGCAGCTGAAGGGAAAAAATATCCTTATCCGTCATTTTAATAAGCCGGAAATAGCTCATTTTCTTCGTGTTACAATTGGTACGGATGCTGAAATGGAACAGTTTTTAAGCACTTTAGATCAATTGAATAAAAAAACCAGGGTGTAGTGTAACACACTCCTGGTTTTTTAAATTAGATTAATGTTTCAATTTCTGCTTCTTCTTTTAGATCAGCGATACGCCCGTCCAGCAACTCACCTTGCTTTTGTTCACTTATTTTCTGTCTGATAAGCTCTTCATATTCTGCGAGCTCCCCAATTTCTTCTTCATCCTGCTGTTCTTTAAGCAGATCATATTGTTCTTCAATTTCTTCATCCGTTACTTCAACTTCAAATTGATCCTCAATATACTTTACAGTAGTAAGATCGTCAATTAGCTGTGCGCGGAATTCTTCTTCAGTAAGCTCATATTGTTCCAGCATTATGTCTATTGCTTCTTCACCATTTTCCTCAATAATCGTATCAATTTCTTCTTGAGCTTCTTCTTCTGTCACTTCAATGCCATTATCTTTAGCATCTTGACGAATAAGCTCCTGTTCAACTAAAATGGACACGGTTTCTTCCTTCAGATTATCCACATCGCTCGTATCCTGACCATACATATGAAGCATTGTTTTCAGCTGTTTATAAATATTATTATATTTATCTCCCAGTAGCTCACTTCCATTCACATTTACAACGACTGCATCATCGTCTGCCTGTTCTTCTTCTGTGATTTCAACTTCAGTTTGTTCCTGTTCCTCCGTATCTTTATCTGTATTATTGTCTTTTGAGCCTTCCTCTTTATCATCACTGCACGCAACAAGTACTAGTGCCAAAAGCAAAGAAAATACAAGCAACAATTGTTTTTTCATTTATAATGTTCCCTCATTTCTTATCAGTCTTCCTCTAGTAAAACATAAATGCAGCGGCTAATTCAACAGGGAGCTTGTTTTCGTTCAATATGAAAAAGAGGAAGCTCCAAATTCATAAAGTCTTCCTCTTTAAAATGATAGCTAAAAATGTTACGCCACCAACAATCTCAATAATAATTGAAACGACACCCTGTGCGTTAAACACATGATACATCATAAAGTAAGAACCTGTTAGAATCAAAAATCCGACTGCAAGCGCCATTGGAAAAATATAGCGATGATCATAGGTTTGTGCAAATTGATAACTTAAGGTTGCAACTAAAAAGCCAAAGAAAGTAAGCGGCCCAACCAAAGCCGTTGAAACGGACATTAAAATGGCAACTAATACGAGAACATAAATGATACTAAGTTGATGATTTACGCCCAATGATGTAGAGATATCTTTACCAAGCGCAATCACATTTAACTTCTTAGAAAAGGCAAAAAGAAGTATCGCTACGATAATGACGATTGGAATTGCAATCGGGAAATAATCAGCATCTGCATTATTGACAGAACCAAATAATTTCGCTTGTAAAATATCAAATTCTGACGGTGCAAGCAATTTTCGCATAAACGTAGACAAAGATCTTAATCCCGTCCCAATAATGATTCCAACCAACAGCATGAGCTGTAAATTTCCATATTTCCCAGACAATAACCATCCGTAAAGTATTAAACACAAGAGGACCATTAAAGCGATTTGCAATAAAAATGGACCTGTACCGCTATAACCTATAAATACAGTGGCCCCAAAGAAAAACATTGTACTCGTATGTATAGTAGAATAAAGTGCTTCAAATCCCAAAAGTGAAGGGGTAATCACGCGATTATTCGTCACAGATTGAAAAGCAACAGTTGCTAAACTTTGACAAACCGCCGCTATAATCATTGCAATAATAGCGACCATCCTTCTTTTGACGACTGGGATATAAGAAGGTGAATCAATTGGAACTGGATTTTTATACATTAAAAGTCCCAGTGAAGACAGAATTCCCAATACAATCAACGTTGTTAACAAAATCCAATAACGCCTTTCTTCCTTTTTCGAACGAAAGGCTTTAGATGCTCTATTTTTATTAGGAAGGCTAGAATTAATGTCAACATTTTCTTTACTCGTATATTCCACCGCTTATCCTAGCCTCCTTCTTCTCAATAAAATTACAATAAATACAACTGCCCCTACTGTTCCAAGAATTAAAGAGACCGGGACTTCAAATGGCTTAATAATGGTCCGGGATATGATATCAGAAATCATTAAGGCGCCCATTCCAGCCACACAAACCCAAGGCAGATTACTTCTTAAATCATCACCTCTAAACATGGAAACAATATTAGGAACAATTAAGCCCAAGAATGGTAAGTTACCAATAACTGCTGCGACAATTCCAACCGCAAAAGCAATCAGACCGGTGCCAATAAGAACAATCTTATTATAACTCACTCCAAGACTTGTCGTAACATCTTCCCCTAATCCAGCTAAGGTCAAGCGATCGGCATAGATAAAAATAAGAATCGTAACGACAATGATCAGCCATAAGTATTCATATCTTCCAATCTGAATCGAAGCAAAAGAGCCTACAAACCATGTTTCTACATTTTGAGACATTTGAAAAACAAGACCAACAAAGGTAGAAACCGCGGAAACAACCGCTCCCAGCATGATCCCAATAATCGGGACAATAAGAGACGACCTTAGTTTAACCTTTCTTAAAAACAAAAAGAAAATCATTGTTCCTATAAAGGAAAAAATGATTGCTCCAGTCATTCTTTGTAATAAAGTTGGCGCAGGAAAGAGTAAATAAACAACAATTAGTCCTAAACCCGCCCATTCAATCGTTCCTGTTGTGGTAGGTTCGACTAAACGGTTTTGCGTTACAAGCTGCATGACAAGTCCAGACATAGCCATTGCAGCCCCGGTAAGCATCAACGCAGCTGTCCTGGGAATTCGCGTGATAAAAAACATTTCCATTCCATCTTCTTTGCCGCTAATATCATAAACTCCCGTAAACATTGAAATAATGCCCAGTATTGTAACAATGATGATTGCTAATATAAAAGGCTTCGTCCATATTTTTTGATGATTAGATTGTTGGGGCTGAGATTCCTCGGCCCCAAATTCTTTTTGTGTTGTATGTTTAAGCACTATAGTTATACCCCTCTATACTACTCAGCTAAGACATCTGCAAGGTTTTTAAATAATTCAATAAATGTTTGTATCGATTCATTTGTATACGTATCTGCTGGCGCATAAACTAACTGTCCTTCCGAAATAGCAGTTGTGTTTTTAAGAGCGGGTGCATTATCGATTACATCTTGAGCAGGAGTTGCATCCTCTTCAGATGATATAGCAGCATCACGATCCATTACGAAAATCCAATCAGGATCCGTTTCAGCTATAGCTTCAACTGAAATATCATCACCCTGGTGGTCAGCAGAAGCATGATCAATTTCTAATGATGGTGTCCAATCAAATATATCATACAATGGTCCCCAAACACGACCTGAATGAGGTGCTGAGAAGTTAATATCCCCACCAGATACGATAACACTCATGATTGTATCCTTCCCATTATATGCTGTTTTTGCATCTTCAATCGCTTGATCAAAGTCAGCTGTCAATTGTTCCGCTTCTTCACTTTTATCAAAAATTTCTCCTAGGGATATTGTTGTATCTTTAAAACCATTTACCAGGTTTTCTCCCGGTGTATCTGCTTCTTCGGAAACATCGAAGTTAAGGTCAATAACTGCTGCATTTGGCACCAATTCTTTTATATCTTCATAAAAGCTTCCAAATCTTTGGCCAACAATGACAAGTTCTGGGTCTACAGTTGCAATAATTTCAAGATTAGGCTCACGGTGGTTTCCAATATTTTCAACAGACTCATCATCTATGTATGGTGAATCAGCAGGCATTACATCCTTTGGAGCTGCTGCCAAATCAATTCCCCAATCATATAGAGTTTCGAAAGTTCTGCTATCTAAAGCAACCACATTTTGAGGATTTACAGGCACAGTAACCGTTCCATGAGCATCTGTAATTTCAACGGTTGTATCTTCAGAAGAATTATCTGTTTCAGCAGCATCATCTGCTGAATCATCCGTACCTTCCTTTTCATTATCTGAATCTGAACAAGCTGCTAACACCAAAGAAAAAACTGCGAATATTGCTATTAAAAATGTTGATTTAAAAATATTAGATTTTCTCATTCTCTCCTACCTCTTCCCATAATATGTTTAAGACGGATAGACTATTGAATTGATGAAATTAATATCTAAATTGATGCGCATCATTTAAATAATAATTATTTCTATTTTACTATAGTGCATAGCTATAACACGGATATTGCAAATTGATACTGATAATCAATCTCAATTAGTCTGTTTAAAGTATATCAAATAAAAAAAGGTTGTCAACTATATTTTGAAAAATTTCATTTCCTAAAAGATGGAGAAAACACATAAAAACAGACTTCTTGAAAAGGCATTTAGAAAGAAATATTATTCTACATCACAGACATGCGTGCTTCCAATGAAAGAAGCACGCATAAGGTTAGAAATAATCATTTTCATTTAGTCATTAAACTATATGAGAGTCAAAGTATACACAAAAACGGCAGCCGTTTTGCATATGTACTGGAATATGCATATCATATACTTCATTTAATGCCTCTGAATTAATAATTTCATGTGTTGGACCATCTTTCACTACACGACCTTCTTTTAAAGCCACAATGTTATCCGAATAAACAGAAGCGAAGTTAATGTCATGCAATACAATCACAACCGTTTTACCCAATTCATCAACAAGCTTTCGCAATATTTTCATGATCTGTACAGAGTGCTTCATATCCAAATTATTCAATGGCTCATCCAATAAAATATATTCGGTATCTTGGGCAATAACCATGGAAATAAATGCCCGCTGCTTTTGACCGCCAGACAGTTCATCCAAGAATTTATGTTGAATATCTGATAGGTTCAAATACTCAATTGCTTGATCAACGATTCGATTATCTTCCTCATTTAAACGACCTTTAGAGTACGGATAACGACCAAACGATACCAATTGTCGAACAGTTAATTTTACGCTAAAAAAATTTGCTTGTCTTAAAATGGCAACACGCTTAGCAAATGCATTGGACTTCATCGTTTTTATATTATTCTTATCAAGTAATACATCTCCAGTATCTGCATCAAGCAGTCTGCTTACCATAGAGAGCAGTGTCGATTTTCCTGCCCCGTTTGGTCCGATAAACGATGTTATTTTATTAGGCTTAATTTGAACCGATACATCTTTTACGATAGGCTTATTTCCATACTTCTTTGTCAGTCCTCTAATATCGATCATGTTGCAGACCTACTTTCTTTAAGTATTAAAAATAATTTATTTCAAAATATTGTAATCGAGCTAAAATACAAACAATAATGATAATCATTCTTAGTTATATTATAGATGACACGCATTTTAAAATCAATCTCTTTATCATTACTTTCAACAAATTGTTTCAATGATTATCGTGAGCAATCTATATGCAAGAATAGTATATGATTTTTTAAAAATAAATAGGTACGAATAAAGAATCGTACCCATTTTCATTTTCCATATTCTATTTACCCATTATTCCACCACAGTTAATATCCAAACGATATTGCACGATGTCTGAAGCGTTACTTAACATCACAGCCTTCATCTGTACAATAAGAGGTTTTGGATTTTTTAGGATTTTGTACGTGATGCCGCTGTGCTCCACTCATTTCTTCTTCCCAAACCTTTTCTAGAACTTCATTAAAAACCTCACTTGGCTGGGCACCGGATACTGCATATTTCTCATTAAAGACAAAAAAAGGAACGCCTTGCACCCCAATTTGGCGCGCAATATCAATATCCTCATTTACTTGCTGACTATATTTCTTCGTTTTTAGTATTTCTTTTACCTTTTCTTTATCCAGACCTGCTTCACCAGCAAGCCGCGTCAAAGTCTCATGATTACTTAGCTGTTCGGATTCAGTGAAGTACGCATGGAGAAAATGTTCGGCTAGTTCGTTGCCTTTTCCGTTTTTTGCCGCAAATTTAGCTACACGATGCGCATCAAATGTGTTACCATATTGCATTGTGTCAAAACGATAGTCTAAGCCCACTTTACTTGCTTCTTTTGCAACCTGATGATTCATTTGTTTCACTTGTTCAAGCGGAATCCCCTTTAATTCAGAAAATGTTTCATAAAAGTCTTTACCTGGTATATGCTGTGCTGCAGGGTCCAACTGATAGCTCATATATTCAATCGTTACAGATTCTTTGTGTGAAAACCCATTCAGTGCCTTCTCTAACCTTCTTTTTCCAATATAACAAAATGGACAAACAAAATCAGACCATACTTCAATTTTCATTGCTAAAAATCCCCTCTTTAAAAACGCATTCATTTTGAAGTTTACTTTTCAATATTTCATTTATGCTTTACTTGAGGATGTTCAAAAAATCCAAGCGACTTTGAACCGCCTCTTCCTTGTGGAATGAACTGAAATTATTGTAGCATAGCTATTGCCTTTATTGAAATAATGTGCTTCAAATACACATGGCTGAAAATAAATTAAAAGCCGTGGAACTCAGATTGTCTGAGCTTCACGACTTTCATCAATCAGTGGAAAGCTAATTAGTCTTCTAATAAAGAGGTTCCCATAATATTTACACGTTTTGTATTTTTTAATTCTTCAAGATTCTTTACACCAATCCCAAACATAGCCATCTTCATTTCCAATTCAATTTGCTCCATTGTTTGTAATACAGCCTCTGGTGATTCTGTTGCTGCCTTGAGCAAATGTCTGGCAAAGCCAATAATATCTGCTCCAATTGTAATTGCTTTAGCTGCATCTACCCCAGTACTCATGCCACCGCTTGCTACTAATGGTGCATCGGGAAGTTTACCGCGAACAGAAACAATACAGTCCTTTGTAGGGTTTCCCCAATTATTAAAAGCTTCTGCAGCTGCCTTCTTCATTTTATCACGAGCCCTCAGCTTCTCTACCTGACTCCAAGAAGTTCCTCCGGCTCCGGCCACATCAATATAAGAAATACCTGCATTGTATAATTTCTCTGCTACTGTACCGTCAATTCCGAAACCAACCTCTTTCACTCCCACTGGAGCATCTAAGGTCTTACATACATTTTCAATTTTTGGCAAGAGATCTTCAAAGTTAAGATCGCCACCATCCTGAACAACCTCCTGCATACTATTCAAATGAAGCACAATCGAATCTGCTCCTGTTTTATCAATAATACGCTGACACGCTTCCGCACCATAACCATAATTAAATTGAACGGCGCCGATATTTACGATAAGGGGTACTGTAGGTGCCTGCTCCCGAATTAGAAAGGATTCCTTATATTGATCACTTTCCAAAAAGGCACGTGTTGAGCCAATTGCCATCACCCAGCCCTTCTCTTCAGCAGCCAGAGCTAAATTCTGGTTAATCTGTGTTGCGAGCTCTGAGCCACCAGTCATTGAGCTTACTAAAAATGGAGCTTTCAGCTGCTTCCCCAAAAAGCCTGTTTTCAAAGTAATATCGTTAAAATCGATTTCAGGTAAAGCATTATGTATAAAATGAATCCCCTCAAGGCCAGTTGTTTTATTTACTCCTTCTACATTTCCAGTTAAACAAAGCCGAATATGCTCCGTTTTTCTTTGGTTTATTCCCTTACTCATCCATATACCTCCGCAAACGTATTTGACACTCTATCCTATATTTTACTTGTTCCCGATAATAAATGAAAGTGGGACAGTCAGGCCCTGCCCTTCTGTCCCGTTATATTTTCGATGGAATAGTTGCGTTTATTTTGTCTATTATCTTTTCGACTGTTGTTTCTAAGGAAGCTGCGAGCTCTTGAAATAGGTTACCCTGGATATCTTCCAGCATTTTTTGGTCTTGGTTATACATGCGTTCTTTTTTATGTTCCGTTTCCATTTGTTTTAACATGAGTGTACTTGCTAGCTTTATGATCTCTCTTCGATCTCCGCCTTTAATGATATTAGTGTATTTCTTATTTCGGACCTTGGCATCTTCAATCCATTCAATGCCAGGTTCCTCAAAAAATTTTAAAACCTTTTCAGCTTCTTCTTTATCCATGATATCCAGCATGACCACCCGGTCACTGTTTACTGGAACGCTAATTTTAAGATCTGGATCCTCGACTGGATAAAGAATATAATATTCACGTGAAACATTACTGTAGCTTTTCTTGCAAATGTCATCAATTCTACATACTCCATGTGTAGAGTAAATTATTAAATCACCAATATTAAACATTTGCTATACCTCCATCCTCAACCGTCAACTTAGTTTACATTTCATCATACTACTTTCTATCACTTTAGTCAACTAAGTTGACATGTGGTACAAGCCTTTGTATAGTAAAGTTCGTAGACTAAAGCGTCATCTCAGGGAAAATAGTAAATACAGATTGAGGTGTTTTTATGGAGGAGAAAAGGGAAATAAATTTAAATATTATCGATTTACTAAACAGCAAACATATGTTAGCACGTAAAACACTCGAGAATAAATGGAGTGAGCAAAGCAATATTCAAATATCACATTCAGAATGGTTAATCATTGAGCGTTTACATGGTGGTGAACAGCAGACAATCGCCGAAGTCAGTAAAATTGTTGGCATTACAAGACAAGGTACACATAAGCTGATTAAAAAGCTGGAAGAAAATAAACTTGTTCTTACTGGGAAAATGAAAAATAATAAACGAAAGAAATTTGTAAAACTGACGGCCTTTGGCATGGACTGTTACGAAAAAAGTAAAGCATTAAAAGAAAGCTTAGAAAAGCAAATTCAATATGCAATTGGTGCAGAACAAGTTCACAAACTGAAAGAAATTCTAGCAGATGACTGGGGTATATGATTACTTAAGTTTATTTATGGCAGTAAGACCCCCTCTTCAACAATTCGAGGTGAAAACAAGAATGGTAAGTAGGGATGAAAAAAACACTTGCATGAAGTTTCACTTTATAAAGAGATGAATATGAAAGGAGCTATACAGATGAAAACAAAGGCAAGACAATTTGCTGAGAAAGCACATAAAGGACAGATTCGTAAAAGTGGCAATATCCCCTACATTACACACCCTATTCGTGTCGCAAGAATTTTAGAAAAAGCAGGTGCAAGTGATGCATTGGTATGTGCAGGTTATTTACATGATGTTGTTGAGGATACTCCTATTGAGATTGAAGAAGTTGAAAAAGTATTTGGTCCAGAAATTGCTGATCTTGTCCAAGCTCACACGGAAGATAAATCGAAAAGCTGGCAGGAAAGAAAACAGCATACAATTGATACATTAAGAATTGGTAATCGCGATGTAAAACAATTAATTGTTGCAGATCGCCTGGATAATCTGCTATCCATTGAAAAAGATTTACAGAAAATAGGACCCGCCATTTGGGATGTTTTCAACGCTGGCATTGATAAACAAAAATGGTATAACGAAGAAGTCGTTAGAAATATGGATATTGGTTTAAATGAAAACGAAATACCGGCTTTTTTTAATGAATTTTCCAGTACAGTAACACGTGTATTTAGTTAAATTGAACTACACTTTTGAAATACACTATTAGAAATCTAATTATTCATCATCTTTAAGTATCTTTATACCCATGAATAAGGTATAATATATTTGTCTTATTCCACTTTTTATAGTATCTATTTACTATTTTCACAATAAGAAATAGGGGGTATTAAAGATGATGAAAAAGAAGAAGAAAAGTAAAGTAAAAAAGAAACAGCAGTTTAGCTTTAAGCAACGAAATCTGCGTATTGGTATTAAATACACTGCTGCATTTCTAATTACTGTTTTAATTTTTGCATTTGCCGGTCTCCTCGTATACATCCAATTAAATAGCGCAGACCAAAATGCGCAGGAGTTAAAAGAATACAGCTCCCATGTGAACGATATTTCCCAGCTTGCTTCAACAATTCAGGCAAAGGATGTGCAGATTGCTGACTTCCTTTTAACAGAAAATAATACATATATTGATGCTTTTACAACATATGAACAACAATTAAATACACTCATTGAAAAAACAGAAGCTGACTTAGAAACAAAAGAAGAACAGAAATTAATGAAGGATCTAAAAAATAACGATAATACGATTAATAATACTTTTAACAATAGGATTGTCCCCTCAATAGAAGAGGGTCAAGCTATTATGGCAAATAGTCTCAGAGAAACAACTTATCGTTATCGTACAGATAACGTCGAAATCGTTAATAGGCTGATGGAGATAACTGCGGACAAACAAGGGAAAGCAGTTCATGCAGCTGCAAAGAAAATGAATGACAGCAAACTTGTACTTGCAATTGCAAATATCATTTCTATCTTAATTGGAATAAGCTTGATTTTATTACTTAGCAGAAGCATTTCAAAGCAGCTCAAGAAAGTGGTCCATATTATTACAGAGGTTGCTCACGGCAATCTGCAAACGCCTTCTGCTGCTTATGTTGGAAAAGATGAAATTGGACAGCTTTCATTTGCAATCAACCTGCTAAAAGATAATTTACAAAATATCTTAACAAAAGTATCAGACGCAAGTAATAATCTTTCTAATCAAAGTGAAGCGTTAAATCAATCCGCAAATGAAGTAAAAGAAGGAAATCTCCAAGTCGCTGCAACAATGGAAGAGTTAGCGTCTGGTGCTGAAACGCAGGCAAACAGTACTTCCCATTTAGCAGAAAAAATGAATGATTTCTCCCAGCTTGTAAATCAGTCGGAGCTGGATGGCGTTGAAGTCGCCACAAATTCGAATGAAGTCTTGCAGTTAACAAATGATGGCAAGGAATTAATGACAGCTTCTGTAAATCAGATGAAGCAAATTGATCAAATTGTTGCTGATTCTGTTGCGAAAGTTAAAAATCTTGACCTGCAATCTCAAGCAATTTCAAATCTTGTAGGAGTCATTGAAGACATTGCCAACCAAACAAATCTGCTTTCACTTAATGCTGCTATTGAAGCTGCAAGAGCTGGCGAGCATGGAAAAGGATTTACAGTAGTAGCTGATGAGGTTCGTAAGCTTTCCGAACAAGTCTCAGCCTCTGTCGGTGAGATTACCTCCATCGTGTCAACGATTCAAACTGAAACGAATCAAGTAGTCAGTTCTTTATCAAAGGGCTACCAGGAGGTTCAAGAAGGTGCAGAACAAATAGAAGCTACTGGACAAAATTTCGAGACAATCCAAAGCGCAGTTAATACAATGTCTGAAAAAGTTACATTTATATCAGCAAATCTGAATCATATAGCTGAGAGTAATGGTCAAATAAACCATCTCATCGAGGACATTGCCTCCGTATCTGAAGAATCTGCAGCTGGAGTCGAAGAAGCAGCTGCTTCTTCACAACAAACAGCCAGCACCATGGAAGAAGTATCTGGCAGTGCAGACGAACTATCCCTGCTTGCAGATCATTTAAATGAGGAAATAAAAGTGTTTAAGCTATAGCGTTTAAAGGAGGGGAAAACTTCAGTAAATAGGAAGGTTTTCTATATTTGCAAAAGAAGCGCATATCATTGCGGGTTTGCCGCGCGTGAAATGACCAAACCCGCGCATGAATGCTGGTTTACCACGCATACATGGTGTTCATGCGCGGATAGCCCCATTTTACGCGCGGGTAGCGAAATTGATGCGAAAAGTCGTCCGAGAGAAGCGCTGTCACGGACAAAAATAGCAAAAATGATGTGCGGATAACTTCATCCGCGTCTGCCTGGCTTTCTCGTGTCCATCCAGTTTTTCTAATCGTATCCTTCTGCCCCGCCGGCTAGTTATGTCCCCGCCTCTTCATAATGATGCTTGTCATAAAGAAAACACCCCTCTTCATGGTCGTTCACCATTCCCGTTGCCTGCATAAAAGCATAGCAAATCGTTGGACCGACAAAACTGAATCCACGGCGTTTTAAATCCTTGCTCATTGCCTCTGACTCCTGCGTTTTTGCAGGCACCTCCTCATGAGCAAGCCAATGATTTATAATTGGCTCCCCTGCAACAAATCCCCAAATATACGCATCAAAACTTCCAAATTCCTCTTGAACTTTTAAAAGTGCTTGTGCATTGCGTATAACAGATTCTATCTTTCTGCGATTACGAATGATTCCAGAATCCTCAAGGAGTCCATCTACTTTTTCAGAGGAATATCGACTGATGCTCTCCACATTAAAATAATCAAATGCTTTCCGATAATTATCCCGTCTCTTTAAAATGGTAACCCAGCTTAAACCGGCTTGTGCACCTTCTAATGAAAGCATTTCAAATAATTTACGATCATCGTGTACAGGCTTTCCCCATTCTTCATCATGATATGCAATATAAATCGGATCTTCCGTTACCCAGGAACAGCGTGAAGGAGGCATGGATTAATCTTCCCCTATTTCAATTTCATTTTCTGTATAAGAAATCCAATCACTAAAGCTGCCTGGATATAGCTTTACATTCTTATAGTCTAAAGCTTTTAGAGCTAATATATTTACACAAGCTGAAACACCTGACCCACATGAAACAATGATTTCTTCATCCTTTTCCAAGTCAGAGAAATGCTCCTCAAGCGCTTTACCTTTCAGCCACTCCCCATTCTCAGACAGTACTGTCTTCCATGGATAATTTTTCGCTCCAGGAATATGCCCTGCTTTACTGTAAAGTGGTTCAAAATCACCAAGATAACGATCTTCGGTTCGTGAATCAATCAGCGTTATATCTTCTGAGAGCTTTTCTTTTACTGTTTCCATATCGACAATTTCTCCCTTTTGAAACTTAGCTTGATATGTTTTCGGTGTTATTATTGGCAGTTTAGTACTGACTTCATTTCCTTCGTCAACCCATTCTCTAAAGCCGCCTTCGAGTATATATACCTTCATATGGCCAATTGCTTCCAGCAGCCACCAAAGACGGGCTGCGAACATATCATTTCCTTCGTCATAAATAACGACCGTTGTATCTTGATCAATTCCAATGTTTTCAAGCTTTCCAATAAACATATCGAAATCCGGCAAAGGATGGGATCCACCATGCTTTTCCACTCTTCCAGATAAATCTTTATTTAAATCCAGATAAACTGCACCAGGCAGATGACTTTCCAGATACATCTTTCTTCCAGCATCTTCATCATCCAACTTAAAACGAACGTCAATGATTATCGTGTTATCCTGCTCATTGTTCAAACGACTTTTCAAACGTTCCGCACTGATTAAATTGATCACCTAAATCCCTCCACTTCTTTTACTCGTATCCTTATTGTAAACCTTTAAGCAATAACAAGAAAGATTTTTCCCATATCTTTAACTATTCTATCACCTCATTCAGGTTCCTGCTATGAATATTTCGAGCTCGTAATACTTTTTGTTTTTTCAGTGTGAAAATTATATATATGATAAAATAGAAACTATATTCTAAAACCGTTTTATTTATAAAATTAAGGAGTGATTTGACAATGAAAGAAGAATTAATCGAGAGACTGACTGCATACGCTAAAATTGATACACAATCAAATGAAGATTCAGAGACTACTCCTTCCACTCCAGGGCAGCTAGAATTAGTTGAACTGTTGATTAAGGAGCTGAAAGCAATTGGCATGGAGGATGTGGAAGCAGATGAAAATGGCTATTTAATGGCTACGCTTCCAGCAAATACGGATAAAGATGTACCAGTGATTGGATTTCTTGCACATGTCGACACGGCTACAGATTTTACTGGAAAAAATGTTAACCCCCAAGTAATTGAGAACTTTGATGGAAATGACATTACATTAAATGAGGAATTAAATATCATCCTATCAGCAAAAGAGTTTCCTGAGCTTCCTGCCTATAAAGGACACACACTAATCACTACGGACGGGACTACTTTACTTGGTGCAGATAATAAGGCGGGAATTGCTGAAATCATGACGGCAATGAACGATTTAATCCAACACCCCGTGGAGCATGGCAAAATTCGGATTGCCTTTACTCCAGATGAAGAAATTGGACGCGGACCGCATAAATTTGATGTGGAACGCTTTGGTGCGGAATATGCCTACACAATTGATGGTGGCCCTCTTGGAGAATTGCAGTATGAGAGCTTTCATGCTGCCGCAGCTAAAATAACCTTTAAAGGCAATAGTGTACATCCAGGAACAGCGAAGGGAAAAATGGTGAACTCCGGAAAGCTGGCGACTGAATTTGTAAATAAGTTCCCTGAGAATGAAACACCTGAGCATACAGAAGGATACGAAGGCTTCTATCATCTTATTTCTATTAATGGTGATGTGGAATCAACAAAGGTTTACTATATTATCCGTGATCATGATAGACAGAAATTCGAGGATAAAAAAGCGACAGTTGCCGGCTTTGTAAAGGAAATGCAGGAGAAATATGGCGAAGAGAATGTGAAACTGGAAATGAAAGATCAATATTACAATATGGGGGAAAAAATCGAGCCTGAAAAACATATTGTTGATATCGCAAGTCAAGCAATGAAGAAATATGATATCAATCCAATTATTGAACCTGTCCGTGGCGGAACAGATGGATCACAGCTTTCTTATATGGGTCTTCCTACACCAAATATTTTTACAGGTGGAGAAAACTTTCATGGCAAGTATGAATATGTTTCTGTAGACAATATGGAAAAGGCTGCAAAGGTCATAACCGAAATTGCACATTTGTTTACTCAAATAAGTAAATAAATGTTAAAAAGTTTTCATTGCCTTCATCTATACTCTTATGAGAAAATAAATTGGCTGCTAAAGCAAATTTTAAAGATTGTAGGGGTTATATATGAAATGGAAAGTGATACATTTATTCATGCTTCTCAGCTTGCTTGCTGCATGTACAGAGGGGCCTGTTAATCATACAAATCCAATTGAAAATAAAAAGGATGAAGATGCTTCACAGTCCTCTGATTTAGAGAATAAAACACTGCCAGATGAATCTTTACAAAAAATGGATGAAGGCGATTCTGTTCTGATACTGCAAGAAACATTGCTGAAACTTGGGTATGAAATACCTGTTGATGGCGTTTACTCAGAAGCAACAACCTGGGCGATTACAGACTTCCAATTACAAACGGAAGACCTCTTCGTCACAGGAACTTATGATGAAGCGACGAAGCATGCTTTGGAGAGTATGCGAGAACAGGAACAGACAGTTAAAGCTGGAGTTGCGCTTCCACCACTTGATGAACCAGCAATTACGAATTCAGGTACACAAATTTTAGGAAATCCTTATGATCAGCTGGCAATTGTTAATAAAGCAAATGCTTTGCCAGAAGATTATATCCCGCAAGATTTGGTCGTTCCTGATGTTCCGTTTCCATTTACGGAAGACCTTCCTAAAAAACAGCTGCGAGAACCTGCAGCACTTGCGTTAGAAGAATTATTTAAAGCAGCACAAGAAGCTGGTTTTGAGCTTTTCGCTCAATCTGGCTATCGTTCCTATGAACGCCAAGTTACACTTTTTGAAGCTTATACTGATGAGCATGGTGAAGATGCTGCCAATTTATTTAGTGCACGGCCTGGGGAATCAGAGCATCAAACAGGACTCGCTATTGATATTTCGAGTGCCTCCGTAAACTACCAGCTTGTTACTGATTTTGGTGAGACACCAGAAGGGGAATGGGTAGAAGAAAATGCTGCTGACTACGGATTTATTATCCGTTATCCAGAAGATAAAGAGGATATTACGGAATATCAATTTGAACCCTGGCATTTGCGGTATGTCGGTAAAAAAGCCGCTCAAGAAATAAGCCAGGAAAATATTGCATTAGAAGAATACATTGCTGAAATGAATGAGCAAGCATTCTGATACATTAAAGAAAAGATGAACCTATTAAAATTCGGGAATAATTGTGTTGTCTATCAACCAATTTCCCGAATTTTTTCTAACGAATCTTCTTTTTTATTCATCTGTGCATCGAGTGCACGCAATCTTTCAAGTGCTGCATCAATATCTATTTTCTTATAATGGTGATTGCCGCCACTTTCTTCGTCTGCTTCGTCTGCCATCGCAACCACTTTTTGAAGCGGTTTTAATTTTAACTCACCATGAGGTAAATAAGAATCAGTATGCAGCAGAATGGCAATTGCTATTTCTTTTGCTGCCTGCCGTTCCTCCCCTATGGTAATTAATAATTTATGTGCACGACTTGCGCCCTTAATCGCATGAATATCATTTTCCCGATAAAGGTCATAATCCCACTCTCCATCACGATACCAATTATAATGCCCTATGTCATGAAGCAATGCAGCCTTGGTTGCATAATCAGGGTTTACATGAAATCTTTTTGCAAAAATATATGCAAATTCAGCTACCGATACAGCGTGAGCAACCCCTGATCGTCGTAAATATTTCTGTGTCACAGGATGCAAAAAAATTTTTTCAAGTGTAACTCTCTCCATCGGTAATCCTCCCTAGAGTAAATTTTTATGACTATATCATATCTTTAACATATTTACAATAGACAATTACCCGCAGAATAGAATTTTAATTCAAATGGAACTTTTCATACATTAAAAAGGCTTTAATATCATCAAAGAAATTATAATAACAAATATAATGTTTGCGATCCGTTCGTAAAAAAATAAATCCTTTGATAAGGCTTCGTAAACAGCAGGGATTTCTTCTTCTTTTACATCAGCAAGCAATTTTTTTATTGGAGCTGAACGCGGCTTGAGCACGAATGGACCCATTGCTAGTGAAATAAGAAAGAGTACTAGACTTATAACATACCAGCCCTGACTATACCAATATGGATTTAGAAAACCCATGACAAGACCCGTTAAAAGTAATAGCGCCCCGCCAATCATCGTAAAAATATGTAAGGAATTTCTTATTTTAAAAGCATGCCTCAGTTCCGTCATATTGCTGGACTTAGACAATGTCACAACTGCTGTCATTACAAGTCCTGGTCCCATACCAAGAATTGCTGAAAAAATATGAATAAAAACAAGGATTTCATAAAAAGACATTTGCTTACCTCCTGCTACAACTACTATATTCCAATCTTATCGTATTTCAAGAAAAAGTCAGTGATTTAACTCACAAGCGCATCATTGTCTTTTCTTTTTAAATAGCTTCTATATTAATCGTTCACTTACTTGCTTTTATATCATGCATACACTACAATCTAACTGATAATTACATATTAAATAAATACAAATAGGGGTATGGAAATTGAAGAAATCTAATTTAGCTGCAATTATTCGTGAACGTCGTGCGATAAAAAAAGGATATAATAATAAACCAGTTACCGAGGAAGCCGTGCGAGAATTATTAGAATGTGCACTTTGGGCTCCTACACACGGAATGCGCCAGCCCTGGAGATTTATCTTCGTTGGAAAAGATGAGCTGCCAGCATTTGCCAAGCGTGTCGCTGCAACATATCCAGAGGAGAGACAAGAAAACCGTGAAAACTATTTAAACGAACCAAATGCTATTCTTGCAGCAGTAATGGAAGCGCCAGAAATAGAAAAGCAATGGGATGAAAACTTCGGTGCCATTGCAACAATGATACAGAACTTCTGGCTGCTTGCATGGGAAAGACAGCTAGGCGTTGTATGGAAAACCAATCCACACATTTATGACAGCAAAGTGAAACAAATTCTCAATGTTAATGAAAATGAAAAAATCGTAGGCTTCATCCATCTGGGTTATTTTGATGAAAAACCAGCACCAAAGGAAAGAATACCACTTGATGATAAATTTACACGCTTTGAAGGATAGGCCTTTCTTGTCAGATGATCACCACTCTGAAACTTTAAAATGGATTTATCCATAAAAATTCGTTACTATTCACAGTCTACTTATTCTGTGCATGACAAATAGACCAATGAACGT
>DAMDKS010000017.1:0-78733 GCA_032085455.1 Oceanobacillus sp.
TTGGGAAATGGTTTGTCGAGATGAATCCCGAAGACTGTCAACAGGTGTTAGAAATGAGTATGAAAGTGTAAACACCCCATTTGGGGGAAAGGGGGAGCTATGCACTTTTTTAGAAAAACACCCTGATTAAACCACTTTCTGTCCGCTTTCAAAGAAAAACAAGCCAGCAATCTCACATTGTATGACCCATAAATGCATTTTTGTGAAAAACTGACTTGTTATTATTTTGGATGTACCTAAAGTTATTTAACAGGTAATTGCCCCATTTGACTTGCGATAGTTTTACCTGAACGGAGTGGAATAAAAAGATAGATAAAAGCAATACTTGCCCGACTTTCGATTTGAATCCCTAGAAATCCCCTCCATACATGGATTTCTAGGGACTCTAATCGAAAGTTGACTAAAAAGAAATTCATACTTTTCAAACCCTTTAGAGGGGTTTATACTTATTTGATATCGAAAAGCAATTTAAATGGAGGAAATGATGAAAAAATTGATTGTTGTAATTTTGACTATAGCTGTAATCAGTAGCGGATTCGTATTATATCATGCTATGGGCAGTAGCAGTGGACATACAATCTATGTTTCTATTACAGGAAACGATGAAAATGACGGTACCAAAGAGAAGCCGTATCGAACACTTAAAAAAGCTGCAGCTGAAGCAAAAGCAGGAACAATTGTATATATTCGGGAAGGCATTTATCATGAACAGCTTATCGTCGAGCACAGTGGCACCAAGGAAAAACCTATTTTATTTAAAGCATACAACGGGGAGAAAGCAGTCATAAGTGGAGAGAACTTGAAACAGTTAGAAGGCGATATACCACTGGTAAACATCGAGGATGTGAATTACGTTTCCATCAGCGGATTAACCATACAAGATTTGACCACAGAAGAAAATGATTCTACAGTTATGGGTATATTTGTGACCGGTTCAAGCAGCCATATTTATTTGGAAAATAACCACATACATGACATAAAAACTCTCGCTAATGATGGTAATGCTCACGGAATTGCTATATATGGAACAGATAAAATGAAAGATATTAATATCACAAATAACACCGTTGAAGATTTAATTCTTGGTGCAAGTGAATCGGTCGTGCTCAACGGCAATATAGACGGATTTACCGTGAAAGGCAATCTCGTGCGAAAAAATAATAATATTGGTATTGACCTGATTGGTTTTGAAGGTATTGCCAATGATCAAAATACCGATTTTGTGCGTAATGGACATGTAAAAAATAATGTGGTATACGAAATATCCTCATTTGGAAATCCAGCGTATGGAGAAGAATATACTGCAGGAGGCATTTATATTGATGGCGGAAAAGATATTATTGTCGAGGAAAATAAAGTATATGACAATGATATTGGTATAGAAGCAACTTCAGAGCATGCTAATCAATACGCTGAAAATATTAGCATACTCCATAATGAAATATATAATAACCATTTTACTGGGATTGCAGTTGGTGGCTATGATGAAGAAAGAGGCGGCACGAAGAATACTGTGATTGCAGAAAATTTGCTGTATCGCAATGATTCAAAAGGGCTGGAAGGTGGACAGCTATTGCTGCAGCATGACAGCAAAAACATTCGCATCGAAAATAATATATTCACCGCAGGACCTACACGAATCTTTATAGCAAATTACTTTGACACTGTCCAAAATAATACATGGAAGCAAAATATTTTTCATGAAGAAAAGGGAAAGAAAGGGATATGGATTTGGAAAGATGAATACTATACATCCTTTCCTGACTTTCAAGAAGCCTCGAATAGCGATAAAGAATCAAAATATATAGAAATAGAGTGAAAACGGGACTGCCGATCTTGGGAAATAACTAGTGAAAATACTGATTTTCGTCCGTGACAAGCTCCCTCCCGGATAAATTTCCTACAACACAAAAGGCATTGGTGCTTACACTATTACGGTGCAGCACCAACGCCTCACGTTTTGAGATTTTGTTCCAAATACATTTTTTACCCTCAGAAGAATAAGCACAGATTTAAAAAACCCGCTCATATCCGCTTACAAGATTGCCGCTCTATCATTGTATGAGGAATAATAACACGTTTCACTGGTTCATTTGGCTCCTCAATTTTTGCAAGCAAATGTCTTACACCCTGTCTTCCTAATTCTGGAATATCTATATCAATGGATGTAAGTGCTGGGCTTGATAATTCTGCAAACATGGAATTATTAAAACTTACAATTGATAAATCCTCTGGAATTTGTTTTCCCATTTCATTTAACGTTCTTAAAACACCTAGCGACATTAAATCATCGGTAACAAGCAGAGCTGTGGGAGGACTATCGGTGGACATGATTTGTTCAATCCCTTGCTTCCCGCCACTCAGTAAAAATTCCTCGTACTTCATGTAGTCTTCCCGGATTGGAATCTCTGCCTCTGATAATGCCTTTTTATAGCCCTTCATCCGACTGACAGTCACCATCAAATCTTTATTCCCGCCAATAAAACCAATATTTCGATGCCCGAGGTCAAGTAAATATTCCGTCCCTTCTTTTGCTGCTGAAACGTTATCATTATCGATATGTGTAATCTTTTCAACATCATCAAAAGGTTTTCCAATGACTACAAAAGGAAAATCCATCTTTTGTAAATATAAAGTAATATCATCTTTCTTTTCGGAGTATAGCATAATAATTCCATCAACCCTGCGTCCCTGGACCATTGTTACGACGCTATCTAAAATTTCCTTTTTCGTTTCGCCAGCCGCTAGCTGAATGCCATAACTCATTTCATTTACACCAGTAGTAATCCCTCTTAACACTTCCGAGAAGAAAGGATTCTGAAAGGCCAAGTCACCAGATCTAGGAAAAACAATGCCAATAACCTGAGAAGATTTACTGGCAAGACTCCTAGCTATAAAATTGGGATGATATCCAAGTTCTTTCATAGCTTGGCGAACCCTTTTTTTCGTCTCAGCGCTTATCCTTGGGTTATCTGAAATAACTCTCGATACTGTTGAAGGAGCTACATTTGCTGCCTTTGCCACATCTTTTATCGTTACTGACAATCTCAATCCCTCGTCTCCAGAATTTATTTCTCTTTCTCTATAGTTTGTATCTTACCACATTATCGAGCCCAATCCTTCTCTTTACATTTCAGTTCACAACGGACTAAACAAAATCTTAAAAGTTTCCCATACAAAAAAAGGGGGGGCAAATTTAAAAGCATTTACCCCTTCACTGAACCTGCCGTGACACTCTTAATAATATGTTTTTGTAATGACAGATAGAAAACGATAACAGGTATAATTGAAAGTACTAACAGAGCCATTAATGAGCCCATATCCGTACTGCCATAAGATCCTTGAAGGTACTGAATTGCAATTGGTATCGTCTTATACTCTGTTCCCAGCAGCAGATAGGGAAGCAAATAGTCGTTCCAAATCCACATTGCATTTAAAATTGCCACTGTAATTGCCGTTGGTTTTAAAATAGGCAAGACAACCAGAAAGAATGTTCGGATTGGGCCACAACCATCAATAATAGCAGCCTCCTCAACTTCTTTAGGAACAGCCTTCACAAATCCCGTGAAGATAAAAATAGATAGACCTGCTCCAAAACCTAAATAAATTAAAATAATTCCAACCGGGTTGTCAAGTAATAGCCGATTCGCCGTCCATGTTGTGGTATACATCACCATTTGGAAGGGGACAATCATGGAAAAGATGAATAAATAATATAGTATATTTGTAAACTTACTATTCACCCTGACAATATACCAAGCAGTCATCGACGTCAAAAGCACAATAATCGCTACGGAAAACACCGTAATAAAGAGGGAATAGCCAAAAGCATGCCAAAAATCGACTGTATTAATACCGCGAATATAATTTTCTAATCCTACAAATGTTGTGGAATTTGGTAAAGAAAATAATTCATTGCTAATATATAACTTTCCCTTGAAGGAATTTAAAAGAATAAGAATAATAGGTGCAAGGAATAAAATAGCTAATATGGTTAAAATGATAAATTTAAAGATATTTAATCTTTTATTGGAAGATGTATCCATCAATATTCAACCTCCTTGCGTCTTGTAAGGATAACCTGGGTAATTGCAATTAATCCAACGATAACAAAGAAAATAACACCCTTCGCTTGACCAACGCCTTCCCAGCCCATTCTTCCATAAAATGTTTTATAAATATTTAAGGCCATCATCGTCGTTGATTCTGCTGGAGCCCCATTTGTTAATGCCAAGTTTTGATCGAAGAGTTTGAACGAGTTCGTTAAAGTGAGGAACAAACATATTGTTGCAGATGGCATAACAAGCGGAACCGTTATTTTCTTTAAAATTTGAAATTTATTTGCTCCATCAATTTTAGCCGCTTCCATTAATTCATTTGGTACATTTTGAATTCCAGCGATATAAATAATCATCATATACCCTATCAGTTGCCAATTCATTAAAATGACCAGACCCCAAAATCCATATTCCGGTTTATACGTGATGGTCACTCCAAAGTAATATAAAACTGCATTGATAATAGATAACCAAATATACCCAAGCACAATTCCACCGATCAGGTTAGGCATAAAGAATACCGTTCTAAATAAGTTGGTGCCTTTTAATGTACCAGTTAATAATAAAGCAAAGGTAAATGCAAGAACATTTATCGTAATAACGGAAACGACGGTAAATTTCACCGTAAACCAAAGGGCATCAACAAAGGATTCATCCGTAAAGGCAGTCATATAGTTTTTCAATCCGACCCAGCTCGCATCGGTAACGGTATGAAACTCAGTAAAAGATAGATACATACCCATTATAAAAGGAGCGAGGAATGCAATAACAAAGGCAATGATCGTCGGCAAAGCAAATATCGCAAAGTATTTTTTTAGTGATTTGTCCATAAGTATCTCTCCATATCTATTCCTCGTTTTTTTAAAGGAATTCTAAATGATTTACAATGGAGCTCTCCCATTCGTACATTTGTTAATAAGAGTAAAACTAACAGGTTAATTATACAAAACCACTATCTGCCTGAGCGTTAAGAAAATAGGGCGGGCATTCGTTAAGGAAGTAATCACATTTTTAAAGTAATCGATTTTTCCCTATGCCCGCCTAAAATCAACCTGGTTTTCCTTTAGAAAAAACTCTTATCATGTAAAGCAGCTTTACATTTTTTCAAAGTAGCTGAACAACTTATTTTTCGTTTATTATTCATTTGAAAGTGAAGATTCTTTCGCCCATGCATCCACTACGGTATCAACAACTTCGTCCCACGTAGCTTGATCTTGTGCATAAAGCAATAATGCATTTCCAAATTCATCTTTAAAGTTTTCACTTGGGAATGAAATAAAGTTCCAGTCCACAGGATAAGAATCAGAAGACATATCGTCAATAACCGCTTTTGCCAACGGATCTGCAGGAACTTCGTCATCGCCGAAGGTATCGAAAGTTGGAATAAATCCAAATTCATTAATAATGAAATCTTTTCCTACTTCCGAATCATACATCCACTCAATAAAGTCTAATGATGCTTCAATATCTTTCTCATCTGCTTTTGCATTAACCGATAAGTAATTTTCTGTTCCAATGGCTAATCCTTGATCTTCTTCCCCATCTACACCTGTGTAAATTGGAAGAAAGCCAATATCGTCTTCGGAAACTACATTTCCATCAATGTCAGCAATTTGTCCCCAAGCCCAGTTACCGTTTTGAACCATTGCAGATTGTCCAAGAGCAAACTCTGCCATGGAATCATCTGTTGTTTTACCACCTAATAAACCTGGTTCCACAACGGAATTATCTAGATATAAGTCAAAAATGGATTTAAAATTATCCGAATAAGTAAAGTCAAGTGAGTCAGTTGACGAAATTCCATTATCTTCATACTCATAGTAAACTGGAATATTCGCTAAATGCGTTTGCCATCTCCACTGATCGCCTGATGCTAAAGAAGTGGACGAGAATACCCCTTCAATTTCTAGTTCATCTTTTAAAGCGGTCATATCTTCTACAACTGCTTGAAAAGCGTCAAAGTTATTCATTTCATCCATGGAATCATAGTCCGTTTTTTTGTTAGAGGATGCAAAATATTTATCCATAATAGCTTTGTTATAGATAACACCATAGCCCTCAACTGTAACAGGAATACCATAGACACCATCATCTTCACCTGTTATAGCCATATCTTTATCCAGCAGCCAGCTGTAAAAATCTGTATCAGATAAATCTAATGTATAATCTGACCAATTTTTATAACCTACTGGTCCATTAATAAAGAAAACGGTTGGAGGATCAGATTTTGCAACTTCAGCTGTTAGAGTCGATTCATAAGTTCCTTGGGCAGCAGTAACTACTTTTACATCCACTCCGGTTTCTTCAGTATACTTTTCTGCTAATTCATCAATTTGCTCAGAAATTTCAGGTTTGAAATTCAGATAGTATACGGAACCTTCATCACTTGCCTTGTCGTCTTTATCACTTGAACAGCCAACAATAAGAAATAAAAGAGAAGAGAGTAATAAAACCGATAAAAATTTCCGCATTTTACGGCCTCCTAGTATTGATAATTTTGTAGAAATCGCTTGCAAAATTATTTAATAATAACCACAAGCTATTCTTCTTTCATGCCATACTTCTGCAAAACTATTTTGAGCAAACGTTTGCCTAATTGAATAATACCATAATCTGTTTTTTTGTCAATCATCGTTTTTGGGATATTTTCATGATCATACAACATTAATATTGGTACCTCAGGTGAAATAAGAAGCGGCTCTACTTCCTGCTATGATGAAAAAAAGAGCCCTCTATTTCACGTTTTTTATCACAAGTATTTTTGAAGTCAATATTTAGGATTTGCAGCCTGATTCGATTTTATACACTTTCGCCTCATAAGGTTTTAATATACCAACATCGATCATTTCTTGTTGTTTTGTGGGGTAATTACTTATTAAAACTTCAGCCATTTTCCCGCGGATATCCTCCGGCAATTGATAACTTGCTTCTTCCGGTAAAAGATTCGTTATAACTAGCACTTGTTCACTCCCCATTGTTCGGGTGTACGAATAAATTTGTTCATGTGATTCCAGTATGAGATCATATTTTCCATGAACGAGAACTGGGTGTTCCTTTCTCACCTCAATGAGCTTTTTATAAAAATGCAAAATAGAGTTTGGATCTTTCATTTGTTGTTTAACATTTATATCTGCATAGTTCGGATTTACTTTAAGCCACGGCGTTCCAGTCGTAAACCCAGCGTTTTCTGTACCGTCCCATTGCATCGGTGTTCGGGAGTTATCCCTGCCATTTTTCCAAATCATTTCCATGATTTCCTCATGAGGTGTTCCTTTTTCGCTTTCTTCTTCATACAAATTTTTTATGGCAATGTCATTATAATCATCAATAGACTCGAATTGAACATTAGTCATGCCTATTTCCTGTCCTTGATAAATAAATGGTGTTCCTTGCATAAAAAAGTAAAAAGTTGCTAAGCATTTTGCCGATCGTTCCCAGTAATCCGCACTATTTCCCCATGTGGAAATCGAACGAGGCTGATCATGATTTTCAAGAAACAGAGCATTCCAGCCTTTTCCTTCCAGACCTTTTTGCCATTTTGAGAGTACATTTTTTAATTCAAAAATGTCTAAACCGCCATCCACACTCGTTCCCCATAAATCTAAATGCTCAAATTGAAAAATCATATTAAACTTGCCATTTTTCTCTCCTACCCACTCTTCCGCATCTTCCATGCTTACTCCATTTGCCTCCCCAACTGTCACAATGTCATAATTAGCAAATGTTCTTTCTTTCAATTCCTTTAAAAAGAGTTGAATTCCAGGCCGATTCATATGCCCCGCAAAAGAAGGAACATACTTCTTATTCTCAGGATTAGGAAGATCCGGCAGATCATGAATTTTTTTAATATGGGAGATGGCATCTACGCGAAATCCATCGATTCCTTTATCCAGCCACCAGTTGACCGCCTCATAAAGTTCTTCTCTAACAGCCGGATTCTCCCAGTTTAGATCGGGTTGTTCACGCGAAAAAATATGCAAGTAATATTCTTCTGTTTGCTGATCATATTCCCAGGCAGGCCCGCCAAAGATAGATGCCCAATTGTTTGGCTCGTTCCCATCTTTACCCGGATGCCAAATATAATAATCCCTATACGGATTATCTTTTGAAGAGCGGGATTCAATAAACCAGGGATGTTGATCTGAAGTATGATTAATGACTAAATCCATGATCAATTTCATTCCACGCTTATGCACTTGCTGAAGCAGTTCATCAAAGTCCGTCATTGTGCCAAAGTCATCTAAAATTGCACGATAATCACTAATATCATATCCATTATCATTATTTGGCGATTGATACACAGGACTTACCCAAATGATATCAATACCGAGATACTGAAGATAATCTAATTTATGAATGATTCCCTGAAGATCGCCAATACCATCCCCATTAGAATCCATAAAGCTTCTAGGATAAACTTGGTAGGCTACCGCTTCCTTCCACCATACTTTTTTCATATCTATGACTCCTTGTGTAATGTATTTAAGCTTTTATGCTTCTTATACTTTCCAATTGTGTGTTTTAAATAAGTGATATTCCATTGCTTTTCACCATATTCAGGCAATCGTTTGCACGTTTCATTATAATTGAATAGCTTTGATAGTGCAAGTACATCAGGGAGAGCATATAACCTGTTCTTTTAAAGAAAAACCGAATAGATTGCGTTAAGAGAGGGATAAATAGAGGATATCGTCTGCTTATTTTCTTTCTTCTACTTCTATAAAATATGTGATTTCAAAGGAAAATAAAGGTTTTTCTTAAAATCAATTAAATGCGCTTCTGCTTTCTTTCACACAGTCTCATTTTCTTATGCGTATAAATTCCAATAATAATAGCAATTCTATTGGTAATAACAACAATAGGAGGCACAATATCAATGAAGGCTTACAATTCAAGGTAAATATAATGCAGGTGTCACAGAGGTTGCTGACCCGGTCATCAAAGAACCCGAGGACATCATTATAAAAATAACTTCTACAGCTATTTGCGGGTCCGATTTACATTTATATCAAGGAAACTTTCCAATGCCTAAGGACTATATTCTTTTGGCCCTTTTTGAAATAATTGAATGATAGCGAAGATGATTGACCAATTGACTTCTCCCTCCAGTTCAATTGATTGCGATACACCAAGAAGTGCCTTCTCCAGTGTTTTTAAATGTTCTTGCTCTTTTTTAACCAAGTCCAGCTGTTGTTGAATTGACTGCTTCCAGGTTGAAGTCACCTTCGCAAATATGTCTTTGATTTGTTCCAGTGAAAACCCCATATACTTTAATGCCAGAACACGTTCTAACCGCATCACATCCTCGTCACTGTATAAGCGATGACCTCCATCTATTTTAGCTGAAGGGTTAACCAAGTCAATTTCATCATGATAATCCAAGGTTCTCACCGCTACACCTGTATATTTCGATAATTTACCGATGGTGTACATATCATTCCTCCTCGTCATTTTCTACAGTGTATAACATCACGTTACATGTGATTCAATCGTTTTTTTGAAAAAATTAGACTTTTCGGTTTAAATTTTGGGGATATATATAGCTCATACAAATTCTAAATCGTGTTCTTCATCATGCCACTGTGGGGCATTTGTGCCTTTATTGCAGCAGCTTCTTCTTCAGATATTGTATTTTCCGTTACTAGATCCTGATAGGTCTTTGTTTATTTTAGTTTAACAAAGGTGTTATACGTACTATATAATTCTTAAAAACATAATATATGGCTCAGGAGTTACTCATAGTCTCAATAAAAATGGAACTATTCGTCAATAGGTAGCCCAAAAAAGAAAGCTTGAAAGGCATATAGCCAATCAAGGTATGAGTTTTATTATGTTCTTTAATCGAACAGTAACTCCAAGTAATATTTATCATTTTCTTCTATTTTTTTAAAAAATTCTTCAAGAGAAGTCGCAATTTGAATATCATAATAGTAAACCGGACTGCTATTCTTTTCATTCAATTCGATTGAAATTAAAGCTGATTCACTTCCTTCAAAAAATATTAATTTGTTATTTTCAAATTCATCATAAATTTCTATGTCGGGGTAAAACTCAAAATCATTAATTCTGAAACGAAAATCTCTTACGGAATAAGGATCCATAATACGATTAATATTAAACTCTGAACCTTTAATAAACCCATAGCCAACCTCTATATAAAAATTAACTAATTCCTTAGGAAATTTTAAATCGAGATCCTTCTCAATCTCTTTTATTTCGTTTTCAGTCACTTGATAAAAACTGTTTTCTTCGTTTGCCTTAATAAGTTCATAGCCCATTATTTTTTACCTCCTTTAAATAGTGTATTAGCTGGTGATCCTATTCCATGAATACCAGCTTGATGCTCATTTGGGAATTTTGCAGGATGCATATTCCACCATTTATGTTCTCCTCCAAAAGTATTTTCAATTATATGATGAGCATCATACTTATCTCCTTTTTTTCTAATTATTTTACCTGTTTTCTCTGAAACACTATTTCCCCTAAAAACCATATTGAGCAAAGGATAAAACTGAGCTTCTATAGGCTAGTAATGAATCTTTATTAATTTGATTGAAATTTTGAAGAAATTTTATAGTGCTGGAGACATAAGGACCTTTATTCATCATGATACAGTCCGCTCTTAATCCCATAAAAGCATCCGTTAACTCTGCCCTTGATGGTATTCCTTGCCAATCAAGATTTTATGTTTATTTATACCCTAAGTTCCCGGAATTTTTAACGAGGTCAATTTAAAAATTTAATAAATCATAAATAAAAAGATCACCTATTAGTCCAATGAATATATGATGGTTTCAGTCTGTATAACATCAATTTTAAATATCAAATCAGTTGTACACTTGAGCACATTAATGTAGCGGGATGACCCAATGTAAAATCAAATATCATTAATTTTTTCTTTATATATTTTTAAAATTTTTGTGTTTATATCACTAATTTCTGAAAAGTGCCACTCAAAGGTCGTTAAAATCCTGTGTAGTTCAAAAAGCAATTTTTCAACATTATCACCGTCATTCTTACTTACATTATTAAACTTGTTTAATAATGTATCTAAATCGCTGGTTAAATTTCTAAAATCTTTTAGATTTTCATACTGTTCTTCAACATCTTCTTTAGCAACAATATTAAATCTTGAATTAAGATTGTTTAATATATTCAAGATTTCTTCTAATTTCTTATCCATTAACTTCCTCTCCATTCTTATTTCCATTCCTTGACTACACGCCCCAAAGTTTTTTTAGTCTTATCAGTATTTAAAGTGCCATCTAAATTTAGAACGTATTTCACAATACCTCTTTTATCTATTACTTCTAAATGGTCTTTGTGTAACGCGTCAAGATAAATTCCATAGCCTTTTTTCAAATAATTATTATTAGTTTTCTTTTCTACTTTATAAATTGACTGACCATCATATTTCACTTTTGATTTTGATAAAGAGTTATTTATAGCCTTTCCAAACTTCATTTCAAAAAACTCATTCATATTTGAAACAGGCTTTACGTTACCCTTACCAACCCTCTTCCCACCACTCGCCACATCATCAAGCGGCTTCATAAACTTCAATGGCTGTCCAATTGGTAAGAACATTGTTAATGCAAGTCCTTTTTCAACTGCAGTCGCATTTTCACTTATCAGTGTGACAAGATCCTCCGTGAAAAAATCTGCCACTGCAATGGCTGGTCCCGCCAAGCCATCCGGTGTTCCTACTAAGGAAGAGTTCCCACCTAGTACTTTTCGCTGATCCCAAAAAGTAATTTCTTTGCGGTCTGCTTCGGAATAGTTTTCAGGAGAATAAGTACCTGTTGACCCATTTTCTCTGATGTCATTTAGGTGGGCCTTGATTGCGGCAATCTCTTCTTCAGACATTGCATTTTCCATTGCTAGATCTTGATATGCCTTTGTTTCCTTTAGTTTATCAAAATTTACTGGCTTGTTGCTAGGCTCGTGATTGCGAAATGTAAGTGGGAATAATGATTTCGGATAAAGCAATATAGTCAGTGGTGCTATATATGAAAACATATTCTTTAGTTTGTCTAATAATGGCTTAAGTTCAGGTGACGTCTCATAAACTAACCAAAGTTTCTCCTGATAGATAGGAGCTTTCATATCCTGAAGTCTTCTCCCTAAAAGGAAGCTGTCCAGTACATATGGAATCAGCTGCTCAGCACCAGCCATCTTAATATAAGCATTACTCTTAAACAACATCCTTTTCGAAAAGTTTCCCATGGAGAAGCTTCCTTTTTGAATTAGCTTCTCCATATCTAAAACGTACTTTTTCATTGTTTCTATGTCCTGATTCAATGGCTGAAGTGCTTTTGTTTGCGAACGTTCAAAATCATAGAGCTGTTCCATAACTTGGTGGGTTTTCTTTTCGCCTTGTCGAACCTGATAGATTAGCTCCTCAGGATCAAGCTGCGGCAAGGAAACAATATCACGGATACTTTGTATCGTATGATTTGCATCTTCTGTCAGGTTCAGCGTTGTATTCTGTATATTTCGGAGACCATAGTGGATATCATTTTCTATAAACCTTTGCTCTATCCTTCCGTTTGGGTCTGGCTCAAGTGCGTGAACAGCTTGTTCCATCTGCTTCAATGCCTGATTAAAGTCAATAAGAAATTCGTACAAATGGATTAAAAACTGTTGATGTGCTTCCTGATAGAACATTCGAATGGCATCAGCGGTTTTCCCTTTGAGCTCTTCTTCAAGAGAAGTAACTTGGCGGACTGACTTTTGAATGGCTGTGATTTGTTCTTGAAGTGTTTCAATCTGCATACGACCTTTTGCGATATCATCTATCAAACAATTGACATCCAGAACTTTCATTCTATCCCCCCCCCCCCGTCCCATACGTCATACTTCCAGTTGCTTCATGTTAGAGGCAATTGCTTCATCTGTTTCTTTCATGGTTTCAATGGTTTGCATGGTTATATCCATACTTTTTAGAAGGAGCTGCTGGTAGGAGGAGACAAGTTCATTCATCTGCTCCTTTAACGCATTCCATTCATTAACCATATCTAACTTATTTTCCCCTTCTATACTAGTGGCAAAAGAGGATTCAAGCTGAGTCGCAACAGATTTTAATTCCGACAGTGCTGCTTTTACTTCTACATCGTTTAGTTTAATTTCTGTGCTCATGAATGGCGAAGCACCTCTTTCCGTCTTTCTTTTAGCTCTGTAATATTTGCATTAGTCGAAGTAATTTGTCTTTGGATATTACCGATGGATTGTTCAAGGTTCATGAGTTCTCCTTCTAATCTGTGAAGAACATAATCTAATTGAACCTTTCCAATCGCTTGATAACTCGTTAATAACTCCCCTTGCCGAAAGGATTGAAAATCTCGAGCCAACTCTCCTCTCCAGGGATTCACAGGCAACACAGGTTTTTGAAAAATATGCTCGTTCCGGTGTAATTCTTCTTGGTCATCCACTAATTTATTTCTTGCTGCTTTTAACCGTCTTAAATCCGCTTCCTTTTGTCCTAGTTGTGTATGCATGGTCCGAACCGAACTTTGCAGGTGATAAATTGTCTGATCAAATACCGAACTTCCTTTCATTATTTTCACCCCGATATGAAACGATTTTAGAATTATATGCAATAATAAGTCAATTTTACGTTATTTATTGAGGTGATTTAAGTTAATTACTTCCTATATTGTCATTTATAATGGTGCGTGATTAGGTATAAGTACTCGTTTTTAATAAACTCACATCTCGTTATAATTAGTAGAGATAATCAATGGTAATGGAAATAAAATTCGTATGTTGCGAAGATACAAGACGCATGCGAAGAGATTTTTACCGAAAAAACTGGAAAATTACTTGATGAAATGAAACTTGGATAACATTAGTCTAAAATGCTCAGCAAGAAGTCCATTCATCTATCCTATTTCCCCTAAAAACCATATTGAGCAAAGGATAAAACTGAGCTTCTATAGGCTAGTAATGAATCTTTATTAATTTGATTGAAATTTTGAAGAAATTTTATAGTGCTGGAGACATAAGGACCTTTATTCATCATGATACAGTCCGCTCTTAATCCCATAAAAGCATCCGTTAACTCTGCTCTTGATGGTATTCCTTTTTTATTCAGCTGATGGAGAACACTGGTTGCCCAAATTACTGGCACATGCGCTGCCTGGCAAATTTGTAAAATCCCTTCTTGAGCCTTAGCTAATTGTTCATAGCCAATTTCTATAGCCAGGTCTCCTCGGGCAATCATTACACCAAATAAGTCTAAATTGAGACCTTCCAGAATAATTTTCGATAAAGATAGAAGTGCTTGCTTTGTTTCAATTTTTGCTATGATACCAATTTCCTTGTCTGTATATTGATCGAGGTATCGCTTCAAGATACGAATATCATTCGGCTGATGAATAAAAGAAATTCCAATAAGGTCAACATAAGGCATAACTTCTGATAAAATGTTAAGATCCTTTTCTCTAATAGCTGGCACATTTAAATGAACCAGAGAATCAGGAAAATTAACCCCCTGTTGAGGCTTAATATATGCTTTCTTTTTCCTCGTGAGCATAATCCTTACCTCCAAGTAGCTATCATTCACTTCTATTACAACAGCACAAATATTTCCATCATCAAAAAAGACCCTGTCATCCGGTCTCACGTTTTTTAATGCTTCAGGTATGGTCAAGCCAATAGAGGCTGGCCCCTCTTTATTCTCTGCTTCTCCAAGATAATGATCGCTTTTGTAAATTCGTAAAATATCATCTTCTTTTACCTTTAGCGTCACTTTATTTTTAAAATCACCAACGCGTATTTTAGAGCCCGGAAGATCCATGTAAATCTTGCATTTCCTGTTTTGTTTATCTAATACCAACGCTTTTTCTGCTGTGCGAATACCTTCAACTAGACTTTTCCAGTCGGAATAATCATGGGCTAAGTTTATTCTGGCAATGGTCATTCCCGACTGTAATAATTCTTTAAAAATTGCTGGCTTTTCCAGCATAGATTTGTCTAAAGTGACCATGATGGAAGCTGGTCCTTCTTCTGATTTCCCTAATAACGCCTGATTTCGTTGGTTTTTTACGTATATTGCATTTTCCCGATCGATATAATTTTCACTTTGCTGCATACTCGGATACAAATGGCTGATCATTTTATTTAATGAATATAAAACATGGGGACTCATCATTTTTATAGATGAAAACCCTTCTTCCACCAACTGTTCATGAAGTGTTGGCATGGAAAATTTTTGGATGGCTAAAAAGGAGCATAAATTTTGTTTGCTCGCATCTGCCATATCGATATGTTCGCTCTTAGAAAGAGATGATAAGAAGGGCTCAATCTCATTTCGTAAGTACATCAGCTCATGCAGAAGACTGCGCGTGTTTTTAAAGCTCACCAGTAGGTCACCTCGTTTCTTTAATTTATGCTATGAATGCTGGGGTAGTTCATTTTTAAGTAGGGTAAAATATTAGTAAGAGGGTAGGGGCGTGGAGAGCGAGGGCGCGCGGATTCGACAAAAAGGCGCGCATCAAAGGTGTTTTGCCGCGCATGAAACGGTAATAGCCGCGCGTGAAACCTGTTTCCCCGCGCATCAACCTCAAGTATGCGCGGGGAACTGGCTTTGATGCGCGGGTTCATTCGTTTGACGCGCGCGAATTCACGTTTCATGCGCGGGGTCTGCACTATTTAGCAGCTCTCACACTCTCTTTCTTATTTATAGGGTTGCCCAGCCTCCTCGCCATGATAAAGTTTCATTTATCTTTTATCCTTACCTAAAATACTGGCTTTAAATAAACCGGTGTTTCTACTTCCCTCACTTTAACTCAAAACCAATATGCCAAATGCTACAATGATAAAAAGAAACTAATCTCCTCTTCTGTCAATGCTTTATCACATTTCCCTAATCAAATTTACCATTTCAATGGCACTAACAACACAGTCAAAACCTTTATTCCCCGCTTTTGTACCTGCTCTTTCAATCGATTGTTCAATATTTTCCGTAGTAAGTACACCAAATATAACAGGAATTTCACTTTCCAATGAAACATGGGCAACCCCTTTTGAAACTTCATTGCATACATAATCATAGTGACTGGTACTGCCTCTAATTACTGCTCCAAGACAAATAATCGCATCATATTTTTCACTTTTAGCCATCTTCTTCGCAATTAAGGGTATTTCAAAAGCACCTGGAACCCAAGCAATATCAATATCATCTTCACTCACATCGTGGCGTTTTAAAGCATCCAAAGCACCCGACAACAGCTGAGTGGTAATAAAGTCATTAAATCTTGCTGCAACAATTCCAAACTTGATTCCTTGTGCGGTGCGTTTTCCTTCTAATATATTCATAATCGTTTTCTCCCTTTTAATAATCTAAAATATGTCCCATTTTGTTTTGCTTTGTTTTTAAATAATGCAAATCGTAATCTGTTGCATTTACCTGTATTGGAACTCTTTCAATAATTTCCATGCCAAAGTCTGAAAGCTGATAAATTTTATCAGGGTTATTCGTTAAAAGTCTTAATGTTTTCGCACCTAAGTCTTTTAGAATCTGCGCTCCAATAAAATACTCTCTCAAATCCCCGTCAAAACCAAGTGCAAGATTGGCTTCCAAGGTATCCATACCATCGTCCTGTAACTCGTATGCCTTAAGTTTATTGACAAGTCCAATCCCTCGGCCTTCTTGACGCATATACAGAAGAATACCTCTACCTTCTTTTTCAATTTGGGCCATTGCGGATGCAAGCTGTTGTCCACAGTCACATCGCAGGGACCCAAAAGCGTCACCAGTAAGACACTCGGAATGAACACGGCAAAGAATATGATCCCCGCTGCTGATATCCCCTTTAACAAGTGCAACATGGTGTTCACCATTTAACTTATTCACATAGCAATGTGCTTTAAATTCACCATATTTTGTTGGCATGTTTGTAACGGAAACTTTATCAACTAAATGATCATGTACTTTTCTGTAGGTTTGCAAGTCCTTTATGGTGATGATTTTCAAATTCCATTTTTCCGCAAGTTCAATCAGTTGCGGTGTGCGCATCATCGTGCCGTTGTCGTTCATTACTTCACAGCATAATCCGCATTCTTTTAAACCTGCAAGACGAAGCAGGTCCACGGTTGCTTCTGTATGACCATTACGCTTGAGCACACCATTTGTTTTTGCCATCAGCGGAAACATATGACCAGGTCTGCGGAAATCTTGCGCTTTGGAAGTTTCCATTGCACAAGCACGAGCTGTTATTGCCCTTTCTTCTGCTGAAATTCCTGTTGACGTATCCACATGATCAATGGAAACCGTAAATGCAGTGGAATGATTATCCGTGTTTTCCTGAACCATTTGATAAAGTTCTAACTTTTGACAAAGCTTTTCACTCATCGGCATGCAAATTAACCCTTTACCATGAACTGCCATAAAATTCACATTTTCAGTTGTGGCAAATTCTGCGGCACAAATAAAATCCCCTTCATTCTCTCTGTCTTCGTCATCTGTCACCAGTATAATTTTTCCCTTGCGCAGATCTTCAAGGGCTTCTTCAATTGTATGAAATGTAAACATCTTTACCTCCTAAAATCCCGCTTTCATAAGTAGTTCCCTTGAAATCGTATTTGTTTGATTTGTATTTCCCAATAACTTTTCAATGTATTTTCCAATGCAATCATTTTCCAGATTGACCGAATCTCCTATTTGCTTGAATACGAAGGTCGTATTTTCCAGCGTATGAGGAATCACTGATACACTAAAATGGTCCTTAGACACTTTAGCAACAGTAAGACTGATTCCATCAATAGCTATGGAACCTTTTTCTACAATAAGTCGAAGGATCACTTCACTTGTTTTTATGTCATACCAAATCGCATTGTCATCTTTTTTAATCGAAGTTATGGTACCTGTCCCATCAATATGTCCAGTAACAAAGTGGCCGCCGTACCTCCCATTTGCTGCCATGGCTCGTTCTATATTTACCTTTGTTCCAATCGCAAGGTTCCCGAGTGAGGAGCGTGCTAACGTCTCGTGCATGACATCAGCAGAAAAATCTAAATCGGTAAAGGAAACCACTGTAAGGCAAATGCCATTTACGGATATGCTGTCACCTATGTTTATATCACTCAGTATTTTTCTGGCAGAAATGGTTAGTACAGCCGAATTAGCTGCTTTTTTTATACGGCTTATTACGCCAACTTCCTCAATAATCCCTGTAAACATTAAAGCACCTCACTTTCTAATAAAATATCGTCGCCAAGCATTGTAATTTCTGGCATTGATAATGCAAATGCCTCATGAGGATATTCAACCCCTCTACCACCGATTGGCGATTTAGCAGAATTTCCTCCAAATAGCTTAGGAGCAAGATAAACTTGCACCTTATTTACAATGCCACTTTCCATTGCCGACCAATTTAATTGAGCTCCACCTTCAAGCAATATGCTGTCTATCCCAATTCCTCCTAAAGCAGTCATTAATTCACATAAATCTACATGGCCATCCTTTGCAGATACTGTAACGACCTGACAGCCTGCTTGTTTGTATGGTGAAATCCTTTCTTTATCATGGCAACACGTTGCAATAATCGTCTTATATTTTTCTGCTGTAGAAACCACATTTGCAGTAAGAGGCGTTCGAAGTCTCGTGTCACAAATAATCCGAATAGGGCTTTTCGAATCTGCAATTCTGCATGTAAGCAGAGGATTGTCTGCAATGACGGTATCAACCCCCACCATAATTCCAGCATATTTATGTCTATCTTTATGAACGTTCATTCGCGCCTCTTTACCCGTAATCCACTTCGAGTTACCCGCAAAGGTTGCAATTTTCCCATCTAAAGTCATCGCATACTTCATAACAATATATGGCCTTTTCGTTGTGATGAAATGGAAAAAAATCCGATTAATGCTACTACATTCTTCCTCTAAAATCCCCGCTGTTACTTCAATATTATTTTTCCTTAAAACGTTAATGCCTTTTCCTTTTACTAAAGGGTTGGGATCGCTGGACCCGATTACCACTCTTTTGATTCCACTTTGAATGATAGCTTCTGTACAAGGGGGAGTATTCCCGACATGACAACATGGTTCAAGCGTGACATACATTGTCGCCCCAGCAACGTTCCCTTTATAGGATGCAAGTGCATTTCTTTCGGCATGAAGTTCACCGTACATTTCATGATAGCCAGCACCGATTACTTCCCCATCTTTAACAATCACTGCACCTACCATCGGATTGGGATTCACCCAACCGCATCCCTTTATCGCATAACTTAATGCCTTTTTCATAAAAAATTCATCTTTCAAAAACATACCTCCCATAAAGTGAAACTTCATTCAGTGGGTGGATTTTTCATCCACTCGAATGTTAGGTGAACCAAACGGGAATTAACTGGCAGTTGTCCCCTCTTACAATTCTCATTTTCACCTCGAATTCTTGAAGAGGGTCTTACTGCCAGTTAATTCGAGATAAAAAAATAACACCTGAAAGCATAAGAAATGTCTTTCAGGTGTTAATTTATGGGTACGGAAAAAGCTTTAAAACAATTCATGAAAACATATCCAAGTAAGATAGTTTTCTAGATTGCTTAAAAAAGCTAAACATGCATAAATTAATCCATCTTCTTCCATCCAGACTATACTGTCGGTTTTGGAGTTTCACCAAATCCTGCGTAAATTACGCTCGCGGACTATACCGCCGATCGGGAATTTCACCCTGCCCTGAAGACCTCTTAACTTCTATTCAGTTGTTGTTAATCATTATATTACCAATTGCTAGAAAAGTAAATGAAACTGAGTGTAATCCATATTCCATCTATGAACGGCTGGTTCTGTACATGATCTGGATAGAAGTCTGGTAATACCTTTAAAATTGCTTCGCTAAATTGCATCGCATAATCCAGCGAAAAATTTATACTAAGGTCATCTGGGTTATGGATAGTTATGTTAGCTTCTGTAATGTTTTTACGAACTATTGTTCCTGGATGCAGTCAATCATGAAGTACTTACTTTTTCAGTTATCTTCTTTTTAAAATCAAGAAAGGCATAACTTAGCAAAATAGATTCATCTCTAGGACGTTTAAATGGTACGTCTAAAGTTGCTTTTATTTCAGCAGGATCAGCTGATAAAATAATAATCTTATCTGATAAAAATATCGCTTCTTCTATATCATGGGTAATAAATAGAATTGACTGTTCATACGCTGTCCACGTTTCTAGTAACCACTTCTGCATGTCTAATCTTGTAAAAGCATCGAGTGCCGAAAACGGTTCATCTAAACACATAATTGGCTGCGGGCTTAATAACGCACGGATGAATCCAACCCTTTGTTTCATTCCACCTGAAAGTTGGTGTGGATACGCAGCTATCATTTCGCCAAGATTTGCCTTTTCAAGTAATATTTTAGCTTGATGACAATCTGCTTTCTCCGATAATTCTTGACCTAATATTGCATTTTCAAGTACTGTTCGCCATGGAAAAAGGGAAGGATTTTGTGGCATATAACTAATCCATCCAGTTCTATTCGTAATGGCTTCTTCATGAAGATAAATTTCACCTTCATCAGGTGATAGTAATCCACCAATAATATGGAATAACGTACTTTTACCACTACCTGATGGTCCAATAATAGAAATAAATTCTCCTTTTTCCAAATGAAAAGAAATATTTTGTAATATTTTTCTCCCACTAAATGATTTGCTTACATTTTGGATAGCTAATTTCACCATTGGTTTCCCTCTCTATTCCATTTCATTACAGACCGTTCCAGCAAAACAATCAAACCATAAAAACTTAAGCTTAAGATCATCGTAATAATAATTGCGACAAATACTCTTGGTATCCGGTAGGAAGAAGAGGCAAGAGTCATAAAAACTCCGATACCTTTTTGAGCCCCGAGCCATTCTGCCACAACGCCAGTAAGCATACTGTATGTTGCTGAAATTTTCACCCCTGAAAAAATAGAAGGTAAGGCATATGGAAATACTAGTTTGACAAATAGTTGGCGTTTCGTCGCACCCATCATTTTCATATAGTGGACAAGTTCAGAATCAGTTTGTCGAAAACCAGTTAGTGTTGCAATTGTAATTGGAAAAAAAGATGTCATTGCGATAATAATAATTTTTGGTAAATCCCCTAGTCCAAACCAAATTAATAATAATGGAGCTAAGACGATAATTGGAATATTTTGTGATAATATTAAAAATGGATATATCGTTTCTCGTACTTTTTCAGAGTGATAAAGTGCTGTTGCCGTACCTAATCCAATGATTGTGCCAATTGAAAATCCAATGATAACAAGTTTAACAGTAGATACAACATGTGGGAAAAATTCTGGGAAAACCTCCCACATCTCCATCATGATGATGGAGGGTGCAGGAAGTATCCAACTTTCAATTTGAAAAGTCCGTGCACACATTTCCCACAAGATGATAAATGATAAAATAGCAATTGTCGGTCGCCAGCCTTTTACAAGATAATCGTGTTTTGGCTGTTCTCTATTGAATGAATTCATTTGTGAACGCCTCAGCTGCATTTATTTCTTTTTCAATTACATGATGATTAAACATAAAGTCTGCAAAAGTTTGCCAACGATGCTCATCTTGCATTCCCCATTTTTCAGCATCATCCTGGTAGCGCGGAGATAACCACTCTTGGCTGTTTCTTACCAATTCCGGATTTAAATCTGGCTCCGCAGCTATTAATATTTCGGCAGCTTCTTTCGGTTTTTCAATTGTAAATTCATAGCCTTTCAAGGTTGCATCGATAAAAGCTTGCACTGTATCAGAATCTTCAACAATCATTTTTTCACTCGTAATAATAACAGGTGAATATGTATCAAATTCTTCAGCAAATGCTTTCTTAGGAATAAAATTCAGTTCAACATCTTTTATTTCTGCCTCAATTCCGGTCCAGCCATAAAAGATACTGACAAAGTCGATGTCTTTTTGGGTCGCAATAAAAAAGTCTGATTGTCCTAATTGGACGATATCGACAGTTCCCATTTCCGCTTTATCTCGTTCCATGACGAGATCAATCATCGATTCTTCGAGTAATGAGCCGTATGCACCATAGGTTCTTCCCTCAAAGTCTTTAGGCGATTCTATCTCTTTTTCTACAGGAGATGCATAACCACTCGTATCATGTTGAATGATTGCTGCAATAGACACGACTGGTAAATCCTCTGCTCGAGCTTGTGTTACTTCTGTTTGGAAACTAATACCGAATTCACCTTTATCTGCAACGATTAATTGCTCGGCACTTACTTCACCTGGAAGCAGAATTTCTACATCAAGTCCAACCTCTTCAAAAAAACCTTTCTCTTTTGCGACATAAATTCCTGTATGATTCGTATTAGGTGTCCAATCCAGAAAAATAGATACAGGTTTAAGGTTACTATCGCTTGTTCGTTTATTTTCGTTGTCCGTTGTTTCATAACTACAGCCAAAGATAAATATAGTACATAATATAATCCACATAAATCGCTTCATTCGTTCCACCTGCCAATTAATTATAGTAAGGTTTCCTCTTCACGGTGGGATAGCCATGTTTCTTGTGTATACGACATTTCCCAGAAATGTAATTCATATTCTTTTGCGGTGACGAATTGTTCTTTTACGGATTCTCTTTCTTTGAGATTCATATTTTCAACGAGAGAATTAAGTAAATCAATCATTTCATTCGTTGAACGTTGAAACGTGTCACTAGCATACATGTGAATCCAATTGCGATAAATTTCGGGTTTTGGCTGGGCATTTTCATTTCTTTTTCCAATATCGGCATATAACCAATAGCAAGGTAACATCGCTGCAACCGAGTAGGCTAAATGCCCGAACATTGTCGCGCGATATAAATGAGATGTGTACGCATATGCTGTTGGGGCAGGTTTAAAATTTCTCATATCCTCATCCGTAATATTTAAAATCCGTGCATGTTCGTTATGTACCGTTAATTCAGCTTGAGCTGTTTTTTGAGCTTTTTGTGCCAATATTGCTGTTACGTCAAATTCTTCCGCTTGACTCGCGGCTATAGCATGTACTTTTCCATAATGTTTTAAGTAATAAATGTCTTGCAAAATGTAATATTTAAAAGTTTCTAAGGGTAAATCTCCTTTTACAATACCTTGGACAAATGGATGGTTTAAACTTTTTTCCCAACTCTCCTTTGTTGCTACCTTCAATTCATCTGTAAATTTCATAAAAAAATCCCCCTCTAATCTTTTTTCTAAAGACTAGCAGAAGGAAGTATCAGCAAAATAATTCTCATCACATAAAAATGAGTCATGTATCTTTGCAATTTCCACTTCCCTCCGCTGGTCTTAACCAGATCAGGTTCTAAGGGTCTAAACGTACATTTATCTCAGCCTATAGGCTCCCCTAGTAGAAAAATAATGATTGAATTTGACATTAATATTATCAAAGAACAGACAATTGTCAAGTTTATCATCAATTAGAGCATTTTGCGTTGCATCTATTTTGTTTATCTAATGTCTACGCTTTTTCTGCCGCGCGAATACCCTCAACTAGACTTTACCAGTCAGAATTATTTGTAAGAGGGTAGGAGCGGGAGAGGGAGCAAGAACAGAGCGCGCGAATTCACATTCCATGCTCGGGGCAGGTGGTTATAACAAACCCATCGTCCACTTTTTCCACAATCGTTTTAATCCCTGTTGTATTCGATCCTGCTTCCGACTCAGTATTTGATAATACCTGTAAATGAATATCCCCTATACCGCTTAAAGCCGTGACGAAGAAGAGAATCCATTTCTTTTACTTCTCCCATTCTATTCATTCCCTTTTTTATCTTTTTCCTGTGTAAGCACTTTGTTTAATAACGTGTTTTCTTTCTTCGGTGCAGCGTCTCGTTTATAAATCATAAATGTCCGCTTAAAGGTGATTATAATTTCACCACGTTGATTATAGCCACTCGTTTTTACGTTAACAATTCCGACATTCGGGCGGGACTTGGATTCACGTTTATGGATTACTTCCGAATAAGAATAAATCGTATCCCCTTCAAAAACAGGATTTGGCAATCGAACTTCATCCCAGCCAAGGTTTGCCATCGCATTTTGCGAAAGGTCGGTTACGGACTGCCCTGTAACTAAAGCGAGTGTAAAAGTCGAGTCTACTAACGGTTTGCCAAATTCCGTCTGCGCTGAATAATATTCATCAAAATGCATCGGATTCGTATTTTGCGTCAGCAATGTCATATAAATATTGTCCGTTTGGGTGACCGTCCTTCCAAGTGGGTGCGGATAAATATCTCCGACTTCAAAGTCTTCATAAAACCTGCCATTCCACCCTTGTTTAACTATCATGTCTTTTCCCTCCATCAATCTATATTTATTTGTGTAATTCTTCTTGTTTGATTCCTATTTCTTCTAAAATTTTTTCCGTATGTTCACCAAGTGCTGGGATCGGATTCATCACTGGTTCTATGCCAGAAATCACAGCTGGCGGTTTTAATGCATCAATCGTTCCATTTGGAGTTTGTATTTGCTCCCAGCGTTCTCTTGCCTGAAGCTGTGGATGATGAAAGAAATCCCCCATTGTATTCAGACGAGCATTTGCAATTTTCGCTTTCTCTAATCTTTCAATCACATCGTTCGAACTCAGCTTATCGAAAGCCCTTTCAATCATTTCCTTTAATTTTTCGCGATTCGCTGAACGATTTGAATTCGTGCTGAAAATAGGATCTTCATAAAGTTTAGGATTTTTTACAACGATATCACAGAAACTATTCCATTCCCGCTCATTTTGCAAGCCAATAAACACGGTCTTCCCGTCACCACAAGTAAATGGTCCATACGGATAAATCGTTGCATGACTCGCTCCAGAACGTTTCGGTTCTTCTCCTCCATACGCTGCATAATAGGCTGGATACCCCATCCACTCTCCTAAAGCTTCAAGCATAGAGACATCAATCACTGCACCTTCACCTGTTTTTTCCCTGTTAAATAAGGCAGTTAAAATTCCTGAATAAGCATACATCCCAGCAGCAATATCTGCAATGGAAATTCCAGCTTTTGAAGGAGTCTCATTACTGCCTGTAATGGAAACGAACCCAGCTTCACATTGTACAAGCAAGTCATATGCCTTCTTCTGCTCGTATGTGCCTCCCTTTCCATACCCGGAAATGCTGCAAACAATTAGTTTGGGATACTTCTTCACTAACTCATTTGGAACAAATCCCATTCGTTCCAAGGCACCTGGTGCCAAGTTTTGAATGAGTATATCTGCTTTATCAAGCAAACGCTGCAGTACTTCTTTCCCCTGCCTCGATTTTAAATCAAGTTCAATCGATTCCTTCGAGCGATTCGTCCAAACAAAATGGCTGGACATTCCATTAACCGTTGTGTCATAACTTCTTGCAAAATCCCCTACCTCTGGACGCTCCACTTTAATCACCCTTGCCCCCAAATCAGCTAACTGCCTACTTGCAAAAGGAGCAGCAACCGCCTGTTCAAGAGCCACAACTGTAATTCCCTCTAAAGGCAACATCATCATTCTCCTCCCATCCAAGTATTACTCTATCCTATTGGTATAAGCGATTATTTTTCTCGCTCGTTCTACAATCGGGACATCAATCATCTTTCCATCAAGTTGAGTGACTCCCTCACCTTTAGCTATCGATGCGCTATATTTTTCAACAATCTGTCTGGCTTCATCAATCTCCTCTTGTGTCGGCATAAAAATACTATTTACGGTATCCACCTGTTTTGGATGAATAAGCAATTTCCCCTGGAAGCCAGCCTGCTTACTTACGTTTGCTGCTTCCTCGAGACCGACTACATCATGAATGTCCGGATAAACGGCATCGATTGGAGCTGCTTTTTTTGCTGCTGCGCTAGCAAGTACAAGCTTAGAACGGGCATAGTTTAGAGCAGTTTCCGCTGAATCTGGTTTGAGATTCAATTCGAGCATATAATCTTCTGCTCCGAAACAAAGACAAAGTATCCGTTCACTAAATTTTGCTATTTCCGAAACATTTTCTATTCCTTTCGCCGTTTCTATTAAAGGAATAAGTGCCAACATTCCATTTTCAAGCCCATACATCACTTCCATTTGCCCAAGTAAATAATCTACAATTAATACATCATCCCGATTATTCACCTTAGGCAGCATAATTCCAGTAAGCTCTGAAGTAATAATTCCATTTAAATCATCAATAAGATAACTTGTGTCCAATGCATTCACTCGTACAATATTTACTTGATGACTTGCTTTCGTCATTGTTTTTTTCACTTTTATTCTTGCTTCCTGTTTATCAGTATCTGGTACAGCATCTTCCAAGTCATAAATCATTACATCTGCTTCTAAATCAACTGCTTTACTCAAGTGTCTTTCTTGATTTCCCGGTATAAATAACCATGATCGGTACATCCTATCAACTCCTCTCTACCGCATAAAATATATATCAGATTATTGGATAATGGATATTGGATACAGTATATTTTAAATGAAACTCTTTCACTTGTAAAGAGTTTTCTAAATTATTGTTCTTATAAAAGACGACAATGATAATTGGAAATCTTCCTAATGCATAACCAGCAAAAAAAAATACAATCTAAATTAGTTAGTTTTATTAAGCATATATTGTCATTTCTAACACTTATTGCTTGAGTTCCAAATAACCCTTGATTCTATCTCTATAAATCAAATCCTTCTATTATTTTCTAAAATTAAATCGTATATGCAATATATTTGGTTTCAATAAATTCCTCAATGCCTTCATAACCGCCTTCCCTACCAATACCGCTTTGCTTCATTCCTCCGAAGGGGGCTTGTGCTGCAGATGGAACGCCATCATTCCAACCGATAATGCCATATTCAAGCGCATGAATCAATTTGTTAGCCCTACGGTAACTTTCAGAAAAAATATAGGCAGCTAATCCATATGAAGTATTATTAGCTAGTCGAATCGCTTCCTCCTCGCTTGCTATCTTTTGAATTGGTGCAACCGGACCGAATGTTTCCTCATTCATTATCAACATATCTGGAGATGCATCAGCTAAAATTGTAGGAAAGTAGAAGTACCCCCCTTGCTTTTTTTCTCCTTTACCTCCCAACATGCACCGGGCGCCATGGCTTAAAGCATCTTGCACATGCTCATTTATTTTCTTATAAGCATTATGATCTATCACTGGACCAATTTGTACGCCCTCTTCCAACCCATTCCCGACTTTCAATTGACTTGTTGCAGCAATGATTTTTTCAATAAACTGATTATAGATACCTTCCTGTACATAAATTCGATTGAGACAAATGCATGTTTGACCACCATTGCGAAACTTAGATGCAATCACATGTTGAACAGTAAGATCCAAATTTGCATCATCCAGCACGATAGTTGGAGCATGTCCTCCAAGTTCCAGTGACAATTTTTTTACTTGATCTGCGCTTTTCTTAATGAGTTCTTTGCCTATTTTAGTAGAACCAGTAAATGTTACCTTCTGAACCTTGGGATTATTAAATATTTCATCTCCTATTTCCGCTGCACTACCTGTGACCAAATTGATGACACCTTTTGGAATTCCAGCTTTCTCCGCTAATTCAACCAGTAAGACAGCAGTTAGCGGCGTTTGTCTAGGTGGCTTTATAACGACGGTACACCCAGAAGCAAGAGCAGGACCTAGCTTACGAGTAATCATTGCGGCGGGGAAATTCCAAGGAGTGATAATACCAACAACACCGGTTGGTTGCTTTATTACTTGCATCTTTTTCCCTTGAATATGGGTAGGAATCGTTCTTCCATATACACGCTTTCCTTCCTCGGCAAACCATTTTAAAAATGTAGCTGCATAGGAAACTTCACCTTTTGCCTCATTAAAGGGTTTACCCATTTCTTTTGTAAGAACCTCAGCTATCTGATTTTCATGTTTTAGTAATAAGTCATGATATTTTTCCAGGTAAGACGCTCTCTTGTACGCAGTACGCTGCGACCAAGGTCCAAAAGCCTCATAAGCGGATTCTATGGCTAATGAGGCTTCTTTTCTTCCGCCTTTCGGAACGGTACCTACTTGTTTTCCAGTAGCAGGATTTGTTACAGAAATTTTATCTAAAAATTCACCTGTCCATTGACCATCAATATAAAGAAGTTTGTCCATAAAAATACACTCTCCATCCTTAACTATTCTGTTTCTTTATTTAGAAAGTTCCCCTTTACATCAATATTATTTTAATCCTTCATCTACTTCTTCCTCTGTCAGAACCATTTCTTACACACCATTGTAACTTCAAAATTACCATAACCTTCAAAATTTTTTATCCATTTTATATCTAATTGCTTTCATTAACCTTACGCACCTACCATTTAAATTTGTGACTCTGCCTAAGGCAAAAACTCTTAGAGTATTTGAGTAATTTGGTTTATGAACCAGATGCAAAATCAAATATACGCTTCCTTTTCTTTTTGTCTATCCTTTAATTTCAACACCAGCCATTTCTTCGATAAATTTAACGATGGCTGTATGATCCATACCAGCACCACCCTGTGCCCACGCTTTTTTCCATAATTGATAAACGGAACTGGAGATAAACATCGGTGTTCTTTCTTCATCTGCCATATTCATTGCTATTGCTAAATCTTTTACCATTAAATCAAGTGTGAAACCAACTTCAAATTTCCGTGGCATTACTTGTGTTGGAAACTTAAATTCACTTGATAGACTTCTTCCACTGCTAGAATTAATTACTTCTAGCATTTTGTTTGAATCTAAGCCAAGCTTCACACCAAGTGACATTACTTCACCTGTGATCGCTAATGTTGACGCTGTAAGGAGATTATTTAATGCCTTAATCGTGTGTCCGGCCCCTATGTCACCGACATGAATAATGTTCTTTCCGATGTAGTTTAAAAGAGGTTCTACTTCCGAAAAAACCTCTTTTTTTCCTCCCACCATAATAGTTAGTGTGCCTTCATCAGCCTTTTTTAGACCACCGCTTACCGGAGCATCAACCATACGGTACCCATTTTTTTCAATGACCGTAGCCAATTCCTTTGTAACAGATGGAATTGAGGTTGTCATTTCTACTAAAACGCTGTTGTCTTGAAATCCTTCTAGTAATCCATTTTCACGAAGCAACGTATCTTTTACTATATTGACATTAGGCAATACTGTAATAATATATGGATAATTAGCCGCAAGCTGGGCTGGACTTTCCCCAACATGTGCCCCTAATGAAGATAACTTATTTAACGCTTCCTCATCAAGATCATAGATTCCAACCTCAACACCATTTTCAAGGAACTTTTTTACTAGTCTTCCTCCCATATTTCCGATTCCTACAATCCCTACTTTCATTAACTTGGTCCTTTCTGATATTTTTTTCTTCTCTTATTCAAATTTCAAAGAATTCCCATTAAACGGTTCATCAGCTACTTTAATAGAATCGGTCGGACATCCCACTATTGCATCTTCCATATCATCTAATAATTCCTCAGGAACTTTACGTGTACCTTGGTTTTCGTCAAAAATGACATATGCAATTCCGTCATCATTATAGTCATAGATGTCAGGAGCAAATGATCCACAAGCCCCACAAGCATTACAAGTTTCCTGATGTACAATTGTGTATTTTCCCATGATTATCCACCCCCTTAATGAAATTAAAATATCTCTTAATTACTGAAGTATCATCAAAATTCCATTATTATTTGATTAAGTTTAGAAACATTATATACTGGATATCCGAACATTTATCTATTTCAGACTTATTCTATCGTCAGACTGGATAAGATTAAAAAACAAATCGTACTATAACCAAGAGGACTCCTTTTTTAATCAAACTCTTTCATTACAGGAAAACTCCTCAACCCATCAATTTTATATAATCTGGATTATACTTCCAATTATACTAAAACTGCATATTTGAACTATGCCCAGGCTGAAGTCTAGCTTCTGGATCAATATACTGTTTGGCATGATTAACGGCGATAGGTGCCTCTCCAAATCCAACAGCAATTAATTTAACCTTACCTTGGTAGGTAGTAATATCACCTGCAGCGTATATACCCGGGATATTCGTTTCCATCTTGGCATTAACAACGATATTACCACGTTCAATATTCAATCCCCAATCTGCAATTGAACCCAATGAAGAAACAAATCCATAGTTGACAAGGAGATCATCTGCTTCTAGAGCATAACTTTCTTGTGTTTTTTTATTTTGAAGAAAAACATGTGTGATTTTCTTTCCTCCCTGAAAACCTGAAATCTCAACAGGAGTAACAATTTCTACACTTGATTTCATTAATGTCTCCACGCTATATTCATGGGCACGAAACTTATCACGTCGATGGACAAGTTTGACCTGGTTGGCTATCGGCTCTAGCATTAATGCCCAATCCACAGCAGAATCTCCCCCACCAGCAACAATAACATTATGATCTTTAAAAGCATTTAAGTCATTCACAAAGTAATGTAAATTATTACCTTCATATTTCTCTAATCCCTCTATTTTAAGCTTACGAGGTTCAAATGAACCATTTCCGGCTGTTATAATGATTGCACGAGTCCAATGCGTTGTTTTTTGGGTTGTCATTTCAAATAGACATTCGTCTTTTTTTTTAACGCTCAAAACCTTTTCACCTAAACAAATAGTTGGATTAAATTTCATAGCCTGCTTTTCCAAATCATCAATCAATTGTTGTGCCTTGATTTTAGGAAAACCAGCAACATCATATATATTTTTTTCCGGATAAATGGCAGACAATTGACCTCCTAATTGTGTCAAGCTTTCTATCACTTTAACGGAAGCGTTCCTCAGCCCACCATAAAAGGCTGTGAATAGACCTGTTGGTCCTCCGCCAATAATAGTAATATCGTATATTTTCTCGTTCACTTATAACATCTCCACATTTTTATCCAATTGATTTCAATTCGTTACGACTTCACAATTGTAGTAGTGTCCTTAACGATTTTTTCCAAGGTCGAGAGAGCACGTTTTTCCTTTTTATATAATGCTTTAATCACTTCGTCAGAATTGCGTTTTTGCAACCCCTGGACAATTTCATAATACTCCGAAATGGAATGTTCCAGACTATTCGGGTATGAAAGTGACATGTAACGAAAAGGAATCAGCTGTTTGTTAATTTTTATATATATCTCCGTTAACACGTCATTGTCCGTTAATCGGAAAAACAAACGATGCAACTCTTCAAGAAGTGAAAAATAGTTCTTTATTTCTCGTCCTTCAACATTAGCGGACATTCTTTTAATCAACGTTGAAACTTCTTCAATGTCTTGATCTGTTGCCCGTTCAATCACTTTAACTAATGCAATTTCTTCAAGTCGGTAGACCACTTCATATAGATCAAATAGTTCTTTCCGATTGTATTCTTTTACAAAAACACCTCGGCGCGGAATTCTTTCAACAAGCCCATCTTTTTCAAGAATATAAAGTGCCTCGCGAATGGGTGCCCTGCTCGTTCCAAATGTTTCAGTCAATTCATTTTCCAGCAAACGCTCTCCCGGTTTTAAACTACTTTCAGCGATTTTATCCGCAATCGATTGTGCAATTTTTTGAGATAGGGTGGTACTTTCAAATTTCATCACTTAAGCTCCTTTGGTATCATACTTCGGTGAGGGATGAAAATCCTCATTGAAGAAAGACTCTTTACAATTCAACGTAAATTTTATCTTCCTCAATTATCACCGTATAAGATGCAACTTTACGATCACTAATTCCAAATAATGCTTTTCCTGTGTTTAAGCTAAATTCCCATCCGTGCCAAGGACAGCGTAACACAATTCCTTCCAAGCCATAACAAAATTGTCCTACTTCACTTGGCACCATGGTACCTCCAACAGTTCCTTTGCATAGAGGACCTTGTTTATGTGGACAGCTATTTTTTACAGCAAACCATTTTCCATTTTCATGAAAAACACCAATTTCTCTGCCATTCACTTTTTTAATCAATGGTTCTCCGCTCTTTACTTCATCTACATTACCTACATGCACTTTCATTATTCTATCCCCCCCCCTAGCTTGTTAGACTGCTAACAAGATTATGTGTAAAGGCTGCGACTAATCTAGCCCAAAGAGCTCAGCAGCGTTATCGTGAAAAATTCTTTGCTTTAATTCTTCTGAAATTCTTGTAAGTGTTTGCTTCGGAAAATCGTTGTCCCAATGTGGATAATCTGTGCTAAACAGTAATGTCTTTTCAGCATGAATCATTTCTAAAATATGCTCCATATATTCTGGCTTTTCCGGTTCCTCTAGCGGTTGTGATGTTATTCGAATATGCTCAAAAATATATTCACTGGGAGTTTTATGAAGCCAAGGTACTTCAATTCTAAAGTTTCGCCAGTTCTGATCCATGCGCCAAGCTAAACCCGGAAGCCAGCTGTAGCCAAACTCCGAAGCTAGTAGCTTAAGTTTAGGATATCGGACAAAAACACCTTCTAGCACCATACTTGCAATATTTCCATACCCAACTTCTGGGAAAACAGTATGACGCTCTATATAAGTGGTAGGCACCCCACCACAAAATTCGACACTTGTAGAAAACCCACCTTCCGTCCCAGTAGGATGAATTAAAATAGGCAAGTCATATTCTTCGGCAGCTTCATATATTGGGTAATAGTAACTATTTCCCATAAGTATATTAATCAAAGGCATGAAAACGGCTACGATACCTTCATTATCACCTATGCGGTGAATTTCTTTAGCTGCTGTTTTAGGATCATGAACGGCTACAACCATCGCAAGTTTATAACGCTGGTCAACAGACAACCATTGATCAATAAAAAAGTCATTAAAAGCACTTGCTAATACAGACGACTCATTCGCATTCGGATAACAGGCTAACTTACCTGCCTGTACTGAAGACAATATCGCATGTTTGATACTGTACTTATCTAATAAATCCTCTACCATAAAATGCGGATCACTTCCTGCTTTCCCACCATTTGGCGGTGCAGCATCCCTACGAATCGATGTTCCTCCTGCCAATGGGGGTCTTAATGGATGATCAGGAAATACCATTCTGCCATCAAAGTGTTTGTGCCACGCTTTACCCATGTAAGGAAGGATCCTCTTCATATCCCCTTCAATCCAGGGATGGACATCGGCATCAATTATGCCTGTTTGTAAAACTCCCTTAACCATAATTCATCCTCCTAATCCATATTGTATATTGTCGACATTTCTGTCTTATGTGTAGCATAGAACTTTTCAGAAAAGATGTCAATAGTATGAAAATAAAGATTTCCTCTTAGAATTATTTATCGAGGTGATCACTCAACTTGCAAAAATATTCAGCCTATTCTAAAAGGATAAAAATAATATATCTATTCACTCCTTACTCTTGATTAGTTAAAAAGGTTGTAATTAATTGAATAAACTAAACATATTTAGTTTATTACCCCATTAAACTAGGCAGCCAAAGTGAAAGCTGTGGAAAAATTATAGCCATTACTAAAGTAAAAACCATTAAAATAACAAATGGTATTACACCTCTTATTACTTCTTCTACCTTAACATTTGATATCGAACTAACAACAAATAAATTTAGCCCTACTGGGGGAGTAATCATTCCAATTTCTATATTTATAACCATAACTATAGCAAAATGAATAGGATCAATGCCTAATAGGGGCAAAATAGGTAAAAAGATTGGCAAGGTTATCAAAATAATTGATATTGCCTCTAAAAACATTCCCATAATGAAAAAAAGAATACTAACTGCGATAAAAAAAGTAACTTTTTCCACATCATTCTCTATAATTAAACTAGCAACCCTTTGTGGTATCTGCTCATTTGTAAGGTAAAGTCCAAATACACTAGAGGCTGCAATGATTAGAAAAATCATGGAACTGGTATTTACAGTACTTGTAATAATATCTCTGGTATCTTTAACCTTCATCACTTTATAAAAAAATACAGAAACAATTAAAGCATACACACACGCAACAACAGATGCTTCTGTCGGTGTTGCTATACCTGTATAGATAATACCTAGAATCAGCACTGGCAAAAAAAGTGCTGGTAAAGCTTTAATCGTTAGATTCCGTCGCTCTTTCCATGACATTTTGGGTAAAAGCCCGAACTTATTAATTCTTGCATAGATTATAGCAAAAGTTATTAGTACTAAAGTCAATACGATTCCCGGTGTAACCCCAGCTATAAACAAACTCCCAATAGATTGTCCTGATACGGTACCGTAGATAATTAATGGAATTGAAGGTGGTATTAAAATTCCCAAAGTTCCCGCTGCTGCAATTAAACCCATAGCATATCGTTTACTGTATCCAGCTTCCACCATCCCAGGTATCATAATCGAGCCTATTGCCGCCGCAGTTGCTGGGCTAGAACCCGATATAGCTGCAAATACTGCACAAGCTGATATCGCAACCACTGACAGCCCTCCAGAATAATGCCCAATCCATGCTCTGAGTGCATCTATTAAAGCCTTTGAAATACCGCCCTTTGACATTAATACACCAGCTAAAACAAACCCTGGTACTGCCATAAGTGTTGGCTCATCGAGAGATGCAAATATTTGTTGAGGTAACACATTTAAATTAAAACCCGTACCAGCCAGAGCGATACCTGCTGACACTAGAAGCGCAAGAGCAACTGGGACGCGAACCATAAGGAGAATTAAAAAAATGATGAAAATTGTCCACTCCATCTAATCAATCTCCCCTTTCATACTATCAATCAATCTTTCAATAAACCGATAACCCAACATTAAAGCTGTAATCGGGAGTACTAAATAAACTTTCCAAAGTTCAATTCCTATTTGTAAAGAGGTTTGTTGAGTTTGAAAGTACATTAAAATTAACTGAATACTATAAATCAACAAAAGGGAACAAAAGGCAACTCCTAAAACAGAGGAAAACGTATCAAATATTTTTTTCATTTTAGGAGATACTCTATCATAAAACACATCAACTTGTATGTGATGACCATTTCTCAATGCAACAGCAGTACCGATTAATATTCCCCACACAATTAAATAGTTTGCTACTTCATCTGCCCAAGATAAGGGGGATTTTAAAAAATATCTAAAAAGCACTCCGACAAAAAGTATACTCAGTCCAGTAACGATAAGTGAACCAGATAAGTAATCTTCAATCTTTTCATATATTTTTTTCAAAAAAAGTACCTCCCTACATATTAAAAGTAATTTAATTCCGTGTTCACAAAATCATTTGGTTACATTGACCCCCTATACCTGAATGCTCTCTAGTGTGAGGATTAAAATAATTAATTCTCTAGAACCCTTTTAACTAAATCTAGTTGTTCATCATTAGTGTCACTTCATATCAATAATTTTAACGAAAGATATTCCCATTGGTAAGCAAACAATGACAATGTTCGCTTTAAGACATGACAAGAATAATATTATCTAATACCTTTATTTAAGTAATTCTCTATGATTCACGCGCTGCATCAATAAACTCTTTACCAATTATATCTTCGTATTCCTTATAAACTTCTTCCACCGCATCTCTAAATTTTTTTAATTCGTTATCACTGAGTTCATAAAACTTTATATCACCCTGTTCCCTAATCCTTTTATCCGCCTCACTATTTAAGTTTGTGATGATTTCACGTTCAAACTTCGTTGCCTCTGCTACAGATTCATCAAAAGCTTCTTTTATATCCATAGGGAGATCGTTATACCATTGGTTGTTAGTTAATAAAACGTAGTCTATTCTTCCATGATAGGATAGTAATGCATGTTTTTGAACTTCATAGAATTTTTGTTCATCAATACTCGTCCATGTATTTTCTAGACCATCTATAGTTCCTTGCTGTAAACCAGTATATACTTCGGAAAAAGGTAGCGTTACTCCAATTGCTCCTAGTGCATCAAATTGGGACTCTAAAACTTGCCCAGCCTGAGTCCGAAATTTTTGGCCTTTAAAGTCTTCTAGTTTTTCAATTGGCTTCTTAGAAATAAAGATTTTAGACCCTAGATCCCAAATTGCTAGGCCTTTAATGTTTGAACCTTCAATTGAAGAAAAAAGTTCCTGTCCTGCATCCCCATCCCAGAACCTATGAACTGCATCTACATCTTCAAATAAAAAAGGAAGATCATTAACCTGAAAGGCAGGATTGAAGCCAACTAATTTAGCAGTTGAAGGAGCTATAATCTCGACATTTCCCCCTTGCAGAGCCTCCACTTCATTATTATCATTGTAGAGTTGCGAGGAAGGAAATACTTGAACCTCGACCCTACCATCTGTCTTTTCTTCTAATAGTTCTTTAAATTTAAGGGCACCTTGTCCTTTGGCACTTTGATCAGGTGCAACATGAGAAAATTTAACTATTAGAGGATTGTCTTTTGTATAATCTTTCTTCTCAGTTGACACACTCCCTGAATTGTTACATCCCACTAAAAAAAGGATAGTTACAGTTATTAAAGTTAAAACGACTAACATGGCATTATTTATTTTTTTCATTTATAAATTCCTCCATATTTTTAAGTTTGCAAGGTTTCCTCATTTATAAAAGCAAAGACAGCTTCTTTACTTTCAATTATTAGTCAATATCTTTGTAAGTCCATTCTTTCTAAAGTTACTCTGGAGATGTATTGTATCCGCTTCCAATTAATAAGATTTTTTAAATTAACAGCATACTTTAATAAGATTAGTTTTAATGAAAATAAACCAACCTAGTAACCCCCTTTCTCTTCCATCTCATTAAAGATTTCTTGCGCAATTTTAAAACTTTCAACTCCTGCAGGTACACCACAATAAATAATAGATTGCAGAAATATTTCACGAATTTCTTCTTGGGTGACACCATTCCGTAATGAACCTTCAATATGTAATTTCAATTCATTTGGACGGTTTAGAGCTGTTAACATAGCCAGATTAATCATACTCCGAGTTTTTCTTGGTAATTCAGGTCTAGCCCACACTTCACCCCAACAATATTCTGTTATAAGCTCCTGCATTGGGCGATTAAAATCAGTCGCATTTTTTATAGCGCTTTTAACATATTCCTCACCAACTACTTCGACTCTAACTTTAAGACCCTTATCATATTTATCCTTATTCATCCAATATTCACCTCTCTTTTAAAAGTTTGTTAGGCAAACTATATCTACCTTCAATATGCACTTTTTCCATGACTTACTTAGAAAGGGCAATAAACCCTTTATCATGAATGTAGATCAAGACCATTAATTCCAGTTTTTAATACAGACATACATAATATATTTCCTACTTATAAAAGTAGTTTTGTTTATTTGTTTGAAAGCTAAATTATTCAATATATTGTCGACAAACATTTTGTATAATCGGTGCAATGATATCAACTCTCCAAGAGATAACAATTTGTTTTGAAGTTTACCATCTCGGAACATGACTCATTAATCTTTACTAATTCAGGCCAATTTACTTGCTCCCCTTTAATCATATGGTAATTTTATCCTTACCAAGGATGCTGCACTTTTGTATATTATATACAGTATACTGTATCCAAAATTGTTTGTCTACCCTAGTTTTGTAAAATCTGAATTATTTCTTATTCAGTAGATTCTTTAGATTAAAATATTTCTCGACCTTTCATTTAAACCTTTTCCTGATATTACTAATAATATTGTCATTAACAATCAATCTTAATAAACACCAGAGCATCATTAACCTTTACAATGAGAATGGGAAAAGTTTCGTATTGAACATGATGAAAGATGTCGATGTTTTTATGGAGAATTTCGTTTCGGAAAGTTGAAAATTTAGGTTTTGACTACAATATTTCGAAAATGCTGAAAACAGACTTAATATACTGCTCATGAACAGCGTATGCCTAGAAAGATAGAATACGTCATAAATCTGGTTATGATACCCATGATACTGGAATTAAATGGGGTTCTAAAGAAGGTGGTGTCATGTGGGCAGTTGATTCAATTATCGGAAACCACATCCGAAATCAAATAATCCTCAACGTCACTTGTTGAGGATACCATCGCCATTTTACAAGAAAGAGGTATCGATCAGACGACCATCAGGCAGTCAATTGAAGAAGGTGTTATTCTAACAAATAAAGAAGAACTTGAAAATCATCACAGGTTATTGGAGCAGAAGATATTAACAATTCAATCCAAAACGTACTAACATTAATCAAGAATTACAGAAGTTAGTAACTTAATTTGAAACATATTCTTTAAATTCCTTTAATCTTACAATTTTAAAATTAGACGTTTCATGTAATAATTTCTTGAAAACAGCCATTCGGAATAATATAAACTCTTCAGATAATATTACTGAGAATAGCTTTATGAATTTCCTCCACCTTTTAACACTTCTTCAATGTATATATTTAAATCTTTTTGAGTTTCGTAGTAGTCTTATTTCAAACTACTACGAAGCTTACAATTCTATGCTTGTTTCTCATCTAAATATCTAACAAGTTCCATTCCTGTTCTTTGAATATGTTCAGCAAGGCATGCTGCAGCGCCTTCTCCGTCATTTTCTAAAATAGCTTGGACAATTCTCCCATGCTCAGTATTAGATTTTTCCATTTGACCAGGGATTACTAATGGCGTATCTTGAGCAAGCCCTCGTGAAATAGTATGAATGAATCCCAGCAAGCGTGGACTTTCACAGCTGCTAGTTAACATATCATGGAATTCTTTATTCAGCTCAATATATTCTTTTGTTGTCGCCTCCATCATAGAATCATGGTATTGTTTGATGAGTTTATAGTCTTCTTCGGTAAAATGCTGCATGCTCTTTTTTAATGCCAATGATTCCAGTACGGAACGCAATTCATAGATTTCTTCTACATCCTTTTTTTCCAACACGCGAACAACTGCACCTTTGTGAGGTTCCATCGTGATGAGCCCCTCTATTTCAAGCGTTCGCAGCGCCTCTCTAATCGGCATTCTGCTTACACCAATCATTTCTGCAAGTTCCGTTTGCACAAGCCGCTCCCCCGGCTCAAATTCCCCTCTTAAAATAGCACTTCTTAAAATAGTACAGACTTGGTTATGTAACATTTCCCGATTACCGATTTGCAGATTCTTATGTTTAGACATGTTTACGCCTCCTTATGCAAGCCTCTCTATTCTAGATTGTATCCCAAGAAGGCAGGAAAATGAAGCAAAAAGTGGAAGCACATTTGCTAGAGTCCTTGATAAAATAACCTTCCTGAATCTTTAATGAGATTAAGAACCGTCTAGAAGATTTCCGGATAGCAAGCAATCATTTGAAAAATGGGACAAGTACTTTCCATTCTCACCCTTGCCCCATTCTATAACTAAAACTTCACAATTATTCTGGAGTAGTCACCTGAAGCCAGCAAATCGAAACCTTCATTGATTTCTTCCAGCGCGATTGTTTTAGCATGCAGTTTATCTACTGGCAGGCGTCCTTGTTTAAATAACTCAATAAAATTAGGAATATCCCTCTTCGGTACACAACTGCCAACATAGGAACCTTTTAATGTTTTCTCTTCCGCAGTCAACGTGACATATGGGAAGGAAAATTCATGTTCCGGGTGTGGAAGGCCCGTTGTGACGGTTGTACCACCTCTCTTTGTAATTGCATAAGCGACATTTAAAGCTGGTACTGCTCCAGCCGTTTCAAAAACATAATCCAATCCACCCCCGGTAGCCGCTTTAATCTCATCTGCAACATGGTCAGCTTTCGAGTTGAATACATCTGTAGCTCCAAGTTCTTTTGCCTTTTCTAACTTTTTATCATTTATATCAATTGCAACAACTCGGCTCGCTCCAGCCGCAACAGCACCTAATAAGGCACTTAATCCAATACCGCCAAGTCCAACAACTCCGACTGTGCTTCCTAGTTTAATATGCGCCGTATTGATAACTGCACCGACTCCAGTAATAACTGCACAACCGAATAAGGCTAATTTTTCAAAAGGAATATCTTTGTTCACTTTAACGAGGGAGTTTCGGGAAAGAACAATATGCTCGGAAAAAGCCGATACACCAACATGATGATGAACTGTCTCCTCACCATGGTGAAGACGGATTCCCCCTCCAATTAATGTACCATCTCCGTTGGAATTTGCACCAGGTTCACATAGAGCAGGTCGTCCTTCCATACAAGGAACACAATGACCACAGCTTGGGACAAATACACAGACAACATGATCTCCAGGCTCCAAATCTGTTACTCCTTCGCCAATCTCTTTCACAATCCCTGCTGCCTCATGACCAAGTGCCATTGGCAAGGGTCTGGGCCTGCTTCCATCAATCACGGATAAGTCAGAATGGCAAAGGCTTGCAGCCCGTATTTCGACTAACACTTCACCAAGTTCTGGTTCATCCAATTTCAAAGTTTCAATTTTGATTGGTTGACTGTCGGCATATGGTGTTGTTGCCGCTGATTCTCTTAGTACAGCTGATTTTACTTCCATTTTTTATCCCCTCTTCTATTTTTTTAAGTTTATCCCTATAAATTTAATTGCTGTCATATCATCCATTGCATATTTGATTCCTTCCTTACCTATCCCACTATTTTTCACACCTCCATAAGGAATGTGGTCATAACGGCGGACGGACACTTCATTTATCCAGACTCCACCAGTGTCAATGGCATCTGCTACACGGAAAGCACGATTAATATCTTTCGTAAATATTCCTGCATGTAAACCGAACTCTGAATCATTCGCAGAAGCAATCACTTCCTCTTCCACTTCAAATGGCAAAATACATACGATAGGAGCAAATACTTCTGCGCAAACAACTTTCATATCCGAGCTCACATCTGTAATGACTGTCGGTTCCATTACTGTCCCATCTCTTTTACCACCAATAGCAATCTCCGCCCCTTGTCGCACAGCTTCATTTATCCATGATTCGGCACGGATTGCCGCATCTTCTGTAATCATTGGACCAAAGGATGTTCCTTCATCAAGTGGATTGCCAGTTTTCAATTTCTTAAGCTCTGTAACTAGTTTCTTTACGAATGCGTCATAAATACTTCTTTCCACATAGACTCGTTGTGCAGAAACACAAGCCTGCCCAGCGAATGTATATCCTCCCATTGCAATCGCTTGTATAGCCTGTTTCATATCTGCATCCGCAAAAATAATATTAGGTGCATTCGAACCAAGCTCAAGCGTTACTCTCTTTCTTGGCGCCATTTCCTTAATCATCCAACCAACTTTCCCACTCCCAGTGAATGTTACTTTTTTCACCTTAGGATGCGTGACGAGTGGTTCAACTAACTCCTGACCTGGTCCCATCAGGATATTTAATGCACCCTTTGGCAAGCCTGCCTCTTCTAATAATTGATAAAGCAGAACAGAAGAAAATGGTGTTTTTTCTGCAGGCTTCAAGACAACTGTATTTCCTGTGGCAATAGCTGGTGCTACCTTATGCAAGACAAGATTCAATGGAAAATTAAATGGGGTAATCGCTGCAATGACACCAAGAGGAACTCTTTTCGTAATCCCCATTTGGTTCTCCCCACCGATTGCGCTATCGAGAGGGATCTGTTCACCATAGATTGATTTTGCCCCCTCCGATGCAAATCGAAGAACCTGAACTGCTCGTGCCACTTCCCCCCTGCTTTCTTGAATCGGTTTTCCGGCTTCAAGTGACAGCATCTCTGTAAACTTTTGTGACCTTTCCTCTAGAAGATCCGCTGTTTTCCTCAAAATTTCCGAACGTTCATAGGCAGGCATATTCTTCATTTTTTCATGAAAAACTTTGTCTGCATTTAAAATCGCCTTTTCGACATCTCCAACCATTGCAGGAGATATTTTCCCAATGACTTCCTGATTATACGGATTCAACACCTTAAGCTCACGCTGATTATATTTTATTTCTTCTCCATCAATATAAGAGCCGGCATACATTGTCTCTGTTTGAAGCATGTATTTTTCACTCCTTTATCTTAATCTATGAAAGAAAATAGCTTCATTTAAATAAATGAAGCTATTTTCTTTTGATAAATTACTCATAAAAACCTTCTGTCGATTTTATAAATTCTCTGAACTGAGCTGAGTCGTGTCCAAACCATACTTGAGAGTTCGTTCGCGCTGCGTATTTTTTTATTTTCTCAACGGCATTTAGATATCCGATTGAGTCATAAATGATACCAGGAATCTTTACAGGTGGACCGTAGTTCTCATCTGAATAGACAGCATCAGATGCTAAAATAACTCCTCCCGTACCTGGTAATTCCACATGCAGGCCGATTAATCCCCAGGCATGCCCCGGACCAAAATTAAGGATTTTGATACCATCCACCAGTTCCAGCTCATCTTCATGCGGCATAATAGTTTTCCAGTTAAGGTCATTTTCAATCCATTTATTCACATCTGCCCAAATATAGGCACCCATATCTTTCGTCATGGCATACTGCTTCATCGTATTTGCAAGTTCAGTATCATGTACGATAATCGTTGCTTCTGTGAACATTTCCAAACAGCCTGCATGATCTAAATGAAGGTGAGAAGCAACAACATATTTAATATCCTTTGGACTGACGCCTATTTGTTCCAAACGGTTAATCAAGTAACAAGATTCATCCTGAAAGGAAGGGAACATTTTCTGAACTCCTTCCGGCCATCTGCCGTTATCTCCCATACCTTCCGGGTTACAGCCAGTATCAAATAAAATTTTACCTTCTGGATGATCAATCAATACGGCATAAACTGGAAATTCCACAAATTCCGCTGGTACATTTGGTTGGTCAACACTTGCCGGGTTATGCATTGCTACCATATAGTTCTTATCCATCTTCATTGTTCCAGTGTCCAAAACATACATTTTCGTGCTACTCATCTTCTCTACCTCCATTAATTATTTTTTATTTGCAAAACTTCACTTAAAATGATTAGTCAACTCATAATAATTGAAGCTCGTGTCACTTCTCTAGAAGCAGACTTATCCAGTGCATTCATAATATCCTTAAGTTCGAACTCAGCGTCCAACATTTCCTCGAAAGGATATTTTTCAATATTTTTTGATAGAAATTCTAAAGACTTATGCAGATACCATGGGTTGTAACGGACAACCGGAATGATTTGAATCGATTTTCTCTCACCCCTTTGTAAACGCTATCAATAAATTAGGATAAAATCTATATGGAAAATCAGCAGCCAATACTATATCACCTGCTGCTAATCTACTCCCTGAATTGTTTTACACCTGCTTCATATTGGTCTCCACCGTAAATATCATGGATGACAATCGCAGGAAATCTTTCAATCTTCATTTTCCGGATTGCCTCCGTGCCAAGATCTGCGTAGGCAATGATCTCTACCTCTTTAATCGCCCTTGAAATAAGTGCTGCAGACCCACCAACTGCTGCAAAGTAAATAGCCTCATAATCAACAATCGCTCGCTTTACTTCTTCATTACGATATCCCTTCCCAATCATTCCTTTTAAACCTATTTCAAGAAGTTTCGGTGTATATTTATCCATGCGGCTGCTCGTTGTCGGTCCAGCTGAACCGATGACTTGTCCTGGCTTTGCAGGGGTTGGACCAACATAATAAATGACTTGCCCCTGTATATCAAATGGTAATTCGCCACCTCGTTCTATCGTTTCAAACATCCGCTTATGGGCAGCATCCCTTGCCGTATAAACCGTTCCAGACAAATGAACGCGGTCACCTGCGTGCAATTCCTTTAAAACATCCTTTTCAAGTGGCAATGTGATATCTTTTGTCAAAAACAATCCCCCACTTTCTCTACAAGACTACTTGTTTATGTCTGCTCGCATGACAATTAAGATTGACAGCAACTGGGAGAGAAGCGATATGACAGGCTTCCACTTCAATTTTCACATCTAACGCCGTAGTTGAACCACCCATTCCTTGTGGTCCAATTCCAAGGCGATTAATTTCGGCCATTAATTCCTCTTCCAGATTAGCTACTTCCGCTTCCTTATGTCTTTCTCCTATTGGGCGAAATAATGATTTTTTAGCTAAATAAGCACAATGCTCAAAGTTTCCCCCAATTCCGATGCCGACAACGAGGGGCGGGCAAGCGTTTGGACCAGCAACTTTCACAACATCAAGGATATATTTTTTGATTCCCTCTAACCCGTCAGAAGGTTGGAGCATTTTCAAATCACTCATATTCTCAGCACCGCCACCTTTAGCTGTCATATGCAGTGTGAGTGTATCCCCTGCTACATATTCAATATGAATTATTGCTGGGGTATTATCCCCTGTATTCTTCCTGCCAAGTGGGTCTTTCACCACCGAATGACGTAAATAACCAGCCTTATACCCTTCTCGCACTCCTTCATTTATCGCATCCGTTAAAATGCCGCCTGCAATTAGGCATTCCTGACCAATTTCCACAATGAATACAGCCGTTCCTGTATCTTGACACATCGGCATATATTCCTGCACGGCAACTTCTGCATTTTCAATAAGCTGTTCGATTACTTCCCGCCCGGTTTCCGATTTTTCTGTTCGAAGCGCCTGTTGGAAGGCATTCATCACATCCTCGCCAAGCTCCACATTCGCTTCTTGACATAGTATACTTACCTGTTCCACAATCTCACCATATTGAATAATCCGCAAAAACTCACTTCCCTTTTTAACGCATTAGCCGTTTCAAATAAAATGTTCCAAATGCTTTAGCAACGAGCTCATCCTTATCATTGAAAATTTCGCATTCAGTCACAGCCGTCGTACCTCCGAGATGAAGAATCGACGGTATCGCACGTAAATAACTACCAGTACCAGCTTTAATGAAATTCATTTTCAATTCCAATGTAAAAACGTGAACCCCTTCCGATAACCGATCGATTAGATGAAAGCCGATAGCGATATCCGCAAGGCTAAAAACTGCTCCACCCTGAGCTATCCCGTATGTGTTCTCCGTCTGTTTACCGAGTTTCATTGTAAATGACTCAGCATCGTGGTCAATTTCCAAAAACTTTCCTAAATAATGATTAAAAGATTTCTCTTCCTCAGTAAATAAAGCATTAAGAAACTTCTCGGCATACCCTAATTCTGGTTCTGATAATCTTGCCAATTTATTCGTGATTCTGTCTAGCTTCGTTCCCTTCCTCTCGTTCACCTTCATGTTCATCTCCAATATTATTTTGCTTTTGCTACAGCGAACGCTTCCATTAAATCTTGAAGCCGATTCAGATTTTCCAATTGTAAAACCTGCTCAGCAAAGTCTGCTGGGTTCACTTCGTTAACGTTCTTTGATAGTTTCATAAATTTTTCCTGCACAGCCCCAGCTGTTACTGGATTTTCTGGATCTCCTTTTGGAAAGTCTGTCTCCTTATTCCAAACCTCTCCTGTTGTTAATTTTATTTCAAGCACGGCACCCCATTGTTCAGGATATGCCTGATCAATTTCTGGTTCTGTAATGAGTTCCACTTTTTCCATCAAGGAACGAATTTCTTCGTCCCAAAGAACTTCTTCAGTAAACTGATCCAAGCCACCTTCTCCATTCAACAAGGCAAGCGCTGTACAAAACTGGAGACTGAACTTCCCTGCATAAACTGTATCTGGCTGCTCGTCATCTGTAATATTAAGTGCAACTTGATATGTTTTTACTGTTACTTTTTCAATTTGTTCAAGGTCAATTCCCTTTCTTATATCAATTGCTAAATCCATTGCATGATGTGTATGCCTACAAGAAGCATGTATTTTAAAGGAATTTTCCATAATTTTAAATTGCTCACCAAGACCATCTGTAACTTTGATTGCATCATATTCTTCACTCATTGCTTCAAAGAACCCGCGTCGACCTTCGAGAATTTTCTTCGCAGCTGTAAAACCTTTTTCAGCAAGCAATGCACTCATAACACCATTCATTGCTGCCTTCGCTGGATGAAGTTGCTTTGACATTGCACCATCTACAATAAACTCCCAAAGTCCAGCCGCTTGTGTTCCAGCAGAGCCTAGCGTTGCAGCAACCTGTTCTTCGTTTAGCCCAAGTAATTTCGCTGCAGCAGCGGCAGATCCAAATGTCCCACATGTCGACGTGTTATGCCAATAATAATAATGTGATGGACTAACTGCTTCCCCAATTCGAAAACATACTTCATAGCCAGCGACTACCGCTGTAATAAAATCTTTTCCACTCAATTCTTTCCATTCACTTACCGCTAATGCTGCTGGTATGACAACTGTAGCCGCATGGATAATCGAGCCCTTGTGAATATCATCAACTTCTGAAATATGACTTGCTGCTCCGTTTACAAGTGCAGCATTCACAACTGAAGTAGAACCCCCGGTAACTAACGAGGCTTGCGGTGTACCACCCATTTCCCGAACCATTTCATCAATCATTTGCACAGGGTTTTCTCCTGCACCTGAGAAGGCAGAGCCAAAATAATCAAGAATACAAAGCTTCGTAAATTCTACTACTTCCTTTGGTATATCTTCATACTTTAAAGAAACAACATAACGAGCTAACTCATTACTTAATGTTGTCAATATCATCCCTCCAGGATAAAGATTTGGTCACTCATGTTTTTTGTCCGAATGGTTTACGTACCTTTTAATTAAAATGAACGTGGTAAACCCAATACATGTTGAGCAACATATGTTGTAACCAGATTATTTGTAACAGGCGCTGTCTTATACAAACGTGCTTCACGGAACTTACGCTCAATATTATATTCTTTGGCATAGCCATACCCACCGAATGTATCCATTGCTGCGTTACCTGCACTCCACGCTGCCTCTGCTGATAAATATTTTGCCATATTTGCTTCCGCCCCATTGCCTAATCCATTATCAAACATCGCAGCAGCTTTATCACGCATTAGTCTTGCCGCTTCAATCGCCATATAAGCTTGTGCAATTGGGAATTGTACACCTTGATTTTGACCGATTGGACGATTAAATACTTCACGCTCATTTGCGTACTGAACAGATTTATCGATGAAATAGAATCCATCGCCAATACTTTCAGCTGCGATTAACACACGCTCCGCATTCATCCCACTTAATACATAGCGGAAGCCCTTGCCTTCTTCGCCAATTAAGTTTTCTTCAGGAATTTCAACATCTTCAAAGAAAATCTCTGTTGTTGCATGGTTAATCATCGTTTCAATAGGAACAATCGTAAGGTTATCTTTTTGATCTTGCATATCTAATAGGAATAAACTAATTCCATCCGTTTTCTTTTTCACCTGCTCTTTTGATGTAGTACGAGCAAGTAACAGCATTAAATCGGAATGCTCTGCACGAGAGATAAAAATCTTTTGTCCATTAACGATATACTTATCACCTTTTTTAACTGCCATCGTGTCAAGATTTGTCGTATCACTTCCAGCTGTAGGCTCGGTAATCCCAAATGATTGCAGACGCAATTCTCCGCTCGCAATTTTTGGCAGAAAACGCTGCTTCTGTTCTTCACTCCCATGTCGCAGCACCGCACCCATTGTATACATTTGCGCATGTCCTGCCCCAGCATTTCCACCCGAGCGATTAATTTCTTCTAAAATAATCGCTGCCTCAAGCATGCCAAGACCAGCACCACCATATTCTTCAGGAACTAATACACTTAACCATCCTTCTTCCGTTAATGCACGGATGAACTCTTCTGGATATGCTTCGTTTTCATCTGTTTCTCTCCAATAAGACTCTGGAAATTTCTCACATAATGCTCTTACACTTTTGCGGATCATTTCTAATTCTTCTGATGAACTTTTTGCTTGTAATTCATCTGCCATCATTATATTTCCTCCTTATTATTCTCCTTGCTAACTTTGTGTTCTTTTTCATTAAATTGCTTTCGGTCCATTTAATTCTATGAGGAAAATCCCCTTGTTTTGTTCATCATGATTTTGAGTAAAAATGATTTTAGATATCTAAAATCAGAGCCGATAAGCGTTTTTATTATTATCATTTCATAGCCCTCTAAACAAACATGAACCTCAATCCAGATTTAATTTTACTTGGGAAAATAATCATTTCTATACTTTTATGTAATATTGCTTCTTAGATTCTCTCCACCTAGTTCCCGTACTATTTCTTCAAATATTTGCACCAATTTCGTAGCAACGCCTTAGAAAGCGGATCCAAAATAATCGGGAATGCACAGCTTTATACACTGGATAACCTTTTCAGGAAGGTCTTCTGGAAATAATATAGTTGCTTCGCTTTTATTTTAATTCATCAGTATTTCTCCCCTTTCTATTTTAGGAAACCTCTCGTTTTTAAATTGTTTGCAAGTGTCTAAATAATCCGTTAAAAAGTAGTATACTGTATCCAATATCCAAAGTCAATTAGAAAAAAGAATAAATGAAGGATAATTTGTGGCATAAAACAACGTTTAGTTGAAGGTACCAGTCCTTATTTTTGAACCTGACTTTTTCAGCTAAACATTTTTCCATTGAATTGACTGATACTAATAAAATCCTAATAAATGACAAATAATCGTGATGCCTTCATGATAAATAAAGGCACCACGATTATTCCTTTTTGTTTTAAATGTTATCAATAAAACCCCTATTTTTTATGGCCAAAATCCAAGCAATGGCCACCACACAAAAGCAACAGCGAAAGTAATAATCGTTGTTACAATTGTTGCGATAATTCCTGGAATATAAAAGTCACGCTGCTCAAGCATACCAGTTCCATGAATGACAACGTTTGGCATCGTCTCCACTACGAGGATATAGCCAAACAGCAATGTTATCGCTGAAGCAAATGCAATCGCAATTGGATCGATTCCCACCTCTAGTGATAATCCGATTAATACAGGTAATAATGTCACTACAGCTGTAGAAACATTCGTTACAGCTAAATGATAAACTTGTGAAAGAATAACTACTAATATCATTGCTGCCCATGGATTGCTGAAAGCCTGTATAACTATATCTGAAGTTAAGAGACTTCCTAATAAGTCAATTGCCCCTGTATCAATTAAAATAAATCCAAGTGATAATGTTGCACCAACTAATAACACCATATCAAAATTAACATCAATGACTTTTCTCCAATTAACGATTCCAATCCCAGGAAGCGCAAATAGGACAACTGCTAATAAAGCTGGAATTGTTGGATGATAACCATGTAAAGATTGCGTCATCCATAATAGGACCGTGACAATTAAAATCACAATCGTTTTCTTTTCCACTTTTGAAAAAGCACCTAATGCATCCCTTTTTTTAACCATCTCTGCCTGCAGCTCATCAAAAGAAAAATCCTCTGGCGGATAGCATCTCCAAACAATCACCGGAATGGTTAGAATGAGCAGAATCCAAATGGGAACAGCATATAAAAACCAATCAAAATAAGATAAGGTCGTTCCAATATACAACTGTAAAATTTCAATCGCAAGTATATTTCCAATTGCAGCCGTTAAAATTGCCGTTCCACTAATATTTGCAGCATAGGCAGTACCAATTAACATCAGTTTACTAAAATTAGTCCCTTTTTTAGCACCAACCGTTTTTAATATAGTAAGAACAACTGGTGTCACTAACTGCGCCCGAACTGCAGTAGCAGGAATGAAAAATGCTTGAATTTGCATAAGTAAAAACATTCCTGTGAAAATACCTTTTGCTGAACTTCCCCATTTAGCTAAAATGGCAAATGTGATTCGCTCCATGAGAGGTGTAGCATTGACTGCCTTTGCGATCATCATTCCAGCAATGATTAAGAAAACTGCTGGAGAGGAGAATCCACTTAATGCTGTTTCAACAGAAGCTGCATGCAAGAATAAAATAAGGACGAGCATAAGAATAGATGTTAAGCCAAGCGGTATTGGTTCGAACGCCCATAGAATGAGACCATAGACCATAACAGCAATTGCCACTCGGGCGCTCCACTCCACACTGACTGGTATGAATACTAACAAAAGTACAAATATAAGGCTTGCAATCGATAATATAATGATTTGCTTCATACGTATTGTTCGCTTTGGCTTATTTTGATTATCTTTTATCTGTTCTTCCATTTCCATCCCATTTCCCCTGATTGATTTCTTCCTTATAATAGATAGACAGGATAACTTAATACGTATGATACTTTATAAAAAGTATATATAAAAACCATCAGGGAAATTCCCTGATAGCTTTTATCCCGCGGCTTGTTTTTGACTATTAATACCTGTTGATTTGTTTATATACTTTTGTATGACAATCACTAGAATAACTAAACCAAGTCCAATAAGGTCTGTGATAATACCAGATAACATAAATAACAATGCTGAGCTCAGTAAGATAATTCGGCTATACCAGGATGCAGCCTTTTTAAAGAACCATCCCTGAACAGCGGCAGCCAGTATATAAATCCCAATTGTTGCAGTGATAATCGCTAGGACAATCGTAGCTGCAGATCCACTGGCGAGTATAAGCTCTGGACTAAAGTAAAACATAAATGGCACAATGAATGCTGCCAGACCAAGCTGAAAGGCTTTGATCCCTGTTTTCATTGGATCTGTGCCTGCTATCCCTGCAGCTGCAAATGCTGCTAATGCAACAGGAGGTGTAATCGCAGAAATTACAGCAAAGTAGAATACAAATAAATGAGCAGTTAAAGGGTCTAATCCCATTCCAATTAACCCTGGTGCTACAGCAGATGCAGCAACCGCATAAGCAGCTGTTGTCGGCATTCCCATACCTAAGATAATAGATATCGCCATTGCAAATAAAAGAGCAAGCAGCATGTTATTGTCTGCAATAGATAATAACAAAGAACTAAAACGTTGGCCAATTCCTGTTAAAGCAATCACACCGACGATAATACCAGCACAAGCAACGATTGCAATGAGTTGTAAAGCGTTTCTCATCCCCAATTCTAATGCTAATAGAATCTGTTTTAATCCCATCCTTGTTTTCTTATTGAACAAACTTACCACAAAACTGGAAATAATTCCAATTGTCCCTGCCATAATGACAGATCTACCTTGAATAAGTAACACGATCAGTAATAAAACTGGGATAAATAGATATACCTGTTTCAATATCTCTTTTCCGTCAGGCAATAACTTTCGGGGTATTCCCCGCAGTCCTGATTTCATTGCTTGGAAATCAACCATAAAGTATACCGATACAAAATATAATATGGCCGGGATCGTTGCTGCAATAATAATCTCTGAATATTTGATTCCCGTTATCTCGGCCATTAGAAATGCACCCGCACCCATAACTGGTGGGAGAATTTGTCCACCTGAAGAAGCAGTCGCTTCTGTTGCAGCCGCAAATCGAGCTGGATAACCTGTCTTTTTCATGAGCGGAATCGTTAAGGATCCAGTTGCGACAACATTACCAGCAGAAGTGCCGTTAATCATTCCCATCAACGCAGAAGAAATGACCGCGACCTTCGCTGGACCACCACGCATATTCCCCGCTGCTGAAAAAGCAACGTTCATAAAATATTGCCCAACTCCAGACATTTGTAAAAATGCACCAAAAATGATAAAGAGAATAATGTACTTGGAGGATACATCCGTTGTGACCCCAAATACACCGTCAAGTCCATATACATAGGTTACAAATCGTTCTAATGAGTATCCATTATGATTTAATATACCTGGAAAATATGGACCTAAAAATACATAAGCGATAAAAACCATTGCTAAAATAGGTAATGTCCAACCACTTGTCCTTCTCGTAAACTCAATAACGAGAAGTAAACCAATAAGTGCCACATAAAAGTCCAAATCTGTTGGTGTAACTCCAAAACGAAAAACAAGCTGGTCTAGATTAGCATAAATATAAAAACCAATATAGATAGAGACAATAATTAAAATCCAATCAATAATAGGTATTTTATTTGATTTAGTTCTCCACCCAGGATATAACATTAAACCAAGAACCGTACCAAATACTAAATGCGTACTACGAAAAACCCAGGGGTCGATTGGTTTAAAGTTCAAAATATATAGATGGAATAAAGCTCCAACAATAGCAATTGCCATGAATAAATAACGAACCCAACCTGTTAAACTTCTCATAGCAGAAGACTCTTCCATGTTTTCCTCAACAACCGCTGTATCTAATTTGCCATCTTCTGTCACTATCTTCTCTTCTTCTAATTCATTATTGTAGTTATCTCCTTTTGCCATGATTTATCCCCCTCTTAAATATCATGATGATAGATGCTTTTTTCAAAAAATCTACTCTACTATGCTACTCTTCTTCCCATTCAGGGGGATAAACTGCTTCTGGCAGTTCGATACCTATTTCTTCATAATAACGGATAGCACCTGGATGCATATGGTACTCCTCATTAATAAGAATTGCTTCAGGATCTTTTGCTTCTTCAGCAGAAGAATGTGTTGCAATCATATCATCAATGTTTTCGTGATAGGCCTTTACAAAGTCATAGACAAAATCCTCATTTGCATCTTTATGAATGACGCCAAAATTATACTGTGCAATCGTTTCTAAATCAGAATCAAGCGAATCATACGTATCAGCAGGGATAACATAATCAGTAAAATATGGCAATTCTTCTTTCACCTTCTCACGCTCTTCTCCATCAATTCCATAGATATTGATGTCCGTTTGTGTTTCAATTTCTGTAACTGAAGAAATTGGAATCCCAGCGGAAAAGCCAATATGATCAAGTTGTCCATCCATCATTTGAGAAGCCATATCACTTGCTCCAGCCGCAACTTGTTCCCCTGTCTCAATTCCGAGTGCTTCATAGATTAATGGATTATAGGTTCCAGGCGTACCTCCAGATGGTCCAATGCCAACTCGCTCTCCTTCATGCTCCATAATACTTGTTACACCGGAACTCGCCGTAGACCACCAATGGAATGGTGTGTTGTACATTGGAAAGATAACACGTATATCCGTATGTTCTTTTTCCGTCCAATCCCCTTCTCCAGTAACCCCTTCATACAACGGTCCAACCGTAACCATACCTATTTGAATATCGTCTACATCTAAGAGTTGAATATTGTGTACCGGTCCACCTGTAACTTCTACGTTTGATACAATATCAAGATGTTCCTCTAATAAATTTGCTAATCCACCTCCCCAAATGTAATAAGTCCCTCCCTGAGAAGCTGTTCCGATTGTCACTGTACTTGGATAGTCAGCCGTTCCGCCTTCCGTTTCAGTGTCTTCATTATCGTCACTACAAGCTGCTAGAAAAAATAGGAACATCATCCCCACAATAATCAAGAATAGCCTATTCTTTTTCACTATCATCACTTTTTCCCCTCTCTTATTTTCTATTTATTTTTATTCACTTCGATATACCTTGGAAGATTTTCAATGTACGAAGCTCCATACCTTTCTTTGAAAGATTGGTATAGAGGTATAAAAGCCTTTTCCCATAACTGTCTTTCTTCTGATGTTAATTCATGTATAGTTAAATCCTCTTTTGTTTTAATTTTATTGTAGTGTTTTTTATTTTCTTCATCTGCTAATTTAATTGTCCAATCTTTCATTTCTTCTAATGTCTCTAAAATAATAATTTGAATATCATCTGGTAGTTCCCTCCAAAACGCATCATTCATCAAAACGATATAACCAAGATAACCGTGATTGCTCAAAGTTACATAGTCCTGCACGGTATGAATATTTTTACTCATAATATTTGAAAGGGTATTCTCTTGAGCATCAAGTTTGGCATCGTTCAAAACAGGGAATAATTGATCAAAGGTTTCCACTCTAGCATTTGCACCGAGCAAATTAAATTGTTCCATTAACACTTCACTCTGCATAATACGGAAATTTAAATCCTTAAAATCGTCTGGCACTCGTAAAGGAGTGCGGTTATTAGTCATTTGTTTAAATCCATTATCCCAAAATGCTAAAGGATACATTCCTTCCCCTTCCAGCTTTTTCATTAATACTTTTCCAACTGGACCTTCAACATATTCCCGAACTTCTCTGACACTATCAAAGGCAAATGGTAAATCGATTACCTGCCATTCCGGAACTCGTGATGTTATTTTCGATGTAGACGGAGCAATCATTTGTACATCACCATTAAGCAATGCATCAATTTCTTCGCCATCTTTATAAAGAAAACTGTTCGGGAATACTTGTACCTCAACATAACCATTAGTACGCTCTTCTATTAGATCTGCAAATTTCCTGCTCGCACGACCTTTAGGAGTATTTTCACCAACAACATGAGAAAAACGGATAACAATTCGTTCTTCCTTGCTTAACTGCTCATGATCTACTGGGTATGTTTGTTGACAAGCAGATAAAATAAATATGAATAACAAGATTACAGCTTTCATTACTTTCTCAAAAAAACATTAAATATATCACCTCTTTCAAAATTCGGACAAAATTGATTATTTAAATTATAAAGTGCATACATTCCCGTTACAAGAATTTGACCATATTGTTCTTTTCGTTCCTTTTTGGTCTATATTTTATTTTTTTAATGAATCTCCCTTAGAACAGAAATATTCATCTACTATACAAAATAGTAATTACTTGGTCTGCCTACTTTTCCGTATTTCACTTGAATATTTACTTTTTTCTCCTTTTCTAAATACTCTAAGTATCGACGTACTGTTACACGAGCCATTCCCAATTGTTCAGCTAATTCCTCGGCAGTTAAGGGCTTCTTCTGTTCATATACAGTCATCATAACTTGTTTCATTGTAATTTCACTTAAACCCTTTGGAAGCTCCGAAACTTTTTCCCTTGTTGTTTTAATATCATACCAATTATCAATATCTGCCTGACCCATTATGTTCTCATCCGTAAACCTTTTCCACAGTTTTGCGTAATTATTTAATGCAAGCTCAAAACGATTAAAATGGAATGGTTTAATTAAATAATCTATCGAACCAAAACGAAAGAGTTGATGGACAGTTCTCGTATCTCTTGCTGCGGTGATCATAATAACATCAACAGGTATTTCTTTTTTTCGAATTTCGAGTAAGACATCAGTTCCTGAAAAATCAGGTAAGTAAACATCTAACAGAACCAAGTCGGGGTTTTTTTCTTCAATGATTTGTATAGCCTTTTTTCCTGTTTCTGCAGTACCTATCAATGAAAAACCAGAGATTCTCTCTAAAAAAGATCTATTTACCTCTAAAACCATAGGATCATCTTCAACAATTATTACTTTAATCATCAAATTTCCTCCTATCCTAACGAATGTATTTCTACAATTGCTGTTGTTCCAGTATTATTAGCTGTAATCTGTATGTCTCCATCTTTTAAATCTACAATTTCTTTTACCATAGCCAGTCCCATTCCTCTTCCATTCATAGCTTTGGAACTATAACCTTCGTTAAAGATAAACTTTTTTTCCTTATCTGTAATCCCCACTCCCGTATCTTCTACACGAACATATAACAAATCTTCATTTCCCTGAATGAGGCAGTTTACTTCTTTTTCTGTTTGTTCCTGGCATGCTTCAAAAGCATTATCCAGCAGATTTCCAAGAATTGTAATTACATCTCCTGTACTGAAGTGACGCATAATTTCCTGCAAATAACTAGCAGCATCAATTGAAAATTCAACACCCAATTCCCTTGCTCTAGACTGCTTACCAAGCAGTAATCCGGATATCGCATAATCTTCAATTTGATGGTTCATATATTGGACGATATCTTTCTCATATAAACTTTCTTCCATAATTAAATCAAAGGCCTGCTCAGTTTTTTCAAGCTGAATCAAACCAGCAATACTGTGAAGCTTGTTCATATATTTATGGTTCTGTGCCCGAAGCGCCCCAACCAATGCTTTAACACCAGTTAATTCTTCCCCTAATTCATGAACTGCAGAGCGATTCTGCAGTTTAAGCAAAGAACCAACATACTGTTCTTTCACAAATAGCGGGTAAATCGATAATAAGTAAATGGTGCCATCTAAATTAATTGAGCGATTAGTTACTATTTCTTTCTTTAAAATGTCTCTTTCTACCCATCGTGTGCTAAAAATATCTTGGATTGTATAAACCTCTTTATCAATGTATGTTAAAGCTAATTGGTTCATATAACTTATTTTTCCATGATTATCTGTTGCTATAATCCCAATATCCAATGCCTCCATGATGGTCGACCGCTCTTCAAAAAGACGAGCGATTTCATATGGTTCTAATTGGTAAGTCTGCTTTTTTACATTATTTGCTAAAAACCAGGCACCTATTAATCCAATGAGTAATCCACCGAGCAAAGAAAATAGTAAATCATGATGATATACATTTAAGAGCTCCTGCAAATTAGGTGCTAAAATACCGACAACTACTACACCAACTTGATTTACACCTTCTTCATTCATAATAGGAACAAAGGACCGGATTGCAAAACCAAGTTCTCCCTCAGCCTTTGATGTATATTCTAATTCAGAAAATGCAGCTCTTTCATCACCGCCCTCAAACACTTGCCCAATAAAAGATTCCGATGGATGGGAATAACGCACTCGATCATTATCTAAAACGACAATATAATCAACATTTGTCGATAAACGAATCCTCTCTACAATGGGCTGAATGACTTCTTCCCCGCCATCTCTCCCAACGGAAGAGCGAATCTCATCTAATTGTGCAATGGTTCGCGCGATGGCAGTCGCCCTTTCTCCAATCTCAGCTTCAAAGGACGCAGAAATACTGTACAGCATGGTGAATCCGCTTACAGTGACAGAAACAGATACTAATACAAATGATAATAACAACATTTTAGTACGTAATTTAATCTTTCTTCTCATTACAGTACCCCACTCATCATTTTGGATAGAATTCTATTTCTAATAAGATGATTGAATTCTTTCTTGAATTTATATTTTTTTAATCAACACGAGCTGAATCCTATTATTAACTATTCTTAGGAGTATTCCATTACTTTTCCAGCCATTTCTTATGTTCATTCGGTTCAGTATCGTCTAATTATAAATGACATTCGCCTCGGGCTTACTAACTTTGATTAAATGCTGCCTTGATTTCCCGGAACAAACATCCACGACCTGTACACGTTGAATCACTCCTTCCTCTAATCTCCTTTTTGAAAGTAAATAGTACGAAGTCAATATTGGATACAATCTACTGTATCCAATATTATAGCCAAAGGGTATCTATTTGTAAACACTTTATTATACTATTAAAAATCATTTAATTAGTCTGAAAAACGTGAAAAGCACCAGGCATTTAATCAATTTGAAATTGACCGAACCTGGTACTTAAATATTGCCAAAACTAATAGTGTAGCTAGACTTAATAATAATGATATGACTATTTTCAATTTCCTTATCACGTATTCTTCCCCTTTCCATACTTATGAATGTAAGCACCCTGGTACTCTCACTTGTATTTCTCAGGTGAACACTGAACCCAAGTTCATATTAAATCACTTCTTCTGCCCTTCCTTCTAAACTAATTTAATGATTGTCTGAAAGATAAAATTCAATTATATTTTTAATACTTAAACATAAAACACCGGCTTTAAAATAAGCCGGTGTTTTATTTTCCCCACTCTATTTAACTTAAAACCAATGTGGCGAATCCCACAATGATAAATCAGAACCAATCCCTAGTTTCTTTGCGTTTAAATATACACGATATGCTTCAGATATATCATGAATAGACATACCAATTGGATTAAAAAGAATTTTTTGCTTAGCACTTTCTCTGCCTGTTTTCTTCCCAACAACAATATCTCCTAAATTATATATATTACTTTCTGAGATATAACCGTCACGAAAAGCTCGATAACTAACATCAACAGCATGACTTTTTACATGTTCAAAATCATCAACAACAACCTTATCATAATGAACTAATTCTTCAGGAGCTGTATCCCAAAAAGAAATTTCTGAATGGAAAGCCCCTTCTTTTAACCATTCACCTTTTACATATGGAAATGTGGACATCGTTGCGGTAATCACAACATCAGCGTTATGAAATGTTTCTTCCGCACTTCCACATGCAACTACGCTTACCCCTAATTCATCTGTCATTTCTTTTGCAAATTGTTCCGTTTTTTCTTGGTTTAAATCAAATACTTTTATTTCTTCAATTTGTTTACCGAAAACTCCTAGTATCGCCATTAATTGTGTTCTACTTTGTACACCGGCTCCTATAATACCAACTTGGCTAGAATTTGGATTAGCTAAATACTTCGCTGCTATTCCTGTTACCGCTCCAGTCCGCATCGCACTAACAATCGTACCATCCATAATTGCTAAAGGAAAACCATTATTAGGATCCGTTAAAATAATGATAGCAGAAGCACGAGGTTGTCCTAATTTTTTTGGATTTTCCGGCATACTAGGAATCCACTTCATCCCAGCAACATCGATATTCCCTCCTAAATAAGAAGGCATCGTCATAATTCTACCTCTTGTTTCCTCTGTTTCAGGACCTCCCCATCGAATAACAGGCTTCGGTGGTTGAATCACCTCGTCTTTTCCATGTAATTCAAAAGACTTTTGAATGGCTTGGAGCGTTCCTGACATCCCAAGACCTCCAGCTTGAATACATTCTTCTTGAGATAGATAGATAAAGCTTACTCTTTTACTTGATGTAGTTTCTTGCAATTTTTCTTCTATTTTCATAAGAATTATCTCCTCTTTTATTACTTATTGTTTCGCAATACTTTCTTCTACAACTGGATTACGTTTCGATCTTATTCGATTCTCAATGATTGTGCCGAAAATTAAAATAACTAATGTAACTGGTAACCCTACTAAAATTGGGTCTAATGCCCAAACAAATACAACCCCTCCTTCTGCTCCAGTAGCTGCTCCACTTCCAATAATGGTGCCAATAATAATGACTAAAGCTCCAGTAATCATAGCCGAAATTGTTGAATAGTATGCCTTCCTTGATGCTTTCCAAAAGATTAATGCAAGCAGTACTGGTGATAGAGAACCTGCCATAATTTTTCCACCAGTCAAAAGCAGCTCTAATATATAAGGTAAGGAACGACCAATGAACGCCCCAACAATTGCTGCTCCTATTACTGAGATTCGTGTAACAAGTACTAGCTCTTTTTCCGTTGCATTCTTTTTAATAAATGGTTTATACACATCATAAGCAATATTAGAAGCTGTTGTTAATAGGGTTGCACTTAATGTCGATAGTGCGGATGAAACAATAATAACCGCAAATGCTAGACTTCCAAATTTACCAAACAACTCTGTAACACTAATAAAAGCGTCACTAGGATTAATATTCGGAAAGATTACTACAGCAATAATACCTACAACGAAGGGCACCATGTACCAAGCAAGCGAAATAGCTCCACCATAAACAAATGATTTTTTTGCCGTCTCTTCGCTATCCGCTGCCAATCCACGTTGAATTAGTGTTTGGTAACCAATAAAAGTTAAAAATCCTGAAATAAACCAAGCCATTGTCTGTGATGCCCCTGGACTAAAAATATCAATATGTGTGCTAGGAATATTATCAATAAACGCTGTCCAACCACCAATATGCGCAATTCCTAACGGGATAAGTAATGTCGTTCCTACTAAAATAATGACGGCTTGTATTGTATCCGTTATCATCACAGCCCACATCCCACCTAGGACTGTAAAGCTCAATGTTACTGTTAGTGTAATTATTATTGCTGCATCCAGTGAAATATCAAAGACTGATATAAACACTACCGCCATACCTATGATTGCACCAGCAGATACAGCCATATCACGGCACATTACTAAAGTGAGCGAAACCGTTCTATGTTTCCAGCCAAAAAAACGATTAAATAACTCAGGTAGTGTCGTGATATTTGCCCTACGTAATTTAGGAATAAACCAATAACCCATCCACATTAACGCAACCATAAAGCCCATCGCAGAAAAATACCCTGCCAGACCAACCTGGTATCCAGACCCACTATAACCCAGTAATGTTGCCGTGTTAACTAAGGTTGCAATAATTCCTCCAATCACTAACCATAAAGGCACTGCACGTCCAGCTAAGATAAAATCCCCTGAGTCCTTTTTCTTCATCATTTTGGCACCGACTGGACCTAGAATAATTAATAACCCAAAATAGATAATAAATATTGTTATAGTCATTTAGATTATGACACCACCCATTTTTTATTTTAAGACGTTAATAGTAAAGCCCATAGATACGCATACAAAAAGCCAAAAATCGTTAAAACAATTGCTCGGCCAATCATCTTTAATGGAGGAGATGAAATCTCATCCATTTCAGAACCATCATATTTTACATCTTTTTCATTTGCCATCCGCATTCACCCCTACTTAAAAATTAAACAAGACTCTTACGTAAAGCTCTCGTTTTTTGTTCGTCCACTGTTTGATTTTCTTCATTTATCACAACCCCATATTGCTCACAAGCCTGTTCCACAGTAACGTTTCCATAAACCACATCTTTTTTCACTAATTTCGGATCTCTTTCCAGTGGTGATCCATAGCCCCCACCTCCAGAGGTAGATAATATAATTGCACTTCCCTTAGGCACCGTCATTGTAACCTTTGAGTTTAACTCTTCCATTTCTCCTTCAGGTGTCATGAAGGTGCATGCTGAAGTCTGTCCCTCCTTTCCACCAAATAAGCCCCAAGGAGAGACCTTTTGTCGGTCAGTCATTAAGGTAACGGTAAAATCATCACCTAATAATTTAATTTCACGAAGTAAGCCAAGCCCACCTCGGTGCCTTCCTGCCCCTCCACTACCATTAACAAGTCCATAACGATTAACGATAAATGGAAATGCTTGTTCAATTACTTCCACAGGAGTATTCAACGTGTTCGTCATATTCGTGTGAACGCCATCCATTCCATCAATCGTATTTAGTGCGCCTTGACCTCCCCCATATGTTTCAACATAGGAGAAATAGTCATTGATTTCCGGATTAAAGCCACCGATAGCAAAACCATTCATCGTACCCGAACAAGCTGCCATCGACTCTTCCGGTAATATTTGTGCCAGTGCACCAAAAATCGTATCCGTTATCCTTTGTGACGTATTTAGATTTGCATTGGAAACGGGTGCTGGAAAATTCGGATTGACAATCGTTCCTTTAGGAGCAGTAATTTTAATGCTTTTATAAGCACCAGCATTAGGTGGAACTTCTGGGTCCAATACAGACTTTATTGCATAGTATACACAAGCATTTGTTACTCCAGGTGTGGAGTTCACTGGACCTTTCGCCTGCTTAGAAGTCCCATTAAAATCAACTTCAATTTCTTCATTTCCAATTAAAACGTTTACATTTACATCAATCATATGATTATGAATTCCGTCACCTTCAATCACATCATGAAACTGATAGCTGCCATTAGGAACAGCTTTAATTGCAGCTCGCATTCTCCGATCTGAATACTCCATAATTTCCTTCATACTTAAATGAATATGTTCTACAGAATAGCGATCAATTAAATCTACCATTCGCTTTTCAGCCACATGATTCGCAGCAAGCTGTGCATAAATATCCCCAACAACCTCTTTACTTGTACGAACATTCGTCTTAATTAAGCGCAATAAATCATCATTCATTACTCCTGCTTCACTAATTTTCACTCCAGGAAGACGTAAACCTTCTTGAAATATCTCCGTTGCTTTTACGGACATACTGCCAGGAGTCAATCCGCCAACATCCACATGATGCGCAATATTTCCCGCAATCGCTACTAATTCACCATCGTAAAAAACCGGACTAATCATAAAAATATCTGGCAAATGAGAACCACTAATATACGGATCATTAATTAAAATGGCATCACCCTGTTTTAACGTTTCCGTTGGATAAATTTTAAGTACTTCTTTTACAACTGATGGCATCAAGCCTAAATGCAGTGGTACATGCTCAGCCTGTGCAACTAATTCTCCTTCCTTTGTATATACAGCCGTTGAGCAATCCATTCTATCTTTGATATTAGTGGAAAGTGCTGTGCGAATAAGTGTTATCCCCATTTCTTCCGCTATGGTATGAAAGGCGTTTTTCATCACCTCTAATGTAATTCCATCAATTTTTGCTGTACTCATATATTTCTTCCTTTCCTTGTTGCTTCACTTCTTCTAAAAGAATGATTAAATTCCCATATTCATCAGTAATAGCACGTTGTTCCGGATGAACAATAATGGTCGAATCTAATTGCTCAATTACTGCTGGTCCTTGAATTTCTGTATGCGTTAATAAACTAGCTCGATTATAAATAGGTGTTTTTATATAGGCATCCTTAAAATAAATTTCACGCTCACCAATTTTATCAAGTTCCACATGATCATTCGCCACTGTTTTTTCCGTTGTTAAATTCTTTATCTTTCCTTTCGCAATTAGGCGAACATTAATTAACTCTAGTTCTTCTCCTTCACGACTAAAACCGTAAACTTTTTCATGTAATTCATGGAACACTTTTATTGCTTCAACAAGTGCATCTTTTGTTACAATTGTTCCTTCTAAAGGCACATTGATTTCATAAGCTTGATGTAAATAACGTAGATCAACACTAACTTGTAATTCCATTGCGTCCTCTGTAAACCCTTCACGTGCTAAATCTGCTTTCGCTTCTTGAATAAGTGTTAACAGGATGTCATTTACTGTATCTAAATGAACATTAGAAAGTCTCTTTGAATAAGTTTGCACATAATCATGTCGCACATCTGCTGTTAACATTCCAATAGCACAAGCAATTCCAGGACTTGGTGGAATAATGACATTCTTTGAACCTAATTCATTTGCGATATCAACGGCATGAAGTGGACCTGCTCCTCCAAAAGCCATTAGCGAAAAGTCACGAGTATCATGACCTTTTTCAATTGAAATCACCCTAATTCCCCTTACCATATTCGCATTGATTACTTTCAGAACTCCTTCTGCCGCTTCTTCTACAGTAATTCCCAGTGGAACAGCAATTTTTTCTTTCATTACTTTTCTTGCTGATACTACATCCATTTTCATTTTTCCGCCTAAAATTGAATCTGGATTTAATCTGCCAAGAATGACGTTTGCATCACTAACTGTTGGCTCTGTTCCACCTTTTCCATAACAAACAGGACCTGGGTCAGCACCAGCACTTTGTGGTCCAACTCTTAAAGCACCACCAGTATCAATCCAAGCAATGCTTCCACCACCTGAACCAATCGTGTGCATTTCTACCATCGGCACTTTAATTGGTTTTCCATCAATTTCACTCACCGTCGTATATTGTGGTTCACCATTATCAATTAATGCTGCATCTAAGCTCGTCCCACCCATATCAATTGTAATAATATCTTTATGGGCAGTATTTTTTGCTACTATGGTTCCAGCTAAAACACCACCAGCAGGACCTGATAACATCGTTCTTACAGGCATTCCAATTGCGGTCTCTGCACCAATAACACCGCCATTTGATTGCATGATGTATAGATTACTTGGTATTTCTAATTCTTTTAAACTTTCATTTAAGTGATTTAAATAGACCTCCATCTTCGGTAAGACATAAGCATTTGCTACAGTAGTACTCGTGCGCTCATATTCCTTAAATTCCGGTAAAATCTCACAGGAAAGCGTAGTTGTAATATCAGGAACGAGTTCACTTAAAATACATTTTGCTTCGTTTTCATGTTCTGGATTGACATAGGAGTTGATAAAGCATATCGCAAGTGACTGGATTTTTTCCTTTTTTAAAACCATAGCAATTTCTTGTAATTCGGATTGATCTATCGTTTTTAATACATTTCCATGCACATTAATTCGTTCATCAACTTCTAGTCGCAAATTTCTAGGAACAAGGGGTTCTGATTTTCTCGCCTTGAATTCATAAAGCTTTGGACGTGTTTGCCTGCCTATTTGCAATACATCCTTAAATCCTTTTGTTGTGAGTAAAGCTGTTTTAGCACCTTTTAATTCTAATAGAGCATTTGTTGCAACAGTTGTACCATGAATAAAAAAGGATAAATCCTTTGTATCAATCCCCAATTCATTAACGATCTGCTCTACTCCATTTAAAACAGCACTGGATGGTTTACTTGGTGTAGATGGAACTTTTGTAACATAGGATTTTCCTGTACTTTCTTCAATTAACGATACGTCTGTAAATGTACCTCCAGTATCTACTCCAATACGATACATAAATCTTCATTCCTCTCTTTCAATTAATATCCCCGTAAAACCGATTACATTTATTAAATCTTAAAATTTTCCTCCTTTAAAATTTACAGAATATTTGTTGTTCATAACACTACCATATAAAAAGGAAAAAAACAACCTATTTTAAAAATAAGCAAAATTTTTTTCCTTTAATTTGGGTTTTCATTTTTCTTTATTTACAGTATATTTAAGTAAGACAATGTAATAAAGGAGAACGGCTATGAACAATCAAAACATTATAAATGAGTTAATCAATATTCAACAAGACCTTCCTAATAAGCAAAGAATTGTGTGTGATTATATTATTGAGAATTATCAAGAGGTGAGTGTATTATCACTTCCAGAGCTTGCCAAAAACATTGGTGTTGGACAAACAACGATTGTACGTTTGATGAAACAAGTCGGGTATGACAGCTATCGCAATTTTAAAAAACAATTTCACTATTATACAATCGAAACTTCTCAACCAACATGGTGGCATCTAGAAAAGTCCTTTTCGCGTAATGAACAACAAGGAACGTTGAATCAGTCATGGGAAGAAGTGATGAATCTACTTGATAAAACAATGACAACTCAATTAGCTGCTAAATTTGAACGAGCAGTTGAGTTAATTGTCAAATCGGAAATGATTAATATTATTGGATTTCGAACTTCTAAAGTAGCATCCGATTATTTTGAATATATGTTAACCGAATTTCATCCTAATGTTCGACAGCTTAGTTCCGACAGCAGTTTTGTTTATGATCGATTATTACATGTTGAAGATAATCAAGTCGTTGTTATTTTTGCCATTTCACCTTATACAAAATTAACGATGGATGTAGCAGAATATTGTCACCAGCGACAGATACCGATGATCTTAATCACAGATCATCTCTCTTGCCCAGCATCCAGATACGCAACGAGTATATTAAATGTAAAATCTAGTGACATGCAATATTCGATTGTTCCAGTGATTACATTAATTGAGGCGCTCGTAATTGAAATTGGGCAAAGAACTTCTCATCATTCCATTAAACGTCTAAAAAAGTTAAATCAATTGTTGAAGGATAAGGATATTACTGTTTCTTAGATTCCCCGGATGGGAATAAAAATAGTCTCGCCTATATTTCCTGCACTTACGCGAGGGCGCGCGTACGTTCAACGAAAATGCACGCATGAGGTATCCCTCACATAACCGATTTTGGCTGGTTCATGTGAGGGATTTGCCGATTTATGCGTGGGAATTTAGCATTTATGGGCGCGAAATTAGCTTTCGCGCAAGGGGACGGTTTATCATCAATTAAAAAAGCTCTCCTATTTCAATTAAGTCCAAGTCGAGGCGCAATGAAACAGGAAAACCGTCCCTTCTTTTCATCTTCAAAACAATTCAGCGATGTTTTGATAGACAATGTTTCGTGATAGGATTACTGTTTTTGTTGTGTGTTGTTGGACGATATTTTTCATTTCTTCTGTATATCCCATGCAATCGAGAATAATTGTCTTGATTGGTAATTGTTCTAAAGAAGTTGTTGCTTCAATTAAAGCGGACTCAAGAAAATCATAGGGAGAACTAAATCTTGGAATTGCAATTAGACTAGCATCTGCCCACTTCGTTATGATTTCCCTTTTTTGTTCGGGAAGTGGGATAATCACACCAATTTCTCCTTCACGGAATAATCCTTTAGCAACATGATTTAATAAAAAATCAGGATAAACTACGGTAACCTGACTATTGAACTCAGGAAATTTACCTGTACAAGCTAGTAGAATAATATCTACCTGTAATTGATTAAGTTCATTGATTAATTGCTGTATAATAGATAAGATTTTTTCTTTAGCAATTACCGCTTTATTTCCATCATGCAGACGGGAAACTAGCACCGTTTGCCCTGCTTCAGGAGCTAAACGCTCTATTTCACTTTTTTTCTTATGATCAAGTACTCCCTTTTCAATGAAGACAGTGTTTGTATGAAAAAAGGGACGTATTGCTGGGATCATATCTACTCTTGGTGTTTGTCCAATAGTGATTACACCCACTTCTGTATGCTGTGTCATCCTCTTTCCTCCCTTCTATCTAAAGGTGCAGTATCTCTATTAATACTTTTTCCCGTTGATATACGTTGCTTGAACATTAGCTCGCGAGTTAAATGGGTGGTGTGACCATATGACAAAATCTGCATCTTTATTCTTCTCAATCGAGCCAACGCGGTTGTCGATTTCTGTTAGTTTGGCAGCATCAATCGTAATACTTCTTAAAGCTTGCATTTCATCTAAACCATATTTCACCGCTTCTGCAGCACATATATTTAAATATTGAATTGGAATAAATGGATGATCCGTCATAATTGCAAATGGAATCCCTGCATCGTGAAATAGTTTTGGTGCTTCAGGTGTAGCATTTCTAGTTTCATATTTTGCAGCAGGTAGCATATACGGACCAAGCGTTACCGGCACACCGCTTTCTTTAATCGCCTCTAACATTAAATGCCCCTCTGTACAATGTTCTAATGATAATTTGACATGAAACTCTTTCGCAATCCGAATTGCTGTTGCGATATCATCCGCTCGATGTGCGTGCAAATGCAGTGGCATTTTACCTTCAAGTACTTCTATAAAAGGTACAAGTTCTGTTTGATTGGCAAAAGCTTGTTTTCTTTCGGTTGCAGATAATTGACTTGCTTTTTGGAACCCTTTACGGATTATATTGGCAACGGACATTCTTGTATAAGGAGTTTTATGATAATTCTGTCCAAAGGTGTTTTTCGGATTTTCCCCAAGCGCCCCTTTAAGCCCACTTTTTTCAACAATGAGCATTTCTTCTAAAAAGTCCCCACCAGTTTTCATAATCGTCCAAACGCCTCCGATTGGATTAGCGCTCCCAGCACCGGTTTGAACGGTAGTTACTCCTCCTTCTCTTGCCAAAGAAAATGAAAAATGCTCAATATCTATTCCGTCAATCGCTGACATTAATGGGGTGTATGGCTCGGAATATTCATTTGCGTCATTGTTTGTTTCATTAACTTCTCCCCAAATGCCAACATGTGTATGAATATCAATCAGCCCGGGGGTGATTACATATCCTGTAGCATCGATAACACTTGCATCAGCAGGAATATCTGTATGTACGCCAACATGAATGATTTTATCACTTTCAATCCAAAGATCTGCTTCCTTTAATACTGTATTCTTTTCATCCATTGTATAGATTGTTGCATTCTTAAATACTTTAAGCATGACTTTCCACCTCCCGATAAACCTCTTTCCCTTTAATAAATGTCGATACTGCTTTTGCGGTCAAGTTCAGTGGATGGTCATTCCACAAAACAAGATCAGCATATAATCCTTCCTGAATATCTCCAGTTAGATGGTCAATATTAAGCAGTTGCGCTGCCTGCTTCGTCAACCCATTTAAGATCGTTTTCTCATCTAAACCAGCCTTTAATGCTAAAGATCCTTCTAATTGTAAGTGCGATACGGAACTTGTTGGATGATCTGTAGCAAAAGTAATTGCTATTTGCTTGTCAGCAAGAATCGAGTATAGGCTTGGATTTAAAGATTTAAGTTCATATCGTTCTATTGGCTGGAAACAAGGACCAGCGATTACTGTTTCTGGATGCTGTAATGAAGAGTTTTTTAATTTCCCATATTCTGTAGCGTGTACCAATACAAAATTCAATGAAAATTCTTTAGCAATTCGGTGAGCCGTAGCGATGTCATCCGCACGATGGGCACGAATAAAAATTGGTGTGTTTTTCAAGTCACCTTCATTTCTTAAAAAAATTAATGATTGTCTAATATGATTTGCAATTCCCATTCTAGTTAGAGGCATGTTCGTTTTTGCCCAAAAAGCCTGTTTAGGAATATCCCCCATAGAATATGAATATCCTAATTTTTCCTTTAACACCATTTCATCAACGGTCTTCCCATTCGTATGAATAACAGCAGTTTGCGCGCCGATAACATTTTCTCCAGATGAGACAATATGTGCTGTAGTAACACCGGAAGCAACCGCATCCTGAAGAGCTGTATCAAAGGGATAGATTCCGTCAATTACACGCAAGCTATGGTGGTTTATTTCCTCTGGTTCGTAGCTGTCGTTTCCTTCCCAGCGGATCCCCTTTTCTTTTAAGCCAATTTGAGAACAGGTATCAATCAGACCTGGTGTAACATATAAGTTTGTTCCATCAATCACGTTTCCTTGTTGAAAAGATTCATTCGTTGGTAAAAGGGCATGAATCTTTTCATCCTTCACGATAATTGTTTTTTTGAGAAAAAGTCCTGATTCGGAGTCATAAGTATTTGCATTTACAATTGCTGTTTCCACCATTACTTTACCTACTTTCATTGTGAAATAAAATTGGCTAGGAAAAAAGCAAAAAACATGAACTTTTCCTAGCCATTGTAAACTAAAAGTTGATTTCCAGTTTAGAAGCTATCAATTTATAACTTCATGGTCACGTTGAGGGGACAAGCTCACACGGGATGAATTTATACAATATTATTCTCCCAACCAAACATTTGTACCATTTGGACTGACAACATTAACAGACATATCTGCAGATACATCAAAACCTTTTACATTTGGGCGGATAGCTGCAACAGAGTCAACATTATCAATTTCAATTCTGGAAAAGTCCTTCATTACGATTTCGATTACTTCCTGATAAATCTTCGTTCTTTCCTCCTGGTCAGCAGTTTCTGTTAGAGCTTTTTCAAGTAATTTGTCTACTTCTTCATTGGAATAGCCACGTCCATTTCCTAATGAGCCAATTTGATTGGAATGAAATAATTGATCTAGGAAAAAGAATGGATCAGGATACCATGACCAGCCACCTATTGACATTGGGGCATTATTTTTTGAGACAGTGTCACTAAGTGTACCCCATTCAACAACCTTAATTTCTACATCAATATTTAGATTTTCTTTCATTTGATTTTGAAAAATAGTTGCGATAGGTACTCGAGATTCACCAACATAAATTTCTGTTTTAAATCCATCGGCGTATTCAGTTGCAGATAAAATTTCTTTCGCTTCTTCTGGGTCATACGCTGGTTTAAATTTTTCCAGTTCTTCCGAGTAGCCCCATGATTCTTTAGGAATTGGTGCGTAAGAAACCGTTGCACCACCATATTGATTTGCCCCTTCTACAAGTTCGTCTACATCGGTTGCTTTATAAATAGCTTCTCGTACCTGTGGGTCTGCAGTCGGTCCTTGTTTATTATTCAAATCAAGATAAGTAATAGATAGAGCTGGTTCGGATAGCAGTTCCAAATCTGGATCTTGATCAATGACTTCTCTGCTTTGTCCTTTAATATCTGTGGCAATCTCAATGTCGCCAGAGCGAATAGCGTTTGTCATCATGTTTATATCTGTAATAATTTTGTAGTTAACACCATCAAGATGTGGTGCCTCGCCCCAATAGTTATCATGTTTTACTAGTTCTACTTGTTGATCCGTTTGCCAATCCTTGAATTGGAATGGTCCAGTACCAACGAGATGGGCTCCAAACTGATCACCCCATCCTTCTACTTCTTCTTTAGGGATAATGATATTTCCTTTATCCGTCAACATCGCTAACAATGCTGCATTCGGTTCTGTAAGGTGGATGGTTACTTCAAATTCATCTGTAACTTCCACATGATCTACACCTGTTAAGCGATTCATAACAGATTCATTCGCAGAACGTTCGAGACTGTATTTCACATCTTCTGCAGTCATTTGTCTTCCATCCTGATATTCACCTGGCTGGAAATAAACATCATCTCTTAGTTGGAATGTATAAGATAGTAAGTCTTCGGAAGTTTCCCATTCTGTTGCTAAAGCAGGGATAAATTCACTTAGATCTTTACTATACTCGACAAGGGTATCACCAATCGAACGCATAATCTGTGATTCATAGACTCCAGTATAACGGACTGGATCAAGGGTGTTTGGATTAGAGTTTAGACCAATATTGAGAGTTCCACCATCTTGTGGTTCTCCTGCTTCATTCTCATTTGTGGCAGTTTTACCTTGCTCCTCTCCACCTGATGAACAACCAGCTGCAAATAAAGCAACAACTGCGATAATTAGTAGCAGCTGCTTCATTTTAAAATGCTTCATTTCTCTCTCCTCCTGTAATCTGTTTCATTTAAAGAAACAGCTATTCATATATTGAAATTTTTAATTGTTAATAAAGTTACCACAAATAAATCGCAATGTAAATAGTTTTTTTACAATTCGAATTCGGCATATTTATTTAATAAAAATAAGTATTTACAAATTTGCAGTAGCATGCTAGAATATTTAACAATTCAAATAGTAAAACAGTATTTCAAATAGTGAAACAAAAGGGGGATTTTTATGGGGAAGTATATATTAAATCGACTATTAAATATGATACCGACACTATTAATTGTTGCGTTAATTGTATTTTTAATCACTCGAATGATTCCGGGAAACCCTGCAGCAGTTATGTTGGGACCACAGGCTAGCATAGATGATATTCAGGCATTAACGGATGAACTGGGATTAAATAATCCATTGTATATTCAGTTTTTAGAGTATATGGGAAATTTACTTCGAGGAGACTTTGGGACTTCTTTGGCATATAATCAGCCAATTACCGATTTAATATTAGAACGCTTTCCTAATACAGTTATTCTAGCAATTAGTGCATTGATTATTGCCTTTGCAATAGGGGTACCTGCAGGAATGATTGCTGCATCGAAACAAAACACAATCATCGATTATTCAATTACGACGCTTTCTTTAATCGGTGTGTCTATGCCAGTCTTTTGGTTAGGAATCATGCTTGTTCTTTACTTTAGTGTAAATTTAGGCTGGTTTCCTTCTACTGGGATGGGGACAATGGATGATGGTTTTTTCACCTTTATTCGTCATTTAATTTTACCAAGTATTACTCTAGCGACGATACCGACAGCTACTTTTGCTCGAATCACAAGATCCAGCATGCTTGAAGTATTTACACAAGACTATATTAAAGCGGCACGTTCAAAGGGGATTAGTGAATTTTTAGTTACAGTAAAACATGCTTTAAAAAATGCATTAACTCCACTTTTAACTGTACTTGGTCTTGAAATTTCGACTTTATTAGGTGGAGCCGTATTAACAGAAACCATCTTTAGTTGGCCAGGAATGGGGCTTCTTATCATTGATGCAATCGAGAAGCGGGACTTTGTTGTTGTGCAAAGCACGGTCTTGTTTATTGCCTTAATCTTTGTAGTAGTGAACTTAATTGTTGACGTGCTTTATAAAGTCGTTAATCCAAAAATCAATTATTCCTCGAATAAAGGGGGTACAAAATAATGACCTCATTACAAGTGGATAATGCAGCTGTAGAAGCAATGGAATTACAAAGAAAAAAAGAACAATCCCTATTTAGAAAGCTAATTAAGAATCGCCTAGCAGCATTTGGCTTAATAGTCCTTTTGCTATTAGTTATTGTCGCAATCTTTGCACCGCTCATTGCAACACACAATCCAATTAAAATGGATGTCACAAAATCACTTCTAGGTATCGGTGAACAAGGACATTTGCTGGGAACAGATAACTTTGGCAGAGATATTTTCAGTCGACTGATTTATGGTTCTAGAGTATCACTCATTGTTGGACTTGCGGCAGTATTATTTGGAGCTATCTTTGGTTCTTTATTAGGTGTTGTGGCTGGTTACTTTGGAGGGAAACTAGACTCCATTATTATGCGGACAATGGATGGCCTTTTTGCCTTTCCTTTCATATTACTAGCAATTACTTTAATGACTGTTTTAGGTCAAGGATTAATCAACGTAATTATTGCAATTGGGATTGCCAATATTCCTGGTTTTGCAAGGGTTGTACGTGGACAAGTACTTGGGGTAAAAGAATCGGAATTTGTTGAGGTCACTGAATCATTAGGTGCGAAAAATAGTAGAATTATTTTTCATCACGTGCTTCCGAATAGTATTCCTCCTCTGATTGTCTATGCCACAATGAGTGTTGCAGGAGCGATTATCTCTGAAGCAGCATTAAGTTTTTTAGGATTAGGCGTTCAACCACCTACTCCATCATGGGGAAGTATGTTGAAGGAAGGGAAAGATTTTCTCGTATTAAATCCAAACATGGCCACATTATCAGGACTGGCTATTTTAATTACAGTACTTAGTATTAATTTATTTGGTGACGGTCTGCGCGATGCACTTGACCCCAAAATGAAAATATAGCTAAAGGAGGGAAGGCGAATGTCAAACGATATATTGCTTGAAGTAAAAGATTTGGAAGTTCAATTTCAATCCGGTTCTACAGTAACGAAGGCAGTAAACGGAGTAAATTTTTCATTAAATAAAAAAGAAAACATTGGAATTGTTGGTGAATCAGGATCTGGAAAAAGTGTAACAGCGACTTCATTGTTACGCCTTATTCCAACACCTCCTGGAAAAATTGTCGGGGGAAGCATCCACTTTGAAGGTAAAAATTTGTTGAAGTTATCGTCTAAAGAAATGCGGAAAATACGTGGGAATGAAATATCTATGATTTTCCAAGACCCATCAACAAGTCTAAACCCCGTTTATACGGTAGGAAATCAAATTGTAGAATCCATCAAAACACATCAGAATGTTACAAAGAAAGAAGCAAAGGAAAAAGCCATTCAGATGCTTGAACTTGTTGGAATTCCGGAAGCGCGAAGGCGTTTTAATATGTATCCTCATGAATTCTCAGGAGGGATGCGGCAACGGGTGATGATTGCAATTGCTTTATCATGTAATCCTAAATTATTAATTGCAGATGAACCAACAACAGCCCTTGATGTAACCGTGCAGGCTCAGATTCTTGATTTAATGAAAAACTTACAGGATACGCTTGATACGTCCATCATTATGATTACACATGATCTTGGGGTTGTTTGGGAAACCTGCGACAAGATGCTAGTCATGTATGCCGGAAACATCGTTGAATCGGGAACCGTTGCAGAACTTCATGATAATCCCTTGCATCCATATACTTGGGGACTATTAGACTCGCAAATTACGGAGAATGTATCGAGTGAGAACAAGTTATCAGCAATTCCTGGAGCCCCTCCCGATTTACGGCAAAAATTTGCTGGTTGTCCATTTGCGCCAAGATGTCCATATGCACAGGATGTATGTTTTAATAAGGAACCTGAAATGAGGGAGATAAAAGAGGGGCATTTTACCTCTTGCCATTTTCAAACACCGGAAGAACGGTTAGATAGAAAGGAGCAGAAAGCTGATGACGGAAGCGTTATTAAAGGTTAGAAATTTAAAAAAGCATTTTCCGCTAGAAAGTCCCGTTCCTTTTAAAAAATCTCATCAAAGTGTAAAAGCTGTAGATGGTGTGAGTTTTGAAATTTTTCCTGGAGAAACGCTTGGTATTGTTGGGGAATCAGGATGTGGAAAGTCCACCATGGCAAGACTGGTAAATCAATTAATTACGCCAACTGAGGGTAGTGTTGAACTTGAAGGTGAAAATTTAGTTGGTATGGATAAGGAAAAACTTAGAACTTCCCGAAAAAAGATCCAAATGGTTTTTCAAGATCCATATGCTTCACTAGATCCGCGAAAGACTGTTGGTGAGCTAATTGCTGAACCGCTTGCTATTCATAAAGTTGGCAATAAAGCCTCACGTATAAAACGGGTGCAAGAATTACTGGAAGTAGTTGGTTTAAGAGAATTTCATGCTGCAAGGTATCCCCATGAATTTTCTGGTGGACAACGGCAACGTATTAATATTGCTAGGGCACTTGCATTGCAACCGGATATTATTATTTGTGATGAGCCAGTCTCGGCGCTAGATGTATCGGTACAAGCGCAGGTTATTAATCTATTAAAAAAGCTGCAGAAAGACTTCAATTTAACTTATATTTTTATTTCGCATGATTTAAATGTTGTGCGTTATATGTGTGACCGGATTGCAGTAATGTATCTAGGAAAGATTGTGGAAATGGGAAGTTATCAAGAAATTTATGTTAATCCACAACACCCATATACAAAAGCATTACTATCCGCTATACCAAAGGAAAGTCCTCATGATAAAAAAGAAAGAATTCTTTTAAAAGGATCGGTGCCAAGTCCAATTGATCCGCCAGCAGGCTGTCATTTTCATGAGAGATGTCCATTCGCAATGGATATTTGTAAAACAAACGCTCCAGAACTGGTGGATATTAGTCCTGGACATCAAGGGTCTTGTCATTTATTACAAATGGGAAATGAATAATTAGAAAGTACTTAAATAAATAATTGGGGGAATAAAGATGTCATTGAAATACGTGATGGAGATATACGAGTTATTGGATAGTTTATATATTACAGGAGAAGATGTAAAACGTTTTTTAAAAAATTTAGATGAAAATAGTGATATTATCGTACAAACAGTTGCTGGTTCTGAAGGAACAACGGATTTTATTAAAATAACTATTCCCGGTGAAAACGGAAAATCAAAGGGTGGCCCAGCTCCTACGTTAGGGATTATCGGCAGGCTAGGCGGAATTGGAGCACGTCCAGAAATTAAAGGTTTTGTATCGGATGGTGATGGCGCACTATCTTGTATTGCTGCAGCTGCGAAGCTCCTCGATATGACGCAAAAGGGAGATGTATTAACTGGAGATGTTATTTTAACAACACATGTTTGTCCAACGGCACCAACATTACCGCATGATCCAGTACCATTTATGAATTCGCCAGTGGATATTACGACAATGAATCAATACGAAGTGACGGAAGAAATGGACGCCATTTTATCTGTTGATACAACAAAAGGAAATATGATTACCAATCATCGCGGCTTTGCTTTGACCCCTACTGTAAAAGAGGGATATATTTTGAAAGTGAGTGATGATTTATTAGATGTATATACACAAACTGCTGGAGTTCTCCCTGTAACAATGCCAATTACAACACAAGATATTACACCATACGGTAATGATGTCTATCATGTGAATAGCATTCTTCAGCCAGCCGTCGCTACTAGTCGTCCGGTTGTGGGTGTTGCTATCACAACAGAAACTACTGTAGCTGGTTGTGGAAGTGGAGCAACACATTTAGTCGATGTCGAGCAGGTCGTTCGTTTTGTTATTGAAGTAGCCAAACGATATGGAGAAGATAATTGTTCCTTCTATAGTAAGGAAGAATTTACTCATTTAGAGGCACTGTATGGTAAAATGACACAGCTTCAAACACAAGGACAAGATTATGCAAAGGTGGGAAAATAAAAAAATGGATAAACAAGAATTAAAACAAATGCTAATCAATAAGGTAGAAGAAAATAAAGATGAATTAATTGAACTTTGTGGGTCTTTAATTAAAATTCCAAGTGAAAATCCCCCAGGTGATTCAACAGAAATTAGTGAATTCGTAGCTAATTATCTAAAGAAAGATGGAGCTGAGATCGATTTTTATGAAGCTTCCAGTAAGTTATATAATCTCGTATCCAGTATCGGTTCAGATGAAGGAAAACATTTAGTATATTGTGGTCATACTGATGTCGTTCCTGCAGGAGATCGCAATAAATGGGATTTTGATCCTTTTTCAGGTGAAGTAAAAGATGGTTGGATGCTAGGAAGAGGTGCTAGTGATATGAAAGCTGGCCTTTCTGGAATAATTTTTGCCTTTTCGTTATTAAAACGACTTGATGTTGACTTACCAGGAAAGCTTTCATTAGCTATTGTTCCCGATGAAGAAACAGGTGGCGAATATGGCGTACCATGGCTGCTTGAAAATAACATTATTCATGGGGATGGCTGTCTAATTGCCGAACCATCTTCTCCTTATAACCCTACACTTGGTCAGAAAGGTTCTTATTGGTTTGAACTTGAGGTATTTGGTGAACCAGGTCATGGTAGTCTCTCCCCTTTAGAAGGAAAGAATGCCATCGCGGATGCAGTTTCCGCTATTCAAGAAATTCAGAAGTTGTGGGATATTGCGATTGAAGTACCTGAAGAAGTACAACCATTAATCGAAGTATCAAAGAAGTATATGCGTGAAGTTGAAGAGGATAGAGAAAATTTTATTCCTGTATTGGATCATATTACGGTAAATATAGGAACAATTGAAGGTGGTACAAAATCAAATGTGATTCCGGAAAGCTGTAAAGTTCAAGTTGATTGTCGTTTGCCTTTTGGAATTACCCAGGAGCAGGTAACTGAATTTTTAACGGAAAAGTTAAATGGGCTTGGCATTGATTATCAACTGCAGCAGTTTGGATTCAGAAGTAATGCCAACTATACGGATCCAAAAGATCCTGTATGTAAGGCAATTGTTGATAATATTCGCTTCGTTACAAATCATGAATCGTATGGTGTGATGCAGTGGGCAAGTAGTGATGCACGTCATTTTAGAGATCATCATATCCCTGTTCTTCAGTATGGTCCGGCTTACTTACCAACGATTCATGGTTATAATGAGAGAGTTCCTGTCGAACAGATTGTAACATGTGCGAAAGTATACATTGCGGCAGTAATTGACTTCCTCTATTCTGATGAAATGGAGGAACATTGATCGTGAAAAAATATTACTCCATTAAATTTTGAATTTTCATGTTAAACTCTATTTAAGTGCAATTATATTTTATTTAGTTTACATGAAAGTGGTGGGAAGTGTATGTTAAAAACATTGACGAGCGCATTAGATGTTTTGAAAATGTTTACAAGAGAAAAGCCAGAGTGGGGTGGGAGAGAGCTGGCCAATGAGATGCAAATGAATCACACCAAGGTTTATCGGATTCTAGAGACACTTGAGAGTAATGATTTTCTTTATAAAGATCCCGAGACAAAAAGATATTCATTGGGATTTGCAGTCTGGGAGCTTGGAATGATTATGTATGAAGGATTAAATGTGAAGCAGCTCATCCGCCCAATTTTAACGAAACTTAGTCACGATACCGGGGAATCTGTTTTTCTCACCGTATTGGACAAAGATGAGGCAGTTACATTAGAAGTGATTGAGCCAGAAAATAAAGTGAAATTTTCCGTATCTGCCGGTAGTAGGGCGCCTTTATATGTCGGTGCCTCCTACCGATCCATATTGGCTTATTTAAATGAGCACAAGATTGAAGAGATTTTACAATTGGATAATTTAAAGAAATATACTGCGAATACAATGATTGATCCAGTTGAATTAAAGGAAGAGTTAAAGAAAATCCGGGAAAAAGGCTGGGCAAGTAGTCAAGGTGAGTATACAGAAGATGTAATAGCAATCGCTGTTCCTTTATTTAAAGATGATTGCATTATTGGCTCTGTTACGGTTTCGGGCCCCATTTATAGAATTTCGGAGGAAAAAATCGCAAAAGATTTATCCCTATTAAAAAATGCTACAAACGAAGTAACACAAGTTATCGACAGATATCAATTATTATGAGAAGGTAAAACGGAGGCGATTCTCTTGTTTCATGACAACTGTGCCTCGTGGACATAAGTGAAACAGGAGAACCGTCCCTTTTTTACAGGGGGGACGATGAAGATGCAAGCGTATATTAAGGTAGCTAAGCGTGTTTTAAAAGATAATTTACATGTAACCCAAGGGGAGCATATCCTAGTTGTTACTGATGGTGAATTAAAAAATATTGCCGAAATCTTTTTCCAAGCCGGCGTGGAATTGGGTAATGAAACGCAGATAATGGAAATGATTACAAGATTAAAATCTGGTGAAGAACCGCCAAAGGCAGTAAGTGAAGCAATGAAGGCATCAGAAGTAGTTCTTTGTATCACCCAACACTCCCTTACACATACAGAAGCAAGAAAAAATGCTTCAGCAGCTGGTGCAAAAGTTGCTACTATGCCAGGGGTTACATTAGATATGTTGCAGGATGGTGCGATTAGTGCCGATTATCAGGAGGTTCAGGAATTAACAAACGAGTATTGCGAAGTACTGGATCAAGGGGAACATGTAAGGATAGAAAAGGATGATACGAGTTTATCATTCTCTATAAAGGGGAGACCTGGTATCGCAAGTACAGGCATTTTTAAAAATAGGGGAGAATCAGGAAATCTTCCATCGGGAGAAAGTTACATTGCTCCAATTGAAAAATCAGCAAATGGGAATATTATGATCGACGGATCAATTGCTGGAATAGGGATACTCGATGAACCAATTTTACTTGAAATTAAAAATGGACGATTAATTGCTGCAAGTGGGAATAAAGGAAAGCAACTGTTGGAACTGCTTGGTGACGGAGACGGAAGAACAATCGCAGAGTTCGGCATTGGCACAAATAAAAAAGCACGCTTAACTGGGAATGTGCTTGAAGATGAGAAAGTTTTTGGTACGGTTCATATCGCTTTCGGAAGCAATAAAACATTTGGTGGTCTGACAGAAGCAGGCGTACATATTGATTGTGTAATCAGGGAACCAAAAGTATTTATTGATTGACGTGCGAAACTTTTGTTCTCTATATAAACAGTTTTCATTTTCATGTACACGAGATTGACTTTCATGCACGGGGGCGCAGGTTCAACAAAAACCCGCACATAAGAGCGGGTTTGCCGTGCGGGAAATAGCAATTTCCGCGCATGATTTTAGTTTTTAACAGGTTCATGCGCGCGGATTTCCATGATTTTGAATGTGAGAGCTGTCCTCTCGTGCATTTCTCTCACATTTCTATGATTTTTGAACGTGAGAATGCCTCTCTCGTGCATTTCTCTCGCTTTTTCATGATTTTTGAACGTGAGAGCTGTCCTCTCGTGCATTTCTCTCGCTTTTCCTTGATTTTTGAACGTGAGAACTGTCCTCTCGTGCATTTTTTTCACTTTTCCTTGATTTTTGAACGTGAGAACGATCCTCTCGTGCAATTTTTTCACTTTTCCTTGATTTTTGAACGTGAGAATGCCTCTCTCGTGCATTTTTTCACTTTTCCTTGATTTTTGAACGTGAGAATGCCTCTCTCGTGCATTTT
>DAMDKS010000017.1:78833-85628 GCA_032085455.1 Oceanobacillus sp.
TTTTTTCACTTTTCCTTGATTTTTGAACGTGAGAATGCCTCTCTCGTGCATTTTTCTCGCTTTTTCATGATTTTTGAACGTGAGAACGATCCTCTCGTGCAATCTTTTTACTTTTCCAAGATTTTTGAACGTGAGAACGACTCTCTCGGACGTTTTTTCGTACTTCCTCCCATTTTTGTCCGTGAGAGCGCTCGTCAATCACATTCCCCTAGTAGCTATATCCCAGCCCCTCCCCCACACTCAGTTTTGCAATTCAACTTCCGCAAGCGATTCACTTGTAGACGGGTGTGGCACATAGTTCAGCACATTCTTCGTTATCGCCATTACTGGTTTAGAGTGTACGAGTGTTACCATTGCTGAATCCTCTGATATTAATGCTTGGGCCTGTGCATAGAGGTCTGCGCGTTCATCTTGGTCTACCGCTCGTTTGGCTGCATCCAATAGTTCATCTACCTCGTTATTCTGGTAGAAACTACGGTTACTGCTTCCAACGTTTGATCCATGTAATAGACTGCTTAAGAAGTAATCCGGATCTCCGTTTGTTCCTGACCAGCCCATTATGAATAATTGATGCTCACCCAGCAAGGTTTTCTCAAGGTATGGAGCCCATTCTTCGCGAACAATCTTTGCTGTAATGTCAACATCAGCAAGGTTATTTTGGACAATTTCAGAAACTGTTTCTGGATCTGGCATGTATGGGCGTGCTACTGGCATTGTCCATAGTTCAATTTCTAAGCCATCTTCATAGCCTGCTTCTGCAAGTAATTCTTTTGCTTTTTCTGGGTCATACTCATAGCCTGCAACATCATCGTTATAACCTAAATATCCTGGCGGTAATGGGTTTTTAGCCTCTGTCGCGTATCCAGCATATAATGCTTCGGCAATTGCTTGCTTATCTATCGCATAGTTTACTGCTTGCCGTACTTCAACTTGATCAAATGGTTCTTTTTGGTTGTTAAAGCCAACATATCCAAAGTTGTTCTCTGTTCTTGTTAATAATTCCAGACCTTCCTCTGTTTCTACACCTGCCGCATCATCGGGACTTAATCCATCCATCATATCGATTTCTCCAGAACGCAGTGCAATTAGACGTGCAGCATTATCAGGGATTACTTCAAAAATGACTCGTTCAAGTTTAGGCAATCCCTCTATACGGTAATCTTCAAATTTCTCTAGAACAATCGCATCGTCCTTATTCCAGCTAACAAACTGAAATGGACCTGTTCCAACTGGGTTCTCATTAATGGTATCACCATATTCTTCAAGTGCGGCCGGAGAGGTAATCGCAAAATAGGTCATCCCCATATTTTGTAAGAAAAAACCCAGTGGCTGATTTAATATAAATTCAATTTCATAATCGTTCACCACATTAATTTCTTCGATAACATGTCCGTCATCCCCTGCATAACCCCCGAACATTGTTCCATACATGGAATACACATAACCATCATCTGAAAAGGCATATTCATGTTCTGGATCTGCCCATCTTTCAAAATTAACTTTTACAGCTTCCGCGTTAAAATCCGTCCCGTCATGGAATGTGACCCCTTCTTCTAAATAAAAGGTGTAGGTTAGACCGTCATCTGATACTTCCCAATCATGAGCAAGTGCCGGCTTTAATTCAAAAGAATCAGCTTCAAAATCCAACAGACTTTCTAGCACCTGCTTCGTTACTCTTGAAGACTCTCCATCTGTTGTACTCCCTGGATCAAGACTTTCCGAATCGCCTCCGCGCGCAAAAACCAAGACCTGGTCCCCAGATGCACTGGCATCCCCTTCATCTGTAGAAGCCTCTTCTGCATCACTGTCTTCAGTACTCTCATCTGTTTCTGCAGCTTCACCATCATCTGTTTCATTGGTACTCGATCCTCCATCACCACTACACGCCACTAATACGAAAAGGAAAAGAAATAAAAATGGTGCAAAAAAAGATAAACGTGATTTCATTGACCTACCCCCTGTTTTTTTAATATATATTTTATTGCTTGGTAGTACAAAGATGGCAAGCAACAAAATGGTTTCCTTCAACTGGCTTAAAACGCCCCCCAGCCCTACCTAACTGCAACTTCCCTTTGCAACAGTGAAATGCACTCCCACTTTACAGATCCAATAGGCTTGGCACATCGCTTTTTAGAATAACTCGTTCCTGTACGACAGCTGGAACAGCCAGATTGCATATTCCTTCTAATCCTCCGCATTTCTTCATCGTCTAAATCCGTTTACTCTCATTCCACGCTATTGCCATCAGGCTTCATTTCTTTTTCAACCTTACTCAACACTCGCCAAATATTAAAAATTGAATAACATAATATCAAAAACCCAGGAACGATTAAGAATATAATAATTCCATTCGGTGATTGTAAAAAATGAATCAAATAGCCCGCTAGTGGAACAGTGAAACCTGCATATACTCCAACTACATTCTCCGCAAGGACTGGATTTTTGTCTTCTGCGTTATTATTATCACCTTTGGTTGTATAGAGGACATCACTTTTTGTTTCTTTAACTTCAGTAATTCTGTGTGTAATCAGCGTGTGATCCTCTTCTACAAACGTGATAACATCCCCTTTTGTGAAACTATTCTTTTCTTCTTCTGTAACAGATTGAACAGCAATAATCGAACCTGTTTTTATTTCAGGTTCCATCGATCCAGAAAGAACCGTTTTTAACTGATAGCCAAATACTTCGGGCACTTCGCCTGTAATTTTTGCGGGAAGTACAATAAGAGCCACACTTATCAATAAAATGATTAAGATTCCTGTGAACATTCGATTCACCCATTTAAAAAGAAACGAAAGAACTTTCACTTATCTTCACCCTCCTGTTTTGTATCTGCTTCATCTGCTGGACCATTAATTGAACTGTTTGCTATGTTATGATTAGGCTTTTTCATATTATGTATATGGGGCTTAAACGGGAAAAATATCTCCCGCTGCCCCATATAGAGGGTAATATAATTTATTTAATAAACGCCAACAGCATTATATGCTTGTGTAACAGCATCAACAGCTGCTGAGTTCGCTCCATATAAATCTGCCGCAGCTTGGATTGCTGCCTCGCGCATCATCGTGAAATCAGAGCTGCGTGTTAAATAAAGACTTAGTGCACGGTAATAGATTTGCTCTGTTGCTTCACGTCCAACTCCCTCTACTACGACGCCATAATGCTCGCCACCTTCCGAAACAAGGTATGCAGCTTTATTATTGATACTACTATTAATATGAACGCCACCATTATCTAATGATCCTTCATATCGCTTACTCCAATGATCTGGATAAGGTTCTTGCGTTCTATTTTCTATAAGGACAGCTGGGTCTTCCATGGAACGTAATCCTATTGTTCCATCAGCCATAATTTTTTCACCGATAATCCAATTATCGCGGTCAACCATCGCGCCAAATACATCCGCGAGTGATTCATTTAATGCACCAGATTCATTTTGATAAATCAAATTTGCAGTATGCTGAATGACACCGTGGGACATTTCATGTGCAGCAACATCCAATCCACCAGCAAGGTTGTTGAAACGAATACCGTCTCCATCACCATATGACATATATGTGCCATTCCATGATGCATTATTCCAATTCGTTCCATAGTGTACTCTTGAAAGTAATTGCTGGCCGTTATCATCAACAGAATTCCGGTTAAATGTCTTTAAAAAGTAATCATATGTCTTTTGTGCATTTGCATGCGCATCAATAGCTGCTCCATCACTAAACATTTTATTCACGCTTGTTACAAGGGCATCGTCATGATTATTATCAAATGTGAGTACACCTAAGCCTCTTATTTGATCATGAAGTCCATATAATCCATCCGCAAATGAAGCTTCGAACTTCTGTCTCTCACCATACACGCCAACGCCAAATGCCGTTACATGATGGGCTGCATTATAACTATCTACGACATCACCATTGGTGGCATCAATAAAGTAATGCCAAAACCCAATTTCAGGCTCCGCTGTAGAAGCTGTTACAAGATACGTGTTATAGAATTCTCCGTTATGTTCATAGATGTACTGTTCTGCTTCTACTTCGCCATCATACTTTTCTACCGTTCCTATTTTTGCCTCAATTGCAGCTTTAGCATGGTCAATTGCGGCTTGTTCAGAAATTACTTGATCGGTATCGATAGCTTTATCTGCTAGATCAGGAACCACCTTTCCAAAGTAGGACGTAACATGGTCATTTTCATCTAATGATATGGTTTGACTACCTGCAAATAATGGTATTCCATCATAAACTTGTTCCAGCTTAAAATGATGTGTACCTGTGCTTTCATCTGCATCTTCATCTACAACTTCGAAGCTTTCCTCGGTTTCACTTTTCGTCATTTTAAACTTTGCACTGTTTTTCTTCATATATTCAATAGCAATTTCCTCTTTGCTTAGTTTTTCAGGACCTTCCCAACTATCAATAATAACTGAGGGAGTTTGGTACGCTTCGTCATAGTTCACTTTATATTCTTCAGCAGAGACAGCTGAACCGCCTGCAATTAATGCTCCAAATCCAATAGAAAGAGCTAAAATCGAAGAAAACACTTTATTCTTTTTTCTCAATAATCTCATCCTCCAAATAAAATTAGTTTTTCGTTTAAAACTTACTTGAGGTATTAGAGCGCTTCTCCGTCAGTTTGCGTTGCGTTAAACTTCCAAGTCAGGTTAAGGCTATCTCCCTGGAAAACATTCTGATCTTCACCATTATCAACAAATTTAAATTCCACCCAGAAGTCATTCGTGTCACCGGGCTCCAGTCCCCCTTTTTCTTGCCACAAAGGATCGAAAATGTCATGTTGCACAACATCTGGGTCCATATTTTGCAGTTCATAAAGTGTTGTTTCAAAAATAGGCTCGTTTTCTTTATCCCAATTCCAAAGGAAACTGACTTCGATATGCTTCCCAAAATCGTCATCATTGTTTGATTCAGCATCTGTGATGGTATAGGCAGTTTCAAGATTCACCGTTTCTATCTTCAGGCTCCCATCATTTGTAAGAACGAATTCCTTAAGCATGGTATCACCAGGTTTAATATTATTGATATTAATAATTTCCTCTTGATCAATCGACAAATCTAATGTACCTGCTGCAAAGGTGTTTTGCGTTGTTTCCTGATCACTAAAATATGCAAATGTGCCCCCCGAAAGCAAAGCAACCCCTAATACTGCCGTTACAACACTTGAACCAATTTTCTTCTTCAAACGCATTTCTCCATCTCCTCTTTCGAATGTTAGTGGGTAAATTTCAGTATTTTTGCATGTCTATTAGAACCCCTGAAGCAGCACGCCCCTTTCTTTAATATTTAAAGAAATCAGATGAACTCACCCCCTATATACACTTTCTGTATAAATAGGCTTTCATGATGGAGAACATAAGTTGATACCCATGTTTAAAGAATCATAGATGTATGCAAAATCACGAGATGATGGCTGTAATATTGTTTAGGAACTGTTATAAGCAATGTTCGTTTGACCGTATACCGTTTTAAAATCTTGTAGTTTAACTAGAGAAGTTATGCATTTAATATCGTTAGAAGCGTGAGGTCTAGATATAGTATTAATAGATGAAAAACTAAAAACAATTCAAATGAATACGTATGATGGAGGGCTGATAGCTTTGTTTTAAAGAATCATAGATGTGTATAAAATCACGAGATGATGGCTGTAATCATTGTTTAGCGATTATAAGTAATGTTCGTACGGCCGTATTCGGTTTTAAATCTCTTTAATCATGTAGTTTAACTAGGAAGGTTATACATTTTATATCGTAAGAAGCATGAAGTCTAGATGTAGTATTACTTAAATGGACTAACATTTAAAGCTGTAATTGTTCTAGGATAATTTCTTTTAAAATAGATTTTTAAATTCTTTAATGTTTATTTTAACTTCTGATTCCTTTTTAAGTTGTCGATCATTTCTTGCCTTTGTTGTTCATCAGCTTGCTCAGTTAGAAGTTCGTACTTGAGGTCTTTTTCAAAACATAGAGTAATAGGTTGTGTATTTGAAGTAATATTATGACAAATTAGTTAGAAAGTCAAATCTTTTTTAAAAAATATCTCATATTTTTACATTGAAAAACTATTTTGCAAGAATATGCAAGTAGATAGACTATTAATTTGTATATTGAAGCGGAAAAGAGAAATTAGGGTGTTAGTTTATGATACAGCAACAAATGTCACTCGACTCCAATGTTTTGGAAAGAAATTAGAACTAGTCTTTTTCTTAATACCATTAATTTTAACCTTAGCCATATAAACACCGTTTCTATCCGGAGCAGTTTTTGTATTAGGTATTATTTTACCGCCCATCGTACTTTCATGATGATAACCAACTGTCTTTTTTTCTCTTATTCACTTCTCCTCGGAAAATATGTTCTAAAAGTTTTTTTATAAGGTTCACCTTTAGCAATATGAGGGTACTTGAGGCTACCAATAAAGGTTATATACCTGCCTACACAAAAACTGATAAGCTACATGAAGTTTTCGGCTTTCGAACGGATACCGAGATAGTTAGCCTACAAAAAATGAAAAAATTTTAAAACAGGTTAAAAAACACAAATAGTACTCACTTTTAAACATTTAAAAAGCCACAAGAACGCTTAGTATATAAGCATTCTTGTGGTTTTAACTGGGATCATACCATGAAGTTACATATACTGTAATATCTCAATTTTTAATTTACCTGCTCACATAATACCTTCTTCCATCTCTTATTAACATATATTTTCAGCGTACAACAGTGGAAAGTTACTCCCCCATCTTCCTTTGTATGTCAAGTATTTCCCCTTTTGATAGGTCA
>DAMDKS010000018.1:0-14438 GCA_032085455.1 Oceanobacillus sp.
GAATTTTGTGGTAGGACTTGATATTTTCGTTCATATCAGTGAAACTGCGTTCAGTCTGGGTTTTCTTTTCATCCCCTACTGAACGTTAGCTGAACCAATCGGGGATTTACTGGCAGTTATCCCTCACTTACAATTCTCTTTTTCACTTCCACTTCTTGAAATGGGGGTCTTACTGCCAGTTAATTCGGGATAAAATAAACAGCCCTTTAGCAATCTCTTACTAAATTCTAATCTAACTCACAGCATCGTCTTACTCTTAACCTCTAAGATAAGAAAATAAGGAGGGAGACTGACATGGCAATTGAAATTTTTAGAAGGAGAGAACAGAAGTACTTAATTACAAGAGAACAATATGACGCATTGCTTGAGAATATTGCCCCTTACATGCGTGCGGATCGATTTGGCGAGGACGGTCAATATACAGTTACAAGTCTTTATTTTGAAAGTGCGGATTATAAAATCTACTTTGAAACAAAAAACAAGCTGAAATACAGACAAAAATTGAGATTGCGAGTTTACGATTATGCGGATTTAAATAGCACGGCGTTTTTTGAAGTGAAGCAGAAGCATAAAAAGGTAGTAAATAAGCGTCGGATGCTCTTGCCGCTTTCTGAAGCATATCGCTATCTTTATACAGCGAAAGAGGATGACTTAACTACTATTGAGACTTCAAACCATCAGGTGCTGCGGGAAATTGATTATTTCCGTAAGCTCTATCATCTAAAACCAGAAATGATTGTAAGTTATGACAGACATGCTCTTCATGGCAGAATGAATCCTGAATTAAGAATTACCTTTGACTTTAATTTAAGGTGTAGGAATGAAGATTTGCAATTGGAAAATGGCTCCTATGGAGATTTGTTTATTGATGACAATCTGGTCGTTCTTGAGGTTAAAGTAAATAACAGTGTTCCTTTATGGCTAGCACGTTCCCTGCAGCAGCTTAACTGTGAGCAGCGAAGTGCATCAAAATTTTGCACAAGTATGGAATTATTGAAGAATATTACAGCAGAGACTGACTCAATTCGAGAAGTAATCAGCGCAGGAGGAAGATAAAATGAATTTAATCAATCAATTATTTACATTAGAAACAAGTGACAACTCACTTTTGTTAAGCTTGGCAGCAATGGCCATTGCAACTGTATTAAGTATTATTATTACACAGATTTATCAAATAACATTTACAGGTGAAAGATATTCGCAGAACTTTGTGCACACGATTATAATGATGAGCGTGGTCGTTTCCATCATCATGAATGTTATTAGCGATAACGCTGGAGTGGCATTTGGATTATTCGCGATCTTCTCACTTATTCGTTTCCGCAGTGCGGTTACAGATGCGAAGGATATTGCTTATATATTTTTTGGACTTTCTGTTGGCATGACCTGCGGCTTATATCAATTTAAACTGGCAATTATGTTAACCTTATTTGCCAGTATTTTATTCTATCTGCTTTATAAAATGAAATACGGCAAGGGTAAGGATACACAGATTCTCAAAGTAACCGTACCAGAAAATCTAAATCATGAACATCTTTTAGATGATGCTTTTAGAGAATATACGATGTCACATTCTTTACGGCAAGTAGAAACGACAAATCTAGGCACAATGATTATGTACACCTATGCCATCCGCATTAAAAATAATATCAGGGACAAAGAATTGCTTGATTGCATTCGAGAAAAAAATGCGAATTTAAAAGTATCCCTGTCATATATGCAAAGTGAATCATAAAGTGAAACTAACCGTTCTCGTTTCACCTCGTATCCTTGAAGTGGGAGCCTTACTGCCAGTTAATTCGGGATAAATAAAACTGCCAATCTCTCATTAGAAAGGTTGGCAGCAGCATTTTATTTTGTTTCATTTAAAATTTCTTCAACAGTGGATTCTACTTCAACACGAGTCATCTTTTCTTTCCCAGCATCCAATGCCTGCAGCGTTTTCTTTGCAAATGCTAATGGAATTTTACAGAATAAAATAATATTCTTTGTATGCAGATCCTTTATATATTCATCCGCTTTAGCAAGATTACCCCATGCGTAATCAAACATATCCGCCCGCGTCCAGCCATCTGGAATAAATTGCACACCACGCTCTGCATCCTCATCCTGATTGCGCAGCATGTTTACTGCTTGCAGACCTCGTCCATATCCAATTGCTAAATCATAATCAGTTTCTGTTCCATCATACCATTTCCAAATATCGGAAAGCATTACGCCAACTAAACCTGCTACATAGTAGGTATATTCATCAAGCTCTTTTTTAGTCGTCACATTAAAATCTTTTTCAACCCACTTTGCCATTCCACCTGCCATCACACTTGTCGATTCCATAACTTTGGGAGTTATCTCCTCCGGACAAATTTCCACCCAATCCGCAAGTCGGAGGGTTACTTCCGGCAATTCATTTTGATATGGCTCTAAAAGTGTTTTATATGCATCTCTATCAAAGTCCGATTTCGCTTGCAGCAACTCACCTGTTGCACGCAGCAAACGGGACTTTATCTCAATTGGCATCGTTTCATGGTCCTCAATCTCATCAATTGCGCGCATGCATAAATAAGCAGATCCAACTGTTTTTCGAAGTGTCGGATTTAATAGCTTTATTGGTATGTAAAACGTTCGGCTGGTGAGCTTTAATATATGCATCGCTTCTTTTTGTAATTTCGCTTCCGTACGCAAAGCCTTTTCCTCCCTTCACATTCGAGGTATATCAATTATAGCAGAGTTATCAAGCTTTTTCTTCTTTGTTGTTCTAAACAAACTTTTTTTGCAATAGTTAAATCATATACTTTTCCTATTTAAAAATACGTTTCTTTTTTAGATTTTTTTCTAGTCAATTATTTTCTAGTCAATTATATGGTAACGCATAAGAAAGACATCCAAAGGTGATTGCACGAACCCTTAGGATGCCTTTCCCGAGTTTAGGTTATTTTCCTTCTCTGCTATTATTGCCAGGGAGATCCTTGTCATTAATTACTCTGGCTCACTTCCAGCAAATAATGTTCATCACTACTTCGAAGCAGTTTCCCACTTATCAACTAAACCATCAGCATAAGCTGTGAGAATGCTATATGCTTTACTGGAAATCACTTCATTTTCATTTTGGTGTTCTAATAAAATATAGAAACTATCCATATGTTTTAACACCTTTTTCTTATTATTCTGTTTTTCGTAATGAGCAATTGCATTCATATGAGTCTTTAGAGCATTGGCTGATTCTTCATCGGAAAAGTTTTCTTCAGATTCCAAACGCTCAATAAGTGATTTGATGTCTTCCGCACTTACTTCTTTCGATACATTCGGTTTTATGCTAATTTCAGCATCTTCTTCTAACGGCCATTCCAAGCGCAGGGTCACTGTGGCAACATCGTTAGCTTCTTTGAAGTCCCAGAAGTAGAAATGCGTCCGTTGTCCGTCTACCCTCACATCAAAGCTGGTTTGTGCGTTGTTGTTCGTTATCTCATCATCGTAATTTTCTATTTCGAACTGCACTAAAACAGGACGTGGCATGGTAACAGATTCATCTGCAATTTCGCCAAATACGGGCTTTACAAGCGATTCAATTTCATCAGACCTTTCAGGTTTTTTCACGCCACCTTCTTTAAAGAACGGGTGGGTTTGACTTTGGGAAGGAGAAGGTTCCTCAGGGTGATACGCGTCATCTCCTATAAAATCAAATCTGTTAGTCGGAACAGCTGGGTCTTCTATCAATCCAATATCCCACACATTTGGGGTATTCCATGATATCCAGTTTATAAGTGGGTTGTGTTCTCCGGTATATGGGTTGTCCCGAGCAACTTCAGGGATTGTTGCTCCCCAAGCAATTAAGTTATCCTCGCTGGTCCAATGGTCAAATTCCTGATACTGATCTTTCAGCAGCTCCCAATCTTCTGGTATTACTTTATATTCTGGATCCCCCACACGTGGATTACCCTGTTCGTCGTGATACCAAAGTCCAAGATCACCGTTGAAATACGTTCTCTTGAATGCCTCAAAGGAATACGGATCGTAACGGAACAGCTCCTCACGGGTATTAACAGGTGTCCATGTGCCATCGTTGATACCTAGGAACGACTCACGCATAGCACCATTCCAAAAGGTGGCTCCAGAGGAATGATGTTCATCTCTGTTGCGCAGATAAGCCCCTTCTGTATCATATTGATTCCACCATCTTCTACCGTTTTCAGGAGCAACTGCAGTCACCCAGGCTGCTGTAGTATCAAGTCTTACATTTTCAGCGTAGCTTCCTTTATTTGTAAAACTGTCCACACCATGTGCACCTTCATGGAATACGAGGTTTTCATTTTTATACCTTGATAGTTGAGTATCCTTCAGTATAAGAACTTCATCGGCCTGGAACGTTGTACCACCCCATCCTTCAACATAAAGCCAGACATGGAAACCGCTGTTAATTTGGTTTCTATGCGTCGGTTGCATAGCTGCATGATGACCAAAATGTGACCCTCCAATAATTTGCATTCCACCATTTATGCGTACGGAACCGTCTGCGATTCTTTGACCAACACTGTCATATTCCATAGGATTATCACAAAAGTCTTCTGGCAGTTCCTCAACAAAACGTTTATCAGACTGATTATGAGGGGGACCATCTACAACTTTAAGAGGATCTTTGGGAAAATCCTCTCCCCCAGCACACATGGAATAAGAAATACTCTGGTTGTTGGATAACATTGTGTCATACATATGTGCACCTGCTTTTATGGTATCTGGCTCTACAACGGTATCAGAATACACATAAAATCCTGTAAGCGGGCTGCGGTAAGCATTTCCAACATATGGATGGAATTCTGCCTCATATTTAATGTCTTTTTCCAGTTCATTATTGTCCCAGTCTTTAATGTCCATATTACTTACATATTCGACTTCAATCTCGCCACTCGGTCCCGCTCCCCAATCATTTATTGCCTCTTCAAGGGTAACAGCCTCACCATAATCAAGCGCATTTTTACTTGCCTCTTGGTCGTCATCTATCCAGCCTCCAGCAGATTTCTTACGTTCATCAATGTCTTTTTGAGTAAAGCCTGAAAACGCTCTACCATAAGGTTTCCCATTGTCCAAACGTTCAGACTTTGGAACTTCTAAGGTAACGGTACGCCATGCATAACCACCAATCATAGAAACTCCATCAATCTCTTCACCATTTTTATAGACTTTCCAATTGCTAGCATCTGCTGCTGGCTCTATCGTACTTATTTCACGGTTAAACTTTATTTCTATCTGTCTGTCGGAAATAATACGTGTATGTTCTATTTTTAATGGCTCACGCTCTTCAGACTCGCCATTGCTATTAACAGTATAATTATCCACCTGACTTCGCCAGAACCAAGGGTGTCTATTTTTCATAGAATCATCGGTAAAAGTACCAGCCTGTTCGGGGGTTCCGGTGAAATAGTGGTATCTCCCATGTACACCACTTAACGCACGGTATAATTCATTATCATAATCATGTAATTCCTCACGGGTATTTACCGGAAACCTGTCGTAATCCCATGATCCGTCTGCAGATTCAGGTATTAGTTCGAAATGTATCAACGCACCATATATATAGTAGTTTTCTACACTCTCGGCCATAGCAGTGCCTTCCCACTTACCTTCTTCCATAGCTTTATCATAAGCCCTTTGGAGGTGAACATCATAACGGTATTCATCCCAGTCATTAAATTCACCAATGGGGAAAAGTTTGCTACCCTCTTCTACACCAAAATGATAGTATAGTCTTAAAAAATCCTCGCCAAGGTCAAAATAGTCCTTTCTGGGACGAGCTGGATTACCATCTTCTGCCTTAACAGCACTGTCATGCCGCATAACCTCATCAGCAGTGGTGACAATAATCGGCTTTTCCACACTGCCTTCGATACGCGTACGAGTGTATGTGTCATCAGTAACACCATGCTTGTAAAGCTCACGGTACGTTGGAACTTCATAAACGGATTGGGTTGAGCCTACTACGTGAGCCTGTAGTTCCGCTTCCGTAGCAGGTATGTTTAAATACTCTGATCTGCCAACCATGCCGTTTATACCTTCGCCCAGCTGTTTTGTTACATAATCGGTATTATATAGAGGTTTTCCTATTTCACCAGAGAAATCATTTGAAGCGTTATTTCCTGAGCCAGTGGCGCCCCAAGCCTCGATTTGTGACATATGGCCCAACTGAATTTCTTCGTAAAAAGGCTTAAAACTAGTTGCTTTAGTCGTATTATTCGTTTCAACCGACACCCTTTCAGCAGCAGCCTCGCCTTTTTCAGTTTGTGTCTCTTCAAAAGTCGTCACTGCACGTCTTTGAATTCGTGGCTTACCAACATCCAATGGCTCTTTCAAGCGAACATTGACAACTCCGCCCCTTTCCTCATACTCACCAAATTTGAAATAAGAGAGGAATTCCCACTCTACTGGTTTACCGTCTACTTTAATAGTAAAGGTTTCTGGTGCATCATCATTGTTTAAAATTTCCTTATCAAATTCAATTTCAATTTCACTGCCTGTGATCAAAAGTACATCATTAAGATTACCAGCAGTGATACTCGAATCGTCTTCAGGAGCTGCACTCGCAGGAGCTTTAAAGGAAGACAGCAGTATTATCAACATAAATAATAGATATCTTTTTTTCAATATGATCTCTCCTCTTTTAATAAAGTGAAACTGCATCAATTAGGAATTTACTGGCAGTAGCCCCCCACTTACCATTCTCGTTTGCACCTCGAATTCTTGAGGTGGGAGTTTTACTTCCAGACTCATAACTTGTAAAACTGCATTTTATCCCAACAAGAGAATACTTGCACAATCACTTATCACTTGATAATGAAAATATGCACCTCCTTTTAAAATATATTAAACAGTGTTGTAATCATCCCCAAAATTAAATTTTCTTTTTGTAAGTAATGCAATAGTTCTGTTAATCTTTCTAGATAATCATGCAATACTTGTGCCAAAATTTCGTTAACTTTCAAATGCATGGTCGAATTCCATCGTCTTTAGGAGTTTTGAGCTTTTAGCCTTATCTTTACATGTGCAGGCAGATGACATTTATGTCAAAGTCCACTTGCTTTTGCAAGCCGTCGTTTACCTAAGAAGTCTAATATCTTCTAGCCTAAGAAAGAAGATTTTAAATAATTATACACTAAATGATAGGTGTCAGTTTTTTTTACATATTTATAAAAGAGAAGATACTTCCTATCAAAAAAGATATGCTTGTCCTTGTGTATTTATAAAAATGCAATTATGATGGTATTTGTACTTATAATAAGAAGGTGTAGCATCATGAATAAACGTGTATATTTCTTAATGACTGTTTCTTTTGTAGTAGGAATGGTTGAATTAATTATTGGAGGGATTCTAGACCTCATCGCAGCTGATTTAAATGTAAGCTTAGGACTTGCTGGCATGTTAATAACTATATTCTCATTAACATTCGGAATCGCTGCTCCTATTTTATTAGTGTTAACGGCAAATATAGAAAGAAAACGATTAATGCTCATTGCATTATCCGTCTTTTTACTTGGTAATATTCTGGCAGTATTCAGTCCAACTTATCTTGTTTTATTTATTGGAAGAATTATTGCTGCTGCGAGCAGCTCGATTTTAATCATTTTATGTATTGTCATGGCCGCAAACATTGTCGAGCCGAAATACCGTGGACGAGCAGTTGGGATTGTTAGTATGGGGGTTAGTGGTTCGTTAGTACTTGGGGTTCCGATTGGACTAAGCCTTGGAAACCTCTTTGGCTGGCGCGCTCCCTTCGTTATGATTGTCATACTGACTGCAATCAGTATGATTGGGGTTTATTTCTTTATGGAACGCATCGCACCGCGACCAGTCAGTTCCCTTAAGGAACAATTTCAATCACTGAAAAACAAAAAAATTCTTTTCGCTCATTTAACAATCTTCACCCTGTTATCAGGACATGCAGTGCTTTACGCATACTTAACCCCTTTTGTAAAAACAACGATGGGGATGGAAGAAGGAGCACTTAGTTTAGTCTATCTTATTTTTGGTATCTCTGCAGTTAGTGGTGGAGCTATCGGGGGAAACTTTGCTGATAAATTCGGAGCAGAACGTGTGATGAAAATATTTATCATTATTTTTGCAATCACAATCTTTACTATCCCAATGACAACCTCATTCCCATTATTATTTACCCTAGCATTAATCCTTTGGGGAATGATGAGCTGGTCCGTTAATCCACCAATGCAAACCTATTTAATGGATACCGCTTCTGATACTGCGGATATGCAAATTAGTATTAACAACTCTGCATTACATTTCGGTATTGCATTCGGCTCTCTTATTGGTGGTATTGTTATTGATAAGACAAGCGCAGGAATCAACCCATATGTTGGAGGAGTCTTTATCATCTTATCCTTCATTGCTTTGCTTATCTCTATAAAACAAAGAAAAACAAGCAAGGAAATCTTGCACGGATAAGAAGAAAGTTAAGTTAAGATTGATATTTTCAGTAGAATTACTTTATAATATTTATATTAAAAGAATATCCAAAGGGGTAGGCTATGAAACAAACGACTAGATTTATAAAATTCTTAGGAGGGAAAAATTTATTTTTTCTCTTCGCTTTGTTAACTTTAATCGGAATTACCATTTTTATATATCATAGAATATCCTTTATTTTCCACCCATTAATGGTGATTGTTTCAACGGTTACTCCCCCATTAATCTTAGCTTTTATTGCGTATTATCTATTAAACCCAATTGTGAACTTATTGGAAAAAGCGCGTATCAAGCGGATTTGGGGAATTATTCTGATCATCCTGGCGATTGGCGGCTTAATCGTTGGCGTTGTATTACTAACAGCACCGTTAATTGAAACACAAATCAAGGATTTAATTGTTAGTTTTCCAAAATATATAACTCAGTTAAGTACAGATTTGACATTTTGGATTCAGAACTCCTTTATGGGGCCATATTATGAAGAAGGCTACAATTGGGTTGTAACTAATTTTAGTGACATCCCAGAAATTATCGGCGGGTATTTAGTAAATGCATTTCAAAGTGTGCAAAATGTAGCTTCTGCGGTTACAAATATTGTCGTTACTGTTGTAACCTTTCCAATTATTTTATTCTTTCTTTTAAAAGACGGAACGAGATTCAAAGAATTTTGCTTAAAACTCTTACCACCTGGTTTTAGAAAAGATGCGACACAAATTCTGCATAATATGGATACACAAGTTGGTTCTTATATTCAAGGACAAATCATTGTCGCAACCTGTATCGGAATGATGCTGTATATTGGTTATTTAATTATTGGAATGGATTATGCCATTACACTCGCAATCGTTGCTGCGGTTACCAGTGTCGTTCCATATCTCGGTCCAACGATAGCGATTACACCTGCCTTAATTATCGCAATTGTTGATTCTCCATTTATGCTGATAAAAATGATTATTGTATGGGTTGCTGTTCAATTCTTAGAAGGTAATTTTGTATCCCCTAATATTATGGGACGAACAATGAAAATTCACCCTCTAACCATTATTATCGTGCTCCTGGTCGCAGGGAATTTATTCGGTATTGTTGGTGTTATTCTTGGAATACCTGGCTATGCCATTCTAAAAGTACTTGTCCAATATTTATTTGCTAAGTTTAAAGAAAGATATAATAAATATTTTGGTGAGGAGTATGGTTCTTATCCGATTAACAAAGACAAAAACTAAAAAGCATACAGCCAGCACTTGGGCTATATGCTTTTTCTAAAGAAAGGGGAAAATGATGCTATGTCTTTAACAACCATATATTACGATACGCTTGTAATAAATAATGAAACTTGCATACTTGCTGCTACCGAAAAAGGATTAGCCTGGGCGGGCAGTTTTAATGAAGACTTTACTGATATGGAGAACTGGTTTTCAAAAAAATTAGCTCATTTTACATTAGAACACCATCCTAAAATATTGCAGCCCTATCAATTACAATTCAAAGCATATTTTCAAGGGACAAGAAAGCATTTTGATTTCCCATTAAATCTTCACGGTACTTCATTTCAGCTAACCGTTTGGAATGCACTTGGCGATATTCCATATGGAGAAACACGTACATATGCTGATATCGCTAAAAGTATTGGCAATCCCAAAAGTATTCGCGCGGTTGGTACAGCTATCGGAAGAAATCCAGTCCTTATTGCCGTTCCCTGTCATCGAGTAATTAATAAAAATGGCGGACTTGGGGGCTTTCGGGGAGGACTGGAACTAAAGCAATTTCTCCTTAAGCTGGAGGATAATTAATCCGTGGTGGCTTTTGTACTTCCCCCACCACGGATTATTCGTGTTTGTACTGGTTGCCTGTCCCCCGATAAACGCGCCCCTCATTGGCATCATCTATTTTTTTTACGAAAAAAGAAGATAACTCCAAGTCCAAGACTTAGGCCAAGTACACTAAATAATTGCAGATAACCAAAATAATAACCGAATGCTGCGCCAAAAATTAAGAAGCAGAAAAATAAGCAGCCAACTACTTCATTTTTCATCCCCTTCCCCTCTTTCTAGTGAACTTACTACTAGAATATTAAGTCAAACATAAATGGTTCATTATTTTTCAAAAAAGAAAGCGCTTTAATTAAAAACTTAGCGACTCCCATATTGATATCCATTTCTTTTCATGTTTAAATTAATTAAATATAGAAAACTTAACTGCTTCATAAAGCAGTAATGGGGTGATGATATGGAAAACAAAATTTCAATTGGTTTACTAGGACTTGGTGTTGTTGGTTCAGGGGTAATTAATATTATTCAAAACCATCAAGAGAAGCTTGTACATCAAACTGGCACAATGGTGGAAGTAAAACGTGTACTCGTTCGCAGTCTAGAGAAGAGGCGTGATGCAAATATCGCATCATCTGCATTAACGCTTGATCCAGAGGATATCTTGAATGACCCTGAGATTGATATTGTGATTGAAGTTATGGGTGGCATTGAAGAGGCGAAGAAATATATTCTTAAAGCCTTTGCCGCTAAAAAACATGTAATCTCTGCCAATAAGGATTTAATTGCGCTCCATGGTCCAGAGTTACATACTGCTGCTGAACAAAATAAATGCGATTTCTATTACGAGGCAAGTGTCGCTGGTGGCATTCCAATTTTACGTGGAATTACGGATGGACTCGCTTCAGACCAGATTCAACGCGTGATAGGGATTGTAAATGGTACAACAAACTACATATTAAACAAAATGGCTGAGGAAGGTATGAGCTATGGTAATGCTTTAAAAGAAGCGCAAGAATTAGGCTTTGCGGAAGCCGATCCAACTGCTGATGTAGAAGGTCTTGATGCAGCACGTAAAATGGCAATTCTCGGCCGGCTTGCTTTTTCCACACCTGTTGATTTAGAGGACGTTAAAGTATCGGGAATCTCACAGATTACAAGTGAAGATATCCAACATGGCAATGAATTCGGCTATACAATGAAACTGATTGGCTATGCAGACTTTACTAATCAGGAACTGGATATTCATGTATTGCCAACATTTTTATCAAATACACATCCATTAGCAACTGTAAAAAATGAATACAATGCTGTTTACGTACATGGCGATGCAGTAGGAGAAACAATGTTCTACGGACCAGGGGCAGGAAGTCTTCCAACCGCCACAGCAATTGTGTCTGATTTAGTTGCTGTGATTAAAAACATTCGTCTTGGTGTATCAGGCGAACAAATGGTTAACTATTATTTTGATAAAAAAATTAAGCCCGCAAGCAATCAGTTTTCGCAATATTATATGCGTGTCAATGTAAAAGATGAAACAGGTGTCTTTTCTCAGCTTTCTAAGCTGTTCCATGAATATGAAATTAGTTTAAAACGAATTTTACAAAATCCAAAAGTTAAAGAGAAGACTGCGGAAGTTATTGTGATTACGCACCATACATCAGAAGAAAACTTCACTAATTTATTAGAGAAGCTGCAAAAGCTGGATGTAGTCAATGAGGTTTCCAGCCATTATCGAGTAGAAGGAGATGGAGAAGAATGAGTTGGCAGGGTTTAATACAAGCATATCGTCATTACCTACCTGTGACAGATGAAACACCACTGCTCAGTTTAAATGAGGGGAATACACCGCTTATCCATTTCCCAAAATTTTCAGAAGAGCTGGGAATTGAATTATATGGAAAAGTTGAAGGTACAAATCCAACTGGATCTTTTAAAGATCGAGGAATGGTCATGGCAATTGCAAAAGCAAAGGAGAATGGCAGTAAATCCGTAATCTGTGCTTCTACCGGAAACACTTCCGCAGCTGCAGCAGCATATGCAGCAAGAGCAGGACTTCAGGCTATTATTGTTATTCCAAAGGGAAAGGTTGCACTTGGAAAATTAGCACAGGCTGTTATATATGGTGCGAAAATCATTGAAATTGACGGAAACTTCGATGAAGCATTAACAATGGTCCGGGAAATTAGTGAAACAACCCCAGTTACATTAGTTAATTCTGTAAATCCATATCGTCTGGAAGGACAAAAGACTGCAGCATTTGAAATTTGTGATGTATTAGGCAGCGCACCCGATATTTTAGCTATTCCTGTCGGTAATGCTGGAAACATTAGTGCCTATTGGAAAGGTTTTAAGGAATATCATGCGGAAAAACAAACAGGATTACCTAGAATGTTTGGTTTTGAAGCTGAAGGCGCTGCAGCAATTACAAAAGATGAAGTCATCGCACAGCCAGAAACAGTTGCAACAGCAATCCGAATTGGCAATCCAGCAAGCTGGGAACTTGCAACAGCGGCGCGTGATGAGTCTGATGGTATCATCACTTCCGTATCGGATGAGGAAATTTTGTATGCTTTTCAATTGCTCCCTCATACAGAAGGTGTATTTGCTGAACCTGGATCTAACGCTTCAATTGCAGGCGTTATTCAGCAATGTAAACAAGGAAAAATCCCACGTGGCAGTAAAGTTGTTGCTGTCTTAACCGGAAACGGCTTAAAAGATCCGCAAACTGTTCAAGATAATCAGAAGGTTGCACCTGTCTCATTGCCAAATGATGCAGCTGTAATAAAACAATATATTGAAGAGCTGACAGCGGATGAGTAGATTTAAAATTATTGTTCCTGCTAGCTCAGCAAATCTTGGTCCTGGCTTTGATTCGATGGGCTTGGCAGTAAATTTATATTTAACTTTGGAAGTTAAGCAGCAGACCCATTGGGAATTTATTTCTTCAGCTGGTGTTGAAAGCTCGACATATGAAGAGCATTTTATTTATCAGATTGCTAAAAAAATTGCAGATAACTATGGGAGGCCATTGCCTCCCTGCCGGGTTGAAGAAACGAGCTGTATTCCGTTAGCACGCGGGCTTGGCAGCAGTGCCTCGGCAATTATTGCAGGAATTGAGCTCGCCAATCAGCTCTGCAGACTGAATCTGACCAAGGGAGAAAAGCTTGCATATGCAACAGAGATAGAGGGCCACCCTGATAACGTTGCCCCTGCTCTATTCGGCGGATTAACGATATCTACTTATGTCGATGATGAGATTGATTGGATAAAGCTTGCTGATTTTACACCACAGCTAGTGGTATATATCCCAGAAGTAGAGTTAAAAACAGATGCAGCCAGAAAGGTGTTGCCAGAGCAGTATGTAAAAGCAGAAGCTACTCTCGCCAGCAGTATTAGCAATCTCGCAGTGGCAAGCTTGCTTACTGGTGATTATGCCCTGGCAGGAAAAATGATGGAAAAGGATCGTTTCCATGAGCCTTTTCGAAAAGCATTGATTCCAAATTATGATTTGATAAAATCTGAAGCAAAAAAGTTAGGTGCCTATGGTACAACGATTAGTGGAGCCGGCCCCACAATGATTTCCTTTGTTTCCCAAGCGGATCGAAACCATTTAGTTGCACACTTTTCTAAGCTGCTGCCTGACTATCATGTGGAAGGACTTGAGATGGATCGGACAGGCTTAAGAATAGAAGTTATAGATGACAATTAAGTTCTGGTTAGGATGACGGGAGAGAGGGTAGTATGGCTTGTGGAGGAGCAGATTTGATAGGCTGGCAAGGGCCGCTTGATGTATGGGAATCATGGAGTTCCAGCCCCACTGGCCGCACAAGTTCGATTGGGATTGCCAGGCATGAAACGGGAATAGATGCACATGATATTGAATCCCTCGCATCCTGGGGTCCATGCGCTCGGACTTCCATTATTTTCAATGTGAGCGCACTTCTCTCGATTAGAAAGCATGGTTGGTGTGTAGGGAAGATTGAAAACAGGGTTGGTCGCGCATGAAACGGAGGTGGCCGCGCGTGAAATGGGGTTACCCGCGCATGAAACGGAGATTACCGCGCGTGAAACGGCGTTACCCGCGCATGAAACGGAGATTGCCGCGCGTGAAGCGGCGTTACCCGCGCATGAAACGGAGATTGCCGCGCGTGAAACGGCGTTGCCCGCGCATGAAACGGAGATTGCCGCACGTGAAACGGCGTT
>DAMDKS010000018.1:14538-80560 GCA_032085455.1 Oceanobacillus sp.
ACCCGCGCATGAAACGGAGATTGCCGCGCGTGAAACGGCGTTACCCGCGCATGAAACGGAGATTGCCGCGCGTGAAACGGCGTTACCCGCGCATGAACACCATGTATGCGCGGGGTTGGCCATTTCATGCGCGGCTAACACACAATGACGCGCGGAGTTTTGTCGAACATGCGCGCCTTTTTGTCGAACGCGCGCGCCTCTCATCCGTGAAACATGTTCACCCGCATGAAATCTGCGCGCCCCTTGAATCCAACAACGCCCTCTTGCTTATTTGCTGAAGTTTTCCCCAGCCTCATTCATTTTTTTCCTGAATTTCAACTCATTAATGCAGTCAATAATGCTTTCTGAGCGTGAAGACGGTTTTCTGCCTGCTGGAATACTACAGAGTGCTTTCCTTCTAGTACAGATTCAGTGACTTCTTCCCCACGGTGTGCAGGAAGACAGTGCATAAATGTCACATCTGATTTTGCCTTAGCCAGAAGTTCATCGTTTACCTGATAAAGAGAAAAGTCTTTTCTGCGTTTTACTTGGTCCTCTTCCTGCCCCATGCTTGCCCATACATCTGTATAAATAAAATCTGCATTTTGGACTGCTTCATTTGGATTAGCCATCAATGTTATCTCTCCACCTGATGTTTTAGCAATTTGCTGTGCTTTCGCGGTAACCTGTTGATTCGGTGTATATCCTTCTGGAGCAACCACCGCTATCTCCAGCCCCATCTTCGCAGCACCAATCATTAAAGAATGCGCCATATTGTTACCGTCTCCAATATATACAAGCTTCTTCCCATTAATCTCGCCTTTTACTTCCATCATTGTTTGTAAATCTGCCAATACCTGGCAGGGGTGATAAAGATCAGTCAATCCATTAATAACAGGGATTGTTGCATACTTCGCAAGTTCCTCTACATCTTCCTGTGAAAAAGTACGAATCATAATCCCATCCAAATATCCCGACAACACTCTTGCTGTATCGGCAATTGTTTCTCCGCGTCCAAGCTGGATATCTCTTGAGCTAAGGAACAATGCTTGCCCGCCAAGCTGAATCATGCCAGCTTCAAAAGAAACCCTTGTTCTTGTTGATGACTTTTCAAATATCATTCCCAAAACTTTTCCTTTAAGCGGCTCAAAGGTGATCCCTTTTTTCTTTTGAGCTTTAATATAAAAAGCTAAATCTAATAAATAATTGATTTGTTCACGTGTATAATCTGCAAGTGTTAATAAATCCTGTCCGTACAATTCTTCATTACGTGTATTCAACTTTCTTGCCGCTGTAACCATAAATTGATTCCTCCAAAAAAATAACATTTGTATTATTATGCATTATTTTTCATAATCATGCAAGTGTTATTTCAAAAAATCCACCTTTATTGGTGAACTTTTTTTAGGAGAGTTTTTCGATAAATAATACCTTTAAATAATTCCCCTCTTTATAAGATTTACTAACCCGAAAGTCATCGGGCAAAGAAAAAGCTTCAAGAATCCGGTAGCTGCAATTCATCTCCATGAATCCCTGATCAATTAACTCTTTAAATTTTTCCATTCCAAAAGTTGCTGTATTGGTTGAGGCAACAATGACACCATTTTTCTCCGTTATTTCTATGGTCTTTTCGATAAGCCATGGATAGTCCTTTGCCGTACTAAAATTACGTTTTTTCGAACGCGCAAAGCTCGGTGGATCAAGAATAACAAGATCAAACAGCAGGTTTTTGCGTTTTGCATATTTAAAGTAATCAAAGACATCCATCACGACAATACTCTGCGTTTCACTGTCAATTTCGTTTACTACAAATTGCTCTTCCGTAAGCGGTCTGCTGCGTTTTGCCAAATCTACACTCGTTGTGTGTGCCGCTCCGCCCAGTAAAGCTGCAACCGAAAAAGCGCCAGTGTATGAGAATGTATTTAACACTTTCTTTCCTGCTGCGAAGCGATCACGGATTGCTTTTCTTACATTGCGCTGATCGAGAAAAATACCAACCATTGCTCCATCATTCAAATCGACCGCATAATTCATATCATTTTCCTGAATAATAATTGGGAAGGCTGTTTGTTCCCCTTTGACAAAATCATCATCCGCAACATATTGTCCTTTTGAGGCAAAGCGTTTTTTTTCATAAATTGCTTTATAATTAATCAATTCATCAAAAACAGCCAGAATCTCTTCACGAAAGGAATAAATCCCCTTGCTATACCAGTTAATTAGATAATAACCAGCAAAATAATCGATTGTCAGCCCACCAATGCCATCTCCTTCTCCATTGAATACACGGAAGGCTGTCGTTGTTTGATCCGCATAATACTTTTGACGATTAGCAATTGCAGTACTGATTTTTTGTCTAAAAAAACGCTGATCTATTTCTACTTTTTCCTTCCAACTAAGAATCCAGCCAACTCCTTTATTTTGCTTTCCATGATAGCCTGTTCCAAGAAAGCGACCTTTGGAATCCGTCAATCGGATAAGCTCTCCTTCGTTTGTTAAGTCTTGTTTATTCTCTATCGCTTCTTGGTTTATTAAGGGAAATTTATTTTGATAGGCTCTTAAATGCTGCTGTTTTATATTTAATGTGATTGTTTTTCTCATTGGACTCTTCCAATCTAAATGAATTTAAGTTTCATTTCTATCTTAGCAAATAAACAGCATTTTGTTTAATTTCGAGACCGAAGCAGCGATAGATAAGTGAAAGGACGGGATGTAAGATACACCAGTCTATCATCTGCAACTAACTTTTCTATTGCATCAGATTAATCAACAATTTCTTTTACTCTTCCTACAATTTGATTATCCAGCATGACCTTAATTCCATGGGGATGTGTAGCTGATTTTGTTAAAATTCTAGCAACTACCCCCTCTGTCAGCCTCCCTGAGCGCTGATCTTGCTTTTGGACAATACGTACACGTGAACCAGGTATAATATTTTCTCTTTTTGTTCCATCCATACCTATTAGCCTCCTTGAAGCATTACTTTCATTCATATTTTATCTGCAGTAAAGTAATAATAACATGAAATTTATGGTTATACATATCAAGAATTAATTAATAAATTTCCCTGTTTTACAGTATGTATTCCGTTATTAAGAGAGAGAAGTGAAGAATTAATGCATTTATCGAAGGGAATAAGAAGAATGAAAGAGATTATATATAATGTCTTGCGATCTTAGAAAAAAATTTGATCGTAAGCACAAGAAACATTGAATTTCTTATTATATTTTAAGGCAAATGAATGAATGGGTACAGCTTTTGATTGATTGGATTGAGGCTAACTTTTCATTAGATGAACTAACTAATTATATGAGATATTCCCCTTGCTATTGTTCCTTTAAAAAGGTTAGAGAAGATAATCTAAACTGTAAATAGAAGGACACAAGACCTCTACTTTACAGTTTAGATTTTTCTAGCTTATTAAACTCTTATTTCTTTTCGCTTGCTGGAAGGTAATATATTCAATTGGTTTCTATACTTTGCTACTGTCCTGCGCGAAATCGTAATACCCTTCTTTGTCTTAAAATACTCTGCTATCTTTTGGTCAGAATATGGCTGATATTTATTTTCATTCCTTATAAACTCTTCCATCATCAGTTTCACTTTTGTTTGTGATTCACTATTACCGTTCTCACTTTTTAACTTTGAAGTAAAAAATACGCGAATATCAAAGGTTCCCATCGGTGTTTGAATAATTTTATCCGCTGTAGCCCTGCTTACCGTTGATTCATGCATGTCAATTTCGTCAGCAATATCCTTTAATGTTAATGGTTTTAGTGCAGACAATCCTTTGTTGAAAAAATCGCACTGCTTACTTATAATAGCCTGTGTAACCTTTAAAATTGTATTTCTCCGCTGCTCGAGACTGTTAATTAGCATTTTACAGCTTCTATATTTATCTTGAATATATTTCCCTTGATCACCTTTCATGTTCAGAATGTTCGTATATTGCGGGTTAAAACGAACTTCGGGTAAATAGCTATCATTTAAATACACATCAAAGTTACCTTCATTTTCTTCAATAATAACGTCCGGGTTTAAATATTCTACTACTTTTGAATTCAAATTACATGGTCGAGGATGAAGCGTCCGAATCAAATCGAATGCTGCCTGTACATCTGATAAACTGATTTCTAAAGCCTTCGCGATCTCCTGCCATTTTTTATTTGCCAATTTATCTAAGTGATCCAGAATTATTTTTTCTGTTATCTTTTCTTCGGGATAATCATTTCTTAATTGCAACACTAAGCATTCAGACAGATTTCTTGCACCAACCCCAATTGGTTCTAATTTCTGTAAAAGATTTATACCCCGCTCCAGTAATTCCTGATTAGCCCCAGTTTGGGACAGTATCTCTTCTTCTTCCAATCGCATGTAGCCATTTTCATCTAAATTCAAAACGAGATACTGCAGAATAATTTGTTCATCTTCCTCTATATCCAGCCATTTTACCTGTTCCAAAAGCTTTTCACGTTCACTGCTTTCTTTATTAGCCGCAAAATCGATTGGATTTTTTAAATCACTTCCTGAACGTCTCATTCTATCATTAGAAATTTTACTATCGTTTTCATTTAATTCGATTAAAGGATTATCCGCCTCTTGTTCCACTAAATAATCATATAAATCTGCTGTTGAATATTGTAACAAAGCTATTGCTTGTCTTAATTCAACGGTCATTACCAAATTAAGCTTTTGCGTCTGCTGCAGTACAAGCTCCATTACAATCCTCCTCAATATATCGTCATTGTATGCGATTACGTTTATATATTATTATAGTCTATTTATTATAAAAATAAAGAGTAATTGAAACATTTTATAGAAACATTAAAAGTATACATTAAAAAAAGCTATCCTTTTGAGAAGGATAGCTTTTTTCTATTCCTCGTCGCTCGTTTATACATTGCTGATACATCCATACCTATCTTATTTGATATTCACAAATACACTTTTAACTGCTGTATAATTCGCCAAACCATATTCTCCTCCCATCTCGCGGCCAATTCCTGATTTCTTATAGCCGCCAAATGGCATTGTTTCCCATTCCAGTCCAAAGTCGTTAATCCACACTGAACCAGCCTTTAGTTTACTCGCAATATAGTGTCCTGTTTTGATATTTTCTGTCCAGACACTTGCAGCAAGACCATAATCACTATCGTTTGCACGTTTAATAACTTCTTCTACATCATCAAATACAAACACAGACATGACAGGTCCAAAAATCTCCTCACGTGCAATGACCATGTCATCCTCAACATCAACGAAGATTGTTGGCTCTACAAAGTAACCTTTAGCTAATCCCTTTCCACCGCCGGTAACGAGGCGAGCACCTTCATTTTTACCTTGCTCAATGAAATCAAGCACTCTTTGCTGCTGTTTTGCTGAAACAAGTGGGCCCATATCTGTTTCAGGATCTAGCCCAGCACCTAATTTTAGTTTGCTTACCTTTTCTGTTAAAGCATCAATTACCGTTTCATAATGTTTGCGGTGAACGAAGATTCTCGTTGTTGCACTGCAGTTTTGACCATGATTATACATCGTTCCATTAAAAGCACCTTCAATTGCTTCTTCTAAATTTGCATCTTCTAAAATAATGCTCGGTGACTTTCCTCCAAGCTCAAGTGTTACATCTTTAACTTGGTCGGCTGCTCTATGCATGACCTCAATTCCTGTTACAGTTGAACCTGTAAAGGCAATTTTATCGATAGCATCATGTGTTGTAAGGGCGTTTCCAGCAACTGGACCATCGCCAGGCACAATGTTCACTACTCCATCAGGGAATCCAGCTTCCTTAAATAACTTTCCAACATACAAAAGTGAAAGTGGTGTTTCTTGAGCAGGTTTGATGACAACAGTACAGCCGACAGCTAGAGCGGAGCCCAGTTTCCAAGCAGCCATTAGAAGCGGGAAGTTCCACGGAATAATTTGACCGACAACCCCGATTGGCTCATGAACAGTGTAAGTAACATAATCAGGCGAAACTGGTGTTGTTTTACCAATTAGCTTGGTAGCCCAACCAGCATAATAGCGAAATTGCTCAATGGTTCCATCAATATCGTCCGTTAAAGCAACCTCATATGGTTTCCCATTATCTAATGCTTCAATCTGGGCCAACTCTTCACGATGTTCTTCAAGAAGGTCGGCAAACTTATAAATAAGACGGGAACGCTCTGCAGCCTCAAGCTTTGCCCATTCTCCATCATCGAATGCCTTTCTTGCAGCTTGAACCGCTTTATCAATATCTTCCGCTTGTGCCTCACTTACCTTTGCAATTACATCCTCTGTCGCTGGATCCATCACATGAAATGTCTTACCGCTAACTGATGGAACATACTCTCCGTTGATGTATAACCCTTTTACATCATTCAAAAATGCTTGTACTTTTGGTTTCAGATCGTATCTGGTTAATTGCATGATTTTTCCTCTCCTTTTTAGTTTTTTATCCCGAATGAACTGGCAGTAACCCCCACTTCAAGAATTTGAGGTGAGAACAAGAATGGTAGGTGGGGACAACTGCAAATAAATCCCCGATTGGTTCAACTAACATGCAGTGTTAATGAAAAAAAACACTGCATGCAGTTTCACTTTATAATTTCTAAGTTTGCCATATGCCTTTTCAATTGCGTATCTTCTTCCTCTGTTAGGGCTAATCTCGGTTTACGGCATGGACCACCTGCTAAACCTTGGAGTTCCATCGCTCTTTTCGAAAGCTGAACATATTTGCCGGATTCTTCAAGGTAGTTACAAAGTGGCAGCAGTCTATCATACAACTTCCAGGCTTTGTCTATTTCATTGTTTTGAACATGATTGTACAATTCAGTAACCAGTTTTGGAGCAATATTGCCCGCTGGAGAAATCCATCCTGTTGCACCCACTAACAGCGATTCAAGCGCAAGATCTTCAGAACCGCAAAATACTTTTATAAAGCCTTCTCCTTGTCTTGCAATGTCTCTTGCTTTTCTAATGTCTCCACTGGATTCCTTAACATATGTGATATTTTCAACATCACGTCCAATTTTTAAAATAGTTTCTGTACTAATGTCTACGCCAGATGTAAATGGATTATTATAAATCATAATTGGGAACTGTACGGATGCAGCAACTGCTTTGAAATGCTCATAAATTTCATTTTCTTTTGGATGAGCATAATAAGAATTAATTAATAAAGAAGCTGTCGCCCCTGCCTGCTCTGCTTGTTGCGTAAATTCTATTGCATCTGCAGTTGTTTCCGCAGCAGTTCCAACTACTAAAGGAATTCGTCCATTTACTTGCCCTACTGCAGTCTCTACCGCCTTAAATCTTTCTTCTTTGGTTAAACTGACAAATTCACCTGTGCTGCCATTAATTGCAATCCCTGCTACTCCTTCATTGATAAAGTACTCAATATTTCTTTCGTAGCCTTGCCAATCAATTTCCTGTTCATTTAACATTGGCGTAATCAATACTGGAAAAACACCCTCAAGTTTACTCATAATAAAATACCTCCTAATTTTTTAACTCATTTACTCAACTTTCGCACCAAGAAAACTCGCGAAATCACTTTCATATTATCATGTTGAACAATAAAAACTGCTGATAACTTTAATTAAGGGTAACTGCGTCTTTAATTTTGCCGTCTATTCTCCACTGGAGGTCCGGAGTAATGAATCGTTATTTCATTGAATGTTGTGAGAAAATATGCACGTTAATTGCTCTAAAAATGTTTTTTTAGTTTACACAGTTAAATTTCGAAAATCTAGCACAAGCATCGGTATGACGCCTACTTTATTCATATAATTAGAACACGAAATAAGCTTGTCCGCACTGAGCAGCTTGTTCACACGGATACTCCTGTGAGGTGAGAGATCGGTTGAGACGGTGATGTGCGAATAACACACCGCTGGCTCACCAGCCGTCCACGGAAAGCGGAGTGTGGACGGGCTCGCGGGTACCGGATTTACGCATAATTAAAATGATCAGCATCCTACTTAATAAGTTGTCAAATTTACTATGTGAAGCTTTCTAAAAACAATAATATAACGGATTTTAACGTAATTTATTCATGTTCGCTCCGAAAGTTGAGTCCTATAATATTAACTTCCTGATGCAGCATTTGATTTGTTTACTACAGTTTCTTCTTCGACTTTCCAAATAAACATATTCTTGTAACCATAAATAAGGGATATAATAACCACTAAAAAGTTAAACCAAAGAAACGGCAAATAGCTTATAGTTGCAACACCTAAAGATGCTGCCATAAAGACACCGCCATCTGACCACGGAACCATTGGCGTTGTTACTGTACCACCAGCCTCTGTATTTCTTGAAAGAACACGACGATCAATCTTCAGCCGATCATAATTTTCTTGTGTTATTTTTGTTGCAGTAATAAGCGACACATATGCCGCACCAAAAATATTACCCATAAAACCACTTAGCATAGTTGAAGCAGTTAATCTACCAGGATTTGTAGCCCACTTCGCAAGCTAATCACCTATCACTTTGATGATACCTATTTTCTCCATAAGCCCTCCAACACCAAGTGCAAAGATGATTAAGGCAATAACATCAAGCATAAAGACAATCCCGCCACGATTTAATAAATTATCAATAAAATCAACACCTGAATCAACTACACTTCCTGCGTACATAATGTTAATTGATTCCAAGAAGGATGTACCCTGGAACGCAAATGCCCAGATTGAACCTAGCAGGGCACCAAACAAAATGACAGGAATTGACGGCATTTTAAACGCCAATAAAGTGATTACAATTATTGCAGGGATTAACATATACCAACCTATATTGAAATATTCTCGTAAAGAAGCCATTGTTGAAGTTGCAACACCTAGATCACCACTTCCCCGAAATAAGAAACCCGCCGCTAAAAATAAACCACCTGCAATAATCCATGCTGGTATACTAACTCTTAACATTGATTTAATATGTTCAATTAAATCAACTTTGGCTAATGAGGCAGTCATCACCGTTGTATCAGATAATGGGGACAGCTTATCTCCAACATAGCATCCTGAAATAACCGCTCCAGCAACAAGCGGAAGGGGAAATCCAAAGCTCGCTCCGATCGCCATCATAGCAATTCCCGCTGTTCCTGCTGAACCAAAGGATGTACCCGTTGCAATCGAGGTCACAGTACAAATAATAAAAGCTGCCAGTAAAAAAATATTGGGTTCGATAATAGAAAGACCATAATAAATTATGGAAGGAACAATACCTCCAGCAATCCATGTTCCAATTAATGCTCCCACTGATATTAATATAAGCACTGCTTCTAAACCGTCATAAACACCCTTTAACAACCCGTCCTGCATTTCCTTGTAGCCATAGCCAATTTTTAACCCGACCGCCATGATTATAAACCATGTTGTTAATAAGGCAAGATGTATAGGAAGTTCAAATATAAAACAATATAAGTAAACATCACTAACCCAAAACTGATTAAGGTAAATAACACTTCAGCGCGATTTGGTAAACGTTTAGTTGTTTCCATAACTTCCCCCTCGTTAGGATTTCTATAAATCTGCCCAAAGTACTAGATTTTTACTATTGCGTTAGTATCAACCGAAATGAACCTCCTCCTTTCACTCATCATACCAGCAGAAAACCTTTTTTTAATGGATCATCTTCATCAAGAATAAATTGGTGAAGTCCTGTAGTGAATCCTTGTAATGTAACAGAATAACGATTGTAACTGCCGGGCAGATGCTGAACCGATATGGAACTGCCAAATATACTATCATTTTTAAGTGCCTTATATTTATTTTTTATTAGGCGTTGTGCAGTTAAAATTGCAAAGGTGCTGTCAATGCCAGGGGAACGAATCATGTTCCCGTCTCTTTCAAAGGTAACAGATCGAAGTTCATTTTTAGCTGAATCCAGCTCTTCTGCAATGACTATTCCATCAAATCTTATCTTTTCTGTGGACAACCGCTTTGCCATTGCTTTTCCCCACTTATTGATGGCAGACAAATATGCGAGATTGATACCAGGTATGGAATCTGGCAGAGGAAAAACGAGATAGTTTCGATTTTTCTCTATTTCTACCAGCTGATATTCCTCCCTTTTCTCAACCACTTTAGACTCATCACTTTCTATATAAACACTGGATACTTCTTGATTATCAAAAGCTGCCCTTACAGTGTATATTCCACAGACAGTTTCTATTTTGTAGATCCCCTGCTCATTAGCGGTCAAATTGCCAGTTTCAAGTAAAGCAGTTATCGAAGCGACTAAACCTCCATACTGGAATGAAACTTGCTTATCATGATTAAAAAATAGTAAACCATAATCTGCTAATTTAGAAGGAATGACAATACAGCCATTCATACCCTGATGGCCCCTTGGTTCCTTCAGCAAGAAGTCTTTTTCCTTTTGATAGGATTTCTGTAACAACTTATGATTTAAATGGATATCATTTTCATTTAAATGGATGGATGACTGGATTACAATGCGAAATGCTTCTCCTTCCACATGTGTATCCAATGTGGAAAACATTTTTCCGAAATTCATCTAAACACCTTCTTTCGCCTGGCCGATTGGGGGAATAAGTAAATACCCTTCCCGGAGTGGATCTTTTTCTTGATAGAAAAAACGATGCATCCCCATTACCCATGCAGAACCTGTAACTTCTGGTACAATTGCGTCAACATTTTTTATCTTTGTTGTTTCTAATACACGTGCTTTAAAAAGCGAACCTACTATACTCTCATGTACAAATAATTCATCTACCCCTATTTCATTTTTGCTGTACATCGTTGCGAGTTTTGCTGAAGTACCAGTACCACATGGAGAACGATCAATTCCTCCCGGCGGTACTACGACCGTGTTCTTGACATCTGCATCGGGATGAACGGGATCCGTAAAAAATTCAATATGGGTTAAACCATTGATAAACGGATATTGCGGATGGATAACTGATTCAGTCTGATTAATGGCATTACGAATTGTTATCCCCTGTTCGACAATATGGGAGGCATTTTCTGTACTTAACTCCAAACCAATTTTTCGTGCATCAATAATTCCATAGAAATTACCGCCATATGCAATATCACATGATACTTTCCCAATTTGCTCTACATCAATTTCAAACGATTTCAGCAAAAAGGAAGGAACATTTTGAAAGGTGACTTCTTCTGCCTTTCCCTTCTTCACCTTAATTTCAACTTCTACTAACCCTGCAGGCGTATCCAAATTTACATGCGTATACGGCTCTGTAATTTCAATTAAGCCCGCTTCAACCAGCGCAGTACAAAAACCAATCGTATCATGCCCGCACATTGGCAAATATCCTCCAGTTTCGATAAAAATCACACCGACATCTGCTTCGGGATGACAAGGTTCCATGAGCAATGCTCCAGACATGACGTCATGCCCTCTAGGTTCATTCATTAAAAACTTCCGTATCCAATCATAATGCTTTTGCATATATAGCATTTTTTCAGACATCGTATCGCCTTCCATTTTTGGAAGACCACTTATTACCGTTCGAGTTGGATTCCCACCGGTATGCGTGTCAATCGTAGAAAACAATCGCTCAAAATTCATTAACTAAATCACCCTTTCTTTAAATCGATCGTAACGGAGTGGTTCGCTTGGAATACAGGTTTCCTTTTCGGACAGCATTTCTTCCATTACTTTTCCTGTAACAGCGGCTAGACTTATGCCATCTCCTTCATGACCTGCTGCTACATAAAATCCTGGAACCTCATCTATATGAGAAATAATGGGAAGATGATCTTCCGTCCACGGACGTAAACCTGCATATGAACGAATGACCGTCATGTCACTTATTTTTGGAAAAAAACGTAGAGCTCTTTTAGCCATACAGGTCAAAACATCCCGATTAACAGTTGTATCAAAGCCATTAAACTCCCTGCTGCTGCCTATAAGAAAGTTTTGACTTGCAGTTGGCTCAAAAACGAGTGCCACTCCATATTTTTTTGTCAGTTCGTCAACTTTTCTTTCTCCGCCAAATTTAGAAAGGAGATAACCAAATTCCTGTATTTTGCGAATGCCTACTGGCTGTTGTCTGGAAGCAACAATAATATGTCCTTTTCTTGGAGTAATAGGAATGTTCACATCAACCATTTCTCCAATAAAGGGTGCCCAGATTCCAGCAGCATTTACAATTTTATTTGCAGTAAAATTGCCATTTGTTGTCTCAATTTCAAATGAACCGTTGCCATTTTTTTTGAGGCCTTTTACCTCCGTTTTTGTATAAATCTTAGCTCCAAGTTTTTTCGCGCTATGGAATAATGCATAGGTAAGCATATATGGATTAACAGTTGCATCTGTCTTACATTCAAGACCGCCTAATAAATCATCTGCAAAGTATTTTGATTCATTCCGCAGATCTTCCCGGTCCAGCATTCTAAAGCTGCCACCTGCCTCACACTGCCGATTCACCCATTTTTGTGCCGCATCCATTTCTTCATCATTTTCACATACAAGAATACTTCCTGGGTATCGATACTCAAAGGCAATATCTAATTCCTTGTTTAAATCATGAACGAGTTGTTGGCTTTTTAATGACATTTGCGTGTCAAACCCTGGTTCTTTATCAATAGCTAATATATTTCCATCACATCGAGAAGAGGTTCCACTGGCTAATTCCCCTTTTTCAAGTACGGTGATATCCAGTCCAGCCTTTGCACTGTAATAAGCTATAGCAGCACCAATAATGCCGCCGCCTATTACAACTACATCTCGCTTAATCGTATTGTTCACATTCCTCACCCTCTCCTTTTAACTTATGCAATTTACATGCCAAATCTGAATAACGAGGAAACGCTAAAAATGATTGCGTTCCATAAAAAAATGTGTAAAATTATTTATAAAGATGTAAATATTTTTTTACATAGGAGGGAAGAAGATGGCATTATTTCTATCAGATATCAGCGATGTTATAAATAAAAGTTTTGAAATCATTCATAAAGATAATTGGGAGAAAGGGAGCTTACAAGAACACTTGCAATCGGGGATTTCCAAAAAGATTTTTGTTAGAGGAAACGAGGATATACAACTTGCACAGATTTCCAAGCTTACAAAGCAAGTTATTTTTGAGCCCTGTAAAGAAGTCCCCGCAGGATTATTAATAACAAAAGCGATTGAGCTTCTGGAAACCTATCATTACTTAATCATTCAAGATGATGAAGCAGATATTGGCTATGTCAATGCATTAGAACTATCTAAAAAGCTATTAAATTCCTATGAGAAAATGGAAGCTTATTTACAGACCATCACGAAAACAATTGATAGCTCGTGTACAGTCATCGATGCAAATCAAAATGTAATGATCTGGACGAAGGGTGCCGAGGATATATTCTCAGTTAGGCGAGAGGAAATCCTCGGCAGAAAGATTACGGATTTCTTTCGCCCAGAGCAATTGGAACTTTTAACAACGCTTAAAACCGGAAAAGCGGTTTCCGATAACCAGCATTACGCGAGAGAAGATCTTGTTGTTATGATTAATTCAAATCCTATCTATTTGCACGGAAAAATTATTGGCGCAGTGGTATCTGAAAGAGATATCACCAGTCAGATCCGACTTCATAATGAGCTGACGAACACGTCCAATAAACTCTTTCATTTGGAAAAAGAAGTGAATAAACTAAAGCCTACAGAAGATCCTTTTACATTAATAAAAGGAAACAGTTCTCCATTAAAGAAAACCATCAAATTGACGAAAAAAGCAGCAACAACAAATACAAATATTTTAATTCATGGGGAAAGTGGCGTTGGAAAGGAACTTTTCGCGAAAGCGGTCCACCATATCCGCGAAGGAAAGGATGCACCATTCATAGCAATAAACTGTGGCGCAATTCCAGCAACACTTTTCGAAAGTGAAATTTTTGGTTATGAAAAAGGCGCTTTTTCTGGTGCCAATCAAAAAGGAAAAAAGGGAAAAGTAGAGTTAGCAAAAGGTGGTACTTTATTTTTAGATGAAATAGGGGAAATGCCTTTAGACATGCAAGTTAAAATACTGCGCCTGCTGCAAGAAAGAAAATTTTACTCTGTTGGCGGAACTGTAGAGAAGGATGCAGATTTCAGAGTAATATCCGCAACCAATCGTAAGTTAAGTGAGCTTGTAGCAGAAGGGAAATTCAGAGAAGACCTTTATTATCGTCTGAATGTCGTAAGTTTAGAAATACCTCCGCTGCGTAAACGTCCAGAAGACATTATTGAGCTGACGCATTATTTTCTATATGAAATATCCATAGAATACGGCCGTCCGATTCATGGCATCTCCCAAACGGTCATGCAAGCATTACTGCAGCATCACTGGCCAGGAAATATTCGAGAATTAAAAAATGTTGTAGAACGATTGGTTGTTTTTTCAGAAGATGGAGAAATCAAAGCTGAACATTTACCCTTTGGTACTGACAACTTACCTGCAGCTAATGGAAATGTGCCTTATTTTAATACAAATAAAAATCATTCGTTGAAAGATAGACTGGAGGAAGTTGAGAAGGAAATTATTCGAAAAGAGCTGGAAAAGGAAAATGGCAATAAATTAGCATGCGCAAAGAACCTGCAGATAACGAGAGCAACTCTGTATAATCGAATCAATAGATTAGGTTTAGAAATTTAATTGCATTCTAAATTGGCTCGTTTCTTGCATAGTAATTTAATGCATAAAGAAGGTGTTTAAAAAGCGAAACTTGATGCAATGAAACTGTTTCACTTTATAAAACTGTTCGTTAATATGTGATTAAACTATGCAGGAGTGATTTGAATGGCAGCAAATGAAATGATTGTATGCAGATGCGAAGAAGTAACTTACGAAGAATTAATCGAAACCGCGAAAGATTACAATTGTTCAGCAAGAGAACTAAAGCTCCGTACACGAGCTGGTATGGGATATTGTGGCGGCAGGTCTTGCAGAAGTGCCGTTGATAAAATAGCAGAAACCGCAAAAAGCGAAAAAAATTATTCACAGGTATCTTTAAAATATCAAGCACCAATCCGCCCTATCAGCTTTTCCGATTTAGGGAGGGATGAATAATGAGTGATCGCATCATGGAACATCCTATCCTCGGTAAACTTGAAGATAAGAAACAAGTTACTTTTATCTTTAATAATAAGGAATACATCGGATTTGAAGGTGAATCTTTAGCTGCAGCACTTTTAGCTAACGGAATTCGCACACTGCGATACCATGAAGAGAGTGGTTCACCCAGAGGTATTTACTGCAATATTGGACATTGTTATGAGTGCAGAGTCACAATTAATGGGAAGCAAGGGCAACGGTCGTGTCTAACTCCGTTAATGGAGGGTATGAGAATTGAAAGCGGCGGGAAATTACTTACTTCTGTTAAGGATTGGAGACCTGAACATGAATAAAGTGATTATCATTGGAGCGGGACCCGCGGGCTTAACAGCGGCTATTACTTGTGCCCAAAAGGGAATGGATGTTGTTGTTATTGATGAATACATGATACCTGGCGGCAGATTACTGGGACAGCTTTACGAACAGCCGGACGGAACATGGTGGAATGGCATGAAAGAATCAGCTCAACTATATGATCATGCTGTAAATCTCGGCGTAAAATTTCATCTTAACACTTCTGTGAATGATATAAAAAAGGTAGACAAATCATGGACAGTCTTTACGGAAAAGAAAATTTTCACTGCCACAAAGTTATTACTAGCTACTGGAGCAGCAGAATCACCTGTACCGGTTCCTGGCTGGACCTTGCCAGGAGTAATGTCCGTTGGTGCAGCACAGGTAATGACCAATGTTCACCGAGTCAAACCAGGAAATAGAGGGGTAATCATAGGAGTGAATGTTCTCTCTGCAGCGATTGCTATGGAATTGAAACTTGCCGGAGTTGAAGTCGCAGCCTTAACTCTTCCCAAAAGTAATCAGATAACTGAGGAGAGTGCACACCCTAAAAAAGTAATAAACTCTCTTCTCCATGTGTCTCACATGGCGCCATCCAAGTTTATTAAATTTGGCAGTAAATTGATGAAACCTGATTTTATGAAAAGTCTAGGAGTAACCTTCTACCCAAAAAATGGTGTAAAAATGTGGGATATACCAATCCAATTGCGAAAAGCAGTTATCGAAATTTATGGAGAGAAAGAAGTGCAAGGAGTAAAAATTGCAACAATAGATACAAAAGGAGAAATTATACCTGGTACAGAGGAAAAGCTAGCTGCTGATTTTGTTTGTATCGCAGGAGGATTATACCCATTAGCTGAACTTGCAGCAGTAGCGGGATGTGCTTTTTATTTAATTGAAGAATTGGGTGGGTATGTTCCTCTGCATAATGAACGGATGGAAACTGCATTAGAAGGTTTATACGTTGCTGGAAATATTACAGGTATAGAAGGAGCAAAAGTTGCTATTAGCCAGGGGCGGACTGCTGGTTTATCCATAGCAAGTAACGCTGGGATTGCTGGGTTGGAGAAAGAAATACAAGAGTCTATCGAAGCCACTGAACAGACAAGGGATAATGCCTATATTCAATTTCATCCAGAGGTGAAAAAAGGCAAGCGGGTATTACAGGAACAGTGGGAGAACTTTGATAAGTCTCTTCTTCCCTCATCATTTTTTTAATTAAAATAAGAATGCCTAAAATTGGCATTCTATTTTAATTTATATAATGAGGCAGATTATCTAAAGAGACAGCATATTTATTAGTAAACCTCTTATTTGCTTGCTTCCGTCACCTCCGGAGAATTTTCAAACAGACTTTTATACGTATCGTCTTTAATTACAATTGAATTTTTAATTTCCGCTTCGATTTTTGTTTGTGTTTCAACTGCATTGATTGTATTTGCTAAGATTTCATCACGTAAGTCTTCTTTTATATCTTCAAATGTTCCAATGTCTTCGTCTTTTTCCCGAATATCATTCACTTTTATAATATGATATCCATAATTCGTTTGAACTGGCTCACTTATTCCACCTTTTTCTAAAGAAAATGCTGCATCCTCAAATGGAGACACCATCGTTCCTGGAGAAAAGTAGCCTAAATCTCCACCATCCCCTGCCGATACAGTGTCCTCTGAATACGCTTTTGCTAATTCAGCGAAGTCCTCTCCCTTTTCCAGTTTCTCCGTTAATTCATCTGCTGTGTTTTTATTCTGTACGAGAATATGTTGTGCACGAATTTCTTTTGTTTTCTGTTCATAGGCTTCTTTTAATTGCTCATCAGACACCTCAACACCATCCAAAGCAGCTGCCTCTTGAAGTAAGCCGAGATATATGACATCCTTAAACGCCTCTTCATCCGCTAATCCCTCTTGCTGCAGGATTATGTCGAATTGCATGCCAAGGTTCTCTTTTAATTTTTCCAGTTCATCATTGACTTGTTCATCACTCACATCATGTTTCTCCCCTAAAATTTTCATCATTACCAATTCTTCCAACATTTGTTTTCCGTAGCGTTCTTGAAGTGCATCATTAAGTTCATCCTCGGTTATATCCCCAAAATCTGTTTCAACGACAACTCCCTGCGCCTGCTGTTGACATGCGGTTAGAATCATAAAAATAATGAATATAATCAATCCAGTTGCGTACTTTTTCATTACAAAATCACCCCAACTAAACTCAGCTTTAAAAAGTATGTACATATGAGAGGATAACCTCTCATATGTTCTTAAAATGTTTCTATAAGTTTGATTAGATATACCGTATCCGCATATAAAACTTCATATGCTTCTGAATCTATTTTCTGGTTATTTTTCTGATAGTCTAATAGCTGCTGAAAGCTTGTAAGATGTTTGACTGCTTTTTCCAATTGACCCGTTTCCTCAAATGTTTGAATGGCTGTCATATGATTTTTTAATGCACGTGCATCTTTTTCATTTGTTACTGCACCTTTATCAATAAAATAATCGAGTACAGCATGTAATTCTGCTGTGTTATTTGGTGAAGTACCACCATCAGATCCAATTGCCCTATTAAATGCTTCTTTGCCACCAGCTACAGGAAGCTCAAGATAGCTTTCCCCTAAAGTAACGTCTATTGTTGCTTGGTTAGTGTCTGTCATAATATAATCGCGATCACTTCCCGTAACAATTACTCCTATCCGGTGTCCTTCTTTAAATACATAATCTTCTGGAAGCGTTTCCCAGGTAAAAAGATAATTTTCTCCAGGCTCTAATGGTTGAGAGTAGTCGAGGGATTCAACGTTTTGTCCATCTAACCAGCCATGTGTTACAACTTCATATGGCGCTTCATGGGTTACAAGTTCTGTCTCTTTATAACAGGCACTATCTTCTGATGAACTTTCTCCCCAGCATGTTACTTGATCATGAAGCGTAATGATTCCTTCTTCTCTTGAACGATGATTAATTCTTTCATCTGTACCATAATCAACAATGCGTATCGATAAATTTGTATCCTCTTTATCTACTACTGCTTGCAGATTAATCTTCGGCACACCGCTTATCCGAACATCCTCAGTCAATTCTGGTGTTAAAAACATTAAACGATTTTCCGTTGCGCTAAATTCATTCTCCACCATTTCCCGTTCAGTCTGTTGTGGATTGTCAATAAATGATTGGGTATCTTCTTCAATGACTGGTGCTGTTATTAGCGTTCCAGGCAATTCTTCATTTGCTGGTGCTAATTTGATATCAACTTGCTCTGCATCAGCAGCTGGCCATGTTTCTTCGGTCTCCCAATCATCGACCCCTCTTTCAATCTCAGTCATTGGCTCATCCATAATCCCATTTTCAATATCCAGCAACCAGTAATCAAACCAGCGATGTAACGTGTCTACCCATTCAGCTCGTCTAAAATCAAATGGATCAACATGACCTGTCTGCGCCATCCAAAGCTTTCTTGGAACATCATTTTCTGCTAATGCCTCCCACCAATTGGAAAAGTGATTTGCTTTTACATTATAATCATTTATTCCATGAACAACGAAGACACTAGCAGTTATCTTATCAGCATCGTTCACATAGTTTCTTTCATTCCAAAACTCGTTATAATCGCCAGTAGCGTCATCAGATGCCATTCTCATTTCTTCACGGACTGGTGCACATTGTGCCACTCGTTCACTGCTTGTTACGCGTTCAGCTAAACCACTTGGACCATTTGGATAGAATGGGATTCCGCCATATCGGTAATAATCATACCAGCTGCTAATCGCTCCGATAGGCACGATTGTTTCCAAGCCTTCAATTCCTTGAGAAGCAGCAGCATTTGCTAGTGTTCCATCATATGACTTCCCTATCATTCCCACTTTTCCAGTCGACCAATCCGCTGTAATTTCATTCCCATCTTGATCATATGCTTTTCCTTTTCCATTTAACCAATCGATAGCAACTTTAACACTTTCCGTCTCTTCATAACCACCTGTAGTTGGACATCCTTTGGAATGATTGGTTCCCCCCATATCTACTAAAACAATGGCGTAACCCCTTGGAACAAAATAGTTATCATAATAAAGAGGAAACATCGTATTTTCGCCAATTCCATCTGGATCTTTAATTTCACTTTCATTTCCACGACCCATGCTTTCATAGTAAGGACTAGCATCCATAATAGAAGGGACTTTCAGCCCCTCTTCCGTCTCCTTTGGCCGCATAATATCAACAGCGATTAGATCATCCTCCCCATCGCGATCACTGTCGAGCGATGATTCTACGTAAATTGTTTCTTTAATCGCATCTGGATAAGAATAAACAGGTTGCGTAACCCCATCTTCCACGCGATGAGTTGTATCGGCAGAAACTGGATGTGCAGTACTTTCCAAATGGAACAGGGGTATTACGATTAAAAAGAATAGACTAATAGATAACATAAATTTCTTTGAGTAATTATTTATCTCCAACAATCTTTCCCTCCATATGAATAAATTTTAGTGTTATGAAGAATTCATAGAGTAATAGAATGACTTCGAACCTTCACATAACATTTGGATTGAGCAGAGTCTGGAACATACCTAAAGTATTTAACTCAAAAAACGAACAGTGTGCTATTTTTCAGGAGCGATTATCCGTTCCAAGTCTATCCAATTTGATGTGTTTAAAATAGGTTTGTCCCAGCCCCCTAGTTACTCACTTCTTCCATTCTTCAAGTAATTTTTCGGCTTCATATTTCAAAATAAAATAAGCTTGCTCTTCAATCAGTTCCTGTTTCTCCCACTCATCTAAAAGTACTTCAAATCCGTTTAGATGTTTAATCACTTTGTCAGCAGAACCATTTTGTTCAAATGTTTCAATAGACGTTAAATGAATAAGCAAAGATCTTTTTACATCTTCAGTCGCAAAGACATTCAACGCATCAAATTGCTCAACATAACCTTTTATCGTGGAAGCACTTATATCATCATTTGAACAATCGCCAACCTTAGCATGCTGTACATGATTAGGTGCACCAAAATCTGCTATATCTGCACTATTTTTATAACAGCCAAGTACACCATTAATGGAATTCCCGACCAATACCGGACCATACGCACCATATTGCTCATTAGCAGATACTTGTTCATTGTCGTGAAGAATCAGCCAGCCGTTGAATGTATTGTTTACTAAAGTCGTGTCTGTTGTCGTTTGTTCAATGAACGTTTGACCGTTAATTTCTGCACCAAATAACTGTATTGTCTGTGCTTCTTCCGCCTTTAAATCGCCATGAATCGTACTATTGGAAACCTTTAATGAAGCACCACTTTCAACGATTACATCACCCGTTACACTAATATCTTCCAGGCAGGTAACCCCTTCAGTAACCGTTAAGTCACCTTCAAAATCCTCTGTAATAGAATGTGTACAAGCTGCTTCTTCCCCTGGTATAACCGTAACTAAAAATGAATCAGATGCGCCGATATTTCCTGTGGCGTCAATCGCACGATGTTCAATCAGGTGTGTGTCAAATCCGGGTACAAACTTGCCCCCTGGATCCTCTTCCGTATAGTTTTTTTCAAATGTGACAATCGAAAGACCTCCTGTACCAAGGTTTCCATAGGTCAATTCCTTGATATCCGATCCTGAATGCGAGAACTTAAATGGTGTACCTTCCGGCTCTTCTGGAAATCCAAAATAGTTATACCAGCCGTCCTCATTCAAGCGGAGTTCACCAACAACAAAACCAGGTTGATCATCACTTGGCTCAAGCTTCATTTCAAATTCATTAAAATAAACATGATGTTCCTTTTCACCTGCTAATACAGCTAACGATTCTGTTAGCTCTTTTGGAGCAGTCGGAAGACCATTATCAATCGTCCACGAAAGCGTTTCGGAAGCTGCGTCAATTTGACTTGGATCTGTAACCGTTGCAGTTAATTCAGAAGCTCCTTCAGGTAATTCGATATTATTTAAATCAAGAAAGCGACTATTTTCTGCATCCTCTATTACGTCGCCATTTAATTCCCAGGTAACATTTAAAATACGGTTTGTTGGATTAGGGGTCTCAGCAAAGACAACTTCATCAAATGCAAGCGCATAATCCGTTGCGGAATGATTGGTAAAAGTGATATCGACTTCCGTAAATTCCTGGGGTTCCCCTATTGTCCATTCACGTGTCTGCGTCATTCTAGGTCCATCTAGATATTCAGGATTACGGACAAATTCAGTTTTGTCCTGAACGGTGACTTTAACCGAATCACCTGCCTGTAAATCGAATTCACTTAAATCCAGATGACGTGCATTATTAGTATTTGGAACGACTTCACCATTAACTTCCCACGTCGCTTCCAGCAAATGGAACCTTGGATACATCGTATTAACTGCTACAACTTCCTCTGAACCAATTTCTCCTTCCCGTGTGGATGTTAGCGGCATCTCTCCTGCATTTCTCATACCTGTTATTCGCTGGGTCATTTGTTCTCTGCCGACCTGATCAAAGTAAAATCCAGTATGTCTCATCATCGAATGCTGACTAGGACGCCATACATTCGAACTTTTATACTGACCACTTTCATACCCATCTGGGTCAGCAGCCTTAATTGTCCCTCCAGATATACTTTCTTCACCAAGCCAATGCCACCACTTAGCCTGGTTTTTAACCATTTCTTCAGAAGACATGCGTGTATGGTGAACAGAATTTGGTTCTTGGTTAGGGTGTGGCTCTCCTGGTACACCACGATCATCATAAGGGTATTCATCAGCAAGGTTTCCTAGGGAATGTCCTAATTCGTGTAAAGAAACAAGTGGACCTTGTGGACTTCCACCAGTTGTCGTCGCATGAACACCACCAATACCTCCGTAGGTAAATGTATTACCAATTGTCAACGTTTGAATGTTTTGACTATCTGCAGGTATACCAAGTTCAGGAGTAACATGCTCTTGGATAATTCTTGTTCTGGCTTCCGATCCACCCGCACCAAAGGTAACGCCACGCGCAAGTTCATCCGCTGGACATTGATTCGCATATTGCAAATTGAAGACTGTATCTCGGCGTACATTCCCATCGTCTGGGTCACAGCTGATTCCAGAATCATTCGATGGCGTTTCTACCATATACACATTGAAATAATTCCGATAGCTCCGGAAAGGCTCTACACCCCACTGAACATTTTGATTTCTATCGACATCTTCCCGAAACTTATCCATTTCATCTGCTGTATAGCCATCACCAAAGATAATGATATTTAATCGTTCCTCAGCTGGTCCCGTCACTTGTAATGGAACAAGATTGACATCCGCTTTTTCCAACTGCTGGTGATCATCATTTGCATGTGATTGCGCCTCTGATATATGTCCTATCCCATACACCCATATAAATAAGAAGATGAAAGTAATAACAATGAAAGTCTTTTTTAGCCATTGATTTCCTAGAATCATATAATCATCCTTTTTTAATCTGGTAGCCTCATTTAACCATCCATGTTACCCCAGATTGCTTATTTTAATAAATTGCTGCTTCTGTTCTTGACTTTTATAGTTTGAATCATCTTCCTGTAATTGGTCATGTAACATTACAGGAAGATGTATTGTGGTAATGTCTATTCCATAAATAAATCAGTATAGTCATATAGTGCATCTGAAGCTTTTTCCGTTAATAGTTGATCCTTTGTATATTGCGAGATTAATAGTTTAAATCCTTCCATATGTTTCTTAACTTTTTCCGTTTCGCCGCCCTGCTGTTCAAAACGCTCAACAGCAGTTAAATGTGTTGTTAAGGGACGAATGGCAGCTTCGTCAATATCTCCTGTTTCTGCAAACAGCTGGATGAGAATTTTCATGGTCTTTGCATTTATCTCGCTTAATAATACATCTCCATCTGATGATACTTTTGCACTGTCTGTCTCGGAAGCAGCTGTAAATGTAAGTTGTGCGGGTTGTTGTTCGCCTTTAGGTATTCCAACATAAACAGGTACTTCCACCGTTTCTCCTGCTTCTATTTCAATTACATGATGAAGAATCCTGGTATCCCATCCCGAATCCGTTTCTGCTTGAATACGAAATAAGTCTGCTTCTTCGCCCGTGTTCGTTACATTGAAGTGATATATAGCAACCTTTTCGGGAACTGCTCGTTCAGCCGAGGCAGCAGTTGCTTCCAAACCACGTTCAGCATCTCCTGCACCATCTAAATGACGGACGGATATACGGTATGAAAGTGCGCCAGCATCATCATATTTCTTATCTAAAATATAGAAATGTAAACGATTATGCTCATCAACATATTCACTGACTACCCCTTCATCCGTTCCAGCTTTGAATAAAGCATCCGCAAGTTGTTCCAAGCCCCCCTTTGATAACATTTCAGTAGTACCATCTGGCCTTGTAAAGTCCTCAAGATTGATATCTTCCGGTTTTGCATCAATCACCCAGATATTTGGAGCTGCTTCAGAGTTTTTCGTTTTTGCAAGAAGTACTCCTGAATCATGTGTAAATGAGTCATAGCCGACTTGATCCACAACTTCTACCGTATAGTTGTCATACCATTTCTCTCCACGCTGCATATCCGCTCTCCAGTCATCTTCCAGGAAATTTGCAGGTGTTAAATCTTCCATTTCAATGTTGATTCCTTTCAAATCATCTCTGTCAAAAGCTTCTCCAGAAGGTACTGATCTGGCGAGAATATCCGCAAATATTGGTCCGCTTTCAGCAAGTTCATCACGATCGATATTCAAGTACTGATTTTCTGATAGAATACCTTGTTTTATCTTATTCCGTAACATGTGATGTGGTGGTGTCGATCCACCTTGTACAGCTGGAATCATCCACCTTGTATGCGAGCCTCCTGGCCCATTAAAACTGCCACTGCTCATTAATTCCCAAGAGCCAGCATAGGTACGGGATACTGGATTTCCATAAGGGTTATTATAGTTATCCCCTAACTCCATCAGATGTCCAAATTCATGAGCATATGTTGCCATCCCATTACTGGATCCCTGAATGGAAACATTCCTACTTGCACTTGACCAGATCGATTTAGCAGCAAACCAGGATGTCCAAGGTACATAACGTGTATTCACCCAATTAGGTAAATCCTCACCAAGATCTGCTGGAGGGCCAAATTCATCAGGGATTTCTTCTGGACTACTAAACATCATTTCACCGAATTCCTGCCAAACACCCGTTTCAGCATATCCAGAATGCAAGACAAAAATAAAATCATAGTCTACTCCTGATGCATCAAGATCCTCTTGTGCTTTATCTACTGCTTCTTGTCTCAGATTCATCTGTTCATAACCAGGTGGTATAAATTCCGACTGATTAAATTCATTCAAGCCGTATTGGAACTCTCTTCCATCCATCAAATATGGACCATAACCATCCAATTCAACCTGCCATTTCCCCTGAGAATTTTCCATCCAAAAATCACTGATTGTGCGATAATTGTTTAATGGCTGTGGTGTATTTAGATAATCCAGCCAGAACTGCGACAGTTCTTCTCGAGGAACATTACCGATTTGCGGATTTCCTGCTGGATCAGTACCTTCAGGCTGTGTAACAACAAATTCCAAATCCTGAAACTCTGCTAAAACTAATGCCCCTTTTAATTCCCGTTCCGGCGCGATATCTAATTCATCCCAATTCAAACCAGGAACAGGATGATAATCCTCCCAGGTCATATCTCGTGGCAGCACCCATGACTCTGAATCTACTGGATCTGGGAAAGAATCTAGTCCGGACGAAGCTGCGAAAGCCGAAGGTGAAAAGAAAATAAAAAATGCCGCAACCAGTATGAAGAACCGATTTATTAATTTCATATAGTCAACCCCTAAATTGTGGAGTCCATCTAATATTCTAAAGTTGTCTCATGTTTCATATCTGTTAAACTAGAACGAATACCACTTAATATTTCTTATCTAGCAGTACATCAACATCATGATTTAAAACATCAAACACTTTTTTAGTCATATGCTCGGAATGATGATCCAACAATAGTTTAAACCCAGCGAAATGTTTTCTAACTTTATCTATTGAACCTTCTTTTTCATATAGTTCTACAGATGTCAAATGCGTTTGCAACTGACGAACAGTGATAGAACTACTGATTGCTCCTTGTTGCTCATAATAACTAATGAGTTCTTTTATCTCTTTAGCACTAGTTGGCTCTTGCGTAATATCACCGACAAGCGGCAAGGATAAATAACTCTGTTCCGGAAATATCGAAATAGCAGTTCCTGGCTTTGGCCGGATTGTATAATCATAATCACTGGATATGATGACGAGACCAATTCGATGTCCTTCTTTCATATCATAGTCTGTGGGTTGCATATTCCATGTAAATATATATTGCTGATGGGCTATAAGGGCTTCTGATTGTGAATCAGAATGCAAGTTTTGCGGATCCATCCAGCCGCGAGTAATAATACTGCTGCTTCCATCAGGGGCATAATCAACAAGTAATGCGGTCAAATTTGCTACAGGTTCATCAATACTAGCTTTAATTGAAATATCTGGAGTACCACTGATGCGATATGTGTCTGTTAATTCCCGTGTCACATATACTTGTCGATTTTCCTTATTTATCATGGGCTGTTGCGTCAATTCTTGCGCACGAATGGATGAGTCATCAATAATATCCTGAGAAACTTGCATATCTATAACAGGCCTGTGACTTAAGTTTCCTTTATTCGCACTTTTAGAAGTTAAATATAATGTTGTTTCCTGAACCTCGTTATGCGGCCATGCATTTTCAGCTGACCAATCTTGGTCTGCATTTTCAATATCAACCATTGGTTCATTCATAATTCCGTTATCAATATCATAAAGCCAATAATCAAACCATTTATTCAATGTCGTTAGCCATTCTTCATTTCTAAAGCTATAGGGACTTGAATGCCCATGTTGATGAAGCCATAACTTCCTTGGAACATCATGTTTTTCAAGTTCTTCCCACCATTGTGCAAATTGTTCTGTCTTTACATTCCAATCATTTAATCCATGAACTACAAATACACTTGCTTGTATATCTTCAACATTATTTAAATAATTTCTCTCATCCCAAAAGTCATTATAATCTCCAGTTACCCGATCCTGATCCTCTTCGATTTGATCTATTAAGTCAGAACAAATCTCTGGGTTGTCACGAGTAAGAACAGCTTTGGCTAATGCATCTGCATCTTCACCTTGATAGCCCCCAGGAGCAATTACTGCGCCGTTCGATCGGTAATAATCATACCAGCTGCTGATAGCACCTATAGGAACAATTGTTTCTAAACCTTCTACACCCGTTGTGGCTAATCCATTTGGCAATGTTCCGTTGTATGAGACACCTGTCATCCCCACCTTACCAGTTGACCAATCAGCGAAAATCTCCTCACCATTTTCGTCATACGCTGCAGCCCGACCATTCAACCAATCAACTACTGACTTTGTTGCTAGTATTTCTTGTATATCACCTGTTGTTGGGCAACCATTTGACATACCACTTCCAATACTTTCAGCAAGAATGACGGCATAGCCTCTTGGCAAGAAATAATCATCATAGTAACCTGGTAAATCTCCTGCAAAAGGTTTCCCATCATAACGATCAGGATGAATAGGATTTAGCTCAACGTCCACATCATGAAATCAACAGGATTCAGACCAGCCCGATAAGGACTCATTTCATAGATAACTGGGACTTTTAATCCCTCTTCCGTTTCTTTTGGCCGGATTAGATCTGCTCTAATTCGATCATTTTCTCCATCCCCGTCACTATCCACTTCTGTTTCTATAAAAATTCTTTCAACAATAGCTTCTTCTTTAGAAAAAATCGGTTGGGTCATACCGTCTTCTACCAATATAGCAGGGTCACTTGATGCATCAGCATTTGCAACAATAGGCAGCATAAAAAATAGCATTAATACAAAGAAGAACTTTCTCACATTTTCTCATCTCCAATCTGATATAATTTCTTCTATTTATCAAAAAAGCGTATTTTAGTTGCCCGCAACAATTTTTACAATAGAAGCGTAGTAACTGACTATATTTCTAACGAGCGACAAGTTACATAAAAAAATCTATTCCCCTCCGACTTAATAAGTTTGTTAGGTTCATAGATGTTGTCGAAATTTCCAATATATTTTTTGCATTCTCTGCTTTACACTTACAAATCTATCCCCCCTTCCATTCAAAGTATATAAATAAAGGTTAGAATATTTTATATATCCTAACATTCATATAAAAATTTAATAGCATCGTAAGGATTACTTTGCTTCTGATTTCATTTCTTTCTTTTTATAGCCTGACTCGCTTGCCATTTGCCAAATCGAAATAATTCCATAAAAAAGTAATAATATACCTGGCAGAATGAGTATGAGGGCTGCACCTTCTCTTGTATTCGTAAAGTTCAAAATATAACCACCATAAGGAATGGTAACACCTGTATATTCTCCAACAATATTATTTACCTGAACTGGTTCAGTATCTATTCCATTATTTGCATCCCCTTTTGTTATGTACACTTGACCATCATTTTTAACCTCTTCAATCCGGTGAGTAATCAGCACATTTTCATCCATAAAGAAAGTGATAACATCTCCTTCTTTAAATCTGCTCATATCACCGCCTGTTTCAATAAATATAATAGAACCTGTTTTAATATGAGGCTCCATTGAACCTGATAAAACAGACTTTATTTGATAACCAAAAATAGTTGTATTTCCACCAGATAGCTTTGAATTTACAACTAAAAACACAGTAAAGATTAATATAATTGCCAATAACATCGTAACGATAACATTTAGAAACGATAATAATTTTCCTCGTTTCAACGCTCTCACTCCTCATATGCTGTTCTTCATGATGCACACATGCTCTGTTTATGATGAGCATAAATTATTCCTTATCATCATTATCAGTTACACCTTCACTTGGCGCTTCGTTTTCATCGTCCTCGTTATCTTCTATTTCATTGTCATTAGGCCGTGTCTCTTCTTTCTCTTCCGTTCTTTTTTCTTCTTCTAATTTATTACCCTTTTCCTGATTATTATCATCGCTATCTTCCTCATCATTCTCCTTCTCTTCTGTTATTTCCTCTGGTTCTTCTTCATTCAATTCCCTATCTGTTTCGTTTAAATCAGAATCCATTTGACTTTGTGTGTCTGACTCGGAAGCGGTCATTGCTACTTCAACCTTATTTTGGTCATGAAAATAAGCATAAGTTGGTAAATTCACTTGATAAAAACATATCAATAATAAATAAGTAATAATAAGTAATTTAAAAGTGATTCTTACAGTTAATTTTTTTAGGAAGCTAAACATTTAGATAACCTCACCTTCCTTCACTAAATACAACTTAATGGACGCCTTTGATGTTATTTAAATATCCTCCCTGCTAATATTTATTTTACAGGGAGGAATATATCAATCTGCTTATCTAGCAAGATACTCAGCGTAATCTTGCAACGCTTGCGATGCTTTTTCTGTCAACAAACCATCGTCTGCAAATTTAGTAATCAAAAGCGTTAATCCTTCCGCATGCTTTGCAACTTTATCATCAGCACCTATGTTTTCAAAGTGCTCAAGTGAAGTTAATTGTGTTTTTAACGGTCGTTCTGCTTCTTTACTAATGTCACCATTTTCATTATACAAATCAAATAGCTGGTTCATATTTGCAGCAGTTATTTCACTTAACAGGAAATCTTTATCTGTTTCTATTTGCTCAGAATCCGTTTCAGATGAGGCAGTAAACGTAAGCGTTGCAGGTGAATTTTCACCCTCGGGAACCTCTACATATACAGGAACCTCTGCCGTTTCACCTGCTTCAACTTCAATAACGTTATGCTGAATCATCGTCTTCCAGCCAGCATCTGTATCAGCTTGAATACGGAATAAATCCGTTGCCTCTCCAGTATTCGTGACACTAAAGTAATGTGTCGCTACTTTTCCAGGTAAAGCTCGCTCAGCCCCAGTCATTTCTGCAGCTGCTCCTCGTTCAAAGTCCCCTGCACCATCTAAATGACGAACGGATACACGATAAGATAGCACGCCTTCATCGTTATATTCTTTATCTAAAATGTAGAAGTGTAAACGATTATGCTCATCAACATATTCGTTGACGACATTTTCATCTGTCCCAGCTTTAAATAAAGCATCAGCCAGCTGGCGATAGTCTCCTAACGAATACATTGCATCCGTACCATCAGGTTTAATGAAATCTACTTTTTCAATATCTTCATCTTTTGCATCTATTACCCAAATATTTGGTGCGGATTCTTCATTCTTTGTCTTTGCCATTAAAACACCTGAATCCGGTGTAAAGGAATCATATCCCACACGGTCAACTACTTCAATCGTATAGTTGTTATACCACTTCGCACCTCGCTGCATATCCGCTCTCCAATCATCCTCCAAAAAGTTAGGTGGTGTTAAATCTTCCATTTCGATATTGATGCCGTGAATTCCAGTTCGTCCAAATTCTTCCCCAATCGGAACCGCTCTTGCAACAACATCAGCAAAAATGGGACCGCTGTCAACAAGCTCATCACGTTCAACGTTCATATACTGATTTTCATCCAAAAATCCTTGTTTAATCTTATTTCGCAGCATATGATGCGAGGGCGCTGAACCACCAAGGGTTGAAGGAGTCATCCAGCGCGTATGCGGCCCCCCGGGACCATTAAAACTCCCACGACTCATCAGTTCCCAAGGCCCTGAATATGTTCGGGATACTGGCTCTCCATATGGATTATTATAGTTATCCAGCAGTTCCATTACATGACCGAATTCATGTGCAAACGTAGCCATGCCATCATTTTCCCCTTGTACTGAAATACCATCTCGTATGTTCGCATGCGACCATATACCTTTCGCAGCAAACCAGGATGTCCAAGGTACATAACGTGTATAAGCCCAATTAGGTAAACCTTCTAAGTCAGCTGGTGGACCAAATTCATCTGTAACAGCGTCTCTATCCAAAAACTTCATTTCTCCAAATTCCTGCCAAACACCTGATTGGTCATAACCTGCATGAAGAATAAATATAAAATCGTATTCTTCTCCAGCCTTATCCAGGTCTTCCTGCGCTAATTCCAATGCTTCTGTTTGGATATCTTTTGACTGATAACCAGGCGGCATCGTATTTCCATAGGATAGACCATATTGGAATTCGCGTCCTTCTAGGCGATAAGGACCATAAGCATCAAGATCGACGCCCCATTTTCCATAAGAGTTTTCTTTCCAAAACTCATCAATCGTCCGATAATTATTGAGAGCTTGTGGTTCATTTAGAAACTCCTCCCAAAATTTACCCAGTTCTTCTCTCGGAATATTTCCATGTTCCATTGGATTGCCTGCCACGTCCGAACCCTCTGGTAAACTTGTAACAAATTCTAAATCAGCATAATCTACTAAAACAAGCGCACCTTTTATTAATCGTTCCGGCTCTGTTGTTATGTCATTCCAATTAATACCAGGCACTGCGTTATAATCTTCCCACACCATATCTTCCGGTAATGCGTAATCTTCCATATCTACCGGATCAGGGAATGAATCTAATCCTGCAGGTGCGGCAAACACAGTTGGCGAAAATAATAGAAATACCGCAAGTGTTAGTATGAATGACCTTTTCATTAATTTCAACTTGCTCTCCCCATTCTTTATCAATAAATTGGATGATATAATTCACACAAAATCAAACAAAAACTGACACTCGCTGCTTCTGAATGATTACTTTTCATCTCCAGGATTTTGACTGGCAATAAATGTCCATTCTAATTCTAATGAATCCCCTTGAAACTGATTCTGGTCTTCATCATTATCAACAAAATTAAATTTCACAATAAAATCATCCAGCGAACCTACTGGAAGTCCTTTTTCTCCAAAAGCTGGATAAAAAATATGCTCATTTATAGCTTCTGGCGTCATCTCTTTTAATTCCGCTAAAGTAGTTTCATAAATAACCTCATCTAATTTATCAGCATTGTATAAAAATTCAACCTCAATATGTTCAGCAAAATCTTCTGTATTATCACCTTTTACATCAATTATTTTATAATTCGTTTCTAATGTTACTTTTTCAATATCTAAAGAACCATTATTAGAAAGCTCGAAATTACGAACAACCGAATCACCAGGAGCCAAATTATCAATGTCAACAATTGTCGTAGGATTTACTGCTAAATCCAAAGTTCCTGCTGCAAACGTATTATTCGTTTCTTGCGTAGAGCTGAAGTAAGCAAATGTTCCACCTGTAATTAATGCTAGTCCTAGTAAAGCTGACATAATTCCCATACCAAGTTTCTTCTTGATTTCCATTCCTATTCCTCCTAAGATTATATTGCGTTTTTCATCGAAAAACACTTGTTATGTCAAATTTCTCTTGTTGTCAGATCATATACACTCCATGAATAACTAAGTTATTCAATACGCTGTCAATATATTCACCTCCAATAATCTATTTCAAATCACATATATAGGAATATTTTGAATATAATTGTATCATGACTCTTCTATAAAATATACCAAATTCAGAAAAATAGAACTATATTACTGGTATATTTTAACATCTAGTACTAAAGACTATTTTAGCAGGCAGGAGAGGTTACAAAGACGGGGAACTTAATAACTTATGCCAAATAATAAATAGCCTAGAATTCAATATTCATACGGCTTCCAGGCTATTTCTATTCATTAAACTGCAGAATTTAGAATATCATTCTATCTTCCTCTCACTCTAAATTCAGAACAATTAGGACTATATCACCAGTGTAGTGTTTCAATTTTCGACATGAAAGACTATTCTTTATCAGGACCAGTAAACACCCTAACTTTTCATTTTAGGATCTAATACATCTCTAAGTCCATCACCAATCAAGTTAAATCCAAGCACAACTAACATAATACATAAACCAGGAACAATTAATGTCCAAGGTGCCAATTGAATAAATTCACGTGAATCTGCCAGCATTTTCCCCCACTCTGGTAATGGCGGTTGTGCACCTAAACCTAAAAAGCCAAGTCCTGCCGCATCCAATATGGCCGTTCCAAAGCCTAAGGTACTTTGAACAATTATTGGTGACAAGCTATTAGGCAAAATATGGTGTAAAATAATCCGCCCATTATTCATTCCTTGTGCTCTTGCCGCCATAATAAATTCTTCTTCACGTAAGCTAATTACAGTAGAACGCACAAGACGGCCAAAAATAGGAATATTGACAATAGCTATCGCAATTAAAGCGTTTTGCAGTGAAGCACCTAAAATAGCTACAATTGCAATTGCCAGCAGGATACTTGGAAATGCCAATAATATATCAAATATCCGTGATATTACCATATCAATCCAGCGGCCAAAATAGCCTGCTACAATCCCAAGAAGCGTGCCAAAAACAAGTGCACCAATCACTGCAAAAAAACCAACCTGAAGAGAAAGCCTTGCACCATAAGAAACTCGCGTAAATATATCTCTTCCAAGATCATCTGTGCCCAGCCAATGCTGAGAAGATGGAGATTGTAATCTATCCGTAAGAACTTGTTCTTCATAGCCATAGGGTGTAATAAGTGGTGCAAATATCCCAGCCAAAATGAAAAATACTAGAATGAATAGTCCGGCAATTGCAAAACGATTTTTTCGGAGTTGCTTTAACGCATCTTTCCACGGAGATGACTCGGTCATTTCTTCTATATCCAGTTGTGGTCCGTTAATGCTGGGGTTGGATATTTCTCTATTAATGAGCTGATCATTGTCTTTCGTTTTCATGTTTACCCCCTAATATTTTACCCTCGGATCAATGTAGGTATATAATATATCAACAATTAAATTAATCATTACAAATATAAATGAAATCACTAAAATACCTGACTGAATGACTGGATAATCCCGATAGTTTATTGCATCAAACACATAACGTCCAATACCAGGCCAGCTAAAGATTGTTTCCGTTAATATAGCCCCGCCTAAAAGTACTCCTGTTTGTAAACCAATGACTGTTATAACGGGTATGGATGCATTTTTCAATGCATGTTTATAAATAACTAAAAAACTCCCCGCTCCCTTTGCACGTACAGTGCGAATATAATCGGACTTCATTACCTCCAGCATACTTGAACGGGTCATTCTAGCAATAATCGCCATTGGAATCGTGCCTAAAGCTATAGCAGGCATTATAAGATGTTTCAAAATTGCTATAGTTCTAGAAAAATCCAGTTGAATAATAGAATCTAAAACAAAAAAATAGGTAATTGGCTCAATTGGATCTTTACTAGCTTCTCTTCCATAAGCAGGAAGCCAATGAAGCTCTTGCGCGAAAACCCACTGCTCCATTAAACCTAACCAGAAAATTGGCATCGACACACCAACCAATGCGAAAAGCATTGCCAAGAAGTCAAACCATGAATTCTGCTTCCAGGCACTAATGATTCCAGCGTTTACGCCTATAATAACTGCAAATAATACTGCAAAAATTGTTAATTCAAAGGTGGCAGCCAAGCGTGGTCCTATTTCACGTGATATTTCTCCTTTTGTTTTTAAAGAAGTGCCCAAATCACCTTGAACGATATCCGTCATGTATTTTCCATATTGTGCAAAGTATGGTTCGTTCAGTCCCATTCTCTCTTCTAAGTCTTGAATAGCTGACTCCGTTGCAGTTTCCCCTAATATAACTTGTGCTGGATTCCCAGGTATGAGATGGACAATTGAAAAAGTAATGATTGTCATACCAAGTAATACTGGTATGAGCATCAATATGCGTCTCATAATATAGGCAAACATCTTTCCACCTCAATTCTTTTGTATGTTCGATTTGAAAGATTAATAGCCGATAAAGTGAAACTTCATGCAGTGGGGGTTCTTTTTCATCCCCCACTGCATGTTAGTTGAACCAATCGGGGATTTACTGGCAGTTGTCCCCCACTTACCATTCGCGTTTTTATCTTGAATTCTTGAAGTCGGGGTCTTACTGCCAGTTCATTCGTACCTTGTAAAAATGACAGGATAATAGAGGCTGCTCTATTATCCTTCATTTCCCGCTTTTAATTACCTATCTCTACTTCCTCTAGTGGATCGCTCGTAGATGGATGAGCGATAAAGTTCTTAACGTTACTTCTTGTTGCTACAAGTGGTGTAGAGTGTACGATGTTTACTTGTGGTGCATCTTCATGAATTATAGCCTGCGCTTCCTGATACAGCTCAGCACGTTCATCTTGATCTACCGTTGCAACTGCTTGATCCAGCAGTTCATCAACCTCTTCATTTTTATAGAAGCTGCGGTTTTCGCCGCCAATAGCATCTCCATGCAGTAAGCTGTTAAAGAAATAGTCTGGGTCCCCATTTGACCCTGACCAGCCAATCAGATATAGTTCCTGCTCCCCATTAGAAGTTTTTTCTAAATATGGAGCCCACTCTTCACGGACAATATTAGTAGTAATTCCTGCATCTGCCAAATTACTTTGAACAATTTCAGAAACCTTCTCAGGGTCTGGCATATATGGTCTTGATACAGGCATCACCCATAGATCAATCTCTAAACCATCTTCATAGCCCGCCTCTGCGAGTAATTCCTTTGCTTTTTCTGTGTCATACTCGTACCCTTCAATATCATCATTATGTCCAAAATAGTTAGGCGGTATGATATTCACAGCTGGTGTAGCATAGCCAGCATATAATGCGTCTACAATGGACTCTGTGTCAACAGCATAATTAATTGCCTGACGTACTAATTTGTCATCTAATGGTTCCTTTTCAACATTAAACCCTAAGAATCCAACATTGTTTTCATTCCTGGCATATAACTCCAAATCATCATCAGCTTCAATACTTTCTGCTTCATCAGGATTGACATCATCGATAACATCAACTTCCCCGGATTTAAGGGCAATCACACGAGCACCATTATCTGGAATTACTTGGTATATAACCTTATCTAACTTAGGCAATCCTTCTTTATAATAATCTTCATTTTTTTCCAAAACAATTTGTGAATCTTTTTCCCAGCTGACAAATTTAAATGGTCCTGTTCCTACTGGATTGTCGCCAATATCAGGTCCATATTCTGCTAAAGCTGCTGGCGATGTAATTGCGAAATAGTGCATGGCAACGTTCTGTAAAAATGAACCAAGTGGTCTATTTAAAACAAATTCAACTTCGTAATCACTTACTACATTTATTTCATCGATAACATGCCCTTCATCACCTTTAACGCCACCAAACATTGTTTCATACAACGGATAAACATACCCCTCATCCAGGAAAGCATACTCATTTTCCGGATCTGACCAGCGTTCAAAGTTTATTTTTACCGCTTCTGCATTGAAGTCAGTACCATCATGAAATCTGACATCTTCCTCTAAATAGAATGTATACGATAATCCATCATCTGAAACTTCCCAATCATGAGCCAGTCCAGGAACTATTTCGAATGAATCTCTGTCATAATCCAACAGACTGTCATATATGTTCTTGGTTACACGAGATGATTCTCCATCTGATACACTGGCGAAATCCAGACTGGTAGAATCTCCACCACGTGCAAATACTAGTACCTGTTCCTCATTATTTGTACCTTCGTCTGACGATGAATCTTCATCTGACGAACCGCCTTCATCCCCGCTGCATGCTGCAAGCATCATTGTAATAGCAAGCATGAATACGAATAAAAAAGATAATTTAAACTTCATGTCCTTACCCCCTGTGTATTCTTTTTTTATGATCAACATATTGTTACATTATTCCTATTCATAAAGGTGACATGCAACAATATGATTCTCATCAACTTCTTTCAATTGCGGTCTTACTTGTTGACAAATATGCATCGCCCGCGGACATCTTGTATGAAATGGACAACCAGATGGTGGATTAGATGGGCTTGGGACATCCCCTTTTAAAATTACCCTATCATTTATTTGATCTGGGTCAGGAGTGGGTACAGCTGATAGAAGTGCTTGGGTATATGGATGCTTAGGGTTATCATAGAGCTTATCCTTCTCGGTTAATTCAACCATTTGCCCCAAATACATCACACCCACCCGGTCACTAATATGCTTTACCACACTAAGGTCATGCGCAATAAAAATATAGGTTAGATTAAATTTCGTTCGCAAGTCTTCCATCAAATTTAGAATTTGCGATTGAACGGATACATCCAATGCCGACACAGGCTCATCACAAATAATTAATTTCGGATTATTAGCCAGTGCCCGTGCAATTCCAATTCGCTGTCTTTGCCCTCCACTAAACTGATGAGGGTATCTTGAGGCATGATAGGAACTTAAACCAACTACCTCCAGCAATTCATTCACCCGTTTTTTTCTTTCTTTGGAAGATTTCATCCCATTCACCAATAATGGTTCGCCAATTATCTTTTCGACTGTATGTCTGGGATTTAACGATGCATACGGATCCTGAAATATAATTTGCATGTTCTTCCTTAAATGACGCATATCTTTTTGGCTTATTTTTGTTATATCCTGCCCCTCAAACTTCACTTCACCTTCCGTAGGTTCAATCAAGCGTAAAATTGATTTTCCTGTAGTTGATTTTCCACAACCAGACTCCCCTACAATACCCAGTATTTCTCCTTCTTTCACACTAAAAGAGACATCATCAACTGCCTTGACCTCTCCTACTTTGCGCCCAAGCACACCACCTTTTATTGCAAAGTATTTTTTTAAACCGTTAATTTCCAACAGTGGCTTCTGCATGCTTTTTTTCATCTCCCTCATTCTCTTCATTTAAGAAGCATCGACTGCTGCGCCCATTTTCTAAAGAATAAAGCTCAGGATTTTGTTGAAAACAACGTTCAAAGGCAAATTCACATCGTGGCGCAAAGCGACAGCCAACCCTGTCAACTTTGGGCTTCGGTACTGTCCCTGGAATCGAGTAAAGCTTTTGTTCCTTTTCGTGAAGCTTGGGGATAGACCGTATTAACCCTTTTGAATATGGGTGTTTTGGATCCTTTAAAACCTCCCTGGTTGTTCCCTCTTCAACAACTTGACCACCATACATCACTACAACGCGGTCACATGTCTCTGCTACAACACCTAAATCATGCGTAATTAATAAAATAGCAGTTCCTTTTTCTTTATTTAGATTGCGCATTAAGTCTAGTATTTGTGCCTGAATAGTTACGTCCAAAGCAGTTGTCGGTTCATCAGCAATTAATAATTCAGGGTCACATGCCATCGACATCGCTATCATGACACGTTGTCTCATTCCACCTGAAAGCTGGTGTGGATATTCATCAACAATTTCCCCTGCTCTCGGTATTTCAACGAGTCTTAATAAATTGATTGCCTTTTCTCTAGCCTCTTTTTTACTCATATTTTGGTGCAGTCTAATAGATTCACTTAATTGATTTCCTATTGTAAAAAGAGGATCCAAAGAAGTCATTGGTTCCTGGAAAATCATTGCAATTTCATTTCCACGTATATTTTTCATCCGTTTGTTTGAAGCGCTTACAAGGTTTTCCCCTTTAAAGTTAATTTCTCCACCTATTATTTCACCTGGCGGACTAGGAACTAAACGCATGACAGATAAAGAAGTTACACTTTTTCCAGATCCAGATTCTCCTACGATTCCAACTACCTCACCTTTATGTATTTTCAAACTAACACCGTCGACAGCCGGTATTTCTTCACTATCTGTAAAAAAGTGTGTATGCAGATTCTTTAATTCCAATACAACTTCTGACATTATTCATCACTCCTTTGATTTAATGCATTAAAATGTTTGCAATTAACAGATAAATTTCGATACTCAACCTGTACTTATTACATTGCTTATCGACAATATTTGTATCGAGTAAACAAGAAGATGACTAATATATATGTACCCGTATTCTATTTAATGCAATTTCTATGCCATTTATATTTACAAACCATTTTCAGTTATTTTACAGCTTAATGTATGTCAAAATTATTTAAATTCAAAAATAGATTGTATAAATTATTATACATTATCAGATAATTTTTTTATTTATTCTGCTTTAAGATAATTTGAATTAGCTGAGAAACCCCCTTATCGACAGGCTTTTACAAATCTTATATTTCTTCTAATACAACGATATTATCTGCATTTATGATAAATTGCAAATTTTGAACGAAATATTTTTCCCTGTTTTATTTTAACGGCACAGTTATTGCATGATAGACTGTATATATTAAAAAATTTAGCATGCACTTTTAAATTTGATGAATGCTAAGTCCACACTTATGCAGTGAGAAAGGATATCATTTCTTATCTGCCAAGATAACTAAATGGAGGTTTTATTCGATGACAATTGATTATCAAAGTCGATTAAATGTATTATTAGAGAGTCTGGACCAAAGTAAATTAGATTTGGCCATCGTTACTTCACCAGCAAGTGTATTCTATTTTACAGGATTTAATTCTGATCCACATGAGCGCTTTATGGCCTTAATTGCTGATAACCGGAACAAGGAATTTACTTTGTTTGTTCCTGCATTGGACAAAGAAATAGCTGCCGCTGACTCTTCTGTAAAAAAAATTATTCCCATTTCTGACGAAGAGAGTCCTTTTTCCAAACTTGAAACTGCGTTTGGAACGGATGTAAAACGTATTGGTCTAGAGATGAATATTGTCAGTATGTTACGTCATAATCAGCTGCAAGCTACATTCCCAGACGCTTCTTATGAAGATATCACGCTCGATATTAATAAGCTGCGTCTTAACAAATCTAGAGATGAAGTAAATCAGTTACAAGAAGCAGTAGATATTATTGAAAATGTACTAGCTGAGGGAATTAAAAAAGTACATATTGGTATGACGGAATCTGAATTAGCTGCAGAACTAGATTACTTGATGAAGAAATTTGGTGCAGCTGGTCCTTCCTTTTCGACCACAGTTTTAGCTGGTGAAAAAGCAGCATTGCCACATGGAGCTCCTGGAGATCGGGCATTTAAAAAAGGTGACTTCTTATTAATTGATTTTGGCGTATTAACAAAAGGCGGTTATTGTTCAGATATTACAAGAACATTTATTATTGGAGAAGCTACAGACAAACAGAAAGAAATCTACAACATTGTACTTCAGTCTAATCAGGCTGGTTTAAATGCAGTAAAAGCAGGAGTCCCTCTCAAGACATTTGATATTGAAGCAAGAAATGTTATAAACAGAAATGGCTATGGAGATTACTTTAACAACCGTATCGGACATGGACTTGGTATCGAGGTACATGAAGAACCTTCCATTCATGAAAATAATGATCAAATAGCTGAAAAAGGGTTATTTTTTACAATCGAGCCAGGCATCTACATTCCTGATTATGGTGGAGTACGCATTGAAGATGAGGTTTATATTAATGAGGATGGTCAAGCTGAGGTGCTGACTTCCTTCCCTAGAGAATTACAGATTTTATAGCGTATCTTTTAAACTGGAATTCACTATATGTGTTTATTGAAAGATTACATGCTTATATATGTGAAAAGTGCTGGAGCAAAACCCAGAAAAACACAAAGGCGTTGGAGCTGCACTAAAATAGTGTAAGCACCTCCGCCTTTTCTTTTCTGTCGAAACTGCATGGCAACCACCTGACCCGCGCATCACCAATGCGCCTCATTAACGACCAAAATAAGTGTAATCAAGTGCGTTCGCGTGCATCACTCGCTTGTGTCCGCGCGTGAAAGTTGAATCCCCGCGCATGGATCGTGAATAGGCGCGCATGAAATGTCCGGCTCCGCGCACGAAAAGGAGTTCCCCGCGCATACATGGGGGTCATGCGCGGGGAACCCTGTTTCATGCGCGGCCAAACCTGTTTCACGCGCGGCAAGCTCACTTTCATGCGCGGCTATTTGTCGAAAGCGCGCGGACACTCCCCAACAACTCCCCGCACTACGGTAGACCCGCTTGTCGGTCTAGGATTCGCGTGCATCATTGCTCGTCCCCATGCACCGCTCGCCGCAACTCCTTTTACTATTTTCAGCAAATTATGTCCCGGCCGCTATATGATTAATAATTGTTCATTTTTCAGCCGAAACATTCACTTTCACACTAATTTCTGCTCCCTCTTCTACCTGCCATTCTAAGCGAAGCGTCACCGTTGCAATATTGTCATTCTCCTCTAAGCTGTAGAAATAAAAATGGGTCCGCTGACCGTCTATCATTACTTCAAAGCTGGTCTGTGCATTATTACTGGTTACTTGGGCATCATAATTTTCCAATTCAAACTGCACTAACACTGGGCGTGGCATGGTAATGGAACCATCTGCAATATCACCTGCCACCGGCTTTACTAATGTTTCAATTTCAGCAGGTCTCTCAGGCTTCTTCACACCACCTGCCCTAAAGAATGGGTGTGTTTGGCTCTGTGCAGGAGATGGTTCCGCAGGGTGATATGCATCACGGCCTATAAAATCGAATCTGTTAGTTGGTACAACCGGGTCTTCTATCAATCCAATATCCCATACGTTTGGAGTATTCCAGGATATCCAATTAACAAGAGGATTATGTTCCCCGGTATATGGGTTATCCCGTGCGATTACAGGAATAGTTGCTCCCCAGGCAATTAAGTCATCCGTACTTGTCCAATGGCTGAATTCCTGATTTTGATCCCTTAATAGCTCCCAATCTTCAGGTATTACCTTGTATTCTGGATCACCTGTCCGTGGATTGTCTTGTTCGTCATGATACCAAAGCCCAAGCTCACCATTGAAGAATACTCTCTTAAATGCTTCAAAGGAGTATGGGTCATAACGGAATAATTCCTCGCGGGTGTTAATAGGCGTCCATGTGCCGTCGTTAATACCGAGGAATGATTCACGCATCGCTCCATGCCAGAACGTAGAGCCAGTGGAAACATGCTCATCCCTATGACGCAAGTAAGCTCCCTCCGTATCATATTGATTCCACCATCTTCTGCCGTTTTCAGGAGCAACTGCCGTTACCCAGGCAGCTGTAGTATCATGCCTTACAACTTCTGCGTAGCTTCCACTATTTGTATAACTGTCAACACCATGCCCACCTTCGTGGAATATGAGGTTTTCATTTTTATACCTTGATAGCTGTGTATCTTTTAGTATGAGAACTTCGTCGGCTTGGAAAGTTAAACCTCCCCAGCCTTCAACATAAAGCCAGACATGGAAACCACTGTTTATTTGGTCTCTATGCGTCGGTTGCATTGCTGCATGATGGCCAAATTTTGATCCTCCAATAATTTGCATTCCACCATTCGCTAGTATGGAACCATCCGCAATTCTTTGACCGACTCTGTCATACACCACAGAGCTAGTACCAAAATTTTCTGGCAATTTGCTGACATAATCCCTGTCAGAATGGTTATGAAGAGGATGCGCTACCACAGAAGAAGGATCCTCGGGAAAATCCGTTCCCCCAGCATTCATTGGATAGGTCACAGTCTGGTTATTGGACAATTTGATATCATACATATGTGCACCAGCTTTTATGGTATCCAGTTCCACAACCGTATCAGAGTAAACATAAAAGCCTGTAAGCGGGCTGCGATATGCATTTCCGATATATGGAAGGAATTCCGCCTCTCGCTTAACGTTTTTCTTCAATACATTGCCAGCCCAGTCTATCACATCAGCAGTTCCTGTGTATTCCACCTCAATTAAGCCACTAGGACCTGCACCCCAATCTTTTATAGCGGCTTTAAGACTAACGAACTGACCATAGTCAAGCGCATTCTGACTTGGCTGCTGATTATTATCTATCCAACCGCCAGCATCTATTTTCCGCTCAGCAATGTCTTTTTGGGTAAATCCCGAAAAGCTTCTGCCATAAGGTTTCCCATTATCCAAACGGCTAGAGGAAGGTACCTGCAAGGTCACTGTACGCCATGCATAACCACCGATTATCGTAACGTCATCAATTTTTTCACCATCTTTGTAAACTCGCCAATTATCTGCAGTCGCCGCTGGCTCTATTGTGCTTATTTCACGGTTAAACTTCACCTCTATTTGTCTATCGGAAAGAATACGGATATGCTCTATTTTTAGAGCTTCACGCTCTACAGACTCACCATCATTGTTAACAGTATAATTATCGGCCTGACTTCTCCAGAACCATGGGTGTCTATTTTTCATTGAATCATTAGTAAAAGTACCCGTTTGTTCAGGCGTTCCAGTAAAATAGTGATATCGCCCATGCACTCCGCATAGCGCACGATATAGATCATTGTCGTAATCATGCAATTCCTCGCGCGTATTTACAGGAAATCTATCATAACACCATGAACCATCGGCAGATTCCGGTATCAATTCAAAATGAATCATCGCCCCATATAGATAATAATTTTCTGCACTTTCAGCCATAACCGTACCTGCCCATTTTCCTTCCTTGACAGCTTTATCATAGGCTCTTTGGAGATGTACATCATAACGGTATTCATCCCAGTCATTAAATTGTCCGATAGGGAAAAGCTTGCTGCCCTCTTCCATACCAAAATGATAATATAAGCTTAAGAAATCCTCACCAAAGTCAAAGTAGTCACTTCTCAGGCGAGCTGGATTGATGCCATCACCTACTTTGGCAATGCTATCATGTCGCATCACCCCATCAGCGGTAGTGACGATAAGCGGATAATCCAAGCTGCCTTTGATACGCGTACGGGTGTATGTGTCATCTGTGACATCATGCTTGTACAGTTCACGGTATGCAGGTACCTCATAAACAGATTGGTCTGCACCTACTGCGTGAGCCTGCAGCCCCGCATTGACAGCTGGTATATTTAAATATTCTGCTCTTCCAACCAAGCCATTCATACCCTCACCCAGCTGTTTTGTTACATAATCCGTATTGTATAGAGGTTTGCCGATTTCTCCAGTAAAATTATTTGAAGAACTATTGCCTGAATCAGTGGCACCCCATGCCTCCAGTTGGGACATATGCCCCAACTGTACTTCCTCGTAAAAAGGCTTAAAATGAGCAATATTTTTTATATTATTCGTTTCAACCGTTACTCTTTCAGCAGCTGTTTCACCCTTTTCACTTTGTGTATCACTAAAAATGGTAACAGCACGCCTTTGAATTCGTGGCTTACCCACATCCAACGGCTCTTTCAAGCGAACATTAACAACCCCGCCCCTATCCTCATAGGGACCAAATTTGAAATAGGAGAGGAATTCCCATTCCACTGGTGTGCTGTCAATCTCAATAGTAAATATAGCTTGCGCATCAGCATGATTTAAGATTTCTTTATCAAATTCAATTTCAATTTCACTGCCTGTAATCAAAAATACGTCAGCCATTTTTCCTTTTTCCAATATATTCACTCCTTCTGCCAAATTCTTAAATACAATCTAACAAATCGGTCCCCATTTCGTTGTATAGAATAGTCAGCATTTCACCGCCTTTATTTCTCCACTTTCAAATGATTAACCTAATTTCTTGTTGCAAGATAAATGCCAGATTATAGGTGATTTCCCCTTTTTATCTATGGAATGAACTACATATAAAAATTAATATACATATATAGTAAACGTGTATAATACTTTTTACACTCTGTTTAAATTTTTTTAATACCCATCGCACATTTATTCTTAAAAAAACGAAACATTAGGGTCTCCCCCAATGTTCCGTTTTTTAATTGATATATTCGTAAAATACACTTTCGTCATCAATCATTAATTCTTGGTCTTCTGGTATTTTCAGATAAATAACACGTTCACCAGTATTGATAAATGTGCTTATGTGCTCCTTATCCCGGTTACCGCTAAACTGCGTAAAAGGGAATTCCTTTGATAGCTGTGCATATTGAAAATATTGAGCACCTGGGGGTGTAATGATTAATTCTCCATTTTCAAAATGAATATCTGTCGGAGCACTATTGTCAGAACGTAAACTGAAGTCAAAACTTGGTCCTGCATAGTACAGTGCAGCACTTATATTTTTTGCATCCCTTACTTTTTCAATGATTACAGGGAAATAATAATCCGAGGAATCTGTATAAAGATTAATTCTTTCGTTTTCAGGAATTTCAAACTCCCATTCCTCTATTTTATATTGTTCAAAGTCTGCAATTGGCAAGCCACGATACGCTACCTCATCCATGATATCTACGTGTTCCCCCTCACCTGCAAGCTCACTCTCTGCAGGGAGATTCTCTGCTGGAATCCATGCATAAACAATGACAGAACAAAGAATAACAAACGTATAACCAGCTAGAAGCCAGTAGCCTAGTTTATTGGCTTTGATTTTTGCAAACAGATAAAAGATACCAGATATGAAAAGAAGGAGCATGATGAAATAGCTAAACAGACCAAAAATATTACTCATTTTCTTACCTCCGTTCTACTAGAAATGAGAATGGAGACCCCAAACAACAATAGGACAGACATAAAAATCTTTATGACAAACAGCCACGGATTCGTTTCTTCAAAATAAAAAACAATAAAACGCAGCAATAAATCTGAATTAGCCTGAGCCAAGGCAATAATAACCCCTATTATAATCACAGGTAATAGAATAGGCAGCAATCTATGCATTCGTGTAATGGTTCCCAGCAAATAACCAATCGCACAAAAGAGAAATAAGTGCAGCGTCATTGTTAACATTCCCGAAAAAAGTTCTTCACCTGTTATGATGAAATTACTCGCAATCATTATTTCCTCCGGGACAAAGTAATAAATAAACACACGCACTATAAACCCAGTAAGAATCGTTAGGATGCCACCAACGACACTTGCGGCAAAAAGAAAAAGCATATTCGATAAATCATGGCTTAATCTATTTCCAACAAAGGGAAAAGAATGCTCCCAGTCTGTTTTTGCTGTCATAATAATCGACTGGATAAATCCCCATAAAAAGGTAAACGAAATAACGTTTACAATGGAATAAATAGTATACTCTATCTCTACACCATTAGCAGTGGACATATCACCTTCACCATTCCCCATAAAGGCAAATAGCAAAGCAAAAATCTGTAAAATAACCAGCGAAGTGAATACACCCGCATATACCTTTAGTTTATAGAGAAATTGATTTTTCACAGCTGTCGTGAGACTGATTTCATTTAAAGACATCATCAATTCCTCCCTCTTTATTTGAAGTTAAGTAAATACATAAATCATTAGGGGTTACTTCCCCAATCATCATTTCAAATTGCTTCGCTTTTTCTATGATTGCACTATCTGCTTTTACCACCACATAAGTAGTATTCTTTCCAATCTGAGTTTGATAGATGATTTCCTGATTCGCAAGCAATGGCCGTAATATCTCTGTTCTTCCAGTAATTCCTTGCGCATATTCCTTGAGACCATCCATTGACTCATGAAGAAGCACCTTGCCACGGTCAATTAGAATAATGTCTTCTAAAATATCCTCAATTTCTTCCAAATGATGACTGGAAATAAGAATGGTTCTGGGATGTGCCAGATAATCTTTAAGCAAAGCCCGGTAAAAATCCTTCCTTACAGAAGCATCCATACCCGTTGTTGGCTCATCAAACATCGTCAGCTTGCATCTCGAAGCAAGTCCGATAATTACATTAAACGTGCTCTTTTTTCCTTTTGATAACGAATCATGTTTAGACTTTGGATCAAATGAGAAATACTTGAATAATCGTTCTGCAAGCACCTTATCCCAGTCTGAATAGGCTCTTTTTGCTTCTTTTAAAATATCTTCTAATGTTAAATTGTGGTGAAAGGTCATTAAATCATCAATATATATCACATTTGCTGAAACAAACAGATTGTTAAAGGGATGTTCCGAAAATACTTCAACAGTACCTGAGGTTTCGTGCCAATATCCAGCCAGGATTTTCATTAAGGTTGTCTTTCCAGCACCGTTTTTCCCAATTAAGCCTGTTATCTTGTCTTCTTCTATTGTCAGATTTAACTTATCCAACGTATTTCTGCCAATAATCGTTTTAGTTAAATCGGCACATTCAACAATGTTCAAAGTTAATCCCCCTTTCGAACTTCAATCGCTGTCTTTAACATTGCAAAAATTTCTTCCTCACTCACATGTAAACGTTCTGCCTCAAGTGCTGCTTCATCCAGCAATCCTTTAAGCTTCTTGTTTTTTCTTTTATCCGTAATCATCTTCTTTGCCTCACTTGTCACAAATTTTCCGAGACCGCGTTTTCCATATAAAATCTTTTCCTCCGTTAACAAGGTTAACCCCTTCGCTGCAGTTGCAGGATTGATCGTAAACATATCCGCCAGCTGATACTGGGAATATACCTTATCGTCCGTTTTTAAATTGTCATTTAATATTTCCTCTTCAAGCCATTCAGCTATTTGTACGTAAATTGGCTTTCCTTGATTTGACTGTAAAAGCAAATGCGCACCCCCTTGCATCAGTACATCACTCATGTAATGTACTATATAATAAAAGTTAATAAATTACAATAGTTTTTAAACTTTTTCTTTAAAACTGGAGTAATCGGGAAAACCTTTGATATGCTAAGAGAAGAAGCTCTTACGGAGGGATAGCCTTTGAAAATTTATGTTGATGCAGACGCATGTCCTGTAAAGGATATTATTATTGATGAAGCAGCAAAAAGAGAAATAGAGGTAACACTTGTGACGAGTATTTCACATTTTTCGCTTCAGGAGCACCCGTCTGGTATAGAAACTATTTATGTAGATAACGACAGGGAAGCTGCCGATTATCGAATTATGAAGCTGGCTATGAAAAATGATCTTATCATTACACAGGATTATGGCTTAGCCTCACTTGCTCTTGCCAAGGGATGCACTGTTATGCACCATAAAGGTTTTACGTATACGAATAAAAATATCGATGACTTGCTTCAGACAAGATATTTAAGTGCACAGGCAAGAAAAGCAGGGAAACGCACAAAGGGGCCAAAAGCTTTTACACAAGATGACAAGACACTTTTTAGAGAAAAGTTTATTAAACAGCTGAAGATAAAGTGAAACTTCATTCAGTAGGGGGCTTACTGCCAGTTAATTCGAGGTAAAATAAAAAGCAAGCAGTGAAATGATAAAAAAATGGGTTTTTCGACAAGCCGAGAGGGTTCGGGTGTAGCGAATTAGTCAACTCCTTAAATTCCCTGCGCTATCGCTTCGGTCAGACATTTACCGTTGACTAATGCCATTATTTGCTTACAGAAAAAAATGAATTGATTTAATTATTTGTTAGTGGTAATATTTTCATATACTTATAATATTTTTCCATAGTAAATATATCCAAAAGGAGTTGAAGAAATGATTAAGAAACTATTTTTATCATTACTCACATTAGCTTTAATTTTAATGTCATTCGCCCCATCAATTAGTCAAGCAAAAGAATCAACCGAAGGTAACAAAGATTACGTTCCAGCTAGTCAGCAAGAAATTCAAGAAGCAATAGACAACACGGAAGTAGAAATTGATATAATAGATTCAGAAGGAAAAGTTGAAAAAGACGTATTAAACGATGACGGGGAAGTTATTGGTACACTTGGAATTGAAGAAGTTGATGACAACCCTGTTATTAGCCCACAAGCTTCGACAATACCTAAAGGACAAAATAAAAAATATAAAGTTTATTGGTATGCTGCTACTGTTAACTACCATTTCTATGTTACAGTAAACGTGAGCAAATCAACTGGTTTAGGAAAAATAGTAAGTACTTCAGATGAATGGTATCTTGTTGTTCCACCAGGTATAGTATCAAGCGATAAAGTAACAATTCCAAGAAAAACTGAAACTAAATCAAATCCTGCTGAAGCAAGGTATACTTTAAAAATGACTGCTCCAGTAAGCACCAGTCTTTGGATTTACGGAAGAGTCAAAGATGGTAAATTTAAAACTGGCGGAAACTAAAAAAAAAGGAAGTTGATACTATGGAGAATAATATTATAATACCGATAATAATTCTTTTCATACTAGCATTGCTTATCGCTTTTATTGTAACACTATCAAAAAAAAACAAGAGAAATAAATAAGAATCTAACAGAAAAAAATGAACAAAACTCGATTGTTTTCACTGTACAATCAAGTTTTGTTCATTTTTTTCTGATTTCCTTTTATTTACTTGCAAGAAACGTTGTCACTGGTAGGCTGTCGCCTGCTAACACCGATAGAATTTCCTGCCTTTTCTGCCATGCCCTCATGTAGGTTTATAAATCAGATCCATCCCGAAAATGTATTATGTCATCAAAAATCAGATGAAAATAATACATTACGGGAAAAAATCTTCAACTTCATCAGAAAATAGTATCTGTTCAAAATGCAGTCGGCTCAACAATCGATAAACATTCGTGCTATATATATTTGCTATGTTTCTTAAACAGGAAAAATATAGCTTATATATAGCATAAATATAGGTGAAATATATGATAAACTGTAAGCACTTCACCGATTTTTCTATCTGGAGGATAAAAATTTTCGTGAAGAATGAAAAAGAGAGTCAACTCAAAGGTTGACTCTCTTTTATGATAAACTGCTTGCTTTTTTTATGTTTAATTATAAGACTATCTTGCTGATGAGTAAATCTCAGTATAGTCATAAACTGCTTTTCTTTGCTGATATTCGTATAACGCTTCTCCTAAATGCGCTTCGGAAAAGTCGGGGAAATATATATCACAAAAATATAATTCTGCCATCGCGCTTTGCCAGAGAAGGAAATTACTTAATCGCTGCTCTCCCCCTGTTCGGATAATCAGATCAGGGTCTGGCAAACCGCTCGTGTAAAGATAGCGTTCAATTAATTCTTCATTCAGCTCCAGGTTTTTCTCACGCAATTCACGAATGATCTGTTGCGCTGCTTGAATAATTTCCGCTCTCCCTCCGTAATTAAAAGCAAAGTTTACAATCAGCCCTTTATTTTTCTCAGTTTTCTCAATTGCTTGAATCAGAACTTTTTTCGTTGGTTTAGGGAGTCCGTTCATATTACCAGAAACAACAATTTTTACATTCCGTTTCATGAATTCCGGAAGTTTTTGCTTAAAAAAACGAATAGGGAGCTGCATCAAATAGTTAACCTCTTCCTGTGCCCGTAACCAATTTTCTGATGAGAATGCGTATAATGTTAAAACCTCTATATCAAAAGAAATACTTGCATCAATAACTTTTTCCATCGCTTGAACTCCTGCATAATGCCCCTGACTTCTTGTCAAGCCATTCGCTTTCCCCCATCTTCCATTACCATCCATTATAATACCGACATGTTTTGGCATACCAGATACCATCATTCCACCCCCAATAAGGTTTAGAGCTCGAGCTCTTCTAACATTTCTCTTGCTTCTTTTCTAGGAAAGTTAAAGCCTTGCCAGGATGACTCATCAAGGTCATGCACATTTGTTTTATTTTCATATAACAGCTGCTTTAACTCAGGATAATCGGGGTCTAATTCATAAAGCGCGATCAGCCCTTTAATCCCCTCTGCTCCAAGATAATCTAAATAATAAATATCAATTTTTTCCGTCTCCTTATAACGCTCCATATTATTCTCCACAATAATCTCTTCCAGATTTATTACATTTACAATCGTATAAAAAAGAAAACTGCTAATTAAATAAAAATGTAATAATGATAAGTTTTCTAACCATACGCGAATGAGTGTATAGGAAAAAATAACAATTAAGAACAGCATAAATGAGTGTGCAAGCAAACGATCTATTGTATAGCCGTACATCTCTTCATAAAGACTTAAACGCTGATAAGCCGACAGCAGCAAAATACCGCTTTCGATAATTAATACGGAATAAAGACTTTTTACAAAGATTTTTATTCCTTTCTTTTCTGACTTCACTCGTTTGATAAAGCTAAGCAGAATGGACCAATTAATCATTGTAACAACAAGCAGTTCGAAAAAACCTTTTCTGGCATAATCCGCATATGTGAAACCTTCCAGCAAGCCATCATTAAAAAAGTAACGGAATTGAACCGCAATAAATAATAAATAAACGGTATTCAATAGCGTCAGAATAGTGGCAGCCATTACATCAGAAATGCCTTTTTTACCTGGAACTTCTTTTATTTCAAGCTCCCGTTTCGTTCGCTTTCCAAGAACCTGAAATACACAAAAGAAGAACAATGCTGCCACAAGAATAATACATGCACGAATACCAAGATCAATCACACTAAATTCAAAACGCAGGAAGAAGACTTTTAGCACAAGCTCTCTAAACATATCATCTGCGGACATAAGTAAACGGATGATGATAAATAAAAGCGGTAAAGCAACGACTACCCCAAAGAAAACCTGACGAAGTGCACTATTTCCTTCCTGTTTTCTTCTTCGCAGCAGCTTTCTGCTAATTACACTTAAATAATGCACTAAATAACTGAGCGCATCGAGCAGCTTAGCAGTAACTAATTTCACAAAAGAAAGCTTACTCCAGTTTAATTTTCCCGGACTAGTAATTAAAACAATTTGGAAAAAAACAACCGCTGGGATAACGAACACATTTAAAAAGCTGAAAATGGTACTGTCAAAAAATAAATATCCACCTGCTAAAATCCAGATTCCCACGATTAACAAGAGACCAATTCTCCGATGCTCAAAGGAAAAACCGAAGCGCAGGAAGAGCACAAGATAAAATGCCGTTATAAAGATAATATAGGAGATTCCAATTCTTCCATGAAAAAAACTTAGCTCCGCTAAAACTCCCAGCCCTAAGCAAGCTAAAAGAAATAGCCATTCCTTCTGTTTCGTTCCTACATTCATACAAATACACTCCCGCATACATAGTTATTCTATGTATATAGTTCTACTATGTACATAGGTAAAAATAATGATTTGCTCCCGGACTGAAGCATCTCTCCATTCAGTCCGTTTTAAATAGATGCTTTTTTCCCCCAGCGGTACCCCAACCAGCTAATGGGATAGAGCGCACCTGTTGATAAAATACAAATAATAATAAATGATTTATTTAATAATGGGTCAAACCATTCGTAAGGGATTAAACGAAAAACAATCAGATACATAAGAAGTAGATTAGGAATCACGCAAATAATAAATGTCCGATTCAAGATTTTCTTTCCCCGCGCACCGAATGCTTTGCCAATTTCATAACCCAGCAATCCCCAAAATAACATATAAAAGAAAATAACAATCGTGGTTGCTTCGGTCAGACCTTCCCACAAGTTCTCAAGCCAATACCATTCCAGTACATTATAACCCATTGTAAATAAAGCCCCACTTAGAAACAATGCAATATTCATAAGTACAAAAAGCCGCTGCATTCTGCCTGGTGTAACTGACTTTTCTTCCTTCCATAATGCTGCAAGCTCTTTGGGCGAGCCAAGACGTTCAACAAGAAAATCATAGACAGCAGCTTCTTCCACTTCTATTTCTGCCAGCAATTCATTGACATGTACGGTGTATTCTGCAATAATCTCTTCTTTTTTCGGATCACTTGTCAGTTCCTTCGCTAAATCTCGTAGAAATCGCTGTGCCTCGGCATTCATACTTCATTTCTTCCAATGAGATTGTTCATAACTTGAACATAGCGATGCCATTCTGTTGTTCGCTCTTCAAGAATCTCTTCGCCTGCTTCTGTAATTCGATAATATTTCCGTGCTGGACCCTTTTCTTGATGCTTCCAATAATATTCGATATAAGCCTGTTTTTCCATTTTATGAAGTGCTGGATATAACGTGCCTTCTTTCATTTGCAAGCTATGATTACTTCGCGTATCCATTTCTTTAACAAGTTCATAACCGTACATATCCCGTTCATTAAGGAGCTGAAGCACAAGTAAAGAGGTGCTTCCCTTCACTAACTCTCGATTAAACATTTTCTCACCTACCTAGAATTATTAGGTATATATAATATAAAGCAAGGAAAGCCCTTTGTAAAGGAAAATTTTATTTTTTGGGGTGTCTTTTTATAAAGAAATAGGTTATAATAAAGGTACAAGGCGAACTACTATTAGAAATTGCCGAAAGATGACTTGTACTTGAATACCATACAACTTATCAAGAAGCATATTCTAATAGAGAAATGCACAGCCTTGGCGGAAAATTTGCTTTATGGCGGATTTGATAAACCCGTCTGTATCAAAAGAGAGGAATATCTCAACGATTTAAAGGTAAAGTGATTTTTTGTAAAAGTGCAATTTGCAATATCCGCTGTTGTAAAGAAAGCAGTAAAACGAAGACGGTCAAAAAAATCCGTTCTAACTTTAATAATGGAAATAGAATTTTCCGCGTGCACCTCTGGCTATTCAGAGGAGAAAAAAGACACTTTTGGAGTAATGGGGTGTCTTTTTTCTTGTCTCTATGTTAGAATACGTTTGTAATATGATTTGAAAGGGTGAACCAAGGGAACATGAAAAACTAATCCTATTTTAAAAAGCGAAACTGATTTTAGAATTAATGGATGAACAAGCAGCTGAGCTCTGCTTATTTATCATGCATTATTCTCGTTTCGGAATAGGATTGAATAATTCAAATGTTACCAAGGGATTGCCTTGTTCTTTTATTCATGTCTCCTATTCTGAAGCTATCATTAGGGGCATTTTTTTATGCCTTTAAAACGTGCATTCAAAAACAAGTTTAAACAAGGCGATAGACAGTTTTAACAGATGCGCTTCGTCTTTCATCACGCCATTTTTCCCCGAATCTTTGAATGTCACTGAAAATGGAGCTGATATGAATGGTTATTAAAGAAATCAATCAATTAAAATACGAAATACCAGACCGTGTCCTTTTTGAATTTGAGCATTTACAAATACAAGCCAAAGAACGGATTGGACTCGTTGGTAAAAATGGTACAGGAAAAACAAGTCTGCTTGAAATCATTGCAGGTAAAATATTGCCTCAGCAAGGAACGATTACAGGAAAAGCATCTGTTGCTCTCCTCCCTCAGTTGAAAAATACAAATACCACCAAAAGTGGTGGGGAGGTAACACAAAAATATATCGATCAAGCACTTGCAACAAAAGCAGAAGTGCTGCTTGCAGATGAACCAACAACAAATCTTGATACAGAAAAAATTGAAAAGCTTGAAAAGGCATTCTCCCGCTATCATGGTGCAATTATTCTCGTATCCCATGACCGTGCTTTTCTCGATGCAATCTGCCAGACAATCTGGGAGATTGCTGACGGGAAATTAAACGTATATAAAGGGAATTATTCTAGTTATGTCGAACAAAGAGAATTAGAAATCAGACAGCAGCATGCAGCTTATGAAGCATACATTCAAAAGAAACAGCAGCTAGAGAATGCCCTCGAGCTGAAAGAGCAAAAAGCACAGCGCGCAACGAAAAGACCCAAGAGAACAAGTAATTCTGAAGCAAATAGCATTGGTGCTAAACCTTATTTTGCTAAAAAACAAAAGAAGCTGCAGCAAGTAGCGAAATCGATTGAAGCAAGAATGGATAAGCTAGAAAAAGCAGAAAAGGTTAGAGAGCAGCCTAAAATTAAAATGCAGCTGCCGAATGAAGAAACACTGCAAGGCAGGTTTATCATTCGTGCCGAAAACCTTTCAGGAAAAATTGGTAGTCGTACCTTATGGGATACTGCTGATTTTCATATAAAGGGTGGGGACAAAATTGCACTAATTGGCAATAATGGTACAGGAAAAACTACCCTAATCAAAAAGATTTTAAATCAGGATACGGGAATTTCGATTTCCCCTGCTGTAAAGCATGCTTATTTTAGTCAAAATTTAGATATTCTGGACACGAATGAAACCATTCTTGAAAATGTCTTAGCCTCTTCCATACAGGACGAGACCACAGTAAGAACGGTTCTGGCAAGATTGCATTTCTATCGCGATGCCGTCTATAAAAAAATCCAGGTTCTAAGCGGCGGTGAAAGAGTAAAGGTTGCTTTTGCAAAGCTTTTTGTCAGTGATTGTAATACATTAATTCTTGATGAACCCACTAATTTTCTTGATATTGATGCCGTTGAAGCACTTGAACAATTGCTGATTGATTATGAAGGCACCGTGCTTCTCATTTCCCATGATCGGACTTTTATCAGAAATATAGCGGAACGTATTTTTGCAATTGAAAATAAAAAGCTCCGTTCCTTTGATGGAAGCTACGAACAGTTTAAAAGCTATAGCCCTAATCCTGCCGCGGATACAAAGGAACAAAAATTGCTCGTTATTGAAAATAAAATAACAGAAGTACTTGGGAAACTAAGCATAGAACCATCTGGAACACTGGAGCAGGAATTCCAGAAGCTTATCCAGCAAAAACGTAAACTGCTGGACGATTGAATGACATACGTTCAAGGGAGAGATACTTCATTATTAATGATTGAAGTTAAGAGCTTTTCTCCATCAAAAAATGCCTGAGCAAACAGCTCGGGCTTTTTTGACAGGGATGATTAACGGCTTGTATAACCAGCATCAGCATGAATGGTAGTACCTGTAATATAAGAGGATGCATCAGAAGCCAGCCACAGTGTTGCTTCCGCAATTTCTCGTGCTTGCCCAAAACGATTTAACAGGCTTAGCTGTGGAGCATAGGTTTCTTCATCAAAACCAAATTGTTCCAATGCTCCCTGAAGCATTGGGGTATCGATTGCACCTGGAGCGACAGAATTAACACGAATATTATATTGTCCATTCTCTAGCGCAGCCACTTTGGTCATGCCAACAACACCGTGTTTCGCAGCTACATAAGCAATATTATCTGGTTGTGGGCGGTAACCACTTACTGAGGAAATGTTAATGATGGAGCCGCCATCACCTTGTTTTTTCATTTGCTGCAATTCATATTTTTGACATAATGCGGTACCTTTTAAATCAACAGCCATTAGACGATCCCAGTACGCCTCATCAAATTCATCAGCTGGCTTATCATCTAGTGTTAATGCAGCATTATTAACCGCCACATCTAGCCTTCCATAAGTATCAACAGTAAATTTCACCATTGCCTGCACTTCTTCTGATTTAGAAACATCCACTTTTACGAAGGCTGCTTCCCCACCAGCTGCTTTAATTCCTTCTGCGACTTCTTCCCCTTTTTCCACATTGAAATCAGCTATAACTACTTTTGCCTTCGCTTCTGCAAAAAGCTCTGCTGTTGCCTGTCCCATCCCCATTGCTGCTCCAGTGACAATTGCTACCTTACCTTCCAATACTGGAAATGCCATTCAAATCGTCCCTTTCTAAATTCTATTTCAGTCCGCTTTTATTATATCCCAGATTTCCGGATTGTATAATGAGATATGCTGCAACTGCTGAAGCAACAGCATTCTTTTTCCTATTATAGTAATTAATATTTTGATAAACTTTACATCATACAACTATATTTGAAAGAGGAATGCTTCTATGAAAAAGGCAATCGAGTTCAAACATGTCTATTATGCCGATGGTCCAATGAAAATCATCGATGATATAACCGGTTCTATTGCAAAGGGGAAAATCACCACACTCATCGGTCCGTCCGGAGCTGGAAAAACAACCCTCTTTCGTCTTTGTAATGGATTGATTTCACCAACGAAGGGGCAAATTCTGATTGAAGGGAAAAGCATTCAAAGCTATGAACCAACCTTACTTAGAAGGAATATCGGTTTGGCTTTGCAAAGTGCAGCCATGCTGAGTGGAACAGTTTTTCAAAATCTTTCCCTGCCAAAAAGACTTATCGGAGAACAACTAACAGAGGAAGAGGCAAAGGACCTTCTCACTTCAGTCAGTTTAAAACCAGATCTGCTAAAAAAAGATGTGAAAGAGCTTTCGGGTGGAGAACGTCAAAAGGTTTCGATTGCGAGGACATTGGTTAATCGACCAGGAATATTACTGCTTGATGAGATAACCTCTTCCCTTGATCGCGTTTCAACACAGGAAATTGAGGAGCTTATCATTAAGATAAATATAAATTTCAATGTAACCATCGTCTGGATTACCCATAACCTCAGACAAGCCACGCAAATTGGTGAAGATACTTGGGTAATGATGGATGGAAAATTATTGGAGTCAGGTAAAAGCAACCTCCTATTTCATCCTGAGAATGAGCAGGTACGCCAATTTGTAGAGGGGGAATTTCAATGAGCTTTATAGCATTATCTCTATCTCTTATTTTTGTTCTTATTCCTCTTTTACTTACAAAAACATTAAATCTTGGACTTGGAAAAGATACTGTCATTGCAACAATTCGTTCCATTATCCAATTATTTGCAGTCGGCTACATACTTACATTTGTACTTGAGACAGATCATTTTATTTATATCGTTATGATGATTGCACTTATGATTGGAGCTGCGACCCATAATGCCAGAAAAAAAGGTGCCAGTATTCAAGGAATCACTTGGAAATTAATTACTACTTTCATATTTGTTGAAATACTTACGCAGGCCATTTTGCTTGGCTTTAAAATTATACCTCCAGAGGCACAATATATTATTCCAATTAGCGGTATGGTTGTTGGGAATTCCATGGTGTTATCTATTCTTTTCTTAAATCGTTTTACTGCAGAAATAAAAGCCAGACAAGATGAAGCAGAATTGATTCTATCACTGGGCGGCACACCAAAGCAAGCTATTCATCATGCTTTAATTACATCGATTAAAGCCAGCTTGATTCCAACAATAGAAAGTCAAAAAACGATTGGACTTGTACAGCTGCCTGGAATGATGAGTGGTCAAATTATTGCAGGAGCAGACCCTGTACAAGCCGTACAATTTCAACTCCTCATCCTTTTTCTGTTACTTACAACTGCTGCGGTTACAAGTGTAATGCTCGGTTTTCTTTCTTATCCAACTTTATTTAATAAACGCATGCAATTGCTAAAATTAAAGGATGGAAATTTGGGTTCAGCTGATTAGAGGATTGCTTGACAGTCCATGAAGTACATTCTACAATATCATTAATTAAATTTTTCTTAATTAATGACATTTTTTAGCGAAAGGAGAAATAGTGATGCCTGAAAATTTATCATTAAAAGCTTTCGTTGTTATTATGAAAGCATCGAAAACACTAGAAGAATTAGTAAAAAAGGACATTGCAGCTCACGGTATGAAAATATCCGATTTCGCTATACTCGAAGCTTTATATCATAAAGGCAGACAAACAATTAAACAAATTTCTGAAGCTGTTTTAATCAATACAGGATCAATTACCTACATTATCGATAAGCTCGAAAAAAATGACTATCTGCAGCGGATTTACTGCAAAGAAGATCGTCGTGTTGTCTATATCGAAATCACATCAAAAGGAAATGATCTCATGAATGAAATTTTCCCCCTGCATCAGAAAATGATTGAATCATTATTTACGGATATAACAGAGGAGAATAAAAGAATGCTTATTGACACCGTTAAAATAATTGGTAAAAAAGGAGAAACACTCTCTTAAAACTTTCCTTTGAGACTGCGCTAAAGCTCCTCCCTCCAAAAGTTCTGCATGCTTTAGCACTTCGCGGACGTTGCTGTTTCGGTATAAACCAGTTATATACAGCTCGCAAATTTTATAATTCCCCATATTAAAAAGGGTATCATGCTCGTCCGCTGAGCATCATACCCTCTTCATCAGTTTACTTTTCCTTTAATTCCCTTTGTAATGTATAAAGTTTCTCATTCAATTCATTCATCATAACGTCCATCGCTTCTTTTTTTGGCTGATCCTCCGGCAAAAAGATTGGATCACCAAAAATTAGCTGTGGCTTCTGAAATTTAAGTAAATCCCTGAAATTATTAGGTCCAACATATGCAGCTGGAACAATTGGTGACTTGCCATAAGCTGCGATGGTTACTGCCCCGCGTTTTAATGGCACTTCTTCTGTTGAGCGGGTTCCGCTTGGGAAAATGCCAATAATCTTTCCTTCCTTTAAAAGCTTGCGCGGTATTTTTATTGTACTTGGACCCGGATTCTCTCGGTCAACTGGGAAAGCATTCAACACAGTCATCAGCCATTTCGTAAATTTTGACTTGAATAATTCCTTTTTCGCCATATAATGAATTTCACGAGGCAGTAAAGCAACTCCCAGCCATAAAATATCTACCCAGCCTGTATGTGTACAAGCAATAATATAGCCACCTGATTCAGGTAATTTATCTTTTTCATAAACTTTAATTCGACCAAAAATGCTTAAAATAAGTTTAACCACATTAGCTGCAAAACGATACATTCCTCTTCCTCCTAGACTCTAGCACTTCCTCTTATTTTATCATAAAGCAAGTAGAAACGGGTACTTAATCTAGGAAGAAAGGAAAGAGCATTCTATGATTCTTCTGTTTTCTCTTGTGTGTTTAGAGCTTCCTCAGGTTCAACAACTTTAAGTCGTCTTGCTGGTACAGCGAGTTCAACGGTCTCTTCATGAAGAATATCATATATCTTATAGTTTATATCCTCTTTAACCCGTAAATATTCCCCCCAAACAGTTGTCTTTGTAAAGAAATAAAGGAGTATTTCCAATCCGTTCTCCCCATAGTGGTCAAATTTAACAAAAATGGTTTCCTGATGAACACCTTCATGCTCTTTAACCAATGTTTCAATACGGTCAACGACACGACGAACCTTCTCAGCCGGTGTACCATAAACAAACCGCAGTGTAAAATTAACTTGTCTTTTCCCCATTTTACTCCAGTTTGTTATATTTTCATTCCCCAATGTTGCATTTGGAACCGTAACAAGCGCATCTTCAAAGGTACGAACCTTGGTGCTTCTAAATCTGATCTCTTCGACAACCCCTTCCACAGACGGGGTCAGAATCCAATCATCAATTGTGAAGGGTTTTTCAGAAATAATTACAATTCCCCCAATCATATTGGCAAGTGCATCTTTTGCTGCCAGTGAAATGGCAAGCCCCCCAAGACCTAAACCTGCAATGAAAGCTTCGATATTATAGCCAAATTCTTGTAAAACAACTGTTGCCGTAATCGCAACAATAATAACTTGCAGCGCTCTCGATAATAGTGGAATAAGAATCTCATCAATTTTTATATTTGTTTTTTCATTAATTTTATGAAAGAGTGTTGATGAGGAGGAGGAAAGATTATAGAGCCCCCATGCGATTAAGATAATAATTGACGAGCTAATCACTTGTTCAAACAGCTGATTCTCATGATTGAGATATGGATAGGTACGAATCGCCACATAAAAACCGATAATCACAAACAGCCATTCCGCAGGTCTTTGAAATGACTGGAAAAAGTTTGCCAGGAAGTTAACTTTTGTTTTGTTAATCATTCGCATTATAATTTTAAAAATATACTTCGCAAAAAGCTTTCGAAATAACAAGAATAACAAAAAAATCCCAATTGCAAGCCCAAGGTATTTCAAATGCTCTTGTGAAATTAAAAATTTTAAGGTTTCCATTTTTAACATAATTGTATTACCTCCAAGCTGCCAACACTTGCTGCTGAAATCATGTACGCTATTTAACAGCTATTCAATACACTTTTGTAAATTAATCTGCATACTCTTCTTGATGGATTAGCTGTAAAATTCCTTTAAGCTTGTCAACAGAGATTTGCCCTGGAGCTGAAGCTTTTTTTGCAGAGGCAAACGTTACAGAAGATCCAAATAGTTCACCGCTAAAACGTGAAATCATCCCTAAACGTCCCATCGCAATCATAATAAACGGCTGTTCTGGAAATTTCCGTTTCAATTGAAGATTTGCTGCACATACTGCAAGAACATCCTCTTCTGTTTGCGGCATTACTGCAATCTTTGGCAAATCAGCACCAAGTTCAATGGCTCGTTCCATTATTGTCAACATTTTCTCTTTAAAAGGCGTTTTATCAAAGTCGTGATTAGAGATAATTGTATATACTTGATGCCTCTTCGCTGTACCTACCAGCTCCAAAACAGTTTCATCACCCATAAATAATTCAATATCTATTAAGTCTACACAGCCTGATGCTGCTGCCGCCTTATTAAGCATAAGATAATCCTGTTGAGAGATTTCCTTCTCTCCCCCTTCTTCTTTCGTTCTGAAACTAAAAAGCAAGGGCAGCTCCCCTAAAGCTTTTTTAAGCTTTGGCAAGGTCTGTAATACAGTATTTATATTATTTACATCCTGAAAAAAATCTGCACGCCATTCTACAAAATCTGCTGCAGTTTCCCTGATTAGAAGACATTCCCTCAGTAGTTCATCCACATTCGTTCCTGTTAAAGGGGTACATATTTTTGGCATTCCCCTGGCAATATGCATATTATTTATGACTATACCCATTTTCACGGCAAACCCATCCTTCATTTTACGTGTACCTTCCTCTTCGTATTAATATTATTTTAATTTATCTGTATGAAAGAAACAAATATTAACCCTGTAACTGCAAAAATGGGACGATTAGGATTTGTCCTAATCGTCCCATTCAATCTTTAATTTACTTCAGCTGTATTGGATAAGTTAAATACTTTAGATACAACGGCAGAAATAATGATAGCAATGAATGCCGGCAACAGCCAGCCTATGCCTTCATTATAAAACGGTAAGGTCCGTTCATAGAATTCAATAACCGGTTTCATAAATCCAAAGTAATCAATACTTAATGAATCACAAAGGGCTTTCAAACCATCAAAGATACTAATCAGGAAAGTCACTGCGGTTGTTACTACATATACCACACGTGCGTGCTTAAACAGCGGTGACAAAAATGTCAGTAACATTAATACAATTGCTAATGGATAAAGGAACATTAATACGGGTACAGAGTATTTGATAATATTAGCTAATCCAAAGTTTGCAATGATAAATGTGATTGTTGAAAAGAATACAACCAATGTTTTATAGCCAATTTTCGGAAATAAGGTATGGAAGTATTCTGCATTTGCCGTTACTAAACCAATTGCTGTCGTTAAACAGGCAAGAATTATCATAACAGCAAGCAATACTGAACCAATCGTACCAAAATAATGTGATGCTGCTCCACTCAGTACAGGACCACCATTGTCAAATAAACCTAATGAATGAACGCTTGTAGAGCCTAAATAGGCAATTCCTACGTAAATAAGCGCAAGTAATGAAATAGCAATCAAACCACTTTTAACGGTTGCTGAAAGAATGCCTTTTTTATCTTTTACACCAAGTGCGCGAATGGCATTAATAACAATAATCCCAAATACCAATGATGCTAAGGCATCCATTGTATTATAGCCTTCTAAAAAGCCAGCTACAAAGGGAGCGGTTACATATTCATCCTGTGGAACCCCCATCCCGCCCATTGGATTTATCAATATTGTTACTAGCAAAACTAAAATAAGCAATACTAACGCAGGCGCAAGAATTTTACCAACATTATCGACAATTTTCGCGGGGTAAAGTGAGAATAATAACGTTATTGCAAAAAATAAGAGTGTAAAAATAAGAAGTCCGGTTTGTTCTGATCCTTCTGGAATAAACGACATAATCCCCACTTCATAAGCAACGGTACCTGTTCTTGGTGCCGCAAAGAAAGGACCAATCGTTAAATAAAGCAAGGCTGTAAAAAAGACACCATATACTGGGTGGACTCTGCTCGCTAATTCCTGCAAATTGGAACTGCCTGAAAAGCCCATTGCGATCGTTCCTAATAAGGGTAAGCCTACTCCGGTGATTAAAAATCCAATAATAGCAGGCCACATATTTTCCCCTGCATACTGACCAAGCTGCGCTGGAAAAATTAAATTACCAGCCCCAAAAAATAATGCGAATAACATAAAGCCAATCGCTACGTATGCAGAGATCGAAACTTTATCTTTCATAAGATATTTCCTCCTAGATGTCTAGCTCTATGTTGTGAATTGTCAAATAATTCTTCATAGGCTGTACGCAAAATATTCATAACGAAATCTACTATACTACCTTATCAGAAGAAAAACAACATATAAACAACAAGTTTTTTGACTTTTCTCGTTTAGTTGATTAAATGAAATACTAAATAGGCTTACAAATATTGAATAACCTGTTCACACATATCCTCTGCAGGAGGAAAGTCATCTCTAATATTTGAGGAACGAAGCATTTTTCTGTATGATAAAATGTATAATATTTCGACTAACATAAAGAAAAGGGAGGATGAACAATGAGTAACCCAATCAGAATTGGAATTATAGGCTATGGAAATTTAGGTAAAGGGGCAGTGAAGGCTGTAAAACAATCCTCCGACATGGAAGCTGTTGCCGTGTTTACAAGAAGAGACCCAAAGAGTCTTCAATTGGAGGAAACAGCAATACAAGCCCTACATATCGATGACATTCCAAACTATCAGGATAAAATTGACGTAATGATTCTATGCGGAGGCTCTGCGACAGATTTACCAGAACAGGGACCACAGTTCGCCAAGCTTTTCAATACAGTTGACAGCTATGATACCCATGCAAAAATTCCTGAATATTTCACCGCTGTAGATAAGGCAGCACAGGCAGGAGGAAAAACGGCAATTATATCGGTTGGCTGGGATCCTGGCTTATTTTCCATCAATCGCGTATTGAGTGAAGCAATTATTCCAAACGGGGAAACCTATACCTTCTGGGGAAAGGGCTTAAGTCAAGGTCACTCTGATGCTGTTCGGCGTGTAGAAGGGGTTAAGGCTGGTGTACAATATACCATTCCTTCTGAAAAAGCCATTGAACGTGTACGTAATGGAGAAAATCCTGTGCTGGAAACAGCAGATAAGCACCGTCGTGTTTGTTATGTCGCAGCAGAAGAAGGCTATAATGAAAACGAAATTGAGCACACAATTAAAACAATGCCAAATTACTTTGCTGAGTACGAAACAGAAGTACATTTCATTACAGAAGAACAGCTTAAAAAAGAACATGGGAAATCTCCTCATGGTGGGTTTGTCATCCGTTCAGGCAATACTGGCGATCATAATAACCAGCTCATTGAGTTCTCATTAAAGCTTGATAGCAATCCTGAATTCACGTCAAGTATACTTGTAGCTTATGCAAGAGCTGCACATCGCTTAAGCAAGGAAGGAGCAGTCGGAGCGAAAACAGTGTTTGACGTTGCACCTGGTTATATTTCTCCACGCTCCGCTGCTGAATTACGAAAAGATTTCTTATAAAACTAACTAGGGAAAAAGATTCTGGCAGGCATAATAATAACCCACAGATTTTATTATGCCTGCTTCAGCAAATCCATTCCGTATCGGTAAATTAATATCCGTTCATTATCATCTTTTTCGTAAAAATCATCAAGCCTAATTTCTTCAATTAATTCGAAGGCTGTGTTTTTTTCCAAAAAATAGATATATTCCTCATGCGGGTAATATAAAATAATATCAACTTTGCGTACAGATTTTTCCGCAGAGCAGAGAATATTATTTACCACCTTTGTAAATATCTGTACAGAAAAAGGATTAAAGAAATAAAACATTGTATCCTTTTCTGTAACACGATATTCCTCTGCAAGGCAAGCAATGAATTCAATCTGTTCAGCATGACTCGGATATTTCTTTAAATAATGTTCCCGGTTCACTAAAGCATCCTCAATATAACGCTCATCCATTTCAATTCCCTTTACCTTCGCACCGGTATAATAATGCAAAAAAAAGTTCAGACGTCCCTTCCCGCAGCCAAAGTCAACAATACAGTCATTCTCTGTAATTAAATAATTCCGTAATAAAGCCTCAAGCGAATCATAGGAAGTAGGCTCGTATGGATGATAATGCTGGGAGGATGGAAGAAGCTTAAACGTATCCTCCCTGGTCTTAATACCAAGTAATTTATCATATTTATGCTGCTTCATTTATCAACTCATTCTCCTTCTATAATGGGAAAAATAATGGAATCACGACCATCATCACAATAAATAATAGTAATTGCAATGGAACACCAATTTTTACAAAATCAAAAAACTTATAACCCCCAGCTGTTAGCACCATGGCATTTGTTGGCGAGGAAACAGGAGTAGAAAAAGCCATATTCGCTGCAACAGCTATTGCAATCATAAAAGTATACGGGTTAGTATCCATTGTAATTGCTGCATTTAACGCAATCGGCGCAAACAGCACTGCAGTGGCCGTATTGCTGATGAACAGACCAAATGTCATTGTTAAAAAGTATAATCCGGCAAGTACACCAATCGCACCAAATCCGCCAAGTACATGAATAATTCCTTCTGATAAAAGAAGCATTCCTCCCGTTTTCTCCAGTGCCGTCGCCATCGGGATCATTGCTGCAATAAGAATAATACTTTCCCAGTTCATTTCACTGTATGCATCATCCATATTACGCAAGCAGCCAGTCACTACCATTAAGACGGCACCAATTAATACCGAGATAACTGGCTCAAATACCTCAAAAACCATCAGCAAGACCATCAGCGCCATAATAGACCCCGCAATCTTCGCTTTCCCCGTTGCGGATACCCTCCCTGCATATTCCTTTGGCTGGCCAATTACGACTACATCCCCTGTTTCGCGTGACAAAATTTCAATATCATCCCATGATCCCTGGACAAGAAGTGCATCCCCAAAGCGCAGTCTTTCCATCGACATATCATTTAGCACATAGTCCCCTTTACGATTAATCCCCATTACATTCAGATTATATTTTTCTCGGAAATCAATTTTTTCAATCGTTTTATTGATAAAGCTTGAATGTGGGGTTAGCAGCACTTCAACAATTCCCAATTCCTTCGATAATAAATCCTCTGTTTCATTTCCAGTGGTTTGCATCAGTAAAGTATAATCGGCAGCAAGCTTTTCAACCTTATCAATTGAGCTCTTAATCAAAAGTGTATCATTCTCTTCAATAATACTCTCTGGACCCGCCATTTCCTGATAGGTAATAGGAAACATACGATAGCCTTCATTTGACTTTCGCATGATTTTTAAAATATATACCTGATATTTTGCTGGCAGCTTTAGATCCGCTAATGCCTGACCAACCATTTTAGAATCAGTGGTTACCCTTACGTTAAATAAATTATCATCTAAATGATAATCATCTGCCAGCTGACTGGTAGAAAGCTGACTAACCCTGTTCTGACTGCCTTTACTCTTAATATCTGGCAGCAAGCGATTCCGTGTTACATATAAATAAACAATACCAATAACTAAAGCAATCACGCCAATTGGTGTAATCTGAAAAAAGCCTAACCGTTCAAAACCAGCATCCCCAAGCGTTTGACTGACAATCAAATTTGCAGGCGAAGCAATTAATGTTAACAGCCCTGTCAAACTGCCCACATAGGATAGCGGGATTAAATATTTGGAAGGGCTGCTTTGAATACTAATCGCAATACTAATGACAATCGGCAGCATAAGTGCAACAGTGCCTGTATTGCTCATAAATGCACCTACAAAGCCCACAATAATCATTAACAGAAAGAAAAGCTTTGTCTCACTATCTCCTGCAAAGCGTAATAATAGGCTGCCAGCTCGTTGGGCAAGGCCTGTCCGAAGCAATCCAGCACCTACAACAAATAAGCCAGCAATCATAATAACAACCGTGTTGGAAAAACCAGCAAGTGCTTCTACTGGATTCAGCACTCCAGTAATAACCAAAGCCAGCAAGGCTAATATAGCAACGAGATCCGCTCGTATTCTGCTGCTTGTGAATAAAATAATTGTAATCATTAAAATGGTAAAAGTCTGTACCACTTGCGTTCACCTTAATCCTCTTCTAAAGTTTCTTCCTATAACCATATTGGCAGATTCCTAGCGCGATGACAACTTCTCTAGTAAAAAACGCGTTGTGAAATTATGAATTATGGCATTCTAAAAAGATTGGTGCAAAGCTAATTTTGGGTGGTTGACGCGGTGGGTGTTCAAGATTGCCTGATGGGCGTGGCAGGCGCGCGGATTCGACAAAATAGCGTGCATCATTTTACGCATAATTTTGGCTATAAGATTAGTGCCACTTGATTTCGTATAGTTTGGGCGGTAAGAGCGCCTATTATTAGTGACCGTATCCTAGCTTTTGGGGCTAACGCGCGGGGATACTACTTTTATGCACGGCTTCGAGTGGTTCATGCGCGGAGATACCTGGTTGATGCGCGCGAAACGATGG
>DAMDKS010000019.1:0-72055 GCA_032085455.1 Oceanobacillus sp.
AGCTATGGAAGAGGGTACTTTTTAACCCTCCTTCCACACTATTTTCCGATTACCCATTGTTTTTAAAAAAAGCCTCATCCCTTTTCATGGTGATGAGGCATATTTTACTTAAGACACAATTCGCAGTCCCACTGCTCCGCAAATAATACATGTCAGAAAAAGTGCTCGCAGCAAGCTCATGGACTCTTTAAAGAAAACGACACCCATGATGACCGCACCTGTTGCTCCTAATCCTGTCCAAATTGCATAGGCAGTGGCTAGTGGAATGTCGTGCATTGCTAAACCGAGAAAGTAAAAGCCAAATGCAAAGACGGCGATAAGCGTAACAAGCCATATCCAGGATTTTCTTTTTAAATACATATTAATACTGGCTACGCCAAAGATTTCCCCAAAGCTTGCAAGGATAAGATAAAACCAAGCCATTTTATGCTTCCCCCTCCTCTGCAGATACCGACTGCTCTTTTTTTCCTGTCGTTAATTGAATGCCAACTACACCGACGATTATAAGGAGAATAAATGTCCCTTTCATCAGTGTGAAAGCTTCACCTAAAAAAGCGAAGTCAATGATAGCAATCGCAGCCGCTCCTGAACCAGTAAATGTTGCATAAACCGAGCCAGATGGCAGCACTTCACAAGCTTTAATCACAAAATAAAAACTTAAAATAATAGCAATAACTGTGCTTGTCCACATCAAAAGGTTGTCAGCGTATTTTAAACCAAGCACCCAGACAACTTCAACGATCGCAGCCCAAAAAACATACATCCATCCCATGCCTGAACCTCCTAAAAACAATACACTAATTATATCTTAACGATAATAGAAAGAATAAGCCATTTGTTCTACTTTTACCTTTACTGCATTATTATCACAGGTTTCTAGCTTTCATGATTAACAGATCTCTTTCCTATTTGCCAAAAAGCCGCGCATGAAAATGACCAAACCCGCGCATGAATCATGTTTTGCCGCGCGTGAATGTTGATTAGCCGTGCATGGATGATGGTCATGCGCGGCTACCTCCATTTCATGCGCCTACCTTGCTTCCCAGCGCACTAACCAAGTTCTAATCGAATCCTTCTACCCTCACTTTTTTATCCTCCTTTTGAACACGTACTTTACCACAGTCTGAAGTAGAAAAGATTTTTTCCCAAGACTCACTGTTATACGTATGAATTCAAAATAATGGAATATATATAAGGTAGAGGGGGCTGTCTAGTTATGAAAAAGATTCTTGTATTCTGTGATCCGGGAATTGATGATTCTTTAGCCATTATGTATGCTATATTGCATCCCGAAATTGAATTAGTCGGAATTGTAGCGAGTTATGGGAATGTAACAAGAGAAACTGCTACAACCAATGCTGCTTATTTGGTGCAATTGGCAGGGAAAAATGATATTACAATTATCTCTGGTGCTTCCAAGCCCATTAAGGAAGAAGAATTGGTCTTTTATCCAGAAATACATGGAGGAGATGGGATTGGACCCATTAGCCTTCCGAATAATTTACAGCATCAGTCTTATTCTTTTGATGCCATTCGTCTTATTATTGAAAAATATAGAAATGAACTTGTTATTGTAGAGCTGGGCCGGCCAACAACGCTGGCAACTGTATTTATTTTATTTCCTGACCATATTGAAATGGTGCATTCTTTTTATATGATGGGTGGTGCATTTTTTATTCCAGGTAATGCGACAGCATTGGCAGAAGCGAATTTCAATGGAGACCCCGCTGCAGCGAATCTTGTTTTGAATAATGCTCATAACCTCACGTTAACTCCCTTAAATGTTACAAAGTATGCAATTCTGACTCAAGAAATTATCGATAAGGTAGCCAATAACAAGAAAAATATCTTTTCCTTCATTATAAAACCAATTTTTCAATATTATTATGCCTTTTATCAAAAATCAGCACCGGGTATATCCGGCGCTCCTATTCATGATTTGCTTACAATGATGCTTGTTGTTCACCCAGAAATTGCGCACTACATAAACCATGATGTAATGGTTATTGAGGGGACAGATGCAAAAGGGATGTCCTATATTGATTATCGTTCACCAAGTAAAACAGGTAAGACGAAAGTTGCAATCAGCTTAGAGTATGAGTTATTTATTGAAAAATTTAAGAATATTATGCTGCATTAATTTATCCCTTATAGCAAATGAACGAAGCGATTCATAATAATGTCGAGGTTTGGGAACATTAATGTAACATGAAAAAAGGCAGAAGGCTGATTATATAACCTTGAAAAGGAGCTTCGTGCTATTCCAATGAATGTGTATTAAATAATAGAAAGAAAGGTTAAAGTAGAGTGGAAAAGCCAAAAGAAATTTTATTATGGAGCATTGCATTTCCAGGATTTGGTCAATTATTATGTGAAAAATACGTCAAAGGAATTTTATTGGTATCTTTAGAGTTTCTAGTTAACGTAAAAGGGAATATTAATCTGGTTATTATGTATAGTTTCCAGGGAGAAATACAGCAGGCAATCGGGCATGCTGATTACCAATGGATAATGTTCTATCCATGCTTGTATTTTTTTGCAATATGGGACGCATATAAAAGTGCTGGTGGGGGAAATAAACCATACGCTGGTTTGCCCTTTGTATTTTCAGCTTACTTTATGACTGTAGGAGTCATTTATTCAACGGAATGGCTGGGACCTGTCTGGCTTCCAATCTTAAGTGTTGCTCCAGGTTTACTGGTGGGCTTCCTTTTACAGAAGCACATAAGAAAAAAAGCTGATCGTTAAAGTAATCAGCTTTTTTCTTGATTTTCTTTTGCCAGCTTTTCCCGATTTGTTGTACCAGGGGGCTGTTCCAGGTAATTATTTTTAATCATAATATCCGCTCCGCTTTTTGCCAAGCGAGAAACCTCAAGTGATAATCGTTCATAATTAAGCGCTAGATCATTTCGCTGGCTAGCAGCTGCAGCAGTAGCGTAGTTTCCCATTCCTGCAGACATCAATAAGGAAATGTGAAACATCATTAATTTGTCTGTAAATGTTTGTGTTGTCGAATCCGTTATCACTACATCTGGTATATGAGGGGATTCAATATCATCCTTCATCAATGTGTCACTGAACAATTTATTATGTTTTTGCGAGATTTCTTTTGCTCTTAGCATAAAGTCTTGTACTTCTTTAGAATGAGTAGTTTGGGCAAAAGCAAGACAAAGCTTAAAACCTAATGAATTCGTCATAATATTTAAATACAAATGAGAAATTTCTACTGCGTTTAATGGCCGTTTTTCATTAAATGGACTAAGTCCACTATAATAATTTTTGCTCTCTATAAATTCCGTTTCCTTTGGTACTTCAATATGTGGATGTCTTGGGTTTATTCCTTTTTGAAGGGAAGTGCTTAGTGACTCTTTATAAAGTTTAGTGATATCCTCTAACCCATCGGAAAAGTGATTGATAATATCTTTCCGATAACTTACCGCTAAAAATCCGCTGTAAACAATCATTCCCACTCTTGCCATGTGATTCGCATAAGTTAAACAAAATGTATCTGTAAAAAGCCTCGGAGCATCCATATTGACATCTTGATCTGCAAAGCCTATTGGAGTAGCGTATTGTTCGTTTTTAAATATAGATATTAATGCTTGTTCGCGGTGAGCTGAATGGTTATAGGCTTTCCGAATAATAGGTTTTATTTCCCCATCTTTAATATGCTGCAGCATAAAACCTAATATTTGCTTAGACATACTATTATTCATATATTCTGTCCAAAGTGTCCCAATTTCCGAGGCTGTCAAATTGATATTTTTTTTATTCATTTTTCGAATCCCCTGTCTAAACATTAGATGGAATTATTATCTGCAAACAAACTTATTTTATGTAAAAGAATTGCGTCCATTTGAAAATGGAACGCTCTAAAAGGTTAGAAATTCTTTCCCTTGTATTCCTAAAGTAAACAAATTAATATGATAAAAAGAAATCCTTTTAAACATGGAACGAACAGTACAAGTAAAAGAGCACACTTCTTTTAGAAAACACAATCATTATAGAAAGCGTTACGGATATAAGTTATCTATGAAGGAAGGGAGACCACATGTCACAAATAAAAAAGAATGAAAAGTTGTCCGAAGAGCAAAAGAAAGCATTACGTAATATATTGAGAGCACGCTTTGAAAAAAACATGCATCGTCATGAAGGGCTTGCATGGGAAAGGGTTGAAGCTAAGCTGGAAGTGAATCCAGAAAAACGCTGGTCACTCAATGAAATGGAAAAGACGGAAGGAGAGCCGGATGTCGTTGGTTATGATGAAAAAACTGATGAGTTTCTCTTTTATGATTGTTCAAAGGAAAGTCCTAAAGGTCGCAGGAGTGTTTGCTACGACCGGAGAGCACTAGAAGCAAGAAAGAAGTATAAGCCGCAAACGAGCGCGATGGATATGGCAGCAGAAATGGGAATTGAGATGCTGACAGAAGAAGAATATCGCGCTTTGCAAGAGCTTGAAAACTTTGATTTGAAAACATCTACATGGGTTAAAACGCCTGCGGACATTCGGGAACGTGGAGGCGCTATTTTCTGCGACTATCGCTATGGTCATGTTTTTGTCTATCACAATGGTGCCGATTCATATTATGGTTCAAGAGGCTTTCGTGGTGTATTGAGAGTGTAAATAAGGAAGCATTCGCATAAATGAATATCGATTGAAAAAAATCCTGTGATAAACAGGATTTTTTATTGCCGAAGCCACCTGTTTTAAGAGTTAAAATTATTAAAAGCCAAATAAAATAAAAAAATTCCATATTTAATATAATGCCCTACAACACAAAACTGAAATTGCCATCATTATGGAGCCCCAGCCATTCGACAGGAGTACTTTAAAAATGAGTGTTTTCTATTACTCTAACACCGTATTCTGGAATTTGGGTTTATTAACGCCCAAATAATACGTAATTCAAAGTATATGGTTCCTAATAGGCTTTATTAACGCCCAAATAATACGTAATTCAGAGTATATGGTTCCTAATAGGGTTTATTAACACCCAAATTATACGTAATATATACGGTTAACCCGCAAGTATACCTTTTTGTCGAATACCTTTTTGGTAACGTAATTGGATTCTTCCGAGCTCCAAATACAGTTATCATCTGTAAGGAATATAAAGCGCTCATAATGATAACTAACTTTGCTTATTCTAAGTGTCAAGTTCAAAATAAACACTCGTTTTATCATTGCTATACTTGATATTTAAATAACATCTGAATAAAAAAAGCAACCAGTAAAATACTGATTGCTTTTTTTATTTAGTGTAAACTATAAATATAAAGAAAGTTGGCATATCTTAAGGGGATATGTTAGATATAAAAAAACCTTTGACAGGATTGCAGAAGCAAAAGGAGCGGGGATGATTATAAAAATGAATTTGCAAAAAAGTATCAATGAAATGCAATTGAGAATTGAATTTTCTGGAAGTGTACTAGTAAAAAGAGGGAATACCCGTTTAGTGGAAGCAAGCGCTGGCTATGCAAACCGTGCGGAAAAAATTAGAAACAGTATCGCAACAAGATTTGGTATTGCTTCCGGCTGTAAGCTTTTTACCGCAATCGCCATTTCCCAGCTTGTAGAAGAAGGAAGGCTTTCCTTTGAAGCAAAGCTGTCAGACTGTCTGGATATATCTTTTCCTGCTTTTGACAAAGAAATCACGATTCATCATCTGTTAACACATACAGCAGGCATTCCGGATTACTTTGACGAGGAAGTAATGGATGATTTTGAAGAACTGTGGGTTGAGAACCCAATGTATTTGATGCGAAGCCTGGAAAGCTTCTTGCCGCTTTTTCAGAATGAGCCAATGAAATTGAAGGTGGGCGAAAGATTTCATTATAATAATGCAGGGTATATTTTGCTGGGATTGATTGTTGAACAAGCAAGCGGTTTGAAATTTCCTGATTATGTTACAGAAAATATCTTTAGAAAAGCAGGAATGGAGAACGCAGGCTATTTTGAGTTTGATGCACTTCCGGGACAAACGGCAATTGGTTATATAGAACTTCCTGAGGGTACCTGGAAAACAAATATTTACTCCTTGCCTGTAAAAGGAGGTTCAGACGGTGGGGCTTTTGTAACTGTTAATGATATGGTGAGATTATGGGATGCACTTTTAAATTATGAATTATTAAGTGAAAGCTTTACAAATAAGCTGCTTACTCCATATGCCCAAGAAGATGAAGGTGACTTTTACGGCTACGGAGTGTGGATTAAGAAAAAGGACGATATCATTTTTAAATACCATGTAATGGGATATGATCCAGGGGTCAGCTTCTACTCAGCTTATTATCCAGAGGAAAAAATGCAGGTTGTTGTTTGCTCAAATGAATCGGCAGGTGCATTTGATATTTTAGAAGCGATTGAAGAAGAAATAAATGGATATGGCGTGATAAAGTGAAACTATGCAGTGGGGGTTTCTTTTTATCCCCTACTGAAACGTTAGTTGAACCAATCGGGGGAGTTACTGTCAGTTATCCCTCACTTTACAATTCTCGTTTTCACTTCAAATCCTTGAACTAGTAAAAACCTTAGAAGAATCCGAGATAGAAGTTTTAGTTTCAAGAGGACTACAGGATGACGATAAAAAACAAAAAGATAAAATTTTAGAGTTTTACAAGTAAAAAGGGATTCCAGTTCAACTTGAATTAACCCCATCCCATGTTTCTGCAGAATTACTAACCTTCTAACAGAATATGGCTATTATCATCATGATTTCCATACAACTTTGTATGCTCTTGTTTCGAATGAGCTAGAAGCAAATAATAAGTTAAATGAGGAAAGAAAAATAATATCTAAGGGTGGTTCTTAAGTGGATGAGAAAGAAATAATTACATGTATTAAAGAGGATAAATGGATGATGGATATATTACTAGCGGCAAAATCATTGAATTTGCCTGATTGGTGGATATGTGCTGGATTTGTTCGTTCAAAATTATGGGATACCTTACATCATTTCAACGAAAGGACACCACTTTCAGATATCGATGTTATCTATTATAACCCGGCAAAAATAGATGAAAAGGAAGAAAAGAAATTTGAAAAAGCACTTAGGAATCTTATGCCTGACATTCCCTGGTCTGTAAAGAACGAAGCAAGAATGCATATAAATAACAGTATAGCACCATATACTTCTTCTGTTGATGCAATTTCTAAGTTTCCAGAAACAGCGACAGCTTTAGGAGTGAAAATAGATAAGAAAGATAATCTGCTTCTAACAGCACCCTTAGGAATTGCAGATGCTGTTCATTTAGAAGTGAGACCAACTCCTTTTTTTGCTGAGGATAAAGAACTTAGGAAAATTTACAGGGATCGCATAATAAAAAAAGATTGGAAATCAACTTGGTATAAGGTAAAGGTATTTCATGTATAGGGTTTTAAAAAATTGCAATGGGCATTATACTGCATCTATAAAATAATATTAATTATTTCGAGAGGAAGTACAGATGAAAAAGAAAATAATATTGATAATTATCTTATCTCTAAGCTTAATCTTAAATGTATACTTCGGTGTTTCTAATTATATTAAAAGCACTTATATCCCAGATGTGGATGATTTAGAAGTTTTAGCCGAAATGACAAAAATGGTAATTGATTCGGAACAATATCAAGAAATTGCTTCCCAGGAAACAGTCCAGGCCATTGAACAAGGTGTCAGCAGATTCAATGCAAGTGATCCGTCTTCAATTTACCATTATGAAATTAATGTTCAAACTAATAAGGAAACTTATATTTTTACTTGTACGGATGAAAAGTGTACGAATGTAAGGAATGAGGGCTGGACGTACTCCAGGTTTAGAGATTCGTACCCTATATTGCCTTTAAAAAAATAAAATAAATTAGGTGGTGTATCAATGGATAGAAAATATAATGATTTAATCGGCGATATGCTAAAAGGGAATAATTATGATTATGAAAAAGATTTACCTGGAAAAGGCATGCCATTGCCAAAGGAGTATACACAGAAAGATACATTTCAGCACTTTCAGAAGATAGCTAAGGATGCTGGATATTTGCCGCCGTGGCTAAAGCTGCAAAAAGAAATCGGAGTTTTACTTCAAAAGGCAAAAACAGAAAGTGATATAGAGGAAATTAATATAAAGATAAAAGAGCATAATCGAATTTGCCCGACACAAATGCAAAAAGGTCCTATCAGCATGGAAAGTTTAGAGACAGTGAAGAAGAATTGGTAACTAATATTGAGTTTGCAACTCTCTGCTAAGATAAAAAAGGTTGTTAATTTAGCATAATAAATCCTACAATGAGCCAGATTCCGTTATATAAAAGAAAGAGCGGGCTGCAAATTACTAAAAATAACTTTGCTGCCCCCTTATTTAACAACAAGGCAAAGATTAAGCTAAGCAATGCATAAAGTAAAGGGAGGAAGATAGCAAGTCTCTCTTTCTGTCCGAAAGTAACTAGCTCAATGAAAAATGCTTTAATTTAAAAAACAATTCTATTTGACAAAGAGTCTTATAACCTGCATTCCCAAGATGTATAACGAGATATTCTACAATCATTGACACAACAACATTCTAGCATCGTTATAAATAAAATATTTATAACGATGCTTTGTATTTCTAAATCGCGTTGTTCTCTTATTCCTCGTTATAAATTCTCTTATTCATAACACTTATTAAATAGATTGAAGTAATATATGCTTCTTTGTGACCTTTATATACTGCTGTACTTCATCACATCAAGACGGTTTAAATTCAAGTTGTAACGTATACTTCACCTTCACCAGTCGTTTCATCTGTAACAACAGTTTCAAGTCAGTTTCTTATATTAATTATTTTACCAATTTTAGATTTTGGAAGATAATGTTTATTGTGAGTAGGATGCTCTGATACAAATATAATACTTATTTTATCCTCTTTAAATATATTTTTAATTATTGTTTTGATTAATGTAATATTTAATTCGTCCATACCAAATCTAATTCTTTACACTGAAGTAGCTTGAAAATAAGGGGCTTCTTTATTACAGTCGAAATCAATATTAAAATTATTTAATTTTACCAATCTGTTATCTCCTATTTTCTTAAATTCGCATCATAAGTGCCATATCTGATTTTTTACTACATAAATTTTTAATCGAGATTGCCCTTTCCAAACGCCACCGTTGTGTCCATCTCTATCCATAGTTTTCTTTTAGAATAACCGTATCTGTTTCTCCGTCACATTCGAATATAGTATGAATATAAACGTTGTCATAATCATGAGTAGACAACATACTTTGTCGAATACGTCAGTTCTTCATATATAGTAAGAAGTTATCAAATTCAAAATAGTTAAAAGGACCTTTTTTGTGGCTGAGTCTAATTATATCTAAATAAATTTGTACGAAATAAAATCGATCTTTAATAATGATATAAAATGAAACTGTATATGGCGGGATACAGTTTTTTTACGTACATAATTCGATTTTATTTTTCTTTTCTTTACATTTTTCGTTTCCCTCATCCGTTACCTTATACCTAAATAAGTAGCATTTTCCGAATGTAATATTAAAATTCTCCTAATCTTATCTTCATTTCGTATAGTTTTTGTATAGATTACAGAACTATAATCTTAAGATATAGTTTAGTTTTTGTATAGATTACAGAATTATAATCTTAAGATATAGTTGTAAGAAAATTCACATTAATTTTTACTAGGTATTGGGAAATAATGGATTTCATTAAATAAATGCCTTCCTGCCATCAATTGCAAATAAAGTGTGTGAAACAGGTTTTTTCATAGAAATATTACATAAAAACATGTATCCGGAAATTTAAGGAGGTGATAAAAAAGTACATGGTTCATCATCATTATTCGGTTATCATCCAAAAAAGATAAATTGTAAAAAATTGTTTAATAAACACGATTTACAAATAAGCGAAATACCTTTTTTGGGGTAAACCATCAATATTATTTGGAGGTGGGGGAGTGCATTACAAGAGTTTTAGAACAAAAAGGGTGAAACAAGGGATACAAAGGAATTTTATCATGCTTGCGATAGTGTTAATCACCCTAAATGGAGTTTTCCCGTTTTTTTCATTTCCTGTACAGGCTGGAGGAAATGAGGCGTTAGGGGAGTTAGTAACTCCGATTGTATCCATTGATATCGATGGAGAGGAAAGTAAAAGTATTGCTAAGGGTGAATCACATCATTATTTTATAAACGTTCAATTTCCTGAAAACATGACAGGTTATGAATCTGTGATAATTTCAAGTCAACTAGACAAACGATTAAACCTGGAGGAAACAGCTGTTCAAATTGATGAGGTGTTGGACACTGATTTTTCCGTTTCGGAAGAAGGACAACATGTATCATTTACTGTTACTCCGGAGCAATTAGAGGATCTCGTTGGTAAAGAAATTAGACTACAGATCACAGCACAAATAAGAGAAGATGCTACAGAAGGCGATCGTATTGAAAACATAGCGAACGTCCTTATTAACGATAGTGTAGAAATAGATACTGACCCTGTAGTTGTAACAGTAGAAGAATCCAGTAATGAAGAAGAGCCTATGGATGAAGAAACAAATGAAGAAGATGAAGTAGTAGAAGAAATAGAGACAGTGGAATCACAAGAGGAAAATACAGAGGAAACAGAGAATAAAGATGCTGCAGTTAACCAAGAGCAATTTGAAGATAAAAACTTATTAAAAGAAGCCGATAAAAATCAAAAGACGAATAAAGCTATCGGAAGTTTGGAATCACCAAATGCATGTGCTGCACCAGTGGCACTGATTAATGGAAGCTTTGAGGAGCCGATATATTCTCCTGATGATTCGCGGTTAATCGCACGAAAAGGCTGGTTCGATGCTCCGCAAGATGCGGTTCCAGGTTGGCAAACGACCGATCAATCAGGGCTGTTGGAAATTATGAATAAATCTTTAGGGGATGAGATTCCAATTGGTGACCCATATGAATCCTTAAAGGTTACTCCAGCACATGGGCAACAGTTTGCTGAACTGAATAGTCGTGAAGCAGCACAGCTTTATCAAGATGTAGAAACGACACCAGGTCAAACAATCTATTGGCGTTTAGCTCATAAAGGTCGTATTGGTCAAGACACCATGGCTTTAAAAATAGATTCTGCAACAGTTGCTCCAAAAGATTTAAAAACAATTGAAACAATGGCGAGTGGTAAAGATGAATGGAAATATTATTCTGGTTCTTATGTTGTTCCAGCTGGACAAACAATAACACGTTTTGGCTTTGAAGCGGTTTCTAGTGCAAATGGGAATGTAGCGGCTGGAAACTTCTTAGATGATATTTTCTTAGGTACCGAACCATGTGTATCGGCTGAAAAAACAGTTAGTCCCAAAGGTGACGTATTCGAAGATGACGAATTAACTTATGAAGTTACTGTGAAAAACTCAGGTGGAGACGTTGCTGCAAATACAATCGTTGAAGATATCATTCCAGAAGGTACAGAATATGTACCGGGGTCCTTAAAAATTAAAAATGGACCAGGAAAAGGTGATTTGACGGATACGAATGATGAGGATGCTGGTCACTATGATGATGGAAAAGTCATCTTTAAAATCGGGGACTTACCGAATACGAATGTGCAGCCAGACGGGATTACGGTTCAATTTAAAGTAAAGGCATTGTCAAGCCACGTGGGAAAGACAGTAATTAATAAGGCGCAAGTAAAATATAATAATTTATTAAAAGAGACTGATGAAAGTTTAGATACGAATGAAGTAACCAATAATATTATCGAATTACCAGACCCACCAAATTCCTGTGCTGCACCAGTGGCATTGATTAACGGAAGTTTTGAGGGGGGACCCGAAAAAGGGTCTTATCAAGAAGATGCTCCGTATATGTTCCTCGAATCTGAAGTTCCAGGTTGGAAGACAACAGATGATAGTCAAGGTGTTAATATTATAGAAATTTGGGATTATCAACAGCAATATCCCGGAGGAGTAGTTAATTTCCCCGCACCACCAGAGGGAAATCGTTATGCTGAATTAAATGCTTATGATAATGGGTTGTTATACCAAGATGTAGAAACCACGCCAGGTCAAACGATTTATTGGAGATTGTCACATATGGGACGTCAAGGTGTTGATACAATGCAACTTCGTATTGGTGCGGTAACAGACAATCCATATGATACAAAAATTATTGAACAAATGTCTGATGGAAGCACTGCATGGGGAACCTATAGTGGAAGTTACAAAGTTCCGGCTGGTCAAACGGTAACAAGATTTGGATTTGAAGCTGTTTCCACTGCTAGTGGAAGTTTAGGGGCAGGTAATTTCTTAGACGATATCTTCTTAGGTACCGAACCATGTATGGCAGCGGAAAAGTCGGTGAACCCTGAAGGTGATGTATCGGCTGGAGATGAATTAACTTATGAAGTGACTGTGAAAAATAGTGGTGGTGATATTGCCGCAAACACAGTGATTGAAGATGAAATTCCAAAAGGTACAGTATATATTCCTAACTCAATGAAAATCGTGACTGGACCAAATACAGGTGATTTAACCGATGAGCAAGATGATGATAGAGGTTATTTTGACGGTGATAAAGTTATTTTTTCAATTGGTGATTTACCAAACACAACCGAATTGCCAGATGGTGTGACCGTTCAATTTAAAGTGAAAACATTGTCTTCACATATCGGTAAAGATGTTGATAATCAAGCGAAAGTAAAATATAAAGATTTATTAAAAAATGAAGAGGAAGAAACGGATACGAATGAAACGAAAACACCAGTAAAAAACAATGATCCTTTACTTGATTCTGAAAAACTAGCTCAACTTAAAATAAAAGCTGATGGTAATACGGATTCAGAAAATCCAGAAGTAGGCGATACACTTCGCTATACAATTACAACGCAAAACATGATTGAAGATAGCTTGGTAGAAAATCTCGTTATCACGGATATCATTCCAAGAGGGCTGATTTATGTTTTTGATAGTCTTAAAGTAGACGGTGAATCTGTAAGCGATGCGGAAGATGGCGATGCGGGACATGTCCTTGATGGCAAAGTCACAGGAATATTTGGTGATATTACGGATACGGACAAGCATATGGTGACGTTCCTCGTTACGGTGGATAAAGGTCAAGCCGGTGCAGATATTAAAAATGTCGCTAAAGTCGATGGTGATAATATCGATGATCCCGATGAACCGGAAGAAGAAGTAAAAATTTATCCAAGAGAGCCGAAACTTGAATCTGAAAAATCAGCGGTAAATGCTGAAGAAGGTAAAGAGAAATATGAAGTAGGCGACACAGTAATTTACACTATTAAAACGCACAATACCGTATCTGATAGTTTGGTAGAGAACTTAACGATTACAGATAGACTTCCAACAGGTTTAGAGTATGTAAAAGATAGCATAAAAGTCAGCCATGATGGAAAAGGTGAATTTAAGGATGGTCAAATTACAGCAACTTTTGGAGATGTAGGGGATACCGATTGGCGTATGGTTACCTTTGAAGTGAAAATTATATCTGGTCAATCAGGAAAACAAATTACAAATATTGCGACAGTCGATGGTGAAAATGTCGATGATCCCGATGAACCGGAAGAAAAGATTACGGTATATCCAAAGGAACCAGAATTAAAATCAGAAAAGGTATCTGAAATCGTAATAAAAGCTGAAGGTAATACAGATTCAGAAAATCCAGAAGTAGGCGATACACTTCGCTATACAATTACAACGCAAAACATGATTGAAGATAGCTTGGTAGAAAATCTCGTTATCACGGATATCATTCCAAGAGGGCTGATTTATGTTTTTGATAGTCTTAAAGTAGACGGTGAATCTGTAAGCGATGCGGAAGATGGCGATGCGGGACATGTCCTTGATGGCAAAGTCACAGGAATATTTGGTGATATTACGGATACGGACAAGCATATGGTGACGTTCCTCGTTACGGTGGATAAAGGTCAAGCCGGTGCAGATATTAAAAATGTCGCTAAAGTCGATGGTGATAATATCGATGATCCCGATGAACCGGAAGAAGAAGTAAAAATTTATCCAAGAGAGCCGAAACTTGAATCTGAAAAATCAGCGGTAAATGCTGAAGAAGGTAAAGAGAAATATGAAGTAGGCGACACAGTAATTTACACTATTAAAACGCACAATACCGTATCTGATAGTTTGGTAGAGAACTTAACGATTACAGATAGACTTCCAACAGGTTTAGAGTATGTAAAAGATAGCATAAAAGTCAGCCATGATGGAAAAGGTGAATTTAAGGATGGTCAAATTACAGCAACTTTTGGAGATGTAGGGGATACCGATTGGCGTACGGTTACTTTTGAAGTAAAAATTCAATCTGATCAATTTGACAAGAATATTATAAATATAGCAGAGGTCACTGGAGGCAATGTAACTAAATCTGATCAACCTGAGGAAAAGGTTAAGGTATTGCCAAAAAATCCAGATACTAATATAGATCAGGGTGATGATGAAGAAGTAACAACACCTCCTATCGCTAAAGATAAAAAAGATGGTGAAAAGTTACCTAAAACAGCAACAAACGTATTTAATTTCCTTTTAATAGGGATTCTCATTATTTCAGCAGGAGTGTTGATAAGAAGAAAGTCACACATATAGTATGAAAAGACAATCCTTCAAGGTTAGTTCATACTTGAAGGATTGCTTTTTTAGATAATAATTACTCTAAAGGTTACGAATCAACGGAAAGTACCTTGTAAGCAAATAAATGACTTTGTAATTATTGCGATTGAATAGCTGTAAGCATGTATAGAATACGCTTTAATGCCTTTATGAAAATCCAAATATATTAATAAAGAAAGGAAGTAGGAATTAACTCCTAATTGGTATATATTACTTATGACAATAATGAATGAAAAAGTTAAAAAAAGGAAGGATATACCAGTTTTAAAAAAGGTGAGAGGGCAGATGAAAGTGATATTAGTCGATGATGATCCACGGGCTCTCATTCACCTCGCACAACTACTAGATGAATTTAGGAGTTTTCAAGTTGTCGGGCGATACACGAATCCGCAAAAAGCTTTTAAAGTCATTCTTGAAGAAAGACCAGATATTGTTTTCCTTGAAGTTGTTATGCCAGAAGTTAATGGGTTACAATTAGCTGAACGCATTCGCAATATCCATCCTGATTTGAATATAGTCTTTGTCACAGCACATAGTAAATATGCGGCAAAAGCTTTTGAAGTAAACGCAGTAGATTATATTATAAAACCGATTAAAAGAAAACGATTGCAGGAAACCATCCGGAAAGTTATGGCTAAGCCACTCTCAATAGAAAAAAAAGCTGATACTTCTATAGTATTGTGCTGTTTTAAAAGCCTATGTTTTAAAAAAACAATGGATGACTCCAAAGTTATTGATGTCAATTGGCGAACTTCTAAAGCACGAGAGTTGTTCTCTTTTTTATTACATTATCGCCAAACTCCTGTGCGAAAGTCTATTTTAACCGATTTATTTTGGCCGGCATTTGATGAAGATAAGGGCAGAGCACAATTGTATATAGCAATTTATCAAATCCGAAAAACCTTAGAAAATTTAAAAGTCAAAATTACAATATCTAATTTTGAAAATAGCTATGTATTAGATTTGCATGATACAAAATTAGATGTCGATGTGTGGGAAGAAAAAATCAATGCATTATCGACGGTAAACGAAAAAAACCTCCCACAAACTCAAGAGTTATTACATTTATATACTGGGGATTATTTATCTGAAGAAGGCTATATATGGGCAGAAAATGAACGGGAAAGGTTAAGAATACAATGGCTGAAATACATAAGAAAAATAGCTGACTTTTATATTTCAAAAGAGAGATATATGGAAGCAATTTTACTGTATCAGCGAGTACAGATACTTTATCCTTACACAGATAATAGTTATTTTATGCTTATGAAATTATATGATCGGATAGGAAATGAACAATCCTTACAGCAACAATATCATAAACTAAGAGATATGTTGCGGAAAGAATATGATGTAAAGCCAAATAAAGTAATTGAAAAATGGTATGAAGACTGGATAAAACGATAAAAAGATATCTTCCAAATATACGTTCCTCTAAAAATGGATGGATTATAATCAGTATCAATACTGAACACAATCCATCCAATAATATACATTATTTACACCCTCATCTAACTCATTTAATTAATTCCGAATTAAATAGTCAAATGCACCTAAAGCAGCGGTAGCTCCAGATCCCATCGAAATAATGATTTGTTTATATGCACTGTCCGTACAGTCGCCAGCTGCGAATACACCTGGAGTGTAGGTTGCACCTTGTTTATCAACAAGAATTTCTCCAAATTTATTACGCTCCACAGCACCTTCCAGCCACTCTGTATTAGGAACAAGACCGATTTGGATGAAGACACCAGCGAGCTCAATGCTATGCTTTTCTTCTGTTTCACGGTCAACATAGCGAAGGCCTTGAACCTTTGTATCTCCATAGATTTCAGAAGTACGTGCATTTGTTATAACGGTTACGTTTGGCAAACTGTAAAGACGGTCTTGTAATACCTTATCCGCCTTCAGTTCTGGAGCAAATTCGAGCACAGTAACATGTTTTACAATTCCGGCTAAGTCGATTGCCGCCTCAATTCCAGAATTACCACCACCAACAACGGCAACATCTTTTCCTTCAAATATTGGACCATCACAGTGTGGGCAATAGGCAACGCCTTTGTTTTTAAATTCTGCTTCCCCAGGAACGCCGATATTTCTCCAGCGGGCACCAGTAGAAAGAATAATTGTTTTACTTTTCAGTGTAGCGCCATTTTCCAGTTCTAGTTCAATTAAGTCTTTTTTCATTAATGATTTAGCGCGCATCGAGTCCATAATATCTACATCATAATCACGAACATGTTCTTCCATGTTTGCTGCTAATTGTGGTCCTTCTGTATATTTTGTAGTGATAAAGTTTTCGATGCCCTTCGTATCTTGAACCTGGCCACCGAAACGATCTGCTACAATCCCAGTACGAATTCCTTTGCGTGCTGCATAAATTGCCGCACTAGAACCAGCGGGCCCCGCACCGACAACAAGAACATCAAAAGGTTCTTTACTATTTAATGTATCGATATCATCTGTGGCATTCCCTAATTTTTCAAGGATTGTTTTTAATGTTTGTCGGCCATTAACGAAAGATTCGCCATTTAAGAATACTGCTGGGACAGCCATTACAGCTTTGTCATCTGCTTCTTCTTTAAATGCTGATCCTTCAATCATCGTGTGTGTGATGTCAGGATGTACGACACTCATTAAATTTAATGCTTGAACAACATCTGGGCAATTATGGCATGAAAGACTAACAAAACTTTCAAAGTGAAGCGGACCTTGTAATTGCTTGATTTGTTCTATAACCGTTGCATCTTCCTTTGGTGGACGGCCACTTACTTGCAATAAAGCAAGAACGAGCGAAGTAAATTCATGGCCAAGTGGTATACCAGCAAAAGCAATGCCTGAATCTTCACCAGGACGATTTATACTAAAGGTTGGAGTACGCGGAAAGTCCCCTTGTTCAATCGTAATTTTATTCGACATCGCAGCAATTTCATTTACGAGTTCATTGGCTTCTTTGGATGTATCATCTGATCCAAATTGCACTTTAATTACGATACTGTTTTCAAGTAAATTTAAGTATTCTTTAAGTTGTGATTTTATTTCTTGGTCAAGCATGTTGAACCTCTTTTCTAAAGCGTCATATTTATGAAGGAAGTTCGACGATGTGAACGTCGAACCTCTCTGTAAAAGATGAAGTATAATCGTTAAATAACAATGTTTTTCTTATATTTTACCAACTAAATCTAAGCTTGGTTTTAATGTTTTTGCGTTTTCTTCCCATTTAGCAGGGCAAACTTCATCTGGGTTTTCACGTACATATTGAGCAGCTTTAATTTTATTGATTAATGTGCTGGCATCACGGCCGATTCCATCAGCATTGATTTCTGCTGCTTGGATCACTCCATCAGGGTCAATGATAAATGTTCCACGGTCAGCCAATCCTTCATCTTCTCTTAATACATCAAAATTACGAGAGATTTGTTGTGATGGATCGCCAATCATGATATATTCAACTTTGCTAATTGCATCAGATGCTTCATGCCATGCTTTATGGACGAAATGCGTATCTGTAGAAACAGAATAGACCTCTGTATCCAGTTTTTTTAATTCATCGTATTGATTTTGCAGATCTTCCAATTCTGTTGGGCAAACAAAAGAAAAATCAGCTGGGTAAAAACATACAATGCTCCAGTGACCTTTAAAGCTCTCCTCAGATACATCGATAAACTCACCTTGGTGAAATGCAGTTGCTTGAAATGATTCTACTTCTTTTCCGACTAATGACATTTATATGTCCTCCTTACAATATAATTTCATTATTGTTACTTTGAATTAAAACAATAACTATAATCTAATAATAATTATTCTAAAATATATCCATTTTGTCAAATAATTTACAGCCAAAAATCCATACACTACACTCTAATTGTTAACAACTTGTGAACAAATTATTCTGCTGGATATTCTGTTTTGTTTCGATTGATATCGGAAGAAAGTCTTCTAATATGACTGGTCAAGTCTCGAAATCAAACAAACGATTGATTGAGTTGGTGATAGCATTCGCAGAAGGGGTGTCTAATCCATTAAAAATTAGTATTGGGGGACGATTTATTGGAAAGAATCTTGTTTGAAATGGGTAATTTACTTTGTTTCTAAATTGGACTATGAAATAATCAATTAAAAAGAACAGGGGAATATAAAGTGATCAGAGAACTAAATAAAAATGAAGCGCTGCCAATGGATTTACTGCTATTAGCAGATCCATCTGAAAAGCTTATTAGAGAATATGTTTCGAGGGGAAAGTGCTTTGTCATGGAAGATGGAGCTATGATTATCGGTGTTTATGTGCTCTTACCAACAAGGCCGGAAACAGTGGAGATCGTGAATGTGGCGGTTCATGAAAATTATCATGGACAAGGCTTTGGGAAGAAACTAGTGCTTCATGCAATTGAGACAGCAAAGCATGCGGAATATAAAACGATTGAAATCGGAACAGGAAATTCAGGAGTGACACAGTTGGCGCTTTATCAAAAATGTGGTTTTCGCATGACTTCAATTGATCGCAACTTTTTTATCCGCCATTATCCAGAGCCAATTTTTGAAAATGGAATTCAAGTAATGGACATGGTGCGGCTGTCACAGGATTTGTAGTGATAGCGTTACGCTTATTTATTACAAAAAAGTTTGTTTATCGAAATTAAAAAGGTGAAGTGCTTAAAGGCTATGCCTGAATGTCTTAATTTAAGGTGGGGAGCGCAGGCGGCCGCGCGGGTTCGACAAAAGGGCGCGCATCAATGCGGGTTAGCCGCGCATGAATCATGATTTACCGCGCACGAATGTTGGTCATGCGCGGGTAAGTTGACTTCATGCGCGGCTAATCCATTTTTACGCGCGGGCCACCCAGCTCTTCCCCTCATACCGACCTAGTTGAGTCCGCCAGCCTATCTTTTTTTACTATTTTTGGCTAGTTATGTCCCATCCTCTTCTATGTTTTTATTAACAAGACGTTTTTATATCTCTCCCAGTAGTGAAAAATGCCTTAACTTTTTAGAACAGCTGCATTGTTAATGTGACTTTCTTGACTTGATCACAATAAACGACGGTCTTCTTTTTTCATTTATTAATTTGGGCATTTTTTCTATGCCAGCTGGGATTGACTGCGGTTCAATAATCTTCTCGATTATAAATCCTTTATCAATAAGTGTATTCACTAAAGTGGAGATTGTCCTATGATATACAACTACACCATCCACATACCAATCATGTGCACACTTGCCTTCTTCATGATTTGCAAATTTTCTTATCGGGTAATTTAGGTTGTGTTATACTTTTTTTAGTGGAAAAAAAGGGGGAATAAAAATGAAGGCAGATGAATCGAATAATTACTTTGTTGCTGGTAATGCTGAAGAGCTGCTTTTTGCATTAGAAAAAAAAGAGCCGTATATATCCATTCCGAAACATTTCAAGGAAGAATTTATGAAAAATACGCAATTACCCTTAACTGAAAAGGAACAAATGGGTTTTGAATTAGGTTCTCATGGTACAGCGAACTTATTATCTAGTCCTTTATTTCATTTCATAAACTGGCTTAGCAAAGATAGTAAACAACAAAAAAGGATAGACAGTAAAATCCGTAAGTATACACTTAAAAGTCAAGAGGACGGCCTGCTTCTGTATTTGCATCAATTAGATTATTAACAATCAAAATGAATAATATAATAAAAATAATGCTTTGAGCTGCTCAAACTTGCAATTTTCCGTAAATTGGATATACTAATAGAAATATTTCGTTCGATGATGAGGAGAGTAGTTTAGCAGAAAGAGATGTAGCGATTTAGGGACGGTGAAAGCCTAAACATTCTGCTTAAAACGAAGCGCACCTCTGAGATATTTATCTGAATTTAGTAGGGTAAATCGGGGAGTTCCCCGTTATCAATGACAAGCAGACTATTCATGTCTAAAAGAGTGGTACCATGGGAAAACCTCGTCTCTTCATTGAGATGGGGTTTTTTGCTTTATAAAAGTATAATGGAGGTTGGAAGAAATGAGTCTATTAATACGTAAAATGAAAAGGGAAGACATAACTAACGTTCAAGATGTGGCGGCAAAAAGCTGGAATGTAACCTACGAGGGAATTATTCCGGCTATGACTCAGGAGAATTTTCTAAACGCTGCATACAGTGATGAGATGATGGAAAAACGATTAAATAACACCTTAATGCTAGTTGCAGAGGTACAGCAGCAAATTGTTGGTTTTGCCAACTATTCTCCAGTAAATAATAAGGGGGAAACAGAACTGGCAGCAATTTATATTTATCCTGAATATCAGGGAGCGGGTATTGGTACTGGATTGCTGCAGGAAGGAATCAAACATCTGCATGATGTTAAGAAGATTTATATCAATGTGGAGCAGGAAAATAGGATTGGAATAAACTTCTATGAGGCGAAAGGTTTTATTACAGTTGATGAATTTGATGACGATTTTGATGGACATATTCTAAAAACGGTGAGAATGGTTCTAAAACTATAATTATTGCAGTATGATTTGCTCCTGAAAAGCAACATGAAACTTTTGCTTGCTTCATTCGTATAAGTAGTAATTCAGAATAAAATGGAGGCAACATGCATGCGTTTTATGGAAGGGATGAAGAGATGGGGCTTGAGCCTGCTGTTACTAATTATTCTATTAGGAGGGTGTCACGTGGAGCTTACACCAGAAGCAGCTGGACAAGAAGTCATTGATTTACTGCAAGCAGGAGATTATCAAGCTGTCCATGAGGAATGGTTTACGGAAAAATTACAAGAGTCGCTGCCTTTAAATGAACTACAAGATATATGGGAGCAACAAATTAAAGAGGCTGGAGAATTCAGAGAAGTGAACGATTTAGCAGTAGAAAGTCGTGGAGAAAAGACCACTGTCGTTGAGACAAATATAGCATATACAAATACAAATTTTGATATACGAATGATTTTTAATGAAAAACAGCTTTTAGTCGGATTTCATTTGTCAGGTGGGGGAGACAATATCAGTCCTCCAGATTCTATTGTAGAAGAAGCGATTATTGTTGGGAAAGGAACGAATTATGAGCTTGAGGGAATACTGACACTCCCTGCAGAAGGACAGAAAGATCTTCCTGCAGTTGTCCTCGTCCATGGCTCAGGTCCAAGTGATCGGGATGAAACAGCTTTTGCCTACAAGCCTTTCCGTGATATTGCTTGGGGATTAGCGGAGCAAGGAATTGCTGCTATTCGCTATGATAAAAGAACGTTTGTTTATGGAGAAAAAATGGCCCAGGAAGCAAGTAAATTAACTGTATTTGAAGAAACAATTGAAGATGCTATTTTAGCGGCGGAATTTCTTAAAGAAGATGAACGTATGGATAAAGATAATCTGTTTCTAATCGGGCACAGTCTCGGAGGAATGCTGGCGCCCCGAATAGATGCACAAAGCGGAGACTATACTGGGATTATCACCCTTGCTGGCTCGCCGCGTCCATTATGGGAAATCATTTATGATCAAAATAAATCGGCATTAGAAAATTACCCAACGGATAAAAGGGATAGGGAGAAACAAGAGGCACTTGTTGAAGATGAGTATGAAAAAGCAAAGCAATTACAGCATATGACTGATGAAGAAGCACAAGAATCAACGGTGTTTGGGGTAAATGGCTTTTATTTAAAGGAAATGGATCAATATGATCCAGCTTCAATTATCTCAGGACATAACAAACCTTTACTCGTTTTACAAGGAGAGGATGACTTTCAGGTTTATTATGAGAAGGATTTTGCTATTTGGAAGAAGGAACTGAAGGATCGAGAAAATACAACTTTAATTAGCTATCCGCATTTGAATCATTTTTTTGTTAATTATGATGGACCAAATAAAGGAACAGTTGCCGAGTATGAAACACCAGGTCAGGTGGATGAAGCGGTTATCAAAGATATTAGCGAATGGATTTTAGAGCTGAAAAAGAATGGATATTAAGGAGTAGAAAAATCATGAAAAAATTTCAATGGATAGGATTAGTGATGGCTTTCGCTTTGGTTCTGTTAGCAGGCTGCAATCAAGCGGAAGAACCGGCTGATCAAAGTACAGAACAACAAGAAGATACACAAACGCCGTCTGGTGAAAAGGACGAAACTTCAGAAGAAAATCAAGCGGATGAAGCGCTGATTGATATGGCAATAACTTTTATCGACGAGCTGAATGAAGGGAACTATGAAGAAGCAACAGAGAACTTTGACGAAACGATGAATGAACAAGTAGGCGCTGCGGATTTGGAAGAGATTTGGACGGATTTGAATAGCCAGCTAGGTGATTTTATTGATCAGGAATACAATAAAACGGAAGAAGCAGATGGATATCAGGTTGTCTTTATTACTGGGATTTTTAATGATGCAGATGTAACATTTCAAGTGACATTCGATGAAAATGAACAAATCGCTGGCTTTTTTGTTCAATAGGTGAAGAAGATAATTGAGCTTTTTTTCATAAAAGGTTTTATCCTTGTCTGTATGGTCTAGAGGTAAAATACTTTCATTAACCAGTATTTTTAAGTATGATGGATATCGGACAAGGAGGAACTACACAAATGATTACCACAGACGTAAAAACATACAGAACATCTGAATATGATATAGATGAGATGTTTCTTAATCGCTGGTCACCTCGCTCTTTCTCAGAAAAAGAGGTTCCACGAGATATCGTATTAACTTTATTTGAAGCTGCGCATTGGGCGCCTTCTGCTTTTAATTTTCAGCCTTGGCGATTCATTATTGCGCAAACTGCCGAAGAAAGAAAAACTTTCCATTCTTTCATCAGTGAATCTAATTTAAATTGGTGTAAGCAGGTACCTGTACTGTCATTAATACTTTCCAAGACAGTCACGGATAAAGGAAACTCATTTCGAACCCATTCCTTCGACACTGGAACAGCATGGGGCTTCCTGGCATTGCAGGCGAATAAAAAAGGCTTAATTACCCATCCAATGACAGGCTTTGATTTTGATAAAGCAAGAGAAGTTCTGAAAATCCCAGAAGAATATCATATTGAAGCACTTGTTGCAATTGGTTATCAGGATGAGAAGGAAAAGTTATCTGATTTACTGCAAGAACGCGAGCAGCCTAATAATCGCAGGCCGCTAGAAAACTTTATTTTTAATGGTAAGTTTGAAGGGGAATAATAACAAAAGCACTTTCAGAAACGGTATATTTTTCGATGTACCGTTTAGAAAGTGCTTTTTTGATTCGAGTTCATATAGATTGGGGATATGTAAATGGAATTAAGAAATTATATGGAAAAGACATTTCCAGAAGTCGCACTAGTACCCAATCTCTATAAACAATGGGACAAAGGGTTGTCTTCGAGTTGGGAAAGGATTTATATCAGTTTAAGCGTGATACAGACGAATTAAATCCTGAATATTTTCAGAGCGTTCACCTGCAAGCAAAAGCAGTATTCAATGCTTTATTTGCTCCAAAGGATGACATATTTTTAGTGACAAATCTTTATCAATATAAAGATTTCAAGAGAATGAGTGACAAGAAATTGAAAATATATAACCGATATGTGAAAAGTAAAGCAGTTCGCCAGTCTTTGAAACAAGTTTAGTTTTGAGGATGATGATAAATGCACTTCCCAGTTTTCTTTAGAATGCCGTACAAAGGATGTTCATTTTTCTCTATTAATAAAAGCCATTAGTCATCAGGATTTCCCGCCATTAAAGCCAAGATTGCAAAATCCTTATGGCTTGGAGGATCCGGATGTATTTTTTGTAAATCGAACAAAAAATATTGTTTTCTATACGTATGACGATAGGGGCTGCGAAGTAATCGCACAAAATACTGAAGCGATTCGCTCATTGTATGATACTTATCGTAATTGGGTGAACGGTGCTTATCGTGAGGAAACGGAAGAGAGATTTTCTATTGTAAAATAATCCGTATCGGATTCTCTTTACGCTAGTTTTTATAAGGAAAAGCAAGAACAACGTTATCCTACAAAGGATATTAGAGCGGGTGAAAAGGAAAGGCATTAAAATATGGAAAAGTCTTAGAAGAAGTACGCTTTCGAACAAACTAGTGGAAAACAAGAAAAAACGTCCGAGAGAAATGATATTGGGGCACTCACAAGCTATTACAGCGTCACAAATAGTAGCAGGGAAAGTAATTCGTATAAACTTTTTGTAAATTCAATTAATTTATGCGAATCATCGGGTTTCTCATTCTCAACTCAAAAAAGTCATTAAGATCTAGTATAAGGAACGCTACTTTTGAATTAGCGTTCCATTTTTTCTCTTATAAGACGCCAATCTTTACTCCTTACCTCAGCTTCAAAGGCAAAAACGCATAATCTCCGTCCCTCAGAATCTCACATTTACGAACAGAAAGTGGGTATTTAAAAATCGGCCCATCTAATACGGTGGTATGGAATTCTCCGCCTTCTCCACAGGGGTCAATATTCCGTTCCATAAGCTCCTTCACGTATTCATGGGTTAATGTGCGACCTAAATCTTCTTCACGCATTCCAAGTGATAAATTAACAGTTACAATAATTGTTTCAAACCCTAGCTCTATAAACTCTTCGACAACTTCATGATGATTCATTTCCCATAAAGGCATTCCAAGCTTTAAACCAACACGATTTGTAATCTTTTCATGCCAACAGTCATGAGCAGGCACATCCATGTCTCCAGCCACCAATACTTCTGCGCCTTGTTTCTTGGACTTTTCTAAAAGGTGTATAAATACTTTTTCATAGTCGGTCCAGCTTGTAGCGGCAGTGTATACAGGTAGACCTATCGATTCAGCCTGCGCATGTATGATTTCGGGAGGCATTCCATGGGACCTGGAACGATCGCCTTCTTCCTCCATCATGACAATAAGTCCAACTGCTTCTCCGACTTGTGCTGCTTTATACAGAGCCAAGGCACTGTCTTTACCTCCACTGAAGGAAGTGATAAATTTATGCCCGTGAGCACCATTTTTCCAATCTTTTAATTCCGTCATCATATCTTTCCTTTCGTTAACAATCTATTCATTTGCCAATTTCATATCTGCTTTTATTTGAGTCTATCATAAATGACCCTTAGAGATAGTATTTCCCCATTTATTTTGGCAGTTTCATAAATTATTCAATAGATATGAAATAATACATTCTATATATCAATGGAGTGGTGTTTTTATCAATTTAATTGAAAAAATGAACATTATCTGCAAAGGGGGAGTTTTTTTATGCAGAAGAATAGTTGGTTCATTACTCTAGGGATTATTTGGACACTCTTGTTTGCCGGAATAAGTTTTTATTGGGCAATGGGTGGGATGCTTGGTGCCCGTTCACTTGGCGGGGCGATTTATGAAATGGCGTTAAATCCTGATCCTTCTTTTATTAGGATTGTTTGGCTTACTGGATTTATAAAGCTATTAGGCGTTGTTTTATTGCTGCTGCCCTTCATTCAATGGAAGGGGTTAATAATAGTGCAGATTTTATATGTCGTCATTAAAGCGGCAGGTATTTTCTTTTTCCTTTATGGTTTGCTTAATTTCATTACAATATCGTTAAGTGCATTTAATATACTGGATTTTGATTTGGATGATTTTGCGACATTTTGGAGACTGATCTTTTGGGAGCCTTATTGGATGCTTAGCGGGATATTTTACTTTTTTGCGGTTAAAAAGGTGTAAAGGATTGTAAAAATGACTAGTGTGGAATGAGAATGAGGTGGTTTTTAAGAATAAACTGAAACCTTTAATATAATGAAAGATATATCGCAGGTTTTATTGAAAAGTAAGAAAAGAGGACGGAGACAAAGTTTAGGCATACTTATCTCCATCTTTTTTCATAAAAAGTAACTTTTTAATACTTTGTTAAGTTAACGATATATTTTCGATTTTTTGTCGATTGCATGTATGAATCATACAAACTATACTAAAAATAATTGGTGTATTTAAAGGCGATACTTATTGGTTTCCCTATAAAACTTTTCAAGGAGGAATAATTATGAGCAGGTTATCTGGAAAAGTAGCTATTATTACAGGTGCTGCAAGTGGACAAGGTGCAGTAGAAGCGAAAATCTTTGCTGAAGAAGGAGCAAAAGTAGTTGCTACAGATATGCAAGAAGAATTGTTAAACACTGTAGTTGATGAAATTAACTCTAAATTCGGTGATGTTGCATTAGCTATGAAACATAATGTTGCTAATGAAGATGAGTGGATTGAAATTGTAAGAAAAACGATTGATAAATTTGGAAAAGTTGATATTCTAATAAATAATGCGGGAATTACTGGTGGTCAATTACCATTGGAAGAAATAACTGTTGAAGAATGGAATAAGGTTATGGATGTTAATGCTTTAAGTAACTTTTTAGGCATCAAACATGTTGTTCCAGAAATGAAAAAGGTGGGGAAAGGTTCCATTGTTAATATATCTTCACTTGCTGGTATTCATGGCCTTGGCGGAATAGGGGCTTATGGTGCCTCAAAAGGTGCTACACGGATACTTACTAAAGGTGCAGCTAGAGATTTAGGACCTGACCATATTCGAGTAAATTCAATTCATCCTGGTTTTATTGAAACACCAATGATTAGTAATTTCACTTCTAATGAAGAGGCTAGAAGTGGAGTAATTTCCAACATACCTTTGAATTATTTGGGTAACCCTGAAGACGTTGCTTATGCAGCCCTGTTCCTTGCTTCAGATGAAGCTCGGTTTATTACAGGCGAGGAAATGATTATTGATGGCGGGCAATCAATCAAAGAATAAAATTAGATAGAATATAAAGAAGCTATCCTGTTATTGGATAGCTTCTTTATATTAGTATTGGATAGTACTGTCACGTTCAAAAACCATCGAAATGTGAGAAAAATGCTCGAGAGAAGTGTTGTCACGTTCAAAAATCATAGAAATGTAGTAAAATTGCTCGAGAGAAGCGCTGTCACGTTCAAAAATCATCGAAATGCGGGAAAATTGCCCGAGAGAAGCGCTGTCACGTTCAAAAATCATCGAAATGTGAGAAAGTTGCCCGAGAGAAGAGTTGTCATAGCCCAAAGTAACGAAAAACCAAAAAATAGTCCGAGAGAGACGTTCTCACGGACAAAAATAACAAAAACAAGAAATAAACTCCGAGGGTTTCTCGCCTCGAGCTTCTCGGTCCTTTTTTGAACACGCTCTATAAAACAATAATATGAAAAATATATACTCCAACCGGCATTCAATGATTGAAAAGATAACCCTCGAATAAATATAAGAAGAAAGAAGCTTTTCCAATGCCAACCGACATTGAAAAAACTCTAATTAAGACAATGTTTAAAATGACGATTCAATTACAACAAATTAAATTGGTCTTTGTCTCCTAACAAATTGTACAATGAAAACAAACTCTAATCATTTAAAATAGGATTACGCGCAACGATTACAAACCGATGTTCATTATTTAGAATATACCCTTTACTCGTCAATTCTTTATAAACAATTTATAAACAGTGAGCAGCTGATTGAAATGATTATTTACATTAAACCCTGGGAATTCCCACTCTATCACTTTTGCATAGTAAATAAGAGCTTTCATAGTGAAAATTTTTGGTACGGAAAGAATTCATCAGTAAACATGATCTCAAAATTATACTTTTCCAATTCTTGTATCGTATTGTTTAAATTTAAGTTTTCATACTTAGGTTGGAAATCAGGAATAAGCATATGAGATAAACGATTTCCATTTTTTCCGCCTACTTGTTGCGTAATAAATATACCATTAGGTTTTAGGACTCTTTTAACCTCTTCTATATTGAATGATTCATGTCTATTGATTATAATATCAAAACTATTTTGAGCATAAGCAATGATATCATCGTCATCAATGGGAGCTAGCTTTATTCCTAAAGGGACTAATTTCGTTTTTAAAAGATAAGAAAGTATAAAATTTTTGCAGGAAACTGCATGATAACATAAACAGTCACGTCCAGCTCCAGCGCCCAGCAACTATCAAACTTCGTGCTTCTCCACTACGATAAGTCAACATCGGCTCGTCCCTCGCCGTGTTTCCTTTATCTCATTGCGAAGCACTCCAGTTTGTACGTTGCTGAACGGGCGCTTGCGCTTTTGTTCAAAGGTCGATATTAGGTTGCCATCCTTCTGTTACGGATGTTTTTTCAAAAGGATGATTCAAGGAAAGAAGGTATTCACCTCCGCCAGTCCCCATATCGAGTAATTCTAAACCTGGAAACAAATCCTTTTTTACGATTTCAGTATAATTCCATGGCAGATATTCATTTTCCCAGCTGTCCTTTATATCAGAAAAATCCCAGCCCGTAAATTTTATTTTTTCGTATTTTAGCTATTTCATTTTCAATAATTTTGTATCCATTGTAACTATTCCTCCACTATTGCATACTTTAAATTTAAAATGTGGTTGATACAGTTAACTGATAGATAATCAGGTTAATCCCGATACAGATTCCATCAGATTTATTAACTGTATCGAGTAATTCATTCGTTTCATGTTCATTCACTCATTTCTATATTTTGTTTTATTAAATTCTACTTCTTCCAAAGGGGAAAATACAATATATTCATTTCTAATTTTTGAAACTTCATTCTATAGTCGATCGTATATTCATATATATTGATTTTTTCCAGTAAGAGGAGCGTCTGCATGTCTAGTCATAATAATAGGGAAGAAAAAAATAAATCCTCTGATGATGAAGAGGCTGAAGTATCTTTTAGAGATATGAATGTGAAAGAGAAATTGGTAACCGTTGCAGGAATCGTATTTCTGATTACCATGGCAATCGGAATTATATTTGGACTATACTTCTTTGGTCTGGCAGGAGTTTTTAAAATTCTTGGTGTCGAGTATGGCTCTGTCTGGTCCTTAGTTATTTTTGTTATCGGTGTATTTATCTTAAGCTTATTTGTAGAGTTTTTCTCCAAGATAATCTATATACTGCTTGCTCGTCAGGTCACTGGAAAAGTACAGCGATTCGTCACACGATTATGCATTGAAACGGCATCAAATTGGCTGGTTTTATTTACGGTAGATGAGTTCATGAGCAGCATTACGCTTTCTTTCAAGGCAGAGCTTATTATTGCCCTGCTGCTTGCCATGATTGAAATTGTTTTTGATAAAGAGGAAGAGAAGTAACTTGTACTGAGAACCTGAAAAGCATATTATGTTATACTAAACTAGGTAACATAGATACGGAAAGGAGATGTTGTTTTATGTTAAACAACCATAACATTGATATTGTAATAACCGGGGAGGGATGTGCAAAATAATTGTTCTGCATAAAACCTCCCAAAAGGTCTTAAATCAAACCTTAGGAGGAAAATAAAATTGAATCAGATGAATATGAAAAATCTAGGACTTACTGAAAAAAATGTTCAGGAGTCTAAACAATATAGAGACCTTTTTATTGGCCGTGTATCGTCACAGTTAAAAAACATTTACAAGGTTATCACACAAAATGGAGAGATAAAAGCTGAAGTATCTGGAAAATTTCACTACAAAGCAGATGATTTAGCACAGTTTCCAGCTGTAGGTGATTTTGTGATGGTCGATCGCATGGATAATGCAGAAGGAAATGGGATTATCCACCATGTATTAGAGCGGAAAAGTGTCTTTGCACGTAAAGCAGCTGGCAAAAAGGAAGATTTGCAGATTGTGGCAGCCAATATTGATATGATATTTATTTGTATGTCTTTGAATAATGATTTTAATCTGCGCAGGTTAGAACGTTATCTTTCTATTGCTTGGGAAAGTGGAGCCACCCCAATTATTGTACTGACAAAGGCAGATTTGTGTATGCAAATTGATAAAAGGCTTCATGAGGTGGCTTCTATTGCTATTGGTGTGGATGTACATGTTACCACCAGTACATCCAATGAAAGCTATCAGCAAATTAATAAGTATTTTACTCAGGGGCAGACTGCTGCATTTATTGGTTCTTCTGGTGTTGGGAAATCTACTCTTGTTAATTATCTGCTTGGTGAGAATATAATGGATACAAGTGAGATTCGAAGTGACGATAAGGGCAGGCATACAACAACAAGACGTGAGTTATTTTTACTTCCTGAATCTGGTGTCGTTATCGATACTCCAGGTATGCGGGAAATAGGTATAGCTGGAGCTGATTTATCAAAAACGTTTTCCGATATTGATAAGCTTGCAGCGATGTGTAAATTTAGTGACTGTAAACATAAGAGTGAGCCTGGCTGCGCAGTTCAGCAAGCGATTCAAGAAGGTATATTAACTGAGGAAAGATTGGTAAACTATCGGAAATTGCAAAAGGAAATGAAATATGAAGGCTTAAATTCTAAAATGATAGAAAAAGAAAAGCTAAATGAGATATTTAGTGAATTTGGCGGTATGAAAAGCTCCAGGAAATATTTAAAAGAAATGAAAAAGAAAAAGAGCAGATAACTTTTATTCGTTTAGACTGGCAGCAATTTTGTGCCAGTCTTTCTTTTTTATATACTGAAATACGTCCCAAGACCTAAATGTAAATAAATCTCAGGCTCATTATAAAACATGTAGAATTTCTTTATGATGATAGTAGGGTAAAAATAAAGCGTTCGGATGTTTTAGAAAAGCAAGGAGAGATTTATAATGACTGTAAAGCAGATTTATTTACTTTTTACGGATACAGGTACAGTCCTTACAAAAACAATTAAATTATATACAAGAAAATCATATAACCATGCATCCATTTCCTTTGATGAAGAATTAACACAGCTATATAGTTTTGGCAGAAAGCATCCAAGAAATCCATTCATTGGAGGCTTTGTTAAAGAAAATATAAATGAAGGCTTATTAAAAAATGCAACCTGTGCCGTTTATTGTTTAAAGGTAGAAGAGGCTGATTATGGTAGAATGTGGCAGTATATTAGCAAAATAGAAGCGCAAAAGGAATATTATCACTATAATTTAATCGGATTATTTGCGGTTATCTTAAATATGCAGCTTGAAAGAGACAATGCTTTTTTCTGTTCGGAGTTTGTTGCTTCTGTACTCAAGCAAAGTGAAGCGATAGATTTTAATATGCCACTTTCTCTTATTACACCACATGACTTACAGAAAATGGATAATTTAGAGCTGGCGTATCAGGGAAAGCTTAAGGATTACCAGAAGAATACAAAGAATCAACATTATCCAGGCAGGATTGAAACTTCAGCCGAATTGATTTCCATCTAAATAAATCATAAATTTCTGCCCTTTAGCTATTAGGCTAAAGGGCTTTTTAATGCAAAAAATTGATTAGCTGAAAAAATAAGCAAGGGAAGGAATTGTTATTTCCAAGTAATCAAACATAAACAGATAGAAGCGAATTGACAAACGAAACGGTCATGATATATTGTAAATATTAATATATCCCAAGAATCTATATTTTTTGAATAATAATATCCATTTTAATGATAGCGTTTTCATTTAATTTTTTAAGTAATATAGATTCTGAAATGCGGGGTGACAAATATAAAGGAGGAAGTCGAGTGAGTGCAGAAGCGGGAGGAATTCATGAAATTATTAAAAACAGTAAGATTATTTATCCAGAAAAGGAGAAGCAGGCAGCAACGAACTTGGGCAGCAGTGAGGCCTTTGAAAGTCTTTTGAAGAAATCTCAGGAGGACCCTGAGTCATTCTGGAATGATGTTGCAAAAGAATTACATTGGTTTAAACCATGGGAGAACACAGTAAGCGGGAGCCTGCCGGATTTTGAATTTTTCCAAGGGGGCATCAGCAATCCTTGCTATAACCTATTAGATTGTCATATTGCAAATGGGGCAGGGAATCGAACTGCGCTAATTTGGGAAGGGGAGGATGGCAAGACATGTTTTTATACTTATCAAATGCTGCTTGCAGAAGTGAATCGTTTTTCAAATGTCCTTCATTCTTTAGGCGTAAGAAAGGGTGACCCTGTTGCGATTTATCTTCCCAATCTTGCGGAGTCATTTATTGCTATCTTAGCTTGTTTTCGTATTGGAGCTGTTTATAGCACCATCTTTTCTGGCTTTTCTGAGCAGTCATTAAAAGATAGATTATCAAGCTACCAGCCGAAAGTCATTGTAACAGCAGATGCAGGCTTGCGCCGTGGGAAGGTTATTCCGCTTAAGGAAAAGGTCGATCATGTCGTTGAGTCCATTTCAAGTGTTGATGCGGTCGTTGTTGTTGATCGTCTCGGAACGGAGCCAGCTATGGAAAAAGGGAAGGATTACTGGTGGCATGAAGAGCTGAGTAAGGCTTCGATTCACTTTGAAGCTGTTCCTGTCGAGGCAAATGATCCAGGTATTGTTTTCTATACAAGCGGGACAACGGGGAAACCTAAAGGAGTCGTTCACGCGGGTATGGCCTTCGTTGTTCAAAACTATATTTATGCAAAATATCATATGGACCATCATCCTGATGATGTCTTTTGGTGTACTGCGGATGTCGGCTGGTTAACGATGCATATCTGGGGTGTTGTTGGTTCTTTAGCAAACGGTGTGACAACTGTTGTTTATGAAGGAGCACCGAATTATCCTGAGCAGGATCGCTTTTATCAAATTATTGATAAATATCGCGTAAACAAATTATTTACTGCACCAACGGCATTGCGCATGCTCCGCAGTCTTGGCGAAAAGGCACTTGAGCCTTATGACCTTTCTTGCCTTGAAGTTGTGTCATTAGTTGGCGAACCATTCGATCCGGAAACATGGTATTGGACACGTGATGTCTTTGGCGGAGGAAATATTTGTGTGAATAATACATGGGGACAAACAGAAACTGCTGGTTGTCCGCTGGCAGGTGCAGCTTGGCTGACGCCAATGAAGCCAGGTTCTGCTGGGGTACAGTTTTTAGGAGCAGATGTGGGGATTGTTGATGATGAAGGAAATCCTGTTCCGAAGGGCACTTTGGGAAACCTTGTTATTCGCAAGCCATTTCCAATGCTTTGCCGTACACTATGGAATGAACCGGAATTGTATTATGAAAAGTATTTTAGCCAGGTAGAAGGAAATTACTATGCAAGTGACATTGCATTAGAGGATGAGGATGACTATTTCTGGGTAGTCGGCCGTTCGGATGATGCATTCAATGTTTCGGGACACCGTTTAAGTACAATGGAAATTGAAAATGCTGCTTTAGAATGTGCAGGGGTCTCAGAAGTAGCGGTTATTGGTGCACCAGATAAAATTAAAGGAGAGGTTCCAGTAGTTTTTGCTGCATTAGCTGATGGCTACGATGCAAATGATGCGCTTAAACAGAAAATAGAACAGAGTATCATTAAGGGAGTAGGGCAGCTAGCCCGTCCGCGGGATGTTATCTTTGTAGAATCCATGCCTAAAACTGTCAGCGGTAAGATAATGCGTCGCCTTTTAAAAGAAATTCAAGTAAAAGGAAATGTTGCAGGCGATGTAACAGGCCTTGAGGATCCTGCAGCAATTGAACATGTGATTGAAGTGGTTTCGACTAAAAGGGGAACAGAAGTATAAAAAGTTTGTGCCCCATTAATTGAAGGAATTAAAAAGTTCGATTAGATTTTTAGAAGGTAAGTGTAGATGAGAAATTTTGGGCTGATTCTGCTTGAGGAATCAGTCTCTTTTTTTGGTACAGGAAAGCGCTGATTTTATATGCGGAGGGCTCGCGCACGTTCGACAAAAAGGCGCGCATGAAAGTGAGTAAGCCGCGCATAAACTGGGTTCATGCGCGGGGGCGAACGTTTGACGCGCGCGAATTCGGGTTTGATGCGCGGGTTTGCGTGATTCATGCGCGGGAAAACCGATTTCACGCGCGGGGCCGCGCATATTCGACAAAACTCCGCGCGTCATTGTGAGTTGGCCGCGCATGAAACTGGGTTAGGAGTGCACACTTGAAGGTGACGCGCGCGAAACCAAGGTTGATTTGCAGGTTTACAAGATTGACGCGCGGGGTAACATGTTTTACGCGCGGACCCGCACACGTTTGGGAAAAAAAAGTGCGCATGAAATCAATGCGCGCAGGTTGACGCTCTCCCCGAGCACCAACCAAGATTATAAAAAGAGGACTGACAAAAATGCCAGTCCTCTAAGTTTTACTTACTCAATTCCTTCTGTCCATTCTGCTACTCTATCCTGGTTATCTTCAACCCAAGCTGCGGCAGCATCTTCAGGACTTGTTCCTTCAAATATATCTAGCATAACAGCTTCGATATCATCTGTTGTCCATTCGAAGTTATCAAGTACTTGATAAGCTTCAGGAAAATCTTCTTCTAGTCCTTCACGTACCATTGTATTAATTGTTTCTGCTTCTCCAAACGTACCTTCAGGGTCTTCTAAATATTTTAAGTCATACTCTTGGAATTTCCAGTGTGGTGACCAGCCTGTAACAATAATATCTTCTTCATTATCAATAGCTGTTCCAAGTTCTGTTGTCATTGCTCCACTTGATGATGATTGTACTTCCCAGCCATCTAAGTTGTCATAATCTTCTAGTGCTTGCTCAGAAGCTGTGACAACCCCAGCGCCAGGTTCAATACCTATAATTGTTTGATTTGCTTCATCTGTTAAATCAGCAATTGAATCAACATCCATATAACTAGGAACAACTAGACCAATTGCAGCACCCTCCAAGTTAGGACCAAGATCAATTACATCGTCACCATATTGGTCAAATTGTGCTTCATGTGTTCCTGGTAACCAAGCAGCAACCATTCCATCTGCTTCACCACTTGCGACAGATTCCCACATAACTGAATTATCCAATGGAGTTACGGTTACATCATATCCTAAATCTTCCAATACCTTACCAATAACATGTGTGGAAGCAACTTCCGTATCCCATTCCACATATGTTAATTCAATTTTTCCGTCTGCACTGCCTGCGGTGTCACCATCTGTATTTTTATCTTCATCAGATGAGCCACAGCCAGCTGCAAATAGCGCTAGAGATAAACCTGAAATCAAGCCTAGACGTTTCCAATTAAACTTCATGTCTAAAAACTCCCCTTTTCTTTATTTTAACAAGCTTGTATATGAAATATATATTACAAGCATATTTATGGAAACCTTTCATGTCAGAAAGGACACCATCTATTACTTTTCTTTCTCTTTACTTAAATTCTGTGTCATACGATCAACAATAATCGCTAAAATAACAATACCCACTCCGGATACAAATCCTGGTCCAACTTGGGAACGTTGCAGAGCGGACAATACTTCTCTTCCAAGTCCAGGTGCTCCAATCATGGATGCAATAACAACCATGGATAAAGAAAGCATGACTGTTTGGTTAATCCCAGCCATAATGGTTGGTTTCGCCATAGGAAGCTCTACTTTAAATAACTTTTGACTTCCCGTACTGCCAAAAGCATCAGCAGCTTCAACTAATTCATTGGAAACTTGACGAATTCCGAGATTTGTAAAACGAACAGTTGGCGGTGTTGCAAAAATTAATGATGCAATGACGCCTGGAACCATACCAATTCCGAAGAATGCTACAGCTGGAATCAAATAAACGAAGGCTGGCATTGTTTGCATAAAGTCGAGAACCGGGGTAATAATAGTGGCAGCAATTTTACTTTTTGCCATCAAAATCCCAACTGGAACACCAATGATAATTGATAATAAACTAGCCATAATAACAAGCGTGACGGTACTCATTAAGTGATCCCAGTATCCCTGATTATAAATAAACCAAAGACCTATAATTGTAAATGTCGCTAAACCAAATTTTTTCCCTGTTAAAAAGAAAGCAATGAGTGCAACAATAATAATAAAGATAATCGGAGGAATATTCATCAATAAATTTTCAGAAACAAAACTCATCAAATTGCCAAAGTGTTCTTTAATCGGATCGAATAAAAAAGAGAATGTTTTTGTAACCCAATCCACACCACTTTTTGTCCATTGTGCTAATGGAATCTGCGGAATGAAATCTAATATTGAATTAAGCATGAGTAGATGTCACCTCGCCTTCACCTGCAAGTGCTGCAATAACTGCCCCGCGAACAATAATACCTAGCAGTCTACCCTCTTCTACTACTGCTACTGGTGTTTGTGAGTCATAAATCACAGAAAAAATATCTTGTAATGCAGTGTCTTTTTCTACTTTTGGGATATCTGTTCGAATGATTTGCTTTAAATCATTTACTTCTTCATTACGAGCTTTCAATAAATCATCAGCTAAAACATATCCTTGCAGCTGTCTGTTTTTGTCTGTAACAAGTATGCTTGAAATCCCTTCTTCACGCATTCTTTCTAGTGCTACACGTGGACCGTGCTTTTCTATTTGAATCGTTTCTGGGCGTTTCATAATGTTTTGTGCTGTTAACACTTTTGACTTATCTACATCTTCAACGAATTTCTCAACATAATCATTCGCTGGATGGACTAGAATCTCCTCAGGAGTTCCAATCTGTACAATATTTCCGTCCTTCATTAAAGCAATTCTGTCTCCGAGACGCAAAGCTTCATCTAAGTCATGGGTAATAAATAGAATTGTCTTTTTCATCTTGGATTGTAATTCGATTAGCTCATCTTGCATTTCTTTGCGGATTAATGGATCCAGTGCTGAAAAGGCTTCATCCATTAAGAGTACTGTTGGGTCATTTGCTAAAGCACGTGCAAGTCCCACTCTTTGCTGCATTCCTCCAGATAATTGACCTGGATATTGTTGCATATAATCTCCTAAACCAACTAGTTCAAGAGCTTTCTTTGCATGTTTTTCTCTTTCCTGTTTATCAATATTTTGTACTTCTAAGCCAAATGCTGCATTTTCCAAAATTGTTCGGTGCGGAAATAACCCAAAATTTTGGAAGACCATACTTAGTTTTTTACGACGTACTTCTCTAAGCTCCTGCTTATTCATTGTTGCCAGATCATCACCATCGATATAAATATTTCCTTGTGTTGGTTCGATCAAGCGATTAATCAGACGTACGAGCGTTGATTTTCCACTTCCAGAAAGACCCATAATAACAAAGATTTCTCCTTCATTTACCGAGAAACTTGCGCGATTTACTCCAACTGTTGCACCAGTTTCTTTAAGAATCTCTTCTTTGTTTTTACCTTCCTCCAGAAGCTTTAATGCTTGTTTCGTATTTTTGCCAAATACTTTTGTAAGGTTTTTTGTTTGTATTATTGGCATCCTTTCACCTCTTTGTTTCCAGTATTTACTTATGATAGCTTGTCCACTTGGTAACATTTTACTCTTAGTGCAGACTATTTATATATTTCTGTCCAAAACGAATCACCATATTACTATACAACTTTGGAACATTTTCCACAAACCTGTTAAATCGTCATTTTTTTTATTAAGAACGTAAAGTTTTTACTTTATAAACTGCAATCAATGGTTATCTGCCAAATGCTTTGTTTTACTTAGAAATGCTCTAAGTGATACTATTTTTATTTTTTATTTTTGTGGTATATGCTATACATATCGCCCTAGGAGGTTAATATGAACAATAATAATGAGACATTAATAGATGACTTAATATCAGCTTTTTCAAAGACAATAGAAATGTTTGGCTTATCTACTTTGGAATCACGTTTGTTCGCTTATCTGTATTTAACAAACAAGCCACAAACATTAGATGAAATGAGTGAAGCACTTGGAAAGAGTAAAACAGCAATGAGTACGAGTATTCGCAGTTTATCTAATTTAAATTTAGTTTCCCAGGTGTGGAAAAAAGGTGTGCGTAAGGATTTATATGTTGCAAATTCTCAGCTTTTAAAAGTATTTGTGAATTTTTATATTCATAAATGGGTGGATAAGACTGCTCGTCAAAAGGAAATTTTAGAGGAATTAAAGGAAAGAACAAATGAAAATTGGATTGTTACAAAAGATGAGGAAGAGAGAGTGCAGCTTTTAAATCGATTAGATGAAATTATCGAGTTTCATTCCAATGTGGAAACAGCATTTAATGAGTTATGGGTGGAAAAGAAGTGAGTGTGCTTTAAGATGAAAGAAGAAGTTTTAGAAGAAAATGTATATAAAAATGCCAAATTATTATTGAAAGAAAAGGGATATGTTAGCCCATTAGAAATATTAATTAAAATGGGACGGATTAAACAAAAAGAAGTAGAAGATTGGCGGTTTAAGAAGATTCCTTATCTTGAACGTGCAGTTAGTGGAAATCTAAGAAAATTAAATCATGTATTACGAGCATTAAAGAAGTTTGCAATAGAGGAGAACCTAAAACCATCAAAAACCGTATATAAATCTTGGGGGAAGGGACCAGAGAAAACTTTACGTTTTACTAAAACGGGTAATCCAAATTTGGAAAAACTGTATTCAACTCATTATGTTCCTAGAAGAAAGTAAAAAGACTTGAAGGCGGTCACGAGCAAAGATAACGAAAATCGGAAAAAACTCTGAGAGAAGCGTTCTCTACCCCACGACACCCCAATAAAAAATTTTGCTGAAGTATCTTTGATTTTATTCTATTTATTTATCGTTTAATTGCTGGGTGACTGTGATTAAGTTTTTCTGAAGTGCTGCATCTGTATCCAGCTTAAAAACAACCCCATCATCCTCATGTCTGGGCAATATGTGAAAGTGGAGATGATTAATATCCTGTTCAGCACACTTCCCATTGGATTGTGCAATGGAGTAATCTGTACAAATTCCTGCTTTTACAAGCCGATTCGCTGTGTCAACTAGGGTTTGCATTAGGGCTTTTGCAAGGGTTATCCATTTCGTGTAATTTTTCTATATGTTTGTTCGGAACAACCAATACATACCCTTTTGACACAGCATTAATATCTAAAAATGCAGTGACAAATTCATTTTGAGAGATAATATAGCCAGGCAGTGTATGATTAACAATTCGACAATACAGCTGTCCATTTTGATCATCAATCCTTTTTTAAAACAAACATTTGAATGATAGTGCATGCAGAATTAAATTAAAAGTTAAAGAAGATGCGTATGGTAATCTTCTAACCCTAGAAGTTTTATATGTTTCGTTATGCAGTAAAATTAGATCAAGTTGTTTTAGAAAGTGGATTTCCTGTCGTACATCAAAGCCCCTACATAGTGTTATCTTCGTTTTTATAAAAAATAACCACAGAAAAAGTCATAAATTATTTGCTTTTAAATCAACTGTATCATTAATAAATATGATAATATAGATACAGATAGGGAATGCTCAATGCTTCACAGTTATTTATTTTATGAGGAGGGTAAATAATGACAATCATTTCTAAAACGAAAGAATTTAAAGGTGGAAAATGGGAATCGGAAATTAACGTACGAGATTTTATTATGAATAATTTAACACCTTATGCTGGGGATGAAGAATTTTTAGCCAAGCCAACAAAAGCAACGCTTGATTTATGGAATCATGTGATGGATTTAACAAAGAAAGAGAGAGAAAATGGCGGTGTCTTGGATATGGATACGAAGATTGTTTCTACAATCACTTCCCATGGGCCAGGGTATTTAGATAAGTCTAAGGAAAAAGTTGTTGGCGTTCAGACGGATGAACCGTTTAAACGTTCCTTGCAGCCATTTGGCGGGATCCGTATGGCGGTTGATTCAGCGAAGGCTTATGGTTTTGAAATTGATGGAGAAGTACAGCATATTTTTACAGAATATCGTAAAACACATAACCAGGGTGTTTTTGATGCATATACTCCTGAAATGAGAGCGGCGAGAAGAGCTGGCATTATTACAGGATTACCTGATGCTTATGGACGAGGCCGTATTATTGGAGACTATCGTCGTGTTGCATTATACGGTGTGGACAGACTTATTGAAGATAAGAAAGAACAATTAGCATCCATCGGTGCAAATGGGATGATGGCTGAGGATGTTATTCGGGATCGAGAGGAAATTACAGAACAAATTCGTGCATTACATGAATTAAAACAATTAGCTGAAATGTATGGTTTTGATATTTCACGTCCGGCAGAGGATGCGCACGAAGCTTTCCAATGGCTGTACTTCGGTTATCTTGCAGCAATTAAAGAACAAAATGGAGCAGCAATGAGTTTAGGAAGAGTATCAACCTTTTTAGATATTTATATTGAGCGTGATATTGAAAATGGTGTATTAACAGAGGAAGAAGCGCAAGAATTAGTTGACCATTTTGTTATGAAGCTGCGTCTCGTTAAGTTTTCGAGAACTCCAGATTATAATGAACTATTCAGTGGAGATCCAACGTGGGTAACAGAATCGATTGGTGGGGTTGCAAAAGATGGAACGCCGCTTGTTACGAAGAACTCTTTCCGTTTCTTGCATACGCTGGATAACTTAGGACCTGCTCCAGAACCTAACCTAACCGTACTCTGGTCAGTGCATTTGCCAGATGCTTTTAAAAAATATTGTGCAAACATGTCCATTAAAACAAGCTCGATACAATATGAGAATGATGACATTATGCGTGATATTTACGGAGATGATTACGGTATTGCTTGCTGTGTATCTGCGATGGAAATCGGGAAACAAATGCAATTCTTTGGAGCAAGAGCAAACCTGGCTAAAGCATTATTATATGCTGTCAATGGGGGAGTAGATGAAATCTCCTTTGCGCAGGTTGCGCCTCGTTATACGCCAATTACCTCAGATTACTTGGATTATGATGAAGTATTGGAGAAATTCGATACAATGATGGAATGGCTGGCAGGTCTTTATGTGAATACATTAAACGTTATCCATTATATGCATGACAAATACAGCTATGAACGGATTGAAATGGCATTGCACGATAAAGATGTATTGCGCACAATGGCATGTGGGATTGCCGGTCTTTCCGTTGCAGCAGATTCTTTAAGTGCGATTAAATATGCGAAGGTAAAAACCATTCGCAATGAACAAGGATATACTGTAGATTATGAAATCGAGGGAGATTATCCTAAATACGGAAATAATGACGAACGTGTAGATAGCATTGCCGTTCAGCTTGTAAAAACATTCATGAATAAAATTAAACATTATCAAACATATAGAAATGCCGTGCCAACTCAATCTGTTTTAACCATTACTTCCAATGTTGTATATGGAAAGAAAACAGGTAATACACCGGATGGCAGAAAAGCTGGAGAAGCATTTGCACCTGGAGCGAACCCAATGCATGGCCGAGATAAAAAAGGAGCACTTGCATCTTTAAGCTCTGTAGCAAAATTACCATATGAATATGCTTTAGATGGTATCAGCAATACATTTTCTATCGTTCCAAGAGCATTAGGCAAAGATGAAGAAACAAGGAAAGCGAACCTCGTAGCAATGCTTGATGGCTATGCGATAAAAGAAGGACACCACTTAAATATCAACGTATTTGAAAGAGAAACTTTACTTGATGCGATGGATCATCCGGAGAAATATCCGCAATTAACGATTCGTGTATCTGGATATGCGGTGAACTTTATTAAGCTAACAAGAGAACAGCAAATTGAAGTGATTAATCGTACATTCCATGAAAGTCGCTAATTGCCTGACTTTTGGAAGGGAAACAGTAATTTAGGGGAGGCTTTAATATGAAAGGTCGTATTCATTCAGTAGAAACATGTGGAACAGTAGATGGACCAGGGCTTCGTTATATTATTTTTACACAAGGCTGCCCGTTGCGTTGTCAATTTTGCCATAACCCGGATACTTGGAAAGTGGGAGACGGCAATATTGTAACAGTGAATGAATTAGTGGAAGACATTTTAACTTACCTCCCATTTTTTCAAGCATCTGGAGGGGGAGTGACCGTTAGTGGAGGAGAGCCTTTACTGCAGTCAAAATTTCTAATTGCCCTTTTCAAAGAATTAAAGAAGCATGATATTCATACAGCCATTGATACATCTGGTGGTCATTTTGTGAAATCACCGAGCTTTTTAAAGATGCTTGATGAATTGCTGGAACTAACAGATCTTGTCTTGTTAGATCTGAAACAGATTAATCCAGAAAGGCATAAAGTTTTAACGGGAATGTCCAATGAGCATATTTTAGAATTTGCCAAATATCTAAAGGAAAAGCAAATACCTGTATGGATTCGTCATGTTCTAGTACCAGAGCGGACTGATTTTGATGAAGATTTATATCAATTGGCTAATTTCATTAAAAGTTTAACTAATGTTGAAAAGGTAGAAGTGCTGCCATATCATAAGCTCGGTGTTTACAAATGGGAAACCTTAGGACTTGACTATCAATTAGAAGGAATAGAACCCCCAACAGCCGAACGAGTGAAAAATGCAGAGCGTATACTTTGTAATGCAATTGTAGTTTAATTGAAATAGTAAATACCGTTAAAATGAATTTTTGAATATAAAAAGTGCAGGGACTGATTGTTTCTGTGCTTTTTTTCATGAACTAAAATGTAGAACTGATACGATAGAGACTAGACATTTGTTGCGGATGTATATAAAATACTAAGATAATTATGAAAGCGTGGTTTATACATATAATTTTTATTGGAGGATCTGAAAATGGAAAGCAATCAATTAGCAGAGCGATTTATCACATTCGCTGAAGAAGAATGTGCTGGTTCAAGTGAACTATATGAGTTCCTTTCTTTGAAAATCGCAAACGATAGAGAATTACTTGAATTAAGTTCTTATGCTCAAGCCAGGCAGCCTGTGCCAAATTTGTTTTTTGGAGCTGTTCACTATCTTTTGCTTAAAGAATCTAATCATGAATTGAGTCAATATTACCCTAGCATCACTGCAAAGCCTGGGGCATATGCAGACTCTTTTCCTTGTTTTAAAGCATTTTGTGTAAAGCAAAGAGAGCAAATTACAGCAATATTAAAGGAAAGGATTGTACAAACAAATGAAGTAAGACGGTGCGGATACCTCTATCCAATTTTTACACATATCTATAATACAGTTAAAAAACCTTTGTCACTTATTGAAATTGGGACAAGTGCTGGGCTCCAGCTTTTATGGGACAAATATGCCTATACTTATAATTCAAAGGAAATATATGGTGACTTGAACGCGAATGTACATATTCAATCGACCATAAAGGGAGGAACTCTACCACCTCTCTCTAAGAATAGCCCTCCAGTTGCTAACCGGTTCGGGGTGGATCTTCATATTAATGATTTAGCTGATTGTGAAGATGCGCTATGGTTAAATGCTTTAATCTGGCCAGAGCATAAAGAGAGAAGGTTATTATTTGAGCAGGCTTCAATATGTATGATGCGTAATAGTGTGGAAATCAACTTAATTGAAGGAGATGGAATTGGATGTTTGGAAAATTTATCTAAAGAAATTCCAAAAGAATCAGTTATATGTATCTTCCATACACATGTAGCGAATCAAATGACTGCGGATTTGAAAAATAGATTAATAGATAATGTGAAAAGTATCGGTGAGGAAAGGGATGCTTTTCATATTTATAATAATATATGGGATGGGGCCCTTCATTTAGATTCATTTATAAATGGTAAGGAAACACATGAAAGAATAGCAAAAACGGATGGACATGGAAAATGGTTTGAATGGCTTTTATAGTATAAATAACAGAATCTAAAAATTAGAAAGGCGGATATGTAAAATGAATCCATTACTCTTGGAATTCCCTGAAGAATTTACCACGGAAAGACTATTGATTCGGATACCGAGGCCAGATGACGGGAAAGCAGTCTACGAAGCGATAAATGCTTCTATCAATGAATTGAAACCATGGCTGCCCTTTGCGCAGAAAGAGCAATCGGAAGAGGATGTCGAAGTAAATATAAGGAATGCTCACATTGCCTTTTTGAAAAGAGAGAACTTAAGATTCCTCATTTTTTCAAAAGAAACAGGCAATCTTATAGCCAATTCTGGATTACATCGGATGGACTGGGATGTGCGGAAGTTTGAGATAGGCTACTGGATTGATAGCCGCTACAGCGGGAAAGGATATATGGCGGAGGCTGTACAGGGAATTACTGATTTTGCGTTTAGAGAGTTGCAGGTGCAAAGAGTTGAAATAAGATGTGATGAAAAAAATATAAAAAGTAGAGCTATACCTGAAAGACTGGGTTTCAATTTAGAAGGAATATTAATTAATGATGATTTATCACTTGATACAAAGGAATTAAGAAACACCTGTATATATGCAAAGACGGTTTAATCCTATGTAAATAATAGAGAGGGGTCACTTCAATGGAATTTACAATAGATAATAATCACTTTAGCAAGGCAATTTCCGATGTGGGAAAAATCGTTACAACGAAGACAACATTTCCAATCTTGACAGGCATTAAAATTGAAGCAAAATCGGATCATTTAATTCTCATAGGGAGTAACTCTGATATTCTTATAAAGAGAATAATACCTTAAACAATAAATGGAAAAAAAGTATTAGAGGTTCACTCTGCGGGCAGTGTTGTAGTCTCAGCAAAGTATTTAAGTGAATTAGTAAGGAAGCTGCCAAACCATATCAATTTGAAGATGACAAACAATCACTTAGTAACGATTCAATCTGAAGAGATTATAACAAGTTTAAATGGACTTGATGCAGAAGAGTATCCCAAATTGCCAACAATAAACCAGAACAATACAATCACTTTGTCCAGTGAGAAATTAATAGAGATAGTGAAGCAAACAGTATTTGCTGTATCTAGAAGTGAGGCAGTTATTTTCCTGGATACAAGGAAATTATTAGAGGGTATTGATAGAGCGAATTTATTTGCAAGTGAATGGAGGAATAATAACATTAATTTAACCATACAAGATAAGAAGTTAAAGATTGCTTCAAATTCAACTGAAGCAGGAAAAATTGAGGAAACACAAAGAATAAACAAAATAAGCGGAGAGGAAGAATTAAGCGTCACGCTTGATGGAAGCTTTTTAGTTGATGCCTTAAAAGAAATTAAAGAAGATGAAGTGCGTTTAAGCTATAATGGTACAATGAGACCTGTCTTAGTACAGCCAGTCGGAAATAGCTCTCAGCTCCATCTTATTTCACCAGTTAGATCATATTAAATCACATAAAGATAATGTTTTTTGAAAATAAATATAGCGCTTTCATAGAATTGTGATAATATATGAATATAGAAAATTTAAAAAGAGTTTGTGTTTTGAGATGAATGGGAAAGAGATAGGAATGTGGCAATATCATTCTTTTATTAGTAAAGAGTATATTTTGCTCTTGAAATAATATATAAGGGGGAAGTCTAATGCAGGTATCATTGATTTTGACTGATTTCCTTGATCGAGCTGTTCGTTTATATGGAAATAAGCCAGCTATTATCGATGAGTATGGAAATCGCTATACGTATAATCAAATGAATGAAAGGGTGAACCGTCTTTCTTATGGACTGCAATCAGTCGGTGTGAAAAAGGGTGACCGGGTTGCTTATTTAGCACCGAACACGCTTGAAATGTATGAAGGATTCTACGGGATTTTTCAGCTAGGTGCTGTAATGGTTTCGCTTAACACAAGGCTTAAACCAGAGGACTATCTGTTTATTCTCAATCATAGTGAAAGTAAGGTGTTGTTTGTAGATGAAGATTTATTTCCTTTGGTTGAACCTGTTATTCCACAATTACAGACGGTAGAGGAAATTTTTATTCACGGAGCAACAGAAGGAGAAGGGGATTACATAGCTTATGATCCATGGCTTGCGTCACAACCAGCAGGCGACTTTCCGAGAGAAGATATTGATGAAAATGATTTGAGTACGTTACTTTATACCAGTGGCACAACGGGAAATCCGAAAGGGGTTATGCTAACACATCGCAGTAATTATTTGCATGCCTTATCTGCAATGCATCATATTCGCGTAAATGACAAAGATACGCTTATGCATATATTACCAATGTTTCATGTAAATGGCTGGGGCTCCCCATTTTATTATACTGCAAATGGGGCAACGCAAGTGATGCAGAAGAAGATAGATCCTGAACAAATTATCAGAAAAATAGAAAAGTATAATGTATCTGTCATGCATATGGCTCCAACTGTATTAGGAAGTATTATTGATGCATATATGGCAATGCCAACAAAACCGGAATTTAATCAGGATGTACGAATTGTCTCAGCTGGAGCAGCACCTCCACAAACCTTCATCAAACAATTGGAAGAAGAAATTGGCTGGGAATTTCTCCAGGTTTATGGAATGACGGAATCGGCACCGCTAAGTCTAGCATCTTATATGTCTTCTGAAGATGACGATCTTATCCATGATGACTATTATCGAATGAAGGCAAAAGCAGGGTATGAAATGATCGGGACAAAAGTAAGAGTAGTGAATGAGGCTTTAGAAGATGTCGCAGTGGATGGCAAAGAGGTTGGTGAGGTTATTGTTAGAGGCAATGGGGTAATGGAAGGATACTGGAAAAACCCAGAAGAAACGAACCGTACAATTGTCGATGGTTGGTTACATACTGGTGATATGGGAACGATTGATGAACGTGGAAGAATTAATATCGTCGATCGAAAGAAGGATATTATTATTAGCGGTGGAGAAAATATCTCATCCATTGAAGTAGAAAGTGTGTTATATGAACATGAAGCTGTACAGGAAGCGGCAATCGTTGCACAGCCACATGAAAAATGGGGAGAAACACCACATGCTATTGTAGTTGTGCGAGAAGGCTACACAATAACAGAAGATGAAATGATTGCATTTACAAGAAGCAAATTAGCCCATTTTAAATGTCCGAAAGCAGTTACCTTTTTGCCTGAACTTCCAAAAACAGCTAGTGGAAAAGTCTTAAAAGTCAAGCTGCGTGAATTAGTATAAAAAGAGAGATAAATCGCATTAAAAACAAAAAAAACCAGTGGATTATTCATACCACACTGGTTTTTTGTTTGCCTAAATGTAACTATAGCTGTCACTGAAAAGCCTGATGACAAAAAAGCAATTAACTCATTTCTATTTTTGGTCTCTTCCAGAACATGGTTAGGATGAGACAGATAATAATAACGACCGCACTAAAGTAGAAGGGATAATGGATATCCACGTCAAATAAAATCCCGCCCAGAACAGGCCCAAATACGTTAGCAAGTGATGTGAAGAAAGAGTTCATCCCGCCTACGAAGCCTTGATCTTTTCCAGCAATTCGCGATAAATAAGTAGTTACAGCAGGACGTATCAAGTCAAAGCCAATGAATACAGTAAAGGTAACAGCCATGACAGTCCAGTAAGATTGAACGATTGTCATTAAAAATACGAGAACTGCAGAAATAACTAATGACCAGCGAATAATATTTATTTCTCCCATCAACCGGGTGAGGGGATCAAAGAGAGCTACTTGGAAAATTGCTCCTATAATAGCACCACCAGTAATAGCAATCGCGATATCTGAAGGTGTAAAGCCAAATTTATGGTCCGTAAAGAGACTAAAGAATGAATCAAATGCTGCTAAACCAAAAGTTGAAATAAAGATAACAATAAATGCAATCAAGAACATTGGCATAAATATTTTCTTAAGACCGGATTTTCCAACTTCTTCTGCAAAATCTGCCATATCATCTTGCTTAACCTTTGGTTCTTTTAGGGTAATAATTGATATTATTGCAACGATTAACCCACATGCAGCTGCTGAGAAGAAAGGAATGCGTGTACCGATCTCCGCTAGAAATCCTCCAAGTCCTGGTCCGATAATAAATCCAGTGCTGATGGTTGCTGACATATATCCTAAAGCCTTTGGGCGTGTTTGTAACGTTGTAAGATCTGCAATAAATGCTGTTACTGCTGGCATAATGAAAGCACCACTTACTCCACCCAAAATACGCGAAATAAATAATACTTCAATTGTTTTTCCCAATCCGAATAAAAACTCAGAAAAGCTAAAAATAAATAAGCCGATGATAATCATGATTTTACGACCATATTTATCAACCGCTTTTCCCGCAAAAGGGGAGAAGATTAGTTGTGTAAAAGCAAATGCTGCCGTCAAATAGCCGACAACCGTACCACTAATATGCAATTCATTCATAATCGTTGGTAATACAGGAATAACTAATCCAATACCTAAAAACACAAAAAATATGTTTGAAAGCAGTATTACCAGCATCATATTTTTTTTCTTTTTCATTTCCATATCTCCTATTAATGCATCATTCCTCTTCGATGGTGAACATAAGAATTTTACTCTTTTTTTACGATAGTTGCAATAGCAATGATAAATGTAAATTAAAATTAAATAATGCCGTTAACAAATTATACTTATTTTGCCCTAGTTTAGATATAATAAAAGGAATAAGAAGTCGTTAATGACTTTTTTTGAGATGCAAGACTGATGATTGAAATGAGGAAAATAGATGGTTTATATTTTTGTTGGAATTGCTGGAGCACTTGGGGCAATGTTACGATACGGTATCGGTTTGCTCTTTTTTACCAACAGCAGCTTTCCTTTTGCAACATTATGTATCAATTTAGCTGGGAGTTTTCTATTGGCTTGGCTAACTTATGGATTGTTTCAAAGGAGCTCCATAGCTTCTGAAATAAAAACAGCAATTACAACAGGGTTTATTGGCTCTTTTACAACATTCTCGGCAGTCAGCGTGGAAACTGTTAATTTATTTGAAAGTGGAAATATACTGCTTGGTGCCCTTTATATTGTTCTAAGTATCTTTGGCGGATTATTGATGAGTCAATTGGGATTTAGGATGAATAAGGAGGTGTCAAATTGATGATAGGACTTTATGTGATACTAGTTGGGATTGGTGGTTTTTTCGGTGCGATTTCTCGCTATGTGGTTAGTAAAAAGCTAAATAAAGCAGCCGCTGCGTTACCTTTTGGAACCTTGGCTGTAAATCTGGTTGGTGCTTTTTTTCTTGGATTTATTACAGGAATACAGGCGAATATCATGATTCTATTATTATTTGGCACAGGCTTTCTCGGTGCATTTACAACATTCTCAACGTTAAAGCTGGAAATGTCTGAGTTATACAGAGATGGTCGTAAAAAGAAATTCATCATTTATACAATCTTAACTTATGGGCTTGGGATTATTTTTGCGTATATTGGTTTTATTCTAGGGGGATATGTAATTTGACGATAAATATTATCTTCTTTCTAAAAAAAGCTTGAGGATGAAAGCCTGTTTTAGAGAAGGATACTTATGACATGAAGCACTTTAAATACATAGAATCCAAATCAATTAGAATAGTATAGTAATTGAATGAAAACGTATCTTGAAGTATGTTTATTTGCCATGAACTAAAATGGACATGTCATTAAGAATACTTAAATTGAATTTTTTGAAGGTTTGTAAGCACCATGGTAAAATGACTTTACGAATATAACGGAATATTTTGGAAAAAACAATAAAATAAAATGGTTAGAAGTTAATATTTTTTGCAGCAATTGCTTATTTTGTATTGGGTCAGAGGGGCATTTTGGATAGCAGTAAATGTTTCAAGTACAGCTATAGAACATAACAGGGAGGTTTGTAATGGATTTTAGTTTTAAATACTTTTTAATTGCACTTATCTTTTTTCCGATTTGCACGATGGTTCACGAATTAGGACATGTTTTTTTATCAAACTGTGGGGGTGGAAGGTAAAAAGGATTCAAATCGGTTGGGGAGATACACTCATTAGCATTGGCAGACTTTCTATAAACAGGATATTTTTTTTCGGTGGTGTAACTACATGTGAAAGACCTGACAAGGTAAATAAGACCAAATGGGCTATTGTGTTGCTAGGGGGAGTTATATTTAATGGTATTTTTATTGGAGTCTTATATTTGGTTTCATTGTTTTTCATGACGGAGTATATCGGAATAATGAATTTTTTAAACTGTTTTTTCATTATATGGTGCATCATCCCTTATACTGACTCGCGGGGAATTTCAAGTGATGGAAAACAACTCCTTTATTTACTAAGGGGTACAAAAAGCTAATTAGGTTCGCCTGTATAAAAGGCACTGTTTTACAATATTTTAAATGATTTATAATGAACGGAGGTGATAAGGAGGATTTTTATTGCCTTGATTCTTGTGAAAAATAAGAAGGAGACGGTTTAGATGTCTGGAGGTGGCTTCAATCGAATTATTAACGTTATTTTATAAAAAGTATACAGGGACTGTTGAAGCGAGGGATTATGTAGCATGGGCAATGGAGCATTTAGATATAGGAGAAATGTCAATCAGGAAATTAGCAAGCATGGATAGCAATGAATGCTTAAATATATTTGAAATAGAAGCGATGTTTAAGGAAGTAATGGATAATCTGCAGTGGGAGGCACCTGCAAAAGAAGAATGCTTGGATTACTATTTAAAGCAGCTGCATATTCAGCTATTAGTACCAACAGAAAATGCATTGAAGCTGGCAAGAGAGATTTATAACTTCACAATTGTAAATGACTTATTTGATGAACAAATGGATTGGCTGGAAGTCAGTGATGCAATTGATGATTTTGAGTATGGTGATAATTTGCATCACTATACCGAAGAAAAACTTCAAAAGCTGATTACAGCACATGCGCGCAAACTCTGGCATACAAGCTTAAGCAAAGTGACCTTTAATGAATTTATAGGACAAAAAATTATAAATGTCGCATTTGATCCTAATTTCATCATCGAATTTGAAAAAGGAGCCTTGACGATTGAGTGTCCATGGCGCATTCGAAATGCAGACATAATATTGCTTGGGGAAACCGATGTTCAATTAAATATTAGAGAATGGCAATCCATTGGGGAATTGTTAATTGGTAAAGAAATTGAAGCAGTTCAGTTATTTGAGAACGCACCATTATTAATTGTCCAAGCAGATGAACTTTTTCTAGACGTATTTCATGCCAGCACTGATTTTGATGGTTGGACATTGACGGACGGAGCAGACTTTTATTTGTTTTCTATACATGGTGGAGGAATTGCCTAGTTGTGCGAGGAAGTAATTACGAATCAGAAATGTTGCGGAGGATTTTTATGATGCTTTATTATAGAGAAGGCAAAGTATTGCAGGCCGCTGATCATGGGTTTTTAATAACTCCCCCATATAATTGCTAAAGTGATAGCGAACGAATTTAGATGATTATATAGATGATTCATATATTGAGTACCGTATAAGAAAATTGATTCAGGCTGGGATTTTTAGAGCGGAAGGAAGCCTTAAGGCAATGCGATTCTATAAAGTGAGGCTGAAGCAATGAGGATACATTTTTTTAATCCATCCATGGCCAAAGAATCATGAAAAAGGTTCTGTCGCACGAAGTGAATCAGAACCTTTTTCTGTATGAATTAATTCCTAGCAATATCACGCTTTGTAAAGAATAGTCAAGAAAGCGTAATAAAAAGAATAAAATAAATAACTAGCATGGAGACGGAAACTCCAAGTGTCATTCCTTCCATTGAGTTGAGGAGGGAGCCGCCCGCGCGGATTCGACAAAAATCCGCGCATCAAAGCTGGTTGGCCGCGCATGAGAAGGCATTAGCCGCGCATGAATGGGGATTAGCCGCGCATACACGGTGGTCATGCGCGGGTGCCCCCGTTTCACGCGCGGGTAAGTCGATTTCATGCGCGGCTAATCCAATTCCACGCGCGCCCTGTCCCCCGTGCACCAGCTAATCGTATCCACCTATCTAAACACGATCTAATAAGGAAAATATATACTTGAAACATTTAAGGCAAGATTGCAAATGAACGCACTGGAAATCCAGATGCTTTTTCTGGTTTTGCTACAATATTGAAGATAAACGACCCTTTTGCCGGGAGCTGATCCAAATTTGTTAATAACTCAACCTGAAAGGTATCTTGCTCCAAGACATAATATTCACCGATAAGCGAACCGTTTTTTGCTAAGTCAATAGAGGAATCTGTATCAAACGTTTCATGACCAACTGCACTTATTTGTCTTTCTTCAAATAAGAATTTCAGTGCATCCATGCCCCATCCTGGTAAGTGTGGATTGCCATCCTCGTCTTTATTCTCAAATGCCTTTTTGTCTGACCAGCGTTTGCACCAATCTGTTCTTAAGGCAACAAATGTACCAGATGCAATTACACCATGAACAGTCTCGAATGCTAAAATATCTTCTTTAGTAAGGGTAAAGTCATTGTTTTCCGCAGCTTCCTTGGATTTATTAATAACAACGAGCGGCAATACAAGCTCTTTTAATTCAAGTTCATCAACATAACGCTGGTTGCCTCTGACAAAATGGATGGGTGCATCAATATGTGTTCCATATTGGCCAGGAACTGTAAATTTCTGAGCAAGAAACCCATCATCATGTGTAAACAACGTATTGAATTCCGCATCATCAAAAGCTGCGAAGTGTGGGGAATCAGGTCCAAAAGTATGCGTTAAATCCACCCATGTCTTTTCTTTAATCAATTGAATTGCCTGTTGTAATTCTGTTGCTGTTCGAGCATCTGCCATTTTAATTCCTCCCTCTATATACTTTAATTTAAAAAGCCTCTTCTGAAAAATAAGAAGAGGCTTAGGCATCGTGTCTAATATCTCTTCTTATCTTTAAGCAATAATTGCTTCTGGAATTGGCACAGTTCTTTTGAAAAAGTCTGTTGCCGAGGTCTCAATGGGCCAGTCCCTCCACCTCTCTGGATAAGAAAGTTGTATATCTAATTATTCATAGAATATATCTAAATATTAAGAATGTCAAGAACGAATCGGGGTCTTGTCTCTATTTCCCCGTTTGGCAAAAGACAATAATTTCGTATGGTGTGGTTTGGGCGGGGATGCTTTTTGTAGTTGGACCATAGCTTACAATCAGATTTCGGTTAGCGAGGTTATTGGAAAAATCTTGCCCATTCATTAATAAAATAGATGTAACGGGTGAGATATTTAATATCAATAATCCGTCACTGCTTACTAGATTCTGATCAAAATAATCGACTTTTACTTGCTGATAAGGATTTTCCTTCACGATTATCAGGGCTCGATATCGTGGAGGATAGATGAGTGGAACTGGCGCATCGCCATCATAATAGCCAGTTATCCAATCGCCTACAGCTACCCTTGCGCGGTCAACGAAATACGTATCAGGTGCAATAATAAAATGGACGAGCATACCGGCATTATTTGCTAGAACAAAAGTTTTGTAACAGCCGTTATCCTCATTACTTTCATTTGTTACAAAATCATCTATTTGGGTTACATACCCACTAAAGGATTGAAAATTTATTTTGCTCATTGCTGACTCACTCCCAGAAGGCTTTTGCATTAGTAATAAATTATGCGCAGCAATTTCAAAGGTGAAAAAAGTTCTATCTTATTGCTTATCAGCGAATTAGTTGTACATGCGAAATTGGTATTCTGATGGCTGATTTTTACTTGCTTTCAGTTTAAGGTTATTCTGGGCAGAAATCTGCAGCAATATGCCAAAGGAAATCATTGTAACGATTGTGGAAGAGCCCCCATAGCTTATTAATGGCAGCGGTACACCAGTAATTGGAAGCAGGCCAGATACTGCTCCTAAATTGAAAATGACCTGAAGCATGATTTGAAAAGTAATTCCTATCGCTAGTAATTTAGGAAATATATCCTTACAAGCCTTAGCAATGGCTATTCCCCGAAGCATAATAAAAGTGTAGACCCCAATAACAAATAAAAGACCAATTAATCCAAGCTCCTCTAATACAACCGCCATGATAAAGTCTGTATGCGCTTCAGGAAGAAATCCGAGCTTTTGAACACTTCTCCCTAATCCATTTCCTGTAATTCCGCCTGTACCGATGGCAATAAAGCTATTGACTAGCTGATAGCCATCCCCAGCAGGATCGATAAAGGGATTGATGAATGAAGTCATTCTTTCTAGACGGTAGGAGGAGGAAAGGGCAAAGTAAATAACACTAGATACCCCAATACTTCCAAGCATCAATAGATGCCTTGATTTCACTCCAGACGAGAGCACAATGATACCACAAGCAAACAATATTAATGCCGCAGAGCCTAAATCGGGCTGTTGTAAGATCAATATAAAAACAATCGCCAGAATCAGTAATGGTGGAAGGACACCTCGACTAAATTGATTAATAATATCCTGTTTTTTTGAATAAAAGGATGCAAAATAAATCAGCATAAATAATTTAATCAATTCAGTTGGCTGAAATAATAAAGGACCTAATTGGATCCAACGCTGTGAGTTGTTCCTTTCTACGCCAATACTCGGAAGTAATACAAAAGTTAACAAAATAATTGATATTAAAATAAGTAATGGGCTAAATTTACTATACAACTGGTACGGGATAAAGGCAGTAATCAGTAAGAAGATGATACTTAAAAGCAGCCATTGCACCTGTTTTATAAAAAAATGATTGGTTGTGTCATAATTTAAGTAAGATAGCGTGCTACTGCTGCTGTAAATCATTACTAAACCAAAGCCAGCCAGCAAAAGAATAACAATCAATAATGGAAAATCAATATTTTTTAAGGCTTTTTGTATCATGGGAAATCCCATAAAAAAGACCATCCTTTCAAGCAGAAACATGTGCAAGTCGAAAAACTTAGCAGAAAAGAAAGCTTCTCTCCCTTTCAAAGCTGTCATAAACTATTAAAGTGAGCAGTAGAGAGAGGCTCTTTCCCTTTGGAATTGTCCTGTAAAATATAGAGCTAGAGAGAGGGGCTCTCTTCACCGAACTGTTAATAACTGTAAAAACAGAGTAGTAGAGAAAGTCCCTCTCCCACGAAACTGTCATAAGCAGTGGATAGAGCTTCTCTCCCCTTAAAAATGAAAGAAACGATAGTCAAGCAGATTACCAAGCTTTTTTCCTAAATCCAAGCGAAGTTCATTTTCCACCTGCTTCATATCATTCTTTGGAGGAGATTTCTTTCGGAAAACGATTAAAGTGACTATCACGTTTTAGTATATCAAATATGAGACAGGATGGGCACATATAATTTAGGAGTCGCTCTTAACTCACTTTATTATCGCTAAACATAAATTTCTTAGAATGCTTTTGCACACTGAAAACTAACCCTAATGCAACAAAATTAGTGAGAAGTGCACTGCCACCATAGCTGATAAACGGCAGTGCCAATCCAGTGATTGGCATTAATCCAATTGTCATTCCAATATTTTGGAAGATTTGTAAGCTAATCAGCCCAACTGTTCCAACACAAATATAAACACCGAATAGATTGGTCGCTTGTAAAGCAACTTGGATAATCCGATAGATTAGTAAAAAGTAAATTAATAATAATATACTTGCACCTATAAAACCGAATTCTTCACCGATCACCGCAAATATAAAGTCAGTATGTGCTTCTGGAATTTTACCGCTTTGTACTTGTATCCCTTGAGTAAATCCTTTTCCAGCCATCTGTCCTGACCCAATCCCCATCATTGCTTGCTGTAATTGATAGCCATAATCTGAAGCATATTGTTCAGGAGCAAGCCAACCATATATTCGTGATAATTGATGTGGCTTTAGAACTTTCGTGATTAGATCGTGCTGAAAATAAAAAAGATAAATTAAACCTCCTAGAGCCATTGTCATACCAGAAATGATGAAGGCAAGCATTTTAGAGGAAACACTCGAAATAAAAATTAAAGCAATCGTAATCCCAAGAATAACAAGGGCCGACCCCAAGTCTGGCTGCTCAAATATAAGGAAAAATGGAATAAAAGAATAACAAGCAACTTTTAAAACAATTGGAATGCTATTCTTGAAAGTTAATGGGGACCTCCCCACTTTTCTTAATATAAATGCCAGAAAAATAATAAGAAATATTTTCATAAACTCAGATGGCTGAATTTCAAATGCCGCAAGGGTAATCCAACGTTTGGAACCATTTTTTTCTGTTCCAAAAAAATGGACAAGCAAGAGGAGCACAACCCCTATAATATAAAGCGGAAGTGCCCATTTTTCTAATAATTCATAGTCAAATTTTGCTACAAAGAACATTAATCCTGTCCCTATAAGATACCATATCAATTGTCTTGTAACGAAATAAAAAGGCATCCCTTGAGCGTATTGTCCAGAACCACTATACACTGCAACCAGACTGTAAATAAATAAACAAAAGACTAAAAAGAGAATGGAGTAATTGATTTTATATGTATTTGCTTTCATAATTTCATCCTTAATCATACCTAAACTTTTTGCTGTCGATCTGCTTTAAAACTGCTTGTACAATAATTGCATCATCCAAGAAGCCAATTGGAAGCAAGTAATCCGGTAATAAATCCGTTGTTATTATAAAATAAATAAGAGCTGCTCCCATTAGAGCAATTTCACGAGTTGTTCCTTTTCTAGCAGAGAAATGAGAAAACATGGTTTGCAATTGTGATATGTAAGGCCCCTTGCTGTTTGCTTTTTTTAGTTTATGCTCAAACTCCTGCAAAATCATCTTTCTGCCATCGCTTGTCTGACTGTAATCCTGATATTTGGCAATTGCACGCTCCACTTTCTTGAGTGTAAAATCCTTATCGTAAATGTTGGTTGTTTTTATTAATCCTTGTACGTATTCCACTGAATTTTGAATATCGGAGTTTTCCTTCTGCATCGGTTCAGTAATATACCCTGCAGCACGCATCAATGTGGTCAATTCAATGTCGAGACTGGATGAAAGCTTTTGTAAATGGGTTAAATTTGCTTCCCGTTTTCCATTAATAATTTTCGAAAGGGTAGCATGATCAATCCCTGAGATTTCACCTAACTTTCTTAAAGATAAGGATTGCTCTTTTATTATTCGAAGTAAGAAATTGCGAAATGTTTCATGATCCTTCATGAGATGTAGTAACCTGCCTTAGAGTGAATTTATCTAGTAATATACAGATGTGGTGACGAAATGTCAACGTTAGGAGTGATTACTTGCAAAAATGATGATTTCCAATGATACTGTTAAAATAAGTTACTTGTAAAATGAACAGAAAGTGGGATGAGAAATTGAGGGGAAAGAAAGAAATTTCTTGGCTATTTATTTTCATTGGTATTGTTTTTATGATTCTTTTTGGAATAGTTACTTTAGGAGTCTTTAAGGAAAGTGCATTAATAGAAAGGATTGATTTGGCAATAATCGAAGTGATTCAGGCTAATGTTACCGATACAAAAACAGCAATACTTTCCACATTATCGGAGATTGGCAATATCAGGCTGATTATTGCATTAACGATAGGCTTTGTAATTTTTCTTTTTATTAAAAGCTGGTATGTAGCTGGTTTGTGGCTTGGTGGAACAGTTCTTTGTTTTGCGGCAATCGGCACAAAGCTGATTAAAAATTTAGTGGATCGGGCACGGCCAGACATTCTTCCGCTAATTGAAAAAACAACGGAGAGCTTCCCGAGTGGTCATGCAACATCGGCGACAATTTTTTATGGATTTCTTGCTCTAATGCTTATTCTTATCACGAAGAAATACTGGAAAAAGACAGTTATTGGATTAGCTGCACTTGTATTAATTGGTTTTATTTTAATGACAAGAATTTATCTTGGTGCACATTTTCCAACAGATGTAATTGGAGGGTTTTTATATGGAGTGGCATCTATCTTTATCTCCATTGGTGTTTATCAGCTTGTACTAGAGCCACTGCAACGTCTTTTGCTTCGGTTTAAACTCCGGGATCGAAGTATAAGTGGGGTAGAGGAAGAGCCTCTAATTATTCGAGGCAGATATTGAGGGAAATGAGTGTACTAAGAAAGTAGAAGCAAATCAATTGCTATATATAATAGTGCCCTTCATAATGATAGCTAAAATTTATCAATATGAAGGGGGGAAGGCAGTGGAACTTAGGCAGCTAGAATATTTCAGGGCAGTTTGTGAGGAAATGCATTTTACGAGGGCTGCTGAGAAATTAAATATTGCTCAGCCAACCTTAAGCCAACAAGTTAAAGCCCTTGAAGGAGAAGTGGGTATTCCGCTATTTGATCGAATTGGCAAAAAAATTGCCTTGACAGAGGCGGGAAGGATTCTCTTGAAGCATAGTCAGCAGATATTCTATGAGCTTGAACAGGCAAAGGCAGCGATTGGGGAGTTAAATGGACTGGAACGAGGCAAGCTCACGATTGGTTCTTTACTAACCAGTGTTAACTATCTGCTTCCATCTGTAATTATGCGTTTTAAACAGTTATACCCCAATATTGAATTATCTGTTTTAGGATTACGAACAGGAGATATTTTGAATGGTATACTCGAAAATGAATTAGACCTTGGAGTTACATTTTTACCGGTTGGGGATGAGAGTCTGGAGTCGATTCCTTTATTTAATGAAGAATTGGCATTGGCCGTTCCAGCGGATCACCCGCTTGCTCTTGAAAGCGTGGCTAATCTACAGATGATTGCAGACTTTCCTTTGGTTTTAATGCCTAAAAGCTATTATCTTAGACAATTGATTGATACATGCTGTCAGGAAATTGGGCTGAATATCAAGCCAGTGCTTGAACTTACTACCTTAGATTCATTTATACAAATGGTTGCTAAAGGAGTAGGGATTACGGTTTTGCCAGTGCCATATCTGGAGGATTTAAATAATCAAGCGATTAAGATGGTAAGACTTGCATCTCCCGTACCGAAAAGAAAAATTGGTGTTGTTTATAGGAAGGATAAATTTATGTGCACTGCCACGAAAACGTTTATGAACGAACTTACAACCGTAAGTGAAGCTGTTAAATAACAGGCTGGGATAAAGATATGTGTTAATAAGTAAAGCCAAGCAAAATGATGCCAAAGTACATTAAAAAAAGTATTTTGGCGCATTCATCACGAATTAACTGGCAGTAAGATCTCCATTTCAAGAATTCGAGGTGCAAACGAGAATTGTAAGTGAGGGATAACTGCCAGTAAACCGCCGATCGGTTCAGGCTAACATGCAGTGGAAGATGAAAGAAACCCACTGCATGAAGTTTCACTTATCACTTTGCTAAACACATTTCTTTCTATCCCAGCCTTTTTCTTATCCGTTTTTTACGTCTTCCAAACTAGCGCCGTAATTAATATGATATGTCTGTCCATTTAATACAAGTGCTGGTACAGATTTAACTCCAGCAGCTTCTGCCTCATTAATCCTTGAAGGGTCTTCCTCGAAATGAACGATCTCTAAATCTACTTTAGAAGCGTCCAAATAAGTCAGAATCATTCTCTCTGCACCAACGCAAACGGGACATCCTGCATGATAAAAAATTGCTTTTTCCACTTGAATACCTCCTCATTTTTAGGTTATATTCAGCATAAGCTATGCGAATTTGATTATCAATTAGAAATCTTCTATGGTTATGATAGGGTGTCGCTATGATGAATATAGCTGATTAAGTGATAGAAGTGTAAATTCAAAAATGATGTTATCTCCGTCCGGTCAACATACCTGCGACCTTTTATTGAAGTTCATTGTCATGCCCTTAATTATAAAGGATATTATTCGCGCTCCTTTGGCCAAGAACCCTGTTGTTTGCGGATTAGTACAATTTGTCCGGTGTGATATACATTGTGCATGATTTGACGAGCTAGACCCCCAATATGCTCCTTTTCGAGGTTACTGTCATCAACTTGTGCTAGTGCCCGTCGCAAGTTTTCAGCAATTCGATGTGTTTCCGAAACGGCAGCATCCCATTTATTGTCATCCTTAGGGTCTCCAGGTTCCCCAAATGTGGCTGTGTTGCTAAGTGTCCGCTGTTCTATTGATATGCCGTTTATCTGTTTAACAAGCAAATCATTATAGTAGTTCAGATGATTCACCGTTTGCCAAATAGTATTCCCGCCCCCAGGTGGTTGCCATGATGCTTCTTTGGAATTTAAACCTTGGAGAGCAAGTGCCAATGGTAAAAACCAGCTCTCCATATCCCAGCTGTAATCATACTCCATTCTAAAGACATCAATCAATTTGAAATTCATTTGTTTCTCTCCTTTTTTATAGTTATTATATAAAATTATTCTTCACATAGTGGTATTTTTACTGAATATCGTACTTTTATTTAGGGTTTAACATATATCATTGAAATAGATAGCTCAATACACAAAAAAATGCTTTTAGCTTGTATCTCTATCTTCGTTCTAAACTATTCTAGGCTAGTATCTATTAAACTTGATGGACCGATGATGGCAGTGAATTCAAATTGATTCACACTTTTTTCATTGCGTAATATATTATTAAGGATATTCTCTGATATCACTTTCAATCCCTCTTCACTGAAAATATAAATATATGAACTTAGAGTATTTAGTAGTAGTCATATTCATTCTTATCATTAGATAGATAAATTATGGAAACGCTTTCCCTGATTATTGTATAACATATAGTGTGAAGTGTAAATAATCTTAATGTAGTAATAATTTAGTTTACTTTATATTCCGTGGGAACGACTATTAACAGTCGTCGGTGGCAGCTTCATCCTCTTCTTCTTCGGAGGCTATATTTACTTTCAAAGAAAGACAGTTTAAACTAGGACGCAGGGACAGACTCTGTCGTCCTGTTTTTTATTAGGATGTTGAGGGGGAGGCTTATTTATGTTAAACGATCCCTGGTTTACAGTTCGGGAAATTGATGAAAAAACATATGCGATTAGTGAACTGGGACATTGGGAAAAAGTCCATTCATTTTTGCTTTCAGGAGATAAAAAAGCAGTGCTAATTGATACGGGTTTAGGCATTGATAATATGAAGCGGATTACGGATCAGCTTACCAATTTGCCAATCGATGTGATTACGACCCATGTCCATTGGGATCATATTGGCAGTCATGGGCAATATGAACGGCTATTTGTTCATGAAGCTGAAAAGGATTGGCTAGTCAACGGAATTGCAGGGTTGTCGTTACAGCAGATTAGAGATAGTGTGGCAAGAGACATTCGCATTCCTGTACCGGAAAGTTTTGATCCAAATACATATAAACCCTTCCAAGGTGAGCCAACGGGTGTATTAGTCGATGGAGATACGATGGAACTTGGAAATAGAAAGCTAACAGTCTATCATACTCCTGGGCACTCGCCAGGACATATTGCGGTTTTCGATGAAACGAACGGTTATTTATTCACAGGGGATTTACTCTATGATAAAACACCAATTTACGCCTTCTATCCGACAACCAGTCCTGGAGACTTAGTCCATTCTTTAGAAAAGCTAACGAGAATACCTCATATTTCTATGATCTATGGTTCGCATCATACACTTGGACTTACTCCGGAAATCTTAGGCGAAGTTAAACTTGCAGTAAATTATTTACAGAAGCATGATTTTGTGCGTTTTGGAACTGGAATCCATCGTTTCAAGGGCTTTAGTATACAATTCTAATTAGTGGACAAATAGGGACGGGCAGTTCCTCTGTCCTATCATAAGGGGGGAATTCCGTGAAAAAAATTGCTATTATTGGCTCTGGTAGGGCTGGAAAGTCTACTTTTGCTAGACAATTAAGCACAAAATTAAATATTGAAGTCTATCATTTAGATGCAATTTTATGGAAGCCTGATTGGGAAGGCACCCCTAAGGAAGAACAAAAGCGTATTCAGCATGAACTGATTGCAAATGAAAGCTGGATTATTGATGGAAACTATGGCAGCACTTTGGATATCAGATTAAATGCTGCAGATACAATTATTTTTCTGGATATCCATCGGCTAATTTGTCTATACAGAGCGATAAAGCGAATGATTGTGTATCGTAATCGAACGAGACCGGATATGGCTGAGAGCTGCGATGAAAGATTCAATCGTGAGTTTTTGAAATGAATTTGGCAATATCCGCAAGACAAGAGACCTGCAACAATCCATCGATTAGAGGAACTCTCTGAAGAAAAGGAAGTTATTATTTTACATTCCCCGAAAGAAGTGAAACTTTTTTTGGAAAGTTTTAAAGGATAAAAAACTCTTCATCCTTGCTGCGATTATATAAAACCGACAACTTATGATAAATGCGAAATTTGGGAACATCTAGTTTGAAGATTCCGATTATAGGTGGTGAAGAATGTTCTCTTTTTTATCAAGCCGTAAAAGTTCCCTTTTCTTTGGTATTTCCCATTAAATTGTTACAAACTCGTAAACTAAATTCTGAACTCTTTGTGAAGGAAGCTACAAAAGAGCCTGCTAACTGAGAATCTGTTATACACTAATGTTGAATCAAAAATATGTCTTCTAAGGAAGGTGCGGAGTAATGAAGGGAACGGCATTACTTATCAATGAGGATCATACAGTAACGGTATTGGAGAATATTAGTCACGATGTGTATGAAGAGCTTGCATGTCAAGAAACGAAGCAGGATTTACATTGTGAAATTGATGAAAAAGTAGTACATTTTGATTCCATAGCAAAAGTTCTTTGGTGCGATAATACCATCGACTGGGATTACGGCTATTAATATATAGAAGCATGGATAAAAAGACTTGCACGGAGATACTGTCAGCTGCAAGTCTTTTCTATCTTAAAGGTAACAAATATCAAAAAAGGCATACGATATGAAACAAAGAATGTTATGTAACACAAACGATTTCAAATTAATCATTTGACATTAATGGCAATGTTCGTTATGATAATGAAAATTTAATATGAAATTTGATGACGAGAAAGAGTAGTTGTGCTTATCTTATCTACAGAGAGTTGACACTTTGCTGAAAGTCGACGGTAAGACCATGATGAAAATCCTCTCCGAGAAGCAAGGTTGAAATTTATTTTAAACCTTGACGGCATTCCACCGATACCCCGAACGCGTATGATAGTACGTAGTGAAAAAAATCTTTTTAAAACCGCTACGATGGTTTTTTATTTTTGCCAAAATAAGATTTTAGATTGTGTAAAACTCGCTCCTACGTATGGAATGGGTTTTTTTTATGAGATTAGAGGCTGGGCAAACTCCAGTAAATAAGAAATAGCTGTGTGCTGAAGGCATACAACCAAGTGGTGCACGTTCGATAAAATGATGCACATGATTTCGGGGATTAGTATTTCATGCGCTCCTACGTAACTTTTCCCGCGCGCCAAGCAAGTTTTTTAATAAAAATAGAGGTGATTCAGTTGAAAGAATGGAGTGTAGAAGGAGAATTGAGAATTCGAAAGATGTGGGAGAGAGAAGAGATCTTTAGCCGTTCCATTTCTAATCGAGAAGGAAGAAAAACCTATGTATTTTATGAAGGACCACCGACTGCGAATGGGATGCCGCATGCCGGTCACGCACTGGGAAGAACAATAAAGGATTTTGTAGCACGATATAAAACGATGTCAGGCTATCAGGTGCTAAGAAAGGCAGGGTGGGATACACATGGACTGCCTGTGGAATTAGAAGTGGAAAAACAGTTGAATATCAGAGGAAAGGATGAAATTGAAGCATACGGTGTTGAGAATTTCATTGAAAAGTGTAAGGAAAGTGTTTTTGCATATGAAAAGGAATGGAAACAATTTACAGAAGCACTTGGTTATTGGGTAGATATGGATGATCCCTATATTACTTTAAATAATGACTATATTGAATCTGTATGGAATATTTTAGCTGCCATTCATGAAAAAGGATATTTATATAAAGGACATCGGGTTGTGCCATATTGTCCACATTGTGAGACTTCCCTGAGCTCGCATGAGGTTGCGCAGGGCTATAAAGATGTTACTGATTTATCAGCTACAGCTAAATTCCGTTTAAAAGAAAGGGCAAATGAATATCTTCTAGGCTGGACAACGACACCATGGACATTGCCAGGGAATGTTGCATTGGCTGTCCATCCCGATATTGATTATGTGAAGGTTAGGCAGGGTGAAGAAATATATTATCTTGCGGAATCATTAATTGCTTCCGTGCTTAAGGGCAACTATGAAGTGCTGGAGATATTAAAAGGAAAAGATTTAGTTGGTTTGCCTTATGAGGCACCGTTTGATTATGTTCCTGTTTCCAACGGTCATCAAGTAATCGCTGCTGACTTTGTTACAGAAACAAATGGTACGGGAATTGTGCATCTCGCACCAGCTCATGGAGAAGATGATTATCAAGCCATTCATGAACATCAATTAGATTATATCAATGTCGTTGATGAAAAAGGCCGCTATAAAGAAAATATTACGCCTCTTGCCGGAAAATTTGTGAAGGATTGCGATGTCGATATCATTAAAATGCTGGCAAAGAGAAATCTCTTATTTCACAAGCAAAAATATGAGCACAGCTATCCCCACTGCTGGCGCTGCGATAGTCCGCTCCTTTATTATGCAATGGAAGGCTGGTTCATAAAAACAACCGCTGTGAAGGAAAAAATGCAAGCCAATAACCAAGGCGTTGCGTGGTTTCCATCCCATATGAAGGACGGCAGATTTGGAAATTTTTTGGAAAATATGGTGGATTGGAATATTGGCAGGAACCGATATTGGGGAACACCATTAAATGTCTGGACTTGTGAAGCTTGTGGGAATGAAAAAGCTCCAAAATCAATGGAAGAATTGAAAAAGTGGTCGATAGAAGCATTACCAGATGACATAGAACTGCATAAACCATATGTCGATCAGATTAAATTTGTCTGCTCATGTGGGGCTGCGATGCGTCGGACGAGTGAAGTCATTGATGTATGGTTTGACAGTGGCTCGATGCCATTTGCTCAATATCATTATCCCTTTGCCAATCATGAACTTTTTCAAAAGCAATTTCCTGCAGATGTTGTGATTGAAGGAGTAGACCAAACGAGAGGCTGGTTTTACAGTCTGCTAGCCGTTTCTACATTGTTTACTGGCAGGTCACCATATAAACGTGTGCTCTCTTTAGGACATATCCTGGATGAAAATGGGCAAAAGATGTCAAAAAGCAAGGGCAATGCCTTGAATCCAGCCGAATTAATCCATGAGTTTGGCGCGGATGCATTAAGATGGGCATTGCTGGCAGATAGTTCACCATGGAATAATAAACGCTTCTCGAAGAAAACAGTCAGTCAAGCGAAGTCAAAGGTCATCAATACACTTGCAAATATATTTTCATTCTATGAGATGTACGCTGACATCGATCAAATTGATCCTTCTAACGATTTTGGTGGAGTGCAAACAGCCTTGGATAAATGGATACTTTCCCGTTTGAATACAGTAATTAAAGAAGTGGTTGAAAGTCTGGAGGAATATGATATTACAAAAGGCGCAAGGGCACTTGCGACACTTGTTGATGAGGTTAGTAACTGGTATGTCAGACGTTCAAGAGAGCGCTTCTGGAGCAGCGGGATGTCAGATGAGAAGCGGGCAGCATTCAGCACATTGTATGAGGTATTAAAAAAACTTGCGCAATTAATGGCACCCTACGCACCTTTTGTCACAGAAGATATTTATTCGAGCTTGACGGGGGAAAGTGTTCATTTGTCCGATTATCCAGAGGCGGATGAGTCATTGATTGATAAACAGCTTGAAAAGGATATGGATGCAGTTCTGCAAATTATTGAACAGACACGTTCACTTAGAAATACGACTGGAATAAAAACAAAACAGCCTTTAGCAGCCTTAGTGATTGTTCCAAAAGAAGCATCCTTCCATGCTTCATTAGAAAAATATACTTCCATTATTAAAGAAGAGATGAATATCAAAGAAGTGGTTTTTAAAGAAGATGATCAGGAAATACTGGAGCTTGAACTCAGTTTAAACTTCGCTTCTGCCGGACCAAAGCTTGGAAAATCAGTGGGGGAAGTGAAAAAGCAGGTTGCTGCTTTAAATGATAAAGCCAAACAAAACTTCCTTGAAGAAAAAGAAACCCAACTCACATTAAATTCAGGCGAAACAGTAAATCTGCTCTTAGATGATGTATTCGTAAAGAAAAAGGCGAAAGCTGGTTTTTCGCTTCTGGAAGGAACTCAATTTGTTACACTTTTAGATACACGTTTAACAGAAGATTTAAAAGAGGAAGGATTAGTAAGGGAATTTGTGCGCGCTGTCCAGACCTATCGCAAGGAACGAAACCTTCCAGTTGAATTGCGTGTCGATTTATTTGTCCAGACAGATTCATACTTTCAAAAGCTATTAATTGCATATGATGATTTACTCCAAAATAATCTGATATTAAATAAAATTTACTTTGAGCAAAAAGAAGGTATGCGGCAATTTAATATTGAGGGGAGAAAAGTCGATATATTTATTGCTTGAAGAAATAGATCACACCATTTGCTCCTGCGGATGGTGTGAAAATAAAATTGCTAACACTAAAGTCGTTTAAAAATCTTTTATTTACTTTTTCTCAACTGATTTTACTTTTGTATATTTTGAAGTCTAATTCTTTGTATATTATTTACGTCATTGTTTATAATGGTACCGTTTTTTCATAAGAAAAAGAACCATCCAGTAGCCTAGTCAGCTAATTGTGAGTGATTCCTTTTCGCTTTATTGAATGGTGAGTTTTCTCACAAAGGGGCATTGCACTAAGTGTTTAGTGTTCAAGCATGAGATGGTTATTATATTATGATTCTTGGAGGAAAATTAGTTATAGAAGTTGGTTATGAATGATTAGCAATTAGTAAAAATCCGTATTTTTTAGTGGTTTCTGTGAATATCAACTGACTTCTTTGCACTGTATCTTATTCCTGTTACCATTGATTCACTACTAATTCCATCAAGTATATGATGTTTTTGGAAGTGGGCATTTATACCTAATCATGCACTTTTGCAAATGATAATTTAGGAAGTAATTCACTTAAACTCTCTTAATAAATCACGTAAAATTGATTTACTATTATATATCATTCTGAAATTGTTTCAAATTGGGGTGGGCATAATGAAAGCAAGTGTATTCGATCAACAGATTTATCGCTTGCAAATTTCAGTTCGGACGGTGCATACACAAATAGGACAAAAGGAAGCGGATTTAAGGCGGTTAAAAACGGCAAGAAATAAATTAGTGGATGACCAGGAAGAATGACATCGGAGCGAGCAAATTTTCAAAAACCTGCACTGCCTGCGGATCCTTGGAGAGGAGAATTGGCTCAAAACTTTCAATCCTTTCGGCAAGGGGATTTATTATCAAGTTACCAAGCAATTGGAAAGACACAATTCAATCATGTTCTTGATAGATTAGAACATGAAATCATGAACCTTGAACAATCCATCAGCAATTTGTACAGCCAAATTACTTCGACTAATGCAAGTATGACAGCGTTAAAAGAAAGACGGAAAGAGGTGCTTCGCCATTCATGAGTACAGAAATTAAACTAAATGATGCAGAAGTAAAAGCAGCACTGTAGCGAACCAGCTTGCATCTTCTTTTACCACTAGTATAGAAGGAGAAAATAGGCTAGATATGGTCAATGAATGGAATGCGTTAAAGGGGCAGCTGGATGAAGTGGTCTCCTCCTACCAGCAACTCCTTCTAACAAGTACAGAGATAACCATGCAAACCATTGAAACGATGAAAGAAACAGATGAGGCAGTTGCCTCTAACATGAAGCAACTGGAAGTGTGACCTACGAGGCAGGGGGGATAGTGTGAAAGTTCTTGATGTCGATTGTTTAGTGGGTGATATCGCACAAGGTCGTAAGCAGATTGATGCGCTTCAAGAGCAAATCACAGCCACGCAAAAGGCAATCCGCCAAGTTACTTCCCTTGAAGAAGAACTCAAAGGGAAAACGGGTGATGCGATTCGATTGTTCTATCAGGAAGCACATCAGCAGTTTTTAATCCGATTATACGAATTTCTCATTGATTTTGATCAGGCGTTGAAGCAGATGGAACAAGCTGTTCACGCACTTGAACCAGACCCAAACGGAAGAATCGAGCAAGGATTTATAGAAAATGAAATCCACGATGGTCTGCGAAATATACAGCGAACAACGCTGAACCTGACAGAAGATGCAAATTATACAATACAGAGTATCCGTGATATTGTTTCCTTACCACACCTTGATCCTGAAGAACTAATTTATCAGGTTCGGCAAGGCGAAAAGAAAACCCGGCAAGTCATGGAACGGTTGTATGATGTTGACCGTTCGCAAACAAAAGCACTGCAGCCATTGAAACAAGACATGGAAACAATGAAAAAGTATGTTTCGGATATGGAGAAGCTGGTTCAAAGTGGTAGCTTTTCGGTGGGCAACTTTTCAAAAAGGATGTTGTTTGGGGGGTCGCGCTTATATTGAAATGGCAGGTGCTGAGCAGATTATTTCATATGTGCTGAAAAGCTTTCCTTTAATGGGGAGACTGCAGCATATGAATACTCCCATTCATCAAGATAAACTCGAACTAGTTTATGAGACGGCACCTGAACGGCAGCCATTATTAGATAAACAAAAAAATATGTTTTCTTATGTAGCACCACTAACCATATTGCTTTATCCAAAATCGTTATTCCCACTTACCCATCGCAATCACGAGCCTAGCAACAAGCCAGTGAATTTTGATAAACTAAAAGAAACAAAAGCCTATCAGGATTTAGCAATGGAAAATGCAATGTCTGAAGAAGAGATTGCTGCAATCAAAGCATACTTGAATGACATCAAAGAAAATGGCTCAACAAGGGCATATTCCCCTGAAAACTACTCGTTACCTGAATACGGTGAAGAGACCACTTTTTGGGAACAGCGAAATGCACTTGTTGGGAACTCTTCCCTAGCAGGAACACCGGATGGTTTGGCAGGGCCGTTCACTGCAGTGGCTGGATTTTTCACGGAGGATTTCGGCACATTGATAAGTAGAGATGCGACGGCAGGTGAAAAAGGACTTGCGTTAGCGATGCTCATCCCTTTTGTAAAACCTTTGAAGGTGATGAAGCCGCTTGATGATGTGGCGAGTGGTGGGAAGAAGGTTGGTAAGGCTATAGATAATGCTATTCCTAACTTCAGTAAAGCTACAATAGACCCTAGAAAACTAACTGATTATGCTTTAAATCCTAATCATCCAGTTGGAGGAAATAAAGCGAAAGTATTTGAGAGTGCTCTAGGGTATAATCAATCTAATGCTAGTCAACTAATGAAACAAATTCACAAAAATCTGGCAAACACACCTGCTACATTAGGGAAAGCAGACCAATACGGTCAAAGATATACTGTTGATATGCTAATAAAAGGTGCTAACGGTAAAACTTCCACAGTTAGAACGGGATGGATTATTAAGAGTGGCTCGAATACACCTGAAATGACTACACTATTTGTAAAGTAGGTGAAGATAATGAGTTTTGAAGTATACGAAACTGTTCTAGTTTTAGAAGATGACCCTAACGAGGGGATAAAAAAAGGAGATATAGGCACTATAATAATGGTTTATGATACACCTAATAAAGCCTACGAGGTTGAGTTTGTCGATGAAGAAGGTAGAGTCAGGTACCAAGGAGTTTATCTCTCAAATCAGATAACAAAACTAAAATAATTTTATGATGAAACCTTGATTGGTTTAATGCCTTTCAATGTTTCTTGGCTCCTCGTTATTTGATGTTGGGAGTGAAGATAAAAGTGAGAATAGTAGTCGGTTTGACATGGAGCCACTGCAGGCATGATCAACGAGCCAAACCGCCAATATATAAGGAATATCGGCTCACGCCGACGAGGCTATCATGCCCGCCTCTCCATGTTAACCCACTGGCTGCTCTAGCATCTGTTTCCATACTAATTAGCGAGGAGGCAGTTTCTTTTCTTGTCAAAGAATTGTTTTAGATGAAAATTTAGTAGGTACTAAACTTCTATCAATAGCTGTTTTATTTGCAGGCAGGAAAACTAAAACATGATCTCGCTATTTTTATGAGCATTACGGAACGGAATTAGTAAAGGAAGTACAAATTAAAATTGATGAAGAAGTATTAAATGAGCTCACCTATATGTGGGATGATGTGGATGAAGTTCATAGATTACTAGGAGGAACGGCATGAGCAAGAAAAAGATTAGTTTAATATTTATTTCTGGTTTATTCGTTGGTGTGTTTCTCGTTAATCCAGTCCTAAGATTATTAGGTGTACCATCCTTTGATAATGTATTAACATTCTTGTTTGGCTAAAAGTTTGATCAAAAAGTGGGTGTTTGCATGCGGAAAGTAGTGGTTACTGCATATAACAGGGAATGGACCTCCATGTACGAAGAAGAAGCTGAAAAAATAAAGCGTATTTTTGGAGAAGATCTTGTAGCCATTTATCATATTGGCAGTACCTCGGTTGCAGGGTTACAGGCAAAGCCAATCATTGATATGATGCCTGTTGTGGAAGATATTCATCTGGTTGAACAGCATAACACAGCAATGCAGCAGCTCGGGTTTAAGCCAATGGGGGAATTTGGGATTGCTGGCAGGAGGTATTTTCGAAAAGGGGGCGAGAGGCGCACGCATCATGTACATATTTTTCAAGAGGGCAGTCTTGATATTAAACGGCATATAGCCTTTCGTGATTATTTACGTGCACATCCGAATACAAGTGAACGTTATGGTGCGCTCAAAAGCAAGCTTGCTAAACAATTTCCCTTCGATATGGAATCGTACATTAATGGAAAAGATGCCCTCGTTAAAGAAATCGAGGCACAAGCATTAGTGTGGTTTGATGGAATTTCTAAATAAATGAGGTAATAAAAATGAGACATATCTATGCATTTGAAAAGAAAGAGGAATATACAAAATATCACGAGCGAATTGAGCGATTTTCAATAAAACTTCAAAAGTATCAAAAAGTATTGGAAGAAAATTTTAAACTGGTTGATCTGCCTAAAGGAATAGTCTGGACAACGGAAGAGTTAGCAACCACCGTTTTCTCTAATATCCCAATTCCAGCCTTTACTAATAAAGATATTATCTACATTACCCCAGATTTTGCAGCATGGCAGGATCTGTTTCTTAGACAATTAGATGGGCGTAAAAATGATAAGATTAAGGCTTTCTATAAAAATATGTCTGAGGATCATGTGTTTAGCATTGTAGCCCATGAGCTGACTCATCATTCCGATTTATTTTTGGATGAGTTCGATGATGAAAGGGAAGACAGTATTTGGTTTGAGGAAGGAATGTGTGAATATATGGGCAGGAAATTCACGCTAAATGAGAATGAATTTACAGCGATTTCAGAAGTGGAAGCTGCATTAGTGGAAATGTTTAAAGAAAAGTATAGCAATCATACATTGGATGCATTTGGGAGCAGCTCTTATGAAGGAAATCTGACAAGTATTATGTTTGATTATTGGCGAAGCTTTCTTACAATAAAATATTTAGTTGAAGAGCGTGCAAATGGTGATATCATGCAAGTGTTTACAACATACCATGAATGGGATAAAGCTGGTAGAAAAGTGCCTTTGTCGAAATATTTTCAAGTTGAGGATTTGTTTAAATGAATATAGAGGTGAGCAAAATGATCATTAGAGAAGCAGGAAAGAAGGATGCTGGAAAACTAGCAAACCTTATTCGAAAAATTGATGAAACCTCTAAGTATATGCTTTGGGAAGCTGGAGAAAGGAAGCTGACTATCGAAGGTCAGTTAAAAATGATTGAAAATCTGAAGAAAAAGCCGAATTCTAGAGTATTTGTTGCGGAGGAAGCCAGTGCGTTAGTGGGTTATTTGTTCGCAATTGGTGGTCAAGCAAGAAGAAACAAGCATGCAGCCTATATTGTGATTGGCGTTTCTAAAAAACATCGGGGGATGGGGATAGGTACGGAATTATTTCAGGCTTTGGATGAATGGGCTCTTAATCATAATATTCACCGCCTGGAACTTACTGTTGTTACTGAAAATAAAGCAGGGTTGAAGCTTTATCAAAAATCAGGCTTTGAAATTGAAGGTACCAAAAGAAATGCATTGTATATTGATGGAAAACTTGTTGATGAATATTATATGAGTAAGCTGATTGGAAACATCTTGTAAAGAAACTTTAAAAAACTATTGTTTGGCTCTTTTGAACCCTCAGATTCCTCAGATTTACCCGTGGTATTTG